>NZ_FQZP01000024.1 GCF_900142095.1 Thermoclostridium caenicola | reverse complement strand
ACTCATCAAAAAACACGAAAAATATAGATTTCTCTTGCTTTGCAAAAACTGTGGAATTTACTTTTGCAAACCGGAATTTACTTTTTCAATTGACCTATTCTATGATAATGTCACCTCGTAATTATTCCGATAAAATGTCACTATGAAGAACGAGGTGTATTATCTTATGTCTCAAAAACAACTAAATAGGTATACAGTAATTTCTCAACTCATTGAAGGTAATTTAACTACCCGAGATGCTGCAGAAAGTTTAGGCCTTAGTGAACGCCAAGTAAAAAGGCTTAAAAAGGGAGTGAGGGAAAAAGGGCCGGCGTTCTTAATTCACAAAAATACTGGTCGTAAACCTGTGCATGCTTTTTCGGATGATTTAGTTGAGGAAATTATTGCACTAAGAAAATCTGAAACATACAAGGATTCTAATTTCCTTCATTTTCAGGAGCTTTTAAAAGAACATGAGGGCATTAAAATTAGCTATAAACCTCTCTACAATATTTTAACTAATGCCGGCTTTAACAGTCCTAAAAAACGACGTAAGATTAAAGCACACCATAGGCGTAAACGTAAAGCTCAAGAGGGTTTACTTATTCAAATAGATGCAACCCCTTTTAATTGGTTCGGTGATAAGCAAATTTACGCTCTACATGGTGCAATTGATGATGCTACCGGTAAAATCGTAGGCCTTTATCTTACTAAAAATGAGTGTCTACAAGGTTATTTTGAAGTTACAAGGCAAATTCTTTTAAATTACGGTATACCAACAAGTATTTATTCTGATAAACACACCATTTTTCGCTCCCCAAAGGCAGATAAAATTTCTCTTGAAGAACAATTAGCCGGCAAAGTTATTAATGATACCCAGTTTGGACGTGCTATGAATGAATTAGGCATCACACTCATTCCCGCCCAATCGCCTCAAGCTAAAGGACGGGTAGAAAGACTATGGGATACTTTGCAAAGTAGATTACCTGTAGAATTTAAGATAGCTGGCATTACTAATATTCATGAGGCCAATCAGTTTTTATTAAGCTATATCCCTAAATTTAATGAGAATTTTGCCGTAGAACCTGCCAACTCAAAAGTTGCATATACTCCCCTTAGGGAAGATTTGTTTATTGATAATATCTTATGTTTTAAACAAATTAGAACTATCGATAACGGCGGTGTGTTTTCCTTTAAAGGCAGGCATTTTCAGCCTGTTTCAAATGGACATACGGCTTACATACCACCAAAATCACTAGTGGAGGTCTTAATTAGTCCTGTTTTTGGGGTAAGAGTTAAATACAAAAAGGCAGTTTATGAAGTTGTTCCTTTTATTAAACCTAAGAAAACAAAAACTCCTACCCCTGCTAAAGAAAAAAGTACTTATCGTCCACCTGCGCATCATTACTACAAATACGGTCATGAATTATGGCCTAAATTAAGTTTTGCAGAAAGCAACAGTGAGATCCTACAAATGCTTGAAGAAATATTTCTAAAGAAAGATGCTTAACCTTACAGGGTCTACTAACTATTTTGTTATGGAGCGAAGGTGTGTCAAGGGCGAGCTTGCTCGTTTATTTACCCTTGACATACCTAGCGACATAACTATACTTTTTAAAACCCTGGAAGGTGACATTTTCTCGGAATAATTAACTCCTTTTAGGGGTGACATTTTCACAAACTATTGACATACCCAATTTTAAAAAGCGTGATATTTCAGTCGAGGTTTGCAGGACATGATGCTGTCGCCGCAGTGCAAAAGCTTACCGGGGAGGTTTCCAGGCGGCCGGTTGTTGCCGGTTATGAGGTCGGATGCTCCCCGGTTGGAAACGCCCAAAAGGCACACGGCAATGCCTGCATCAGTACATTGCCGGAATATCGCTATAGCACAGGGGAATGTAAACCGTGTTCTGTTCGGGTCCATACCGGAACTTGCACGCGTCAAAAACAGGGGGCCCTTCAAAAGGTTTGTTCCGGCCGGATGTGCCGATTCCCTCCGAAGGACGGTTTCCGGCAAAGTCCAGATTCTGGTTCCGGTTCTCATCATGGATCACCACGGCCGCGTATTCCCCATAGGGGATATTGAAGAATTCAGCCACAATTTCATCGCCTGTGATTTCCAGAACCTGATAGGAGACACCCGGACCGGTCATGGGATCCTGATTGTGGAGCACTACCAGGACTTGCCCGGTTTTACTCCTGAATGGGCCTGCTGTAATGGTAAGCTTGTCGGCATTGTTCACGGCTGAAGCCGCAGCGGCTATGAAAGATTAAAGCGTAAACAGATTACAGCATAAGATCTGTATAGATATCATCCTAGGTTAAAAATGGATGGCTGTCAATGCACGGAACCCTGATAGGACCATCCTTTTATGGAATATCCTTTAAAATGGGGTAATTACCAAATTTTTAGAAAATTCTCTGGGTTTTTTTAAATTTTTCTATTCACTTTATGACAATTTATGATATAATTCAATTGGATATTGATGATTTTCAGTAATGTTTGGGAGGATTTTAGAATGAGGGCTACTGGATATGTTAGAAAACTGGATTCGCTGGGCAGAATCGTTCTTCCGAAGTCACTTCGCAAGGAACTTAACATTAACGAGGGCGACGATATAGAGATGTATGTGGATGATGACGGAAACGTTGTGCTGGACAAATATGTTCCGAGATGTGTTTTCTGCGATCAGGCAAAGGAAAATGTCATCAACTTCAAGGGTAAAATCGTCTGCCACGACTGCCTTAAGGATATGTAAATGATACTTTGATGTATAAATTCAGGCGGCAGAACCGCCTTTTTTTTATCGCCCGTCCCTGCGGGCGGGTCTGAAAACGTCCTGAATCGGTTTGTAACGAGGAGCGGCTCAAGAACAGTTGGCAGAAAAGACATGGAATTCCTGTCCGGTTGGGTATATATAGTATGTGTACATCCGGATATATCACCGTGGAGGTGTTGAGGGAGGATTCTCATGTCAGTGCGCACCTATCTTGAGGAACTGGAGGAAAAAAACTTAAGCCCGTATGCCACGCTCAGCAGGAACAGCCGGGGAAGGGAGAGACCTGAAGAAAAATGCGATGTCAGAACCGATTTCCAGCGGGATCGGGATCGCATTATTTATTCCAAGGCTTTCAGGCGGCTCAAGCATAAAACCCAGGTCTTCATATCCCCTGAGGGCGATCATTACAGGACACGGCTGACCCATACGCTGGAGGTGTCCCAGATAGCGCGCACCATTGCCAGGGGCTTAAGGCTCAACGAGGATTTGACCGAAGCCATTGCCCTCGGCCACGATTTGGGCCATACGCCCTTTGGCCATGCAGGCGAACGCGTTCTGGACAGGATGGTCTCAAAAGGGTTCAAGCATAATGAGCAAAGCGTCCGGGTGGTGTCCTTCCTGGAAAAGGACAGAAAAGGCCTGAACCTGACATGGGAAGTCCTGGACGGTATACAATGCCACACGGGAGACAGGCTGCCCGCCACACTGGAGGGGCAGATCATCCGTTATGCGGATAAGATAGCCTATATCAACCATGATATTGAAGATGCCATCCGCGGTGGCATCCTGAGGGAGGAAGATATCCCGAAGGAAGCCGCGGCCATATTGGGGAGGAGTTCATCGCAGCGTATCAATAACATGATTGTCAACATCATAGAAAACAGCGGGGACGGTCAGGGCATCCGGATGAGCAGGGAATTCCAGGAGGCCACCAACCTGCTCCGCGATTTCATGTTCCAAAAAGTCTATATCGGTTCAGCGGCCAAAAAAGAGGAAACCAAGGCGGAACGCATGCTTCGGGAACTTTTTATCTGGCTGATGGAACATCCGGATTATCTGCCTGACGATTTTCGTAACAGCATCCATGACGTAGGCCTGGAACAATGCGTGACCGATTATGTGGCGGGCATGACCGATCGCTATGCGGTCAGAAAATTCAATGAAATCTTTGTTCCCGTTTCATGGCTTGAATAGGGAAGAACTGCCATGCTGTTTATTTTTTCACCTCAGAGAAGGAAATTTGGGCAATATGTCGAATAATATTGCTATGAGGTTTTCGTATGTTATATCCTGAGCAGATTATCGAGGAAGTCAGGCTTCGCAATGATATTGTGGAAGTGGTTTCCGGTTATGTGAAGCTTGAAAAAAAGGGCAGAAGCTACTGGGGACTGTGTCCGTTCCACAACGAGAAAACACCGTCCTTCAGCGTGGAGCCCAACAAGCAGTTCTTTTACTGCTTCGGATGCAATAAGGGTGGCAGCGTCATCCATTTCATTATGAACATTGAAAACCTGGAGTTCGTTGAGGCCTTGAAGTTTCTGGCCGACAGAGCCGGGATTGCCCTGCCCGAAACTGAGGATCCGCAAGAACGGGAGAAGGCTGAGCAGCGCAAGGTAATCCTTGAGATTAACCGGCAGGCTGCCAGGTTCTATTTCAGGTCCCTGGCCGGGAAGGATGGTCTGAAAGCCCAGAATTACCTCAAAAAAAGAGGTCTGCTGGCCAAGACCATCAAGCAGTTCGGCCTCGGATATGCTCCCGCAGAATGGGATGGGCTGACCAGGGAATTGCTGAAGCAACATTTTCCGGCGGATTTGCTGATCAAGTCCGGGCTCTCCATCCGGGCAAAAAGCGGGGAACTGGTTGACCGTTTCAGGGACAGGATCATGTTTCCCATCTTCGATATCCGTGGGAATATTGTCGGCTTCGGCGGACGTGTCCTGGACGGGTCGATGCCCAAGTACATGAACTCGCCCGATACGCCCGTGTATAATAAAAGCCGCGAGCTCTACGGTCTCAATTATGCAAGAATGAGTCCGTCCAAAAGGCTGCTCATCGTAGAGGGCTACATGGATGTGATCTCACTGCACCAGGCGGGCATAGACTTTGCGGTGGCATCCCTGGGCACAGCGCTGACCCGCATGCAGGCCTGGATTCTGAAAAAATACTCTGAAGAGGTCATCATCGCCTACGACTCGGATTCAGCCGGACAGGCAGCCACCATGCGCGGACTGGATATCCTGGAAGAGACAGGCTGCAATGTCAAGGTGCTGATCCTGCCCGAAGGGAAGGATCCGGACGAGTATATCAGAATTCATGGCCCCGATAAGTTTAAAAACCTTATAGACAGGGCAATATCCCTGCTGGACTATAAAATCAGGGTACAGAGAAATATGCATAATTTGGATACCCTAGAAGATAAACTAAAACTGCTTAACGGCATTGCAGATACGCTGGCAGAGCATGATAACCCTATTGAGCGTGAACTCTACGCGAAAAATTATGCGCAGGAATATGGAATCTCATATGAATCCCTGCTGGAAGAGATAAACAGGAGAGCAAGCCGTAAGAGCAGATCAGGAGATTATTCCAGGTCCGTCAGGGATGGAAGGGACAAGTTGCCGGCAATACAGAACAGGGAAGGTTTCGACGCACGCTACTCCGAACTGGAGCACATGCTTCTTGTGCTGCTGTGCCATGAAAACCGGTTTTTTAATTTGATTTCCCAGAACTATGATCTGGAATCATTCAGGGACAGGCAGGCCGGGGAGATTGCCAGGAAATTGTACAGGAAACTGGAAGAAAACAAAAGCTGTGTTCTGGCTGAACTCCTGAACGATTTGGATCCGGGCAGCGCCGGCTATCTCGTGCGGCTGTCCGAAACAAAGGGCGAGGTTAAAGAACCGGAAAAAGCAATCCGGCAGATCCTGTACAAGCTTGAGATCTTGAAGCTGGAAGATCTGCAGAAGCAAACCATAGAGAGGATCAAAAACGAACAGGACGGCGAAATCAGACAGCAATTGGGGCTGGAGTTCAGCATACGCGCTGAAAAAATAGCCGAACTGAAGAAGAAGCTCTAGATACCATTTAACTGACGAGGGGTGTGTTACCTGAATGGCTGACAGTAAGAAAAAGAATACGTCAAAAATAAAGAATGAAGCGGAAAAGGAAGCCGAGCTGGCCGTTAACCAAAAGCAGGCTTCCGGCAAAAAGGAGCAAACGTCCAACGAAAGCAAGGCCACACAATCCGGGGGAGGCAAAACAAAACCTGAGGACATGACCAAGGAAGGGATAAAGGATCTGAAGGCCATCCTGAAGGAATTGACCGATGAGGGCCGGGAAAAGGGCATGCTCACCTACCGCGAGATCGAGGATGCTTTCGAGAAGGTGGACATATCTCCGGAACAGATTGAAAAGGTCTATGAGACCCTGGAGAAATTGGGCATTGAGATCGTTGCGGATAACATAGAAGAGGAGTTTGAGGATTTTCAGTTCACAGACGGTCTCGAAGATGCCGATTTGGATGATCTGTCAGTTCCGGAGGGCATCAGCATTGATGACCCGGTACGGATGTACCTGAAAGAGATAGGCAAGGTTCCCCTGCTGCAGGGTGATGAAGAGATAGAACTGGCCAAACGCATGGAACAGGGGGACGAGGAAGCCAAGAAGCGCCTTGCGGAGGCCAACCTGAGGCTGGTGGTGAGCATCGCCAAGCGGTATGTAGGGCGCGGCATGCTGTTCCTCGACCTAATCCAGGAGGGCAACCTGGGCCTGATCAAGGCTGTCGAGAAGTTTGACTACAGGAAAGGCTTCAAGTTCAGCACCTATGCCACCTGGTGGATCAGACAGGCCATCACCAGGGCCATCGCCGATCAGGCCAGAACCATACGCATTCCTGTGCATATGGTGGAAACCATCAACAAGCTGATACGGGTATCCAGGCAGCTCCTGCAGGAGCTGGGCCGCGATCCTACCCCTGAGGAGATTGCCAAGGAAATGGGCATGTCCGAGGACAAGGTGCGCGAGATCATGAAGATCTCACAGGAGCCCGTTTCCCTGGAAACACCCATCGGCGAGGAAGAGGACAGCCACCTGGGAGACTTTATTCCGGACGATGATGCGCCGGCGCCTGCCGAATCGGCTGCGTTTACCCTGCTGAAGGAACAGCTCATCGATGTTCTGGATACCCTGACACCCAGGGAGGAAAAGGTACTGCGCTTAAGATTCGGACTGGATGACGGCCGGGCGCGCACCCTTGAGGAAGTGGGTCGCGAGTTCAATGTTACCCGTGAGAGGATACGCCAGATAGAGGCTAAGGCCTTAAGAAAACTGCGCCATCCCAGCAGGAGCAAGAAACTGAAGGATTTTCTGGATTAACAGGCATGCGAACCGAAAGGCGGCTGAAAAGCCGCCTTTTTTGCATGCTTTTTCAATTCGTTCCGGCTCCCGACAAATTCTTCCTCCACCTGTCCGGATTCTGTCAGGGCAAAGAATAAAATTAAATATTATGTAAATTCATGATAATTCAGTATAGACATAACTTTTATCATATAGTAAAATAATATCTGAATACCAAAATTTAGAATTACAAAAAGAATATAGGAGAGACCGGGTATGTCCGTACATCTTGTCCTGGCAGACACAGACAGGCTGTACATAGAAAAGCTTGCCGCATGGCTGCACAAACATATGCCCTACCAGTTTTCCATCGAGATACTGACCCATCCCGAAAGCTTTCAGGCGTGGGCTGAAAGCGGCGGGCAGGCGGATATGGCAGTCATCTCCCTTGATCTGGCACGCCAGGTCCTGTCCTGTCTTCCTCAGACGGGTATCCTGATTCTGGACGACGGTTCCCATGAGCCGATAAGCCTTGATGTGCCGCGTGTTGACAAGTACCGGCCGGCCGAGGAACTGGCGAAGGATATCCTCACCCTTTGTGCGGATCGCATGCCGGGAATGCATGCCAGGGAAAAGCACAGGCAGAACATCACACTGGTCGTCTACCTGGACGGAGCCGATGCCTTAAACCCGGTCGCCCCGGCGGTCGCCCGGCTTTTCGGTTCCAGAGGCAGGAAAACCCTTTACATCTCTCTGGAACAGGCACAAACAACCCAGCTTTATTTCAACGGCACCGGCACCAGGGGGCTCAATGAAATGCTATATTACCTCAAATCCAACAGGGATAACCTGTTCATGCGGCTTGAGTCCTGTCTGACCAGGGATTTGGCAAGCGGTGTTCATTTCCTTGCCGCGCCATGCGGGCTGGTAACGCCGGAAACCGTCGAATGGTCCGATATGGACAACCTGTTATCCGCCACCGACAGGGAGGGCGATTTTGAAGAGATAGTCCTGGCAACGGAGACAGGCATGTTTGGGCTGATCCCCGGGCTCATGGAACGGGCGGCCCGTGTTTGGACGGTTGCCCTGAACACGGCAGCCTCATCTGTGAAAATGCAAAGATTTCTTCAGGCCCTTGAAAAGGGAGAGGTCGATCTGGACAGGCTGAAAGCAAAACTTCGGCTGCTCCTGATAGATGTCTGCCGGTTGGACGGTTTCAGCGGGCAGTTCCCGGATATTCCGAAGTGCAGACTGGAACCGCATCCTGCGGAGCCAGGCGCTGCATACTGGGTTCCGCATGAAAACGACTTTTCGGCAATAGCCGCCTTGCTGGACCAGGAGGATAAAGGGAGTTGCCATGAATGAACGGCAAATGCATGAACTGATCAGGGAAATCAGGCAGGAGATCGCCTTAAGACGCAACCTGGCCCTGGAGTACAGCGGCCCGGATCTGGACAGGGAACTCATGGAGCTCATCGAGACCATCACCTTTGAAAAAGCCGGTTCCCGATCGCTGAACCCCCTGGAGATCAAGGCTGTGGTGGATGCGGTATTCAACCAGATGCGCAGGCTGGATGTCATTGAACCGTTCATCCACGATCGGGAAATCACCGAGATCATGATCAATGGTCCCGACAAGATCTTCATCGAAAAAAACGGGGTCATCCAGAAAACCGATGTCCGGTTCGAGAGCCGTGAAAGACTGGAGGACATCATCCAGGTCATTGTGGGCAAGGTCAACCGGTCCGTCAACGAAGCGGAGCCCATTGTGGATGCCCGCCTGGAAGACGGTTCCAGGGTGAATGTGGTCCTGCCGCCGATAGCCTTGAACGGTCCCATCGTGACCATCAGAAAGTTTCCCGAAAAGCCCATGACCATTGAGGACCTGATCCGATATGAATCCATCACCCATGAGGCGGCAGAATTCCTCGACAAGCTGGTCAAATCCAAATACAACATCTTCATCTGCGGGGGTACGGGTTCGGGAAAGACGTCCTTCCTAAACGCCCTGTCATCCCTGATTCCTCCCAATGAGCGCATTGTCACCATAGAGGATTCAGCCGAGCTCCAACTCTCGTCCATTGAAAACCTGGTGCGGCTGGAGACGCGCAATGCCAATACTGAGGGCAAAGGGGAGATCAGGATGAAATCCCTTATCAGGACAAGCCTTCGCATGAGGCCGGAACGGATCATTGTCGGAGAGGTCAGGGGCGAAGAAGCGCTGGACATGCTCCAGGCCATGAACACGGGACATGACGGGTCCATGTCCACGGGGCATGCCAATTCCACCAGAGACATGCTTTCAAGGCTGGAAACCATGGTCCTGATGGCGGCGCCGCTCCCGCTGGATGCTATACGAAAGCAGATTGCATCCGCCCTGGACATCATGATCTTCCTGTCGAGACTCAGGGATCATAGTCGGCGAACCATGGAGATCAGTGAAGTTCTGGGATATAAAGACGGTGTCATTGAGCTTAACCCGCTTTTTGCTTTCGAATATGAAGGGGAGGCGCCGGATGGCAGGGTAATCGGACGCCTGAAGCGGACCGGCAACAGTCTGGTGAATCAATGGAAGGCGCAAATCAGAGGTATCACGTTTTAGGGGGATGCGCATGGAACAAGAGATCATCCAGTATGACCGGTACCGGATGAAGCCCGGGGAATTCATCCTCAACCTGCTTCTTGCCATGGTTTTTTTGTTCCTGGTAGGCATGATTTTCTATGACCATTGGTTCATTGCCCTGCTCCTTTCCCTTCTCGGATTTGCATGGATACCGGGAAGAAAGAGGGAGTTGGCCAAACGAAGGAAGGAACTGGTCAAGCTTCAGTTCAGGGACGCCCTCTATTTCATATCCGTATCCCTGTCGGCCGGCAAATCCTTTGAGACAGCCCTGCTGGATGCCCAGCAGGCCCTTGAGCGGGTATATCCCGACAAGAACGCCATCATCATCCGGGAACTGGAACTGATCAATGCCCGCGTGATGATGAACGTTCCTGTGGAACAGGCTTTGAACGATTTTGCCCAACGCGTCCGGATAGAGGAAGTTAAAAGCTTTGCGGATATCTTCAGCATATCCAAGCGGGCGGGCGTCAACCTCGTGGAAGTGATCAAGAACACTTCGGGCATGATCCGCGAAAAAATTGAGGTCAGGCAGGAGATAGAGAATCTGATCGCCGGCAAGAAACTGGAGCAGAAGATACTCAGCGTCACGCCTTTCGTGATGGTTTACCTCATCAAGTCTTCCAGCAGCGAATTCCTCGAGCCATTATACAGTACGGCTGCCGGAAGAGTGGTCATGACCGTTGCCTTGCTGCTGCTTCTGGCTGGGCACGTCATCGCTAAAAAGATCATGAACATTGAAGTATGAAGGTGAAGGGATGCAAACATTCTGCCTGTTGACGGCCCTTGGTGCCGGTGCTTTTTATGCCGTTATACACCTTTGGCAGCAAAGCAGTTACCGGGAGTATCTTGAACCGCTGGACCAAAAGCAGCATTTCTACAAGCCGTTCCTGGCGGGCGCTCTCTGGTTGGTGGACAGGGTGGGGCTCAAAGGGGCGGGCCGCTATTTCGAATGGCTGCACCAAAAGGTGGTCATGCTGCATGGAAGCCGTTATGCCGCCTTTTATATGCAAATTCACTGGGCAGCAAAGGTTTTCTACCTGTTCCTCGGCATGGTCCTGGCTGGGCTGATCGGCTTTTTGGGCGGTGCGGAAGGGAATGAGTGGTATGCCATTGTACCGGGTTCGGGGATTGGGCTGTTCTTCCTTGCGGACAAGATCCTGGATGACCAGTACAGGAAAAAAGTGATGAACATCCAGCGGGATTTCCCTGATTTTGTCACCAACCTTGTGCTCCTGGTCAATGCCGGGCTCAGCATCAGGCAGGCCATTGAGCGCATCGTCCGGGAGCGGGGCGGAGAGACACCCTTATACAGGGAGCTGCAAATCACCCTGAATGACATCGGGGCTGGCCTGACCGAGCAGCAGGCCTACACCGATTTTTCAGAACGCTGCAAGATCAAGGAGATCACCAATTTTGTCGGCATCATCCTCCAAAGCATGAAGCTTGGCGGGGGACAAATGCTGTACGAACTGAAGCGGCTGGGCGTTGAATGCTGGGATATGCGGAAGAACGTGGCCAGGCAAATGGGTGAGGCCGCCTCTTCCAAGCTGATGCTGCCGCTCATGCTCATGTTTATTGCCATCATCATGATCTGCATGATGCCTGCCCTGATGGAGCTGGGCAATGCCTTCTGAACGGAGGGACAGGGATGTTTAAAACGGATCGAAAGCGCTCGGGAAGCGCAACGGTTGAGTATATCCTGATCCTGCCCCTGGCTATGGCCTGTGTTGTCGCGGTGATCATGATTTTTATGGCCCTGTATCAGAAATCAGCCATCCAGGGGCTGGCCGATACGACAGCCGAAGGTCTCTCCATGGTGTGGAAGCACAACCCGGTGAAGGCAGAAGAGCTGACCACCGGCGCGTACAGCCGGGAAAGCTACGACAACCGGCAGCTCTACTGGCAGATCCTCCCCGTCGGCTCCGGCAGAAAGGCAGCGACGGCACAGGAATGGGCGAAAAAACAGCTGGATACGATGGGGATCCTGAAGAAAGCGGAAGATGCGAGGGCACAGGCTATCGTCAACTATCACCACGGCTTTCCGTCAGGCAGGATAGAGGTAAGCCTTTCGGCGCGCTATATCATGCCCGGAGCCGCCGCGCTGCGATTTATCGGACTCGGCGATCGGCTCATGGTCAAGGGCAGCGCGGAATACCCCATCTATGATCAGAAGGAGATGATCCACGTTACGGACTATATCGTGCAGAAGGTCATGGACAGCGGGATTGGAGAGCTTCTGAAAAAACTGGCTTCACCGCTTAAGAAGGTTCTGAAGATGTTGGAATAGGAAAAGTAACCGGAAAGGTCGGAATGTGCAACATGAAAAGGACAAGGGGAAGCATTACGGTTTTCATCTGCATCATCCTGGCGGCGCTCATCCCGCTCTGCGGCATATTGATGGATTTGGTACGCTACAACGAAGCGGTCAGAATAGCGCAGTCCTCCCTGAAACTCTGTGCCGAATCCATGCTGGCCGCCTATGACAGGCAGATGAAAGAACAGTTCGGCCTTTTGGCCATGCACCCCCGTGAAGCGGCATCCCTGGAGAAGGAGATATATGAACTCTTGTCGGACAACCTTACCCCTGAAAATGCCGACGGGAATGTGACCGATCTCTTCCGGTTCAAGGTCAGGCGCGTGGAGGTCATCCCTTACTATAACCTGTCCGAACCCTATGTCCTTGAGCAGCAGGTGGCCGAATTCATGAAATACCGGGCGCCCGTCCAGGCCGTGAGTGAATTCCTGGAAAAGCTGAAAAGCATGACAAACCTTGCCCGGGAAGGTGAGATAGCCGAACGCAACATCGCGCTGGACAAGCTTCTCAATGGACTTCGGGCGGACATGATCTATTTTGCGCTGCTCCTGGATCAGAAAATGAAGCAAATCAACAAGACAGACAGATTTGATCCGCTATCCCAGGCCATTATTGATGCCGTTAATGCCAACAATTGGAGCGAGATGGAAGTCAGGCCCACCCAGGAAACCATCAATGCCATCAATGAGAAGATGGCCGAATACAGAAACGTCAAAATTGAATTTGAAGAGGCAAAAGATGCCTATGAGAGCGCAAAGGAAACTTTCAGCCAGGTGGAGGAGCGCATGAATGACCTGAAGGAACGGCTGGAGGAAGCCAAAAGCAGCAAGGGTTCATCCGAGGAGGAAGGGGAGGAGCAGGACACATCCGAAGCCGATACAGCCATTCAGAAACTGGAAGCTGAAATCAGCCGGCTGCAACCTGAATATAACGCCAAAAAAGCGGCGATGGACAGCGCATGGCAAGCGTATCAGCAGGTCAGCAACCAGCTGAGGATGGTGGCCCAGCAACTGAATGAACGGTTGAAAAAGCTGCTGGATTGCTATGAAAAAATGTATCAATACACCCATACCTCGATGGATTTGCTCCGGTGGCTCAAGGAACACCTGGAACTGCATGAAAAATACTGCGCCAAGGCCATCGAACTGGGACAGAACCTGATTTCACGAACACAGGAAGTCCAGCATGAAAAGCAGGCGCTTGAAAGCGTCATGGAGAAAAGTCCGGACAGCGCTCTGGCGCAGCAGGTGAACGCCGATCTGGAGAAGAAGCTAATCAGCGTGGATCCCCGGCATATCGGTCAGATCCTGGAGCGGCTTGAACAAAACAGAGGATGGGTGACCAAATGGCTGGAAGCTGCGACCAAGGCCTATGAAGCTTATCTGCAAATGTCCATGGACCTGGATGATGAAATCCGGCAGATCAAGCTGCTGATTGAGGATAAGGGTGATGGCAGTAAAGTTGTCATCATGTACAGAGGTAATGACAAAACGATAGCATGCCTGGATGAACTGAGGGAAAGCCTTACCTATCTGCGGAGCTATTCCAGCATGAAATCGCTGGGGGTTTATGATATTCCCGAGTATCAGCTGGTTCCGCCGGCCACGGAGAAGGAACAGCAAGGGTTTGACATCTGGCATGCCTATACCTTTGAGGGGAAGGAACTGGTCCAGGAGCCGGAACCCGAGAATCCCGGACTTGAAAATGCCCGACAGAAGACCGGCCAGGCAGCACAGACCATTGCAGAGGGCAAGGACGGGGCGGAAAACGGACCCGGTGAATCCGGTGAGAATGAAAGCGATGCAGAAGAAAACCTGTATGAGCTGTTATACATTCCGTCCCGGGACGGAGCGGAGAGTTCCGAGGAAAGGCTGGCCGCCATATCGGAACACGTCTGGCAGACGCGGCAGGACCGGTTTGTGCTGCCTAATCCCCTGGAAGACCCCGTCCAGGGCCTGGAGAAAGTCAATGAAAAGGACAGGGGATTTTTTGACCATGAACTGGAACGAATCAGGAAGTTTTTCGAAACCGTCGGCCATCTGCTGGCCGATGCCGGCGAATCCCTGATCAAGAGCCTGTATGTGAATGAGTACATTGTGTCGGCCTTCAAGAACTACACCACGGTTGGAAATGCCCTGGAACACGATATCGGCTGGAACAGGCCTCTGGATAAAACCTGGTTTAAGAGGGCGGAAGTGGAATACATCATTTTCGGGCATCCCTCAGAGCAAAGCAATATTGCGGCGGCAAAACGCACACTCACCGTCATCCGGCTTGTTTTTAACCTGCTCCATGTCTATACCGATCCGGAAAAGCTGGCCTTTACTTTCAAAATGGCCTCTTCCATCGCCGGTTGGACCATCTTTGGCGTGCCCGTCGTACAGAATTTTCTTCTGGTATCCTGGGCCGCCCTGGAATCGTGGCTGGATGCGGAAAAGCTCATGGCCGGCGAGCAGGTACCCCTTATCAAGACCAGCCAGTCATGGTTCCTTGATCCGGACAGGCTGAAGGAATACCTGATCGATAATGTCATTGCCGGTATCCGGGATCTGGTGCAGGACAAGGCCGAGGAACTGATCGATAAGGGCGCAGCCAGTTTGGAGGAGACGGTCATGTCCTTTATCAACGGGCAGCTCGACGCCATTTTCTCGGGCATCACCGATAACTGGTACCAGGCGACTGAAACCGTGGGCGAAAGGGCAAAAAGCCTGGTCAACAACCTTGATTTCAGCGACCTGAAGTATATCACCGGAGATACGGTAGAAAGCCTTCTGGAATCCCTCCGGGAATACATGGCCGGCAAGCTTGCCGCATTCTGTGACCGGATCAGGGATGAAGGGGTGCAGGTCATTGCCGAATGCAAGAAGGAGATTCAAAACAGGATACGCACCGTGCTGTTCGAGTCGGATGCCTACAAGAACCTTAAGGAAAAGGTAAAGGATTTCGCCAGAGATACCATCGATAAAGGCTTTGACATGATCACGGACAGGATTTCCGGTGTCCTGGGCGCATCAGGTGGCAAGTCCAGCGGGGCCAGCAATGTCTTGGGGCGGCTGATCATGATGGACTATACCGATTACCTCAGGCTTATGCTGCTCACCGTAACTCCGGAGCAAAAGGCCTTGCGATGCGCCGACCTGATGCAGCTGAACCTGTACGCCGTATCACCGGATACTGCCGAGGCCATCAGCAATTACCATACCGCCCTATATGTGAAAGCCTGGATTGATATTGACCTGTGGGTCATTCCCGAAGCCTTCTTCAAAAAAGACAAGGAGGGGATGATTGTTGTGGAATGGGCCCAGGGGTATTGAACGGGCATGGAACGAACAGAGAGAAAAGCAACCCATGCGAAGGGGAGAAAAAGGCAGCGCCACCGTTGAAGCGGCCGTGGTGCTTCCTGTCTTTGTCATCTGCCTTTTTACACTGGCCTACATAGTGAGAATATTCATGGCCTATCATGTGATGCAGTCGGCCCTGCAGAGCGTGGCCAGTCGCATTTCAAGCGCCAGTTACTATTACTACGTTTCCGGGCTGAAGGATTACGCCGATAGGGTTGACGAGATGGGGAAGGCTGCTGCCGATACGCTCAGGAATCAGGCGGATACCGTTATCGGTGCGGTGGATGCTTTTCGGAGCCTGGTTTCCGGGATTAATGATCCAAATCCGGCAGTGGACCTGGAAACCCGTGTCAGAAGCGCAGCCGAATTGGGAGAACAGCTCGTTGGAAACACCAGGGATGCGGTTGACCTCATCAGAAACATCCTGAAGGATCCCGGCCAGGAGGCAAAACTGCTCATGACGGTTTTCGCCCAGAAAGCTGCCTATGCCACCAGGAAGGAAATGGTCTGCCTGGCTGCCGGGCTGATGCTGGAGGAGGAACTGAAAAAGCGGGCAAACAACGGGATGGACGCCAAAAAGGTTTTAGGTATCCGCGACATCAGCTTCGGCCAGTCGCAGATCTTCGGGGACGGGGAATCCCTGGAGTTCATCATCACCTATACCATCAACCCGCCGGTTCCCTTCGGGCTGGCGCCCAAACTGACCCTCAGCAACCGGGTCAAGGTGATTGGATGGACATCGGGCAGGGGCCCGTCTGTGCGGACATCGGAACAGAACGAGGATACCGCTGACAGCATCTGGGTCCGGATGGACAACGAAAAGCAATACTGGGACAGGGGCCTGGCCATAGAAGACATGGAAGTGGAGAGACTGAAAAACGAAGCGGGCAGCATGCGCTTCAAGGCCACATCCAAAACCTATCCCGCGGTGGACGCCTTCATTTATGACGAGCACACCGTCAGGATGTTCGATGTGTTTACGCTGAATCCTTTCATGAAGACCTATCAAAACCAGCCAGGCCGTATCAAATCCGAGATTAAAAAACATGGCAAAAGGCTGATGGAGTTTGATTTCCAAAACCGGCCGGAGACGCCGAAGGCGCAGCGCGTGGAAAGGATCGTGGTCATCATATTGCCGGAAAACGCCAGGGAGGCCATGCCAAATCTTGATCAGCTCATCGGTGAAGCGACAGCTGAACTGAAACGAATCGGGATTGCCGAAGTCCGTGTCCGATATGATTACGGCGGGTATACCCGTCCGGAAGATTCCGAAGGTCAGGAGGAAAAGGAAGCGGCCTGACCGGAAGTCAATGAACTTTCAGAGAGGGGTTTGATAAAGCGATGGATGAAAGGTTGAAGGGATGTATTCAGGAATTCAAAACCGAATCCAACCGCAGCCTGATGTGTTTTGCTTTTCAGGACGACAGCCAGTTGATCCGGTACCAGTTGGAGATGCTGAAGAACAACCGGATACCTTCGCTGCTGAAGTGCGAGATCCTGAAGGTGGATCAGGAAACTAGGATATCCTTCGATATCACCTCCATGATCCCGCTTAACAAGATACTGGAACGCAAGGAGATAGGCAGGCGGGAATTCTTCCGGTATCTGCGCCAGATCACGGGCGCCTTCGATCAGCTGGAGAACCATTTGCTCGATTACGGCGGGCTAATGCTGGACAGCAGCCTGATTTACGGGTCGCCGGCCGACGACAGGATATATTTTATCTACATACCCCACAAAGATATGATGCAGGAAATCAATGAGTCCCTGAGGCAGTTCATCACCGGCCTCATCATCAGGGAGATGAAGTTCAAAAGCGAGCCTTCCGATAACTACATCCAGCGGCTCATAGAAGTCCTCAAAAACCCGGACTTTGATCTGAAAGCGCTGAAAGTGTGGCTGGACGCCAATGCACATGAAGGGAACGAGGGAAGTACCATTCCTGCTGATTCACAGCCTGTCCCAAGGCCTGCCGCTTCCGTTTTCCCGGATCCTGCAAGGTCAGCCGCCGAACCGGAACCTGCAAAGATGCCAATGCCGGGAACCATGCCTGAAAAGAAGAATGCCTCCGTCAAGACCGTTACCGAGAAAAAGCTGGTATACCCTCTCAAATCCTGGCTGATCCTGGGTGCGTCCATACTTGCCTTCTTCACCCTGGTGGCCGTGATGGTTGTGAAAGGTGCCTTTGAGCCCGGTAATCCGGATGCCCTGACAACGCTGCTGGGACTGGCCCTGGTTGGAGGAGCTGTCATCTGGCTGATCTGCTCAAAGGCTTTCGCGCCGGACAGAAAAGTGGAAAAAATCATAGAAAGAAAAATCCCGGAACCGGAAAAGAAGCCGGTTTTCAGGCATAACGGGCAGAACAGCCAGGAACAGACCGTTCCGAAAGTGTCCTATGTCAACAAGGCCATACCGCAGCCGGCTGTCCGGGAAACGCCTCCGGAGAAGGCCTATGCTTTCAGGGAAGCGGCAAGCGCTGTTGACCGGACAGTTCTTTTGGTGCAGAAAGGCAATGCGGGGCCTTCCCTCAGAAGGAGCGGCGGTGATGGAGAAACCGTCACGATTCAGCAGTGGCCTTTTCGGATCGGCAGAATGGCCGAACAGGTGGACTATTGCATCAGGAACCCGGCTATTGGCAGGATCCATGCCGAACTGACAAAAGGAGCCCAGGGATATTGCATCACCGACATGAATACGCGGAACGGCACCTATATCAACGGGGTACGGATAGAGCCCAACATGGAACATCCCCTGAAAAACGGCGACAGAATCCTTCTGGCGAATGAAGAGTTTCAATTTTTCGAATAAAGGTGTATGATGAATATGCCTTATTGAAAGATCTGTCATGAAGCAATTCATGGGCAGCATCTGTGGGAGGTTGTTTCAGTTGGGGATTATCGATATTCACGCCCATGCTTTCCCCGAATCCATCGCCAGGAAGGCGGTTGAGCAGATTGGGGGCCATTACGGCATCGAAATGGCTGGGAACGGGCTCCTGGAAGATCTGAAGGCCAGCGCGGAGCGGTCGGGAGTGGATTATGTGGTGTTCCACGCAACGGCTACAAAGTCCGGCCAGGTCCGCAGCGTCAATGACTGGATTATCCGGAACTCCGGGGGGATGATGATAGGGTTCGGCACCGTCCATCCGGATTTTGAGGAACCCGAGGCCGAGATAGAACGCCTGATCCGGGCAGGCCTCAAGGGAATCAAGCTGCACCCGGATTTCCAGGGTTTTGATGCGGATAGTCCAAAGATGGACAGAATCTACCGTTTCATAGGTTCCAGGGTACCGGTGCTCATGCATGCGGGCGACAAGCACCTGGATCATGCGTCACCCAGAAGAATAGCCCGTGTGATAGAGAAATTTCCCGAACTCAGGCTCATTGTCGCCCATCTGGGCGGTCACGGCAAATGGGAAGAGGCGGAAGCCTGTCTCATCGGGAAGAACCTCTGGCTGGATACCTCCAGCGCGCTGGCTTTCATGGAACCCGGGCGCGCCGTGGAACTCATCCGGAAGCACGGGGTTGACCGGATCCTTTTTGGGACCGATTATCCCATTACCTATCATGAGAGGGAGCTTGCCCTGTTCAACCGGCTTGATCTCACCAGGGAGGAAAAGGAAGCCATCCTTTATGAAAATGCACAAAAGCTTTTGGGGCTGAAGCCATAAATGAAAGCAGGTATTGCGAAGACCGGCAGGGTTTTATATAATGGACAAAAGGTTTAAGCCTGACAGGACGCTGGCTTTGGGACGGAGAATGGACATGACCGGTACGGCAAGGCATGAGCTGAAATTCTATATCTCGCCATCGGATGCGGCAATCCTGGAAAAAAAGCTTGAGTATCTCCTTTCTTATGATGAGCACGGTACCGATGGCGTTTATCATGTAAAATCCCTGTATTTTGACGATTTCTACGACCAGGCACTCTCCGGGAAGATGGAAGGCGACATGAAGCTTCCCAAGTTCCGCGTCCGCATCTATAATGAGGATCTGAGCCGAAAAAAGCTGGAACGCAAGCTGAAACGCGGGGATATGGTGTTCAAGACAAGCTTTCCCATCATTGACGAGGAGTACTTCAGGTTCAGGAAACACAGCGAATGCTTCTCCCATGTGTTTCCCGATCTGAAAGGAAACTTTTTAAGGCCCAGGGTCATCATCAGTTATAGGCGGAAAGCCTTCGTTTATGAGCCCGGGAATGTACGCATAACCATAGATTCCCAGATCAGGGCCAGCATCAATCAAAACCCGTGCCTGTACAGGCCTGCATGCATGATCAATCTGCCGGCGCCCGAGAACACGGTTTTTGAAGTGAAATATACCGGCCTGTTTCCGGATCACCTGAGGGTCATTTTTCAGGAGGTCGGCTACCGCCGGTCCATATCCAAGTATGCGGCGGGCAGGCTGGCCGGGATATACCGGTGAGGGATAACATGACTGAGAAATAGCAGAGGGGGATAAGATGAGCAAACCGTTGACTTTCCAGGACATCTTCAAGAACAATTTTCTGAACTCCCAGACCTTTGAGGGCATCACCCTGAATCAGCTGCTGATTGCCCTGCTGTTTGCCTTTCTGGCGGGCATGTTTATTTACCTGATTTACCGCGTGTCCGACAATACACCGGCTTTTGTCAACAGTTTTGCGGTTTCTCTCGTGGCGCTGACCATGATCACCACGGTGGTCATCATGACCATCACTTCCAATATCCTGCTTTCCCTTGGCATGGTGGGCGCCCTGAGCATTGTCCGGTTCAGGACGGCGGTAAAGGAAGCCATTGATATCATTTACATGTTCTGGGCCATCACCATGGGCATCACCATCGGTGCCGGGTTCTACTTCATCGCAACGGTGGGTTGCCTGATCATAGGACTGGTGCTGTTTGCCATGAGCCGGATCGGCGGCAGGGAGAACCTGTTCGTGCTTGTGATCAATGCCAGACAGACAGTAAACCAGAACCAGCTTGAGGAGATCCTCAGGGAGCGTGCCGGCAAGTTCCGGTTCAAGGCAAAGAGCGCCTTTGGCGAGGCAGCGGAATGGACATACGAGGTACGCCTTAAGAAAGGCGACTCGGGATTCACCGACAGCCTTGCGGCCCTTGAAGGCGTGGAGAATGTCAATCTTGTGGCATTCAAAAACCATAACGTTTTATAGAAGGGTTTCTCCGGCTGATACGGCGACGTGCCTGACGTGTCTGGTCCCGGCTTGCGGGATCAGACCTTTGTTTTCTGTTGGCGTGAAAATATTCCGTTGATTTCCGTGCATACTTTTGCGGATATTATTTATGGCAATCATGGGCGGTTTTTGGTATGATGTTGATGGCTGAATGACAAAAATGACCAAAGCCGGATAATAACGCAGTAAAGGGATAGATCATGAGAACCGGAAAGACAAGCAAAACAGCTTTGAATCCTGAGGGCATGCCACGGCACATCGCCATTATCATGGACGGTAATGGCAGGTGGGCCAAAAAACGCGGCCTGTCCCGGAGCATAGGACACCGTGAGGGCTCCAGGGTACTGAAGAAGATCGTGGAGGAATGCTATAACCTGGGCATCAGGTATCTGACGGTGTTCGCCTTTTCCTGTGAGAACTGGTCGAGGCCCAAGGAAGAGGTGGACCAGCTCATGAAGCTCATGATGGAGTATCTGAAGAACTCTGAGAACGAGCTGAGGGGAAAACCGGTCAGGATCAGGGTGATTGGCGATCGGTCCGGACTGCCCGCCGATATGGTGTCCGAAATCGAGCGGGTGGAGCGAAACACTGCGCATCTCGAAGGGTTGGACCTGATCATTGCCATCAACTACGGCGGAAGGCAGGATATCCTGCATGCCTGCAAAAAGCTGGCAGAGGATTACAAGAACGGCCGGATCGCGGAATCCGAGATCACAATGGGCGCCCTTGCGGATCGGCTGTGGACGGCCGGCATCCCGGAGCCCGACCTTCTGATCCGGACCAGCGGGGAGATCAGGTTCAGCAATTTCCTCATATGGCAGAGCGCATACGCGGAGCTTTACTTCACCGATGTGCTGTGGCCCGATTTTACAAAAAAGCACCTGCATGAGGCCATTGTGCATTATCAGGGGCGGCAGAGAAGGTTTGGAGGGCTCTGAAGATGCTGACCAGGATTATCAGTGGTGTTGTCGCCGCAGCCGTACTCGTTGCGATCCTGCTCCTGCCGCCGGTATTTCTTGCCGGCGCCGTACTTCTCGTTTCCTGCATCGGGCTTCATGAATATGCAGGGGCGATGAAGCACAAAGGCATCCGGGTGGATCTGAAGGTCTCATGGGCAGCGGCCCTGGTATGGACAGCTTACGCCTATGTGACCACGCTTGCGGAGCAGGAAGGCCAGGGGCTGGCAGTTGCCATGAAAAGCCTTTTCACAAGGACTGCCCTATGGGGTATAATCTTTTTGATTGTGGTCGTTCTGTTTTCCAGGATCCTTTTTGAAAATGGAAAATTCAGAACCGAAGATGCAGCCCATACCCTGTTCGGCATCATCTATATTCCGTTCCTCCTGTCCTTTGTCCTCATGATACGGAATATGGACCGCGGTTTTGAGTACATCTGGCTGGTGATCATCGGCGCATCGGTGACCGATATTTTCGCCTATTTTGCGGGAACCCTGTTTGGGCGGCACAAGATCATTCCCGCCATCAGCCCGAAAAAGACTGTGGAAGGCGCCATAGGCGGGGCTTTGGGCTGCATGATCTGCATGATGGTTTACGGTGTGCTGGTAGTGAACCAATCGGGAACGGCGCTCATCCCGGTTTATCATTTTGCCCTGATGGGCATGCTGTGCGGTGTCCTTTCCCAGATCGGGGACTGGGCTGCCTCTTCCATCAAGAGGAGCGCCGGCATCAAGGATTTTGGTCGTCTGCTCCCGGGGCACGGCGGCATGATGGACCGGTGCGACAGTTTTCTGTTCGTGGCGCCGGTGGTGTATATCTACATCAGCCTATTTTTCTAGCAGGATGTGAGCAATACGGAAGATGGACAGCAATAAGGGAATTTCGATATTGGGTTCAACAGGTTCCATAGGCAGACAGGCCCTGGAAGTCTGCGACGCGTTGGGCCTTAAGGTTGTATCACTGGTGGCCGGCTCCAATACAGCGCTTCTGGAGGAACAGATCAGAAAATACAGGCCGCAGGTGGCCGCCCTCTTCGATGAACGGGCGGCTCAGGCGCTGAGAACCTCGGTGGCCGACATGTCCTGCAAGGTTCTGGGCGGCCTGGAAGGCATCCTGGAAGCCGTCACCCTGCAGGGGATTGACACAGTCCTCACGTCGGTTGTGGGGATCGCCGGACTTGTCCCCACAATGGCTGCAATTGAAGCTGGCAAAAACATTGCGCTTTCCAATAAGGAGACCTTGGTCACGGCCGGTTCCCTTGTTATGAAAAAGGCTGCGGAGAAGGGGATTACGATCCTTCCGGTGGACAGCGAGCATTCGGCTGTATTCCAGTGCCTGGCAGGAAACCGGAGAAAGGATGCCAAAAGGATCATCCTGACCGCATCGGGCGGACCGTTCAGGGGCTATTCACCCGAGCAGATGAAAACGGTGACCCTGGAGCAGGCGTTAAATCATCCCAACTGGTCCATGGGCAGCAAGATCACCATTGACTCCGCCAGCATGATGAACAAGGGGCTGGAAGTCATCGAGGCCATGTGGCTTTTCGATATGGCGCCCGATGATATTGAAGTGGTAGTGCACAAAGAGAGCATCATCCATTCCATGGTTGAGTTTGTGGATGGCTCCATCATCGCCCAGCTGGGAGCGCCCGATATGCGCATTCCCATTCAGCTCGCCCTGACCTGGCCGGAACGGGTTCAAAACCCATTCCGCCGGATATCCCTGGTTGAACTGGGGAGCCTGACCTTTGAAAAGCCCGACTTTGAAGCCTTCCCGTGCCTCGGGCTGGCATATGAAGCGGCAAGGACCGGTGGAACCCTGCCTGCTGCCATGAATGCCGCCAATGAAGTGGCTGTTGCCGCTTTTCTCAACCGGGAGATCCGATTCCACCAGATCCCCGGCATCATCCGGCAGGTCATGGCGGAACATCGGGTGAATACCCGGCCTTCCCTCGATGATATAATAGATACTGATCGGGTTTCCAGGGAACGGGCAGCGGAAATCATACGGGATATCAGAATAAAGAATTAATGCGGAACAGGTGGGACCTGGCATGATGGATAGTCCCTTCATGCCGTCAGCATGTTCCGATGGAGGAGAATAGATGGGTATATTGGTTGCGCTGGTTGCGCTGAGTTTTTTGATCCTGATTCACGAATTGGGACATTTCATGGCGGCTAAGGCTGTGGGCATCAAGGTTTTGGAATTTTCCATCTTCATGGGACCCAAACTCTTTTCATTCAGAAGGGGAGAAACACAATATTCCCTGCGGCTGATCCCCATGGGAGGCTATGTGAAGCTGGAGGGTCAGGATGAAGCCTCCGATGACTCCCGGTCTTTTTCAAAACAGGCTATCTGGAAACGGGCCCTGGTGATTGGCGCAGGTCCTTTCATGAACATCCTGCTGGCTTTTGTTCTGGCCATCGGTGTTTTGGCTTCCGCAGGGTATACCACCAACAGGATTGCCTATCTGGGAGAGAATTCGCCGCTAAAGGCAGCGGGCGTGGAAGTCGGTGACAGGCTGATTTCCTATGCAGGCAGAAGGTTGTTCGAGCCTGGTTCGGACATCAGCATCCTGTTGTACGCGGAGAACGGAGCGCCAAAAGAAATCGTCTATGAGGATGCCGATACCGGTGAAAGGATTACACGCACGGTGACTCCGGCCAGGACCCAGACTGTATGGCGCCTTGGCTTTACCGCCGTGGTTAACGAAAAAGGCGAGGGGACCAACGAGATCCAGATGATCGAAGACAATTCCCCGCTGAGAGCCGCCGGTGTCAGAAGGGGCGATATTGTCGTTAAGGTGGACGGCATACCGGTCAGCAATACCAGGGAAATTCAGCAGGTGCTCAACGTGACACGTCCCGACAAGGAGGCACCTTTGACCATAGAAGTTTTAAGAGATGGCAAAACCCTTGTGTTTGAAAACATCAAGCCCTACGCCTACTCGGCCTATACGCTGGATATGCGCTTCGAGCGTCAGAAGGGCAATTTCTTCGGCACCATCGGGGCAGCCTGGAATTTCTCAGTTTCCACCATCCGCAATGTCTTTGTCACCCTGGGATGGCTGTTTAACGGCACCGTATCCTTCAGGGAGCTCTCCGGACCGGTGGGCATTATCGGCTCAGTAGGCAGCGTGGTCCAGGAAAAGCAGCCGGTGTCGGATATCATCCTGAACCTGGTATATCTCAGCGCGTTTATCAGCATCAATCTGGGCGTCATGAACCTTTTGCCCATTCCTGCCCTGGACGGTAGCATCCTGCTCATCCTGCTGATTGAAAAGATCCGCGGAAAGCCCATGCCCCAGGAAAAGGTCGGCCTGATCTCCATGATCGGCTTCATGCTCCTGATCGGGCTTTTGATCGCCACGCTGTTCAACGATATTCCACGATGGTTCTTATAAGGGGGGATGGTCCATGGAGAAGCATACACCGGAACGGCGTCCCACGCGGCAGGTTCGGGTGGGCAATGTGCTCATCGGCGGAGGTGCGCCGGTCAGCATCCAGTCCATGACCAATACCCCCACCAGCGATGTCCGCGCAACCGTAGCGCAAATCAAGGCACTTGAGCAAGCCGGATGCGACATTGTGCGGGTGGCTGTGCCCGATATGGCATCGGCTGAGGCAATAAAAGCCATTAAGGCAGAGATCGGGATTCCGCTTGTGGCCGATATCCATTTCGATCACCGGCTTGCCCTCAAAGCCATGGCGTGCGGTGCAGATAAGATCCGGATCAATCCCGGCAATATCGGATCAAAGGAAAAGGTGCGGGAGGTTGTGAACATGGCCTCCCAGTTGAAGATACCCATCCGGGTTGGCGTGAACAGCGGTTCCCTTGAAAAGCATCTGCTGGAAAGATACGGCGGGGTTTGTGCCGAAGCGCTGGCGGAAAGTGCCATGAGCCATGCGGCTTTGCTGGAAGACATGGGCTTTAAGGACATTGTGATCTCCATCAAGTCCTCCGATGTGGTCATGTCCTATAAAGCCCATCAGTTGCTTGCAGAAAAAACAGACTATCCGCTGCATATCGGAATCACCGAGGCGGGCACGCCCTACAGGGGCACCATCAGGTCCGCCGTGGGCATTGGTGCTCTGCTGCTCAACGGCATTGGGGATACCCTGCGGGTGTCCCTGACGGGAGATCCTGTTGAGGAGGTTCGTGCGGCCAGGGAGATCCTAAGGGCCTGCGGACTTTACCGGAAGGGCATCCAGTTTATCTCGTGCCCAACCTGCGGCAGGACGCAGATTGATCTCATCGGGATCGCCACAAAGGTCGAAGAGGCGCTTGAGGATGTGGACAAGCCCATCAAGGTGGCCATCATGGGCTGCGTGGTCAATGGTCCCGGCGAAGCCCGGGAGGCCGATATCGGCATCGCCGGCGGAAAAGGCGCCGCCGTTCTCTTCAAAAAAGGTCAGATCATCAAAAAAATCGACGAGGACGAGATCGTCGAAACACTGGTCCGTGAGATCAAAGCGCTCTGATATTATAGCTCCTGAAAAAATTGCTCAGCTGGATCAGCCAGATGAAAAGCTGAAGGTAGGAGGTACGGCGTTTGCTTTCATCCTGCTGGCGCATCATGGATTCCAGGGTCTTGATATCCAGAAGATACCGGAGGGGTGATTCGGTATCATAGATTGCTTCCCTGAGCACGCTTCGGATCTTCTCGCCATAGAGCGGATCCGTCGGCCTTGGGAAGGCGCGTTTTTTTCTTTCAAGGATTTCAAGGGGGAGAAGATCCTCCACCGATTTTCTCAGAAGCCCCCTGTCTGCGCCGTTATACCGTTTCATTTCCAGGGGGACATTCCATAAGTATTCTATCAGCCGGTAATCGCATAGCGGTACGCGGGCCTGGAGGTTGAAGGTCATGCTGGTGCGATCCAGGCGGCTGAGAAGAAAAGGCAGGTTCCAGTAGAGACTGAACCATTCCGATTCATAGTCTTTCTTGAGCACATTGGCGTTCAGCGCGAAGCGCGGATACTCAAACAGGGCTTCCTCGTAACATTTTTCTATAAATTCATAGGGTTTTATCCATTCCACGATCTCCGTGTTGATGACGCTGATCTTTTCAGCCAGGTTGGATGCCCAGGGAAACCGCTTCCTGCCTGTTGATGAATGATCCGATGTCCGATAGCTGTAGCCGAAGAGTTCGTCGGAGCAGTCACCGGAAATCACGATGGGAAACTCTTTCCGGATTTCACGGAACAGGAGCATCAGGGCGCTGTCGTAATCACCGGTTCCCGGCGTTCCCATTGCCTCGGACGCCTCGAACAGGGCATCCAGCAAATCGTCCGTGGACAGCAGGATATAATGATGGCGCGTGCCAAGCTCCCTGCAGATCCAGCGAATCCAGGGAATATCGGAATCCGATTGGAAGTTTGTCGGGGTCAGTTTGCTGCCCTTTTCGTATTCCACCGACCAGGTATTGTATACATGGCTGAGAAGACCGCGGCTGTTTTTGCAGACCACAGCAGTGATGAGGCTTGAATACAGCCCGCCCGACAGGAGGCCGCAAACGGGACAATCCGGGGTGATCTGCATGCAAATGGCATCGGTGATCAGTTCCCCGATTTGCCGGGCTGTTTCATCGGCCGAATCGGTATGCTCTTTTTCCTCTATCATCCAATACCGGCTGACCGTTGTTCCATCCGGTCCAAAAGTCAGGCAGTGGGCGGGACGCAGTTCATGGATGCCCTTGATAATGGCGCTTCCTGGGGTGTTGCGCGGGCTGAGGCAGATCAGTTCGGACAAGCCGTCCACATCGATCCGGGTATTGAACAGGGGATGCGACGTGATGCCCCGGATCTCGGACGCAAAAACCATGGTCGATCCGATGAATGCATAGTAAAGCGGTTTTGCACCGATATGGTCACGTGCCAGCACCAGTTTTTTGTCTTCCGCGATCCATATGGCCAGCGCGAAAAGCCCGTTGAGTTTCCTGAAACAGGCCAGATCCCATATGGCATATCCATAGCCTACCAATTCCGAAAACGTGTTTCCTTCAAATCTGCAGCCGTAGGATTCCAGTTGGGAGCGGAGTTCATGGTAGTTGTAGATAGCACCGTCCATGACAATCCGGTATTCCTTGTTATGATATCGGATACGGGTGATGGTTCGGCTTTCGCCCGGGATGCCGTCATGACCCATCCTGCAGGACATGACGGCATGGGCGGATATATACAGTCCGGTTCCGGCAGGGCCTCTTGTGCGCACGGCATCCGAAACCGGACAGATATGGCTGCATTGGTTTGAGATATCTGCCATGGGATTGACAATACCGGATATCCCGGGCATACGACCACTCCAGCGCATGATACATAACCATCATATTCCCTCCCGAAATGGAGTGTTACGGGAAATCAGGACTCTCATGTTAAGCCCGTTTCAAGGCTTTCGGGCATTACGACATATTTTTCATCGGGCTATAACCAGATTTGACAGAATATCATGCAAGCCGCTTCTATAATCAACATATGAAAACTGCCGCCAGGAAAAGCCCGGGGCCCCGGTGAAAATCTTCCGGCATGAAAAGGGCTGGTACTCATAAATCAGGGACAGCTGAATAATAGTTTTAATGGAACCATCAAGCCAAGGGAGGGGGAGTAGGAATGGTGGTTTATGCTGACATGTTGTTCTTGGAGAACCTGCTCGCCAACTGCTTCATCCTGAAGCTGACCAGCGTGATGTCGGGTTTCCCATCGACGCTTTGGAGAATCCTTCTCTCCGCATCGGTCGGCTCCCTTTACGCCGTATTTGCAGTGATCTACCAGTCCAATCCCCTGATTGCTTCGCTGCTCGTCAAGATGTTGATCTCCATGCTGATGGTGCTGATAGCGTTCAGGGTGAGGAACACGACCGATTTTCTGAAACGATGGGGAATCATGCTGCTGGTGGCCTTCATGCTGGGCGGCTGCACGTATGCATTTTCAGGCGTTCTGGGAGAAAGCATGCTCACATATGGCGGATTGATGTACATAAGTCCGCAGGGCGTGCTGAAGGCCTTTTTGTTCGCAGCCGGGCTCTGCATCATACTGGTTCGCCCCATCGGAAGAATTCTGTCGGGCAAGGCGATCAGAGAGGGAAACATCGTGCGGGTAAATGTCATTCTTGGGAAACGATCTGCCCGGTTTAATGCCTTGATAGATACCGGGAATTCGCTGATCGATCCGCTGACAGGGTATCCGGTGATGATTGTCGAGGCGGAATCGGTCAAGGACATCGTACCGCCGGATGTTTACAACTTCTTTCTGTCCAGTAAGGTGTCCGACGGGCAGATAAAGGACGAAATCAATCCGTCCTGGAAGAGCAGAATGCATTTGATCCCGTTCAAGTCAATAGGACGGGAAAACGGTATTTTGGCGGGATTCAGACCTGATGCCATCAGGGTATTGCACGGGAACAGCTTCAAGGAACTCAGGAACGTGATTGTTGGCATCTGCGGCATCAAACTGTCCAACAACTCCAGGTATACAGCGCTGATAGGTCCGGCATCACTGGCTAACATATAACGTGACCGTGCATGCAGACAAGCAAAACGAGAAGGGGATGTTTAAAGATGTTTGAAAAGGTGTTTGGGTTCTTTTTCAACTTTGCTTCCAAATCCGATCAGCCTGCCAACGAGGTTTTCTATATCGGGGGCAATGATGTCCTGCCTCCGCCGCTGCAAGCCGAGGAGGAGGCAGAGTTGCTTGAGAACCTGGAAGCGGGTGATACCTCAGTCAAGCATGTGCTGATCGAAAGGAACCTCCGATTGGTGGTTTACATAGCCAGAAAATTCGAGAATACCGGTGTTGATATTGAAGACCTGACATCCATTGGTACCATTGGGCTCATCAAGGCCATCAACACCTATAATCCCGGAAGGAACATCAAACTGGCCACATATGCCTCCCGCTGCATTGAGAACGAAATCCTGATGTACCTGAGAAAGAACAGCCGCGCCCGCAGCGAGGTATCCTTTGAGGAGCCGCTCAATGTGGACTGGGATGGCAATGAACTGCTGCTTTCCGATATTCTGGGAACCGACAGCGATATCATCCAGAGGAACCTGGAGGAAGAGACCGACAGGAAGCTCCTGGTAAGCGCCATGAACAAGCTCAGCGGCAGAGAAAAGAAGATCATGGAACTCAGGTTCGGTCTCAACAACCATCTTGAAAAAACCCAAAAAGAGGTGGCCGATATGCTGGGCATCTCACAATCCTATATTTCAAGGCTGGAAAAGAGAATTCTTGGCAGGCTCAAGCGGGAAATATGCAGAATGCTGTGACGCGTAAACTCGGTCAATTCATGCAATCTGCCTGTCAAGGCTTTTTATAAATATTTTCAAGGTTTTAATCCGCATAAAACACACCTCGCGCGGACAAGACTGTATTTGAACGTAATCAGTCCAGTCTGCGAGCGAGGTGTGTGCTTTTATGATGAATAAGGTGGAGATCTGCGGTGTCAATACATCCAAACTTCCGCTGCTTTCCAGTGAACAGATGGAAGCGTTATTCGTCAGGATCAAGCAGGGCGACAAGGCGGCGCGGGAGGAATTCATCGAAGGAAACCTGAGACTGGTATTGAGCGTCATTCAGAGATTCGGAAACCGCGGAGAGAACGCGGACGATTTGTTCCAGGTGGGCTGCATCGGGCTTATCAAGGCCATCGATAATTTTGATGTGACACAAAACGTTAAGTTTTCCACATATGCTGTTCCCATGATCATCGGAGAAATACGAAGATACCTGAGGGACAATAACCCCATCAGGGTCAGCAGGTCCCTGAAGGATACTGCCTATAAAGCTTTGCAGGCCCGTGATAAACTGATCGGTCAGGAAGCCCGTGAGCCGACAATTACGGACATTGCCAGGGAACTGAATATGTCCAAGGAGGATGTGGTCATGGCCCTGGACGCCATCCAGGAACCCATATCCCTGTTTGAATCGGTCTACCATGACGGCGGTGATGCCATTTATGTGATGGATCAGGTCAGCGATGAAAAGAACAGCGATGAGAAATGGCTGGAAAGCATAGCCATCAACGAAGCCATGAGCAAGCTCAGCGAACGTGAGAAAAAGATTGTGGATCTGCGCTTCTTCCAGGGCAGAACCCAGATGGAGGTGGCCGAAGAGATCGGCATCTCCCAGGCACAGGTCTCGCGACTGGAAAAGTCGGCGTTGAAGCACATGCAAAAATATGTATAATTCGTGAGGACGCGTAAAGCGATGGCGTCCATTCCTTAAAACAGAGCATTCGGGCGGCTGAAAAGCCGCTTTCTTTATGTCATGGCGAGCCGCGGAAAACGGAGTGCGGCAATCCCCTTTAATCAAGCAAGCCCGTAAAGGCGGCTGCCAGACATCCTGTCCGATAATTACATGAAATGCCGCATGCGGCTTTTTGCAACCTTGTACCGTTTCCGGTCCCGAAAGCCCTATAAGTAAACCCTTCACCAAATCCGAAAAAAATATTAGAATGGTACTTACAGGAGAAGCCCAAGAATCAATAGACGAATGGGGGACAGGCATATGAAATGTCCGTATTGTTCCTGCCAGGAAGACAAGGTCATCGATTCAAGGCCGACGGATGAGGGCGCAACCATACGCAGAAGAAGGGAATGCCTGAACTGCCACAAACGTTTTACCACGTATGAAAAGGTTGAGAACCTGCCCATCATGGTCATCAAGAAGGACGGTTCCAGGGAGCCCTATGATCGGGACAAGGTCAGGAAAGGCATCCTTCGTGCTACCGAGAAACGCTCGGTTTCTGCTGATGCCATAGAAAGGATGCTGGACAGCATCGAGTACCAGATCAGCAACTCATTGGAACGCGAAGTCACCAGCGCTTTTATCGGCGAGCTTGTCATGGAGAAACTGCGGGCTCTGGATGAAGTGGCCTATGTCCGTTTTGCATCGGTGTACCGACAGTTCAAGGATATCAATACCTTTATGGATGAGCTGAGCAAGCTTCTCAAAGACAAGTAAGTAGGGGTAAATGTGGCAAAATCGGATTTAAAAAGGATAAACGAGATCATCAGGCATAACCCTTGCGGTTATCGAGAACAGCAGGGGGGCCATCATGGAAATAGCTGAAAATGCCCGTAAAGAGGTGGCAATTCTCAAGGAAGAGATCCAGGCGCTCCAGGCGGAAGTCCAGGAGGTCATCAAAAACAGCGAGAGGCTCGAAAAACTGATGATTAAGAGCCGCATCAAGCTGGCCACCATCAGTGGCGACTATACCAGGTACACTGAAGAAGACATGCGGGCAGCCTATGAGGAAGCCGACAGGCTCAGGGTGGAACTGGCTGTATCCCGGGAACGGGAACGGCAGACCGTGATACGGCGCAATGAGCTTGAGCGTCGCCTGAAAAATGCCGAGGTGACCCTGGAGAAAGCGGAAAAGCTCGTTGCCCAGGTCAGCACGGTGCTGGACTATCTTGCGGGCGATTTGAGCAAACTGGATGAACACATTGAGAGCGCAGAGCAAAAGCGCACGCTGGCCTTAAGGATCATCAAGGCCCAGGAGGAAGAGCGACGGCGGATCGCAAGGGAGATGCATGATGGCCCTGCCCAGTCCATGTCCAACGTTATTTTGAAGGCAGAGATTTGCGAAAAGCTGTTCGAGATTGATTTGGAAAAGGCCAGGGAAGAACTCTCCGCGCTTAAGGAGATGGTTCGCGCATGCCTGAAGGATGTCCGCCGGATTATTTATGACCTGAGGCCCATGTCCATCGATGATCTTGGTCTCAGTCCGACACTTCAGAAGTATATCGACAATTTTGTCAACGAAACCGGCATCCGGGTTGATTTGATGTTTATCGAAACGGATAATAAGATAAAGGACAGCAATATTGTGCTGACAGTCTTCCGGCTGGTTCAGGAGTGCCTGAACAATGTGAAAAAACATGCCTGCGCCACGCAGGTAACCATCCAGCTGGAAGGCACAACCAAAGGCCTGACCGTCCGTATCAAGGATGACGGAAAAGGCTTTGACACGGCCAGGCTGAGCAGGGAACCTGCCCATAGTGACAGCGGATATGGTGTGATTGGCATGAGAGAACGGGTGGAACTTTTGGGCGGATCTTTCTCAATCGAATCGAAAACGGGCAAGGGAACAACCGTCAGAGCGACATTGCCCTATAGTCTTCAGGGGGTATGATGATTGAATATGATTAAGGTCATGCTGGTTGAGGATCATTCCATGATCAGGGAAGGTCTGAAACAACTGTTGGAGCTTGAAAAGGACATCAAGGTGATAGCCGGTTTTCCTGACGGTCGCTCGGCGGTAGAGCAGTATCCGAAGGTCAGGCCCGATGTGGTGCTGATGGATATCAATTTGCCGGTTCTGAATGGACTGGAAGCAACCGAACTGATCAGGAAAACGGATCCGCAGGCAAAAATCATTATGCTGACCATCCACCATGACCGGGAGTATCTGCTGCGGTCACTGGATCTGGGTGCTATGGGCTACATTCTCAAGGATGCGGATTCAAGGGTGCTTGTGGAAGCCGTGCGTAGCGTTTTCAACAATCAGACCTATATCCAGCCCAGCATGGCAAAGGAACTGGTCAGTGAATACAAGCGAATCAAAAGCGGTACCCCGGACAGACCCGAGAGCTTTCTGACAAAAAGGGAACTGGAAGTTCTCAGATTGCTGACAAAGGGCATGCTTAACAAGGAGATCGCCAAAACGCTTTATATCAGCGAAAAGACTGTTAAGAACCATATCTCCAGCATTTTCAGAAAGCTTGATGTCCAGGACAGGACTCAGGCTGCTGTATATGCCATCAGGCACAGAATTGGCGAATAGTTTTCCCGCAGATTTTTTTCAAAAGCCGTCGGCATGCTGTGCGGGCCAGGTTATGCAAACGATGCCGTCTCTTTGAGACGGCATTCATCATAATAAGATTATCGAATTCTGTAGAATTAAAGTTGAAAATAGGATTTCTTGTGTTACAATATTGATAAAGCCGATATGTTTATGCACGAATTAACTAAATATTATTTTTTCATGATCTTTCTACCATAAGATAAAATTCCGGAGGGCAACATATGATAACCCCAAACGAAAAGTCCATCCATCGTTGGGATTTTAAGCGTTACACTGAGATCCTTTACACACTGATCGGCTGTATCACTTTGATTGTTGCCTTATCCCTCCTGGAAATTTCACAAAAAGGACATTTCAGCCTTGACAATGCGACGCCATGGTACGGTTTTATTGATTTTTTCGCCATCATTCTTGCCTTCTCCATTTTTCTGATTTCCTATTATACCTATCACCAGATTCAGAACAGCCGCCTGGCCGTTGTGGGATTCACTTTTCTGATCGTCGGCGTATTCGATGCCATTCCGCTGTTAACCTGCCCATATATATACGTCCCCTACGGCATGGAGGCCGTGCCCGGTAAAGCCGTCATCTACCTGCTTCTGGCAAGGCTGCTCAATGCAGCCGGCCTGCTGATCCTGGTCAGCATGCCCGAGAACAGGAAAGGACGTCTGGGCAGGGAGTGGCGGCTTGTTTTATCCTTGCTGGTCATCTCCGCTGTTATCATGTTGGTCGAAAGTTTTCCCGGAGCAGCGGACTACATATATGGTCCCGAAGGCATGAAGCCCGTAGGAAACCTGCTTATGGGTGCTGCCGGGCTCCTGTATGCCTATAATACCTGCCGGGCTATCATTGACCTGGGAAAGAACGGGGATTCGTCCTCCAAAACCATGGCCTGCGCTTTTATCCTGATGTTGTTCAGTCAGATCATTACCATTGGCGCATACAGCATGAATGATGTCAGACACCTGCTTGGATGCATCCTGAAGTTGTTAGGCTTTATGCTGTTTTTCAACATATTTTTCATCCACGGCATCAGAAGGCCCTATGTGCTCCTTTCCAAGGCCAAGGAGGAGCTCAATGAATACGCCTATGAGCTGGACCGCCTGGTGGACAAGCGGACTTATGAGCTGAAGCAGGTCAACAAGAGGCTTATGGCCGACCTGGATGTGGCCAGGGGCATACAACATGCCATGCTGCCCTCGACCCTGCCGCAGAATGAGTTTGTTTCCTTTGTATCGGGCTATCTGCCTGCCGAGAATTTAAGCGGCGATTTTTACAATGTCATCAAGATCGATGATACCCAGTATGGCATTTATATAGGCGATGTCTCCGGGCACGGGGTGTCGGCTGCCATGCTTACCGTGTTTACCTTTCAGAGAATCCTGTCCCTGATGGACGAAATCGGGAAGGAAGGCATGACCATACCGGCCATGGTGCTCAAGCATCTGTATGACTCCTTCAATGCCGCCAATTTCAGTGAGGAATTGTATATCGTGCTGATCTACGGCGTTTACAACACTGAAACCGGAATCTTCTCCTATGCTTCCGGTGGTCTGAATACCTCTCCGTTAAGGCTCAGACCGGACGGTTCCATCCAGGAACTTGATGCTGAGGGATTCGCCATCTGCAAACTGGGCGATCTGTTCACGCCCAAGTTTTCCAACCGCCAGGTCATGCTGTTTCCGGGTGACAGGCTGATCCTTTATACCGATGGCCTTGTGGAAGCGGCCAACAAGGAAAGGCAGCCCTACTCCAAGGAAAGGCTGAAGGAACTGCTGTCCCGGCATCATAAATGGAATGCAAGCGTGATGATCGAAAGAATCCTGAAGGATGTGAAGCAATACTCCGAACAGCTCAACGATGATGTGACCATTCTGGCCATTGATGTTTTAAGACCCTTCTGAGCATATTGCACTTCAATTCTCAATAGGTATTAACCATGTTTTAAAAATCTCCCTCAGGGATGGCCGAGCCGGCGCCAGCTTTTAATATGTGGCAGGTATAAATTGCAATATTAAATGCCGTGAAAAATTTGGTAAATCCATTGCTTACTGGAATAAATTCTATACATCATACCGCCATTTCTATGGCTGACCTATAACCAAACATTCTTCTTGGATATTCATT
>NZ_FQZP01000023.1 GCF_900142095.1 Thermoclostridium caenicola | reverse complement strand
CAACGCGTTTACCATGCAACGTAAAAAGCTGTGAATGTCACATCGTTTTGTAAATTCGATGTACATAGCGCGAGAGTAGCCCAGTACCATCGCAAACACCGGAATCTTTCTCACTACACCGTTCAGATCTATGTACTCGCATATCTTCCAGTCTACCTGTGCTTGATAACCAGGTTTTGTTTCGTATCGCTGTACTGCCGGAATCTGCTTTGGCGGCCTGTGCGGCTTCACATAGTCCTTAATGAGTGTGATGCCCCCAGTATAACCCCGTTCTCTCAACAGATGCTTCAACACTTCGCAGTTGAAAATCCCCTGGGCCATATACTCATCCAGAAGAGGCTTAAAGGGATCGAGTTTAGAACCTCTTTTTTTGCCATATCGAGGCTCTGGAATTCCGTTGGCGCGCAAATATTTGCGTACGGTATTTCGGGAGTGTCCCGTAATTCGGGCAATTTCTCGAATACTCTTGCCACTTGCGTAAAGTTCATGTAATCTTATCACAGTCCCACTCCTTAGCATATATCTCCCCTCTGTTGTTTGTTGTTGTTCTTTTCATACAGAGGGATATATTCTACAGGGGTGGGTCATTTTCTTTTCGGCGTTCCTGGGTCAATTATATCCCGGCGGTGACACAGATAAAATTATACAGCTAAATGAAGGAGTAATAAAGCAGGAGTTAAAAGAATTAGTCCGTAGCAGTGTTGAGGAAACTCTAAATAATCTATTGGAGCAAGAGGCAGCAGAACTAACCAAAGCAGAGCGCTATGAGCGCACTTCAGAAAGGCAAGGCTATAGATCCGGCCACTATGAGAGAAATCTAACCACAACATCAGGGAATGTTAGGTTAAAGATTCCTAAATTAAAAGGGATAGCTTTTGAGACAGCCATAATAGAGCGATATCGACGCCGTGAGAGTTCAGTGGAAGAGGCATTAATAGAGATGTACCTGGCAGGAGTTTCAGTACGGCGTGTTGAGGATATCACCGAAGCCCTATGGGGGACAAGAGTTCCACCTGGTACCATAAGTGAATTGAACAAGAAGGTATATGTACATATAGACGCATGGCGTAACCGGCCATTGAAGAGTAGATACCTCTATGTCTACTTGGATGGAATGTATTTGAAACGTAACTGGGGCGGCGAATACGAGAACGTCTCCATTCTCATAGCTATGGCTGTTAACGAAGAAGGCTATAGAGAAGTGATTGGTGCATCAGAAGGAATGAAAGAAGACAAGGCAAGCTGGTTGAGCTTTTTACAGGGCTTGAGGGAGCGAGGACTAACAGGGGTTCAATTATTCATTGGAGATAAATGTCTAGGGCTTCTGGAGGCAATAAATGAGGTTTTTCCCGATGCAAAGTATCAGAGATGCACAGTCCATTTCTACCGGAATGTCTTTACGGTTACACCGCGCTCCAAGGTAAAAGAAGTGGCTGCAATGTTGAAGGCTATCCATGCGCAAGAGAACAAAGAGGCCGCAAGGCAAAAGGCCCAGAGTGTAGTCCAGAAGCTACGGGAAATGAAGCTAAAAGAAGCGGCAGCTAAGATAGAAAAGGGCATCGAGGAAACGCTGACGTACATGGAATTCCCCTATGCCCATTGGAGCAAATTGCGGAGTAATAATGTCATCGAACGGCTTAATCGGGAGATCAGGCGTAGGACCAGAGTTGTTGGCACCTTTCCTGATGGGAATTCAGCTTTAATGCTGGTTTGCGCAAGATTAAGGTATGTTGCAAGCAAAGAATGGGGAACCAAGCGTTATATGAGTATGAGACATCTTGAGGAACTGGGTGCCATGGATGGTTCAAAAGTAACTGCTGGTTAACTGATGCCTACCAGGCGGGTAAATGAATTTGCGAAAAATTATTGACGGTACCTATGGACATGGAAGAAGCCGTACGGGCCCTTGGAGGCAATCCGGATGATTATGGCGAGTCTCAGCTTGAACGGGGAGAAATCGAGATTAACGGTGTCCGCCTGGGAGGCACCTATTCCCTGGTCAGCTGGATTGTCCTTTCCACGAGCCAATATGCCACCTCAAGGGGATTAAGGGTTGGAGACAGCGCTGAAACCCTGGAAAAATACTATGGCATGCCTGATGTAGGGCGCTTTGAGGACGGGAGTGTTACCTGGTACTTCACTGCCGGTGTTCAGCCCACTTTCCACCGGCAGATGGTTGTGACCCTTAAGGATGGCCGTGTCAAGACCATAGAATTCTGTCAGTACTATAATGACTGAGCTTGTATTTGCGACTGATTTCGCTGTGTCCCATATTGTTACCTTATGGTTACAGTTTCCTTAAAACACGGGTCAAACCGGCAGGAAGCTGTTTTTTTCTGCTAAAATGGAAGGCAGGAATCCCCAAAAAATCTTACATAGGAGAAACGATATGAAGAAAATGGCGAAATTTCTGATGGTCGTCATCCTGATCCTGTCGATGGCCTGCCCGGCATTTGCGGCAAACGACACATTGCCCGGGAAGACAGCGAAAAGCGATTTCCGTGGCCTTTGGGTATCAACGGTGGTGAACATCGACTATCCTAAGAAGCCCACGACCGATTCAGAAACCTTGAAGAGCGAAGCCATAAAGATCCTGGATCTGGCCAAGGATACAGGCTTTAACGCCGTCTTCCTCCAGGTGAGGCCCACCGCGGATGCTTTCTACAAGTCAAGCCTCTTTCCCTGGTCCAGGTATCTGACCGGAAAGCAGGGTGTTGCGCCCGACGGCGGTTTTGATCCGCTCGCCTTCTGGACTGAGGAAGCCCATAAACGGGGATTGGAACTGCATGCCTGGATCAACCCCTATCGCGTGACCAAGAAGGAGTGGAACCAGCCCTCCCATGATTTTGCCTCGCTGGCACCCACCAATCCTGCCGTACTGAATCCCCAGTGGGTGGTCAAGCACCCGGACGGCAACCTCTATTTTGATCCGGGCATTCCCGAAGTGAGGCGGCTCATCATTGACGGGGTGCTTGAAATCGTCAAAAACTACGATGTGGATGGCATCCATTTCGACGACTATTTCTATCCCGACACCTCCTTCAACGACAAGGCCACATATGAGAAATACAAATCCCCCGGTCAGAGCCTTGACGACTGGCGCAGGGAAAACGTAAATACCCTGATCCGGGATTGCTACTATGCCATAAAAGTCACCCGAAGCAGTGTCCGGTTCGGCATCAGCCCCTTCGGCATCTGGGCCAACCGCTCATCAAACCCCTTGGGGAGCGACACCAACGGCCTGCAGTCCTATTCAAGCCATTATGCCGACTCCCTGAAATGGGTGAAGGACGGCATCATCGACTATATCGCGCCACAGTTTTACTGGAATATCGGCTATTCGGTGGCCGATTACAGCAAGCTGCTGACCTGGTGGAAGAATGCCGTCGCCGGCACCGGGGTGGATCTCTATATCGGTATGGCGGCCTATAAAGCCGGCGATGCCAATCCGAACAGCCCCTGGCACGGCACGCAGGAAATCGTGAGGCAGCTTGAGCTGAACGACACGGTGGAAGAGGTCAAGGGCAGCATCATGTTTACCTACAACTCCCTGGCCAACTATCCGGAACTTGCGGCTGCCATAAAGGCAGTCTACGCCCGGCGGGATGAACTGGCGGGAAAAACCGGGCTCATCGTGTCCAGGCCTTCCGGCAACATCACCACCAGCCTGGACAAGTACTATCTCAACGGTGCGTCGGATCCCGAAAAGCCGCTTTACCTGAACGGCCTGCCAGTCAGCGGCAGGTCCTCCCGGGGATATTTCGGTATTCTTATAACGCTTCAGCCGGGAGAGAACCGGTTCACCTTCACCCAGGACGGGTATTCGGTAACCCGTGTCATCACGAGAACCGTCTCTTCGGGTCCACAGAAGATGAGCAAGGCTGAAATCCCTGCAAGCTCCACCTTCCCGAGATCGCCGGTCTACGGGATGCCGGGTGAGACCATCACCCTGTCCTGCCAGGCGCCTGCCGGATCCAAGGTGACGGTCCAGATTGACGGGAAGACCTATACCATGAAGCAGCAAACGGCAACCCCCAGCGACTCCGGCCTGTATGCCGCCACCTTTACCTATGACTATACCCTGCCAAACTATGCGGGTAATCCCAGAAAGGTGGACCTGGGCGTTCCGGTCTATACCATGAACTATAAAGGTACAACCAGCACCCAGAAAGGGGCAGCCGTTGTGGGCGTCATCATGAAAGGCGCACCAGTCTATGCCGAGGTCAAGGTACCCATGACCTATACCTTCGATGAGCCTTCATCCGATAACGGCGGCAGGCACCAGCTCTATTCCGGTATGCTGGATGCGGTCACCGGAATGTCGGGAAGCTACGTCCGCCTGTCCTCCGGACAATGGGTGAACAAGAATGATGTCAATGTTTATGATTTGAATTTCAAAATACAGTCCGATATCAAGCAGGTTGAATACGTCATCGGAGAGGGATGGGAGACCCTGAAGCTGGATGCAACACTTTCTCCGGCCGCATTCGCCGTCTTTGACGGAACCCAGGTAAAACTCACGGTTTCGGCAACCTGCAGGGCGGAAGCGCCCCAGCTGCCACCCAATGCCCTCATCTCTTCCGTAACGATTGCCCAAAATAGCGACAGCGGGACGCTCATGACCCTGACCGTAAGGCCTGGGGAGAAACTGACCGGCTACTATATTGAAAAGACGTCCGGCGGATTGCTGCTGCATGTTAAGCGCAAGCCGCAGTCAAAGGATCAGAGCCTTCCCCTGAAAGGCCTGTCCATCATGCTGGATCCCGGCCATGGCGGAACCGAGACGGGAGCTATTGGACCGCTGGGATTGCGCTATGCGGAAAAAGACATCAACTTAAACCTGGCCAAAAAACTTGCTGCAGAGCTGGAAGCCCTGGGGGCCAGGGTATACCTGACCAGGGAGGATGACAGGACCGTATCCCTGGAAGACAGGCTGGCCATGTCCAAAATGATGCTTCCGGACCTGTTTGTATCCCTGCATGCCAACAGCATGGCGGATAATGTGGATATTTCCAAGGTGGACGGATTCTCGGTATGGTACCGGGAGCCCCTGGCCAAAGACCTGGTTGAACTGCTGTATAACCATGTTACCGGTTCTCTGGGCCGAACCCTGAAGGGGACGCATGTGCGCAATTTCTATGTTACCCGCGGAACCTGGATGCCTTCGATACTCCTGGAAACCGGTTTTGTGCCCAACCCGCAGGAGTTTGAGTGGCTGACAGACGAAGCAGAGCAAACCCGGCTTGCCAAAAGCATTGCCGAAGCCATTACTGCCTATTTCAGGGAATAAACCGGGAAAGGTAAGAAAAGAGCGGTGGGGAGACGGAGCCCCGCCGCTTTTTTGATGCGCCTTAAGCGGATTTCATCTTTACGGAGGCCGGCGTATGATTTATGATTATAAGCAAACCTGAACACAGGAAAAAGGAGCTCTGGTATGACCATGGACACCGAAATGATCAAATATGTAAAGAACGATAAATTTGCCGAATTTATAGGCCTTGAGCTGGTTTCGGCGGAGCCCGGGCACGCGGTTGTCCGTATGGCGGTGGGCCCCCACCATCTCAACGGGGTGGGCTTTGTGCAGGGCGGTGCCATCTTCACCCTGGCGGATTATGCCTTTGCCGCCGCATCCAACGCAAAAGGAACCGTCACCCTCGGCATCAACGCCAACATCTCCTATTTCAGAACGCCCAAGGGTAAGGTGCTGACGGCCGAGGCCAAAGAGGTATCCTCCACCAACAGGCTCTGCTCCTATAACGTGGATATTTACGATGAAGACAACAGCCTCATCGCCAGGCTCACGGCCACCGGTTACATGAAGAAACCCTGAAGGCTTCAGAAAAGGCGTCAGCTGCTTGCCGTATCTTTCAGGTGTGATGATTCCCGGCGGGGGCCTGGCAGTGTAAGGCAAAACCCGGCGGGGAAATCCATATCAGTAAGGGGGAAGCATTTCAGGTGCTTCCCCTCATTGCGCAAGCGCAGAGCCGGGTTTCAACGGCTGTCCGGTATTGCATGGCCGATGGGTGCGCTTCCGATTTGCCGGGAAACCCGCTGGTCTTTGCTGTTTTTATGTGTAATAGTATAATGGGGATAAAATGATTGCCAAGGACGTGTGACAAATGAAGAAGATCGTGATGACAGGCGGGGGAACATCAGGTCATGTTACCCCGAATATTGCGCTGATACCCGAGCTTAAGGCCCTGGGCTACCATATAGAATACATTGGCTCAAAAAACGGCATGGAAAAGCAGCTGATAGAGGCTGAGGGTATTCCTTACCACAGTATCAGCACCGGCAAGCTGAGACGGTATTTCAGCCTGGAGAATTTTGCCGATGCCTTCCGGGTGATGGGCGGGCTCACCCAGTCGGTGTCGCTGATGAGGAAGATACGGCCGGATATCGTGTTCAGCAAGGGCGGGTTTGTCTCCTGTCCCGTAGTCTGGGCAGCCTGGCTCTGCGGGATTCCGGTGGTGATCCATGAGTCCGACATCACGCCCGGCCTGACCAATAAGCTCTCCATGCCCTTTGCCAGAAAGGTCTGCTACACCTTCCCGGAATCGAAAAGCCATATCCCGCAGGAGAAAGGAGTGCTGACCGGTATTCCCATCCGAAAGTCCCTGCTGGAAGGGAATAGGGCGGAAGGCCGTATGATCTGCGGGTTTGAAGATAACAAGCCCACCCTTTTGGTCATCGGCGGAAGCCAGGGAGCGGTGCGCATCAATGAAGCCGTCAGAAAAAGCCTGGGGCGGCTGATGAAGGATTTCAATATCTGCCACATCTGCGGCAAGGGCAACGTGGATGATCAATACCGCAGCGTGAAAGGCTATAAACAGTTTGAGTATATCCGGGAGGAACTGCCCCACCTTTTTGCCCTCGCGGACATCGTGGTGTCGAGAGCAGGGGCCACTACCCTGTTTGAGCTTCTGGCCCTCAAAAAGCCGAGCCTGCTGATCCCGCTTTCCCGGCAGGCCAGCCGGGGCGATCAGATCCTGAATGCGGAATCCTTCAGAAAGCAAGGCTTCAGCATGGTTCTCCCGGAAGAGGAATTGACCCCGGATACCCTGGCAGACCGTGCGAAAACCCTGTTCGAGAAACGGCAGGAATACAGGAAGGCCATGGAAAGAAGCGGCCGGACCAACGGCACCCGCGAGGTCGTCCGGGTCATTGAGGAAACCTATCAATTAAAGCACGCCAGAAGAGGAGAAGGCCTTGAAAGTTGAAGCAGTGATTTTTGATCTGGACGGGACCCTCATCGATTCCATAGGGGGAATCGCCTTTGCGCTGAACCGCGTATTGACCGAAAACGGGTTTCCCGTTCATTCCATAGAGACATGCAAACAGCTTGTGGGAAACGGATTTGTTGACCTGGTCAGGCGCGCCGTTCCCGAAGAACACAGAAGCGAAGCGGAGATTCAACGCTATGTCTCCCAACTGCGCGCCGAATATGACAGGCACTGGGATTATGGCATGCGGGTCTATGACGGCATAGAGGACCTGCTTGTGCACCTGCAGAGCCGTGGCATTCCCTTCGCCGTCGACACCAACAAGGACGAGGGTGTCGCGCGCAGAATTGTGGAACGTTATCTGTCCCGTTTCAAGTTCTTCCGCGTTTCCGGGACAACCCCCGGGATGCCGAAAAAGCCCGATCCTGCCAGGGCCCTGGAAATGGCGGCCGGGATGGGTGTCACGCCCCGGCGATGCATCTACCTGGGTGACAGCGAGGTGGATATCATGACGGCAAAAAAGGCCGGCATGATTCAAATCAGCGCGGCCTGGGGTTTCCGGTCACCGGATGATCTGTGCCGGGCAGGAGCGGAACGCATCATCCATAAGCCCATGGATCTGGTATCCTGCCTGGAATAGGTGAAAGATTTCAGTCGAACAGCAGGATGACGGCCATGAGGACCAGGTTCTCGGTTCCCGTGTTCTCGATGGCGTGGTATGCGCCATTGCCGGTTATCACGGCATCGCCCGGGCGCAGTTCCTGGACATTGCCGTTGTCGTCCACTGTCGCTTTGCCGCTGATGATATAGTAGATCTCTTCCTCACGGTCATGATTATGGATGCCGATGGAGCAGCCCGGTTCAAGGGTGACCTGCGCAAACAGGCGGCATTTTCCTGTGAGCTCATCCTGGGAGAAGATATGCCGGATCTGCACCGACCCCTTTCCGCCCCTCATTCGTTCCCTGATTTCCAGTGCCATGTCTTCCATTCTTTTAACCATTGAGCTTTACCTCCTTCAATCATTCTTTTTCCGCATGAAGATATAGATGTAGGCGGCGCACACAAAGATAAGGACGGCCGATATGATGAACAATATCTGCTTGATGTCGATGGGCGTTCCGCCTATAGTCAAATCTGTCTCTCCAAAAAGTTTGACCAGCTGTGATCCGATGATGGCCGCCACATAGCCGATAATGCCGCTGGCCGCCGCGCTGAAGCCGATATAAACCGTTCTTTTCTCGTCGGGCGTAAAATCAAACTGCAGGTTGAACAGGGAGATATTGATGCCCGACCAGGCGATGCCGCCCGTGATATGTGCCAGGACCAGCATGACCATCAGCAGCGGGCTTCCCTGGAAGGAGAAGAACCACAGGGTATGGCAGACGGCCAGAACGGAGAAGCATGCCATGGTGGTAACCGTCCAGCCCTTGTTATCCGCAAGTCTGCCCCAGATACCGGCGGCAATAACATACAGGACCGAGTTGAGCAGGCTCAACAGCGTGATGACCGTGTAGCTCATATCCAGGTCTGAAACCAGGTACACGCTGAAATAGGCGCTGGCGACCTGGATAGCGATGTTCCAGATGGCCAGCATGATAAAATAACGCACGAACAGCCTGTTTTTGAAAGGAAGCGTGAAAATCTCCGTGATCCGCATCCGGTCCTTATGATGCTGCAGGGGAACTTCCTTCATCCTGGCATAGGAAAGGAAATTGACGATGGTCAGCACAAAGACCACGGCATAGACCACCATGTAGCCTCCCAGTTCATTCCCGGCTTCTTCAAACAGGTCCAGGACCTTACCCAAAATAAGGGTGAATACCGTTGCGGATAACAGGATATAGGATTCCCGCGTGCCGAAATATTTCCCTCGGATATGCTGGGGGACGAAGCTGACATACATGTTGGAAACAGCCGGGGTGATAAAGGCCACCGACAGATGCGAGATCAAAAAAACGGCTGCCGTGAGCCACAGCCTGGCGGACGGGCGCAGGGGAAGAAAAGGAATCACGATCAAAGACGAAAGCAGGAGCCTGTGGATCAGGCTGCCTGCCATGATGATTCCTTTTCTGAATTTCAGACTTTCCAGGGTGATGGGCGACAGAAACTGGATACCCGCCGCAAGAACCGGTATGGGGACTATGTACCCGCAAACGGTATCGTCTGCTCCCATGGCTTTCAAAAGCCCCACAAGGAAAGCGCTGGTTGTCAGGTTGAATATGGTTCGTGCCGTTGCGCCTTCTATGATGCAAAGAAGGCGGTTTCTTTCCAGGTCCCTCTCATCGGGCATTCTGTATGCGTCAGACATTCAAAGACCTCATTTATCGGAACGTATCCCAGGGATAAATGTGCGGTACATAATTGTTCCCGTTCAAACCTCACAGCTTCAGGAACTGTTCAATGTTCAGTATGAAGACAGTGGCGCCTCCTACATTGACCTCCACCGGCATGGCCAGGTTGAATGCGCCAAAGCTTCCCGGAAGCTTCTCCGGTGCGATCATCCGGCGCCTGCCCTTGCAGGTATCCTTGATGATGGACAGGGCCTGTTCCACCTTGTCCTCCTCGGTAGCGATCAGGAAGGTGGTGTTGCCGCTTTTCAGAAATCCTCCGCTGGAACACAGCTTGGTGGTTCCAAAGCCTTCCCTGTTGAGGTTGTCTGCGAGAAGATTGCTGTCTTCATCGCTCACGACCGCAATGATCAACTTCATAATCCATTCCTCCCCCTTCATGGAGCGGGCGGCCCCGCAGTTCCGATATCCCGATATCCTGCTGCGATCAGGCTATGGCATTTGCTCCCCTCAATTTCATTATACGCGATTGCCGGCCTGTATTCAATTGATGCTACACCAGACCGGTGCTCCTGATGCCTTCCTCCCACGGGATTGCGGGCAGGGTGATCTCCATCCCGTTGAGATAATCCAGGTGCGAAGTCCCTTTTTTGAACTCAAACCTCAGCTTATAGGCAAAGAGCGCCTGCATCTTGAGCCCGAGGGAACGGTTGACGGTATTGATGCCGTATTTGCCGTCGCCCAGTATGGGGCAGCCCATCCAGGCCAGATGAGCGCGGATCTGGTGGGTTTTCCCCGTTACCAGTTCCACCTCCAAAAGGGCGTAGGGATAAGCGGCCTTCACGAGCCGGTATCGCGTCACAATACGCACCGAACCGCGCACCGGGCTGTCATAGATTTTTACATGGCTGCTTTCGGTGTCCTTTTTCAGGTACGCCGTACGCTCGGCCTCTTTCTCCCTGGGAATGCCATAGGTGCAGGCAAGGTAATATTTTCTGATCTCGTGGTTTTTGAACTTCTCCTGCATGACATCCAGGGTTTCCCGGTCCTTGGCGAGGATGACCAGTCCGCCGGTGTTCCGGTCCAGCCTGTGGCAGAGGGCAGGGAATCCCGGTTCGGGTGCTGCGCCGTCCTGTCTGGCCGCCGCCATGGCCTGGAGATATTCATCCAGGACCAGTTCCTCCTGGTTTGCGTCCTGGTGGACAGGTATGCCCTGTGGCTTGGCTGCCACCAGGATGTGTTCATCCTCATAGGGAATCTCGATGGAAACAGCCCGGTCATTCCGCTCGTCCCGTTCAAGGTAGCTGTCGGGGATATAGATCTCCACCACGTCGCCCGCCTGCAGGCAGAAATCATTCCTGACGCGTTTCCCGTTGACGCGGATGTTACGCTTGCGAAAAGCCTTGAAAAAGGTCGAGGCCGGTACCCGGGGGAACCGGTCGGCCAGGAACCTGTCTATCCGTTTTTGGTTGTCCGAATGGTCTGCAATTATCCTTTGCATATTACTCCGTTTCAGGGTATACTGCCTGATCCAGCTTCCTTGTGCCCCTGCGGACCTTGCGGGGCAGCATCTGATAGACGCTTTGATGGATCTTGTAGTCCTTGATCAGATCATTCCCACTATAGATTTGAATATATGTATCCACCACAGCGCCATCCATGCCTTTTTCCTCGACGATCTCCACGCCCTCGGCCAGATTCGGATCATCTATGTACTGGGTTGTGGCCTTGGTCACGCTGACAATGCGGGAGACCACCTTGGTCCGGACGCCGGGATACATGTTGGTCCCGACGATGTTGAAGGTCAGTACATTGCTGTCCGAAACCCGGGCATCAATCCGAATGGGATAATCGGTTGTGTTCTTGAACTTCAGGTCCGCATAGCCGTAGGATACCGCCGCATCCATGCCCAGGGGCACATAGCTTACGGTAAACACATGATTATGGCGTTCGGTTACCTTCAGGTTGGCCAGCAAAACCGCGTCATAGAGGGTGGTGGACACCTGGCAGACCCCGCCGCCGTAACCATCCCTGATTTCGCCCTGGCTATAGACATGGGCGATGGTATAGCCTTTCTCCGGGGTCCTGGGCCCGACAACCTGGTTGAAGGAGAACTCCTCGCCGGGGAAGAGAACCGTGCCGTCAATGGCAGCAGCAGCCAGCCGGATGTTGATGCCCCTGTTCCGGTTATTGGGGGTATCGGTGGAAAAGCGGGTGCTGGCTGTGGAGAGCACGTTCCTGAACAGCAGGGCTTCCAGATCCCTGGTCTTGATTTCAGGCTCGATTATCTGTACGGGAAGAGGGATTTCCTCATAGATTTTCAGTTCCCTCTGTTCTACGCGGTGAATGATGTTCCTCAGTTCGGCCTTGTCGATAGTCCGGCCGTTCACCTGGGGCCTTACGGCTGCCGAACCGTCTTCAAGCCGGATGTATTCAGCATTGACAGGTTCCTGGATGATGGCGTCGTAAACTGCATCGATGTCTATTTTCGGCGGAACGATCTCCTTAAGGGGGATGTGCACATACATGCTTCCCAGGCTTTTTACGGATTCCAGGACCTTGCATTTCAGAAGTTCCTTGTCGACTTCCCAGCCCGATACTCCCGTGCAAAGGATGACCTGGTCGCCGGAGATCACCACTTTGGGAACGGTGACATCGGTCCTGAAATAGCGGTTCAGATCCTCTATAACCGTGTTCAGCTGCGCTTCATCGGTTTCAAGAGCCAACGGAATTCTCACCGGGTTTTTCTTCAGCCTGGATATCTCGATCAGTCTGCTGACAAAGAAACCTTCCCTGCCTACCCGCAGGGCCTGATCCTCCATGCTTTTCAGGTTGACGGACAGGCCCAGTTCCCTGTAGCTGAGCGCCTTTTCAAAGTTTTCGGTAAAGAAGATCACCTGTGCGTTGTCCAGGCAATTCTCATAGTGCTCGCGGATAAAGCTGCGCAGGGCGGACGGGCTCATGCCGCCCACATTGTGTCCGTCAACAAACACACCGTTATAGACATTGGGATTGTCCAGAATGGAATTGATCAAATAAAAAGCGGCCAGGGACAGCAACACGACAAGAATAATCCCTGCCAATAGCTTCATCCATTTTTTCAGTTCAATGCGCGGGTTCCTGAAACGCTGAAGGATCAGGTTCATTCTTTTAAACTCCATGACTCACCGTAAAAGACTATCGGTATATTTTATTATTCTATTAAAACAACTACCACCCACTTTCGTCAACTAAACTTCAAAACATCGTCGGGAAGCGCCGGGCCATCCTGTTAAAAAAAGCAAGTCCGTATGCTATACTATGAATAAAGAATAACGAATGGGAAAAGCTGTATGGTTCCGGCAGCCTTTTCGGGTCGTTCAGGAGGCGATGGAGCGTGCCATTTTTATGGAAGAAGCCGAATACGCAGAAAAGAGAGAGAAAAAACGGCAAGGAGGCACAGGCCCTGATCGATGCATCCGTGCTGAAGAAAAACAATATCTCGCGACTGACCATCGACGAGAGATGGACCCGGCTGTTTGTCAACCTGCCCATGAGCCCGGCCATTGAGAAAGCCCAGAACGAGATGAACGAGCTGATCAAGAAAGAGGCCATGCTGTTGCAGGAGCAGGAGAGCCTGGAACCCAGGAAGAAGAAGGTCATGAACCGGATCATCAGCCTCACCAAGGACGCTTTTGACAATAACGACGAGGCTGCCAAATCCGAACTCAGGGACTGCAGGAAGGAAATTGAACGGATCAACGAGCGGATGGAAAAGATCCTTGAGGATATCGAAAAGGTCAACAATGAGCTGAAGGAGGCAAACATCCGGCTTCTCAACGAGAGCGTGCGCTATGTTTTCTCCACGCTCAGGAGCAACAGGGAACGGGCTGAAACCATTACCAGGGAGCTTGAGCGCATCAGGCAAAAGGAGCAGGAACTGCAGGAAGAACTGGATTCCATCAACCTGGACTGGACGTCCTATGCGGTTCAGTTTACCGAACTTCTGGGCTCCGACCTGGTTAAAACGCTTGAGAGCCAGTATGGGCTGGAGGGGTTGAAGCATGAAACTGATAACTCCGGAACAGATGCGAAGAATTGATCGGGAAGCGATAGAGAGAATTGGCATACCCGGTGTCGTCCTGATGGAGAACGCGGCCTTTCAGGTTTCCATGAAGGCGGCGGAGATATTGACCGAAAGGAACGGGCGCCGGGTTCTTATTGTGGCCGGCGGCGGAAACAACGGTGGGGACGCTTTTGCGGTTGCCAGGCATCTGCTGGCCATGGGCTATTCGGTTTGCGTCTACACGCTGAGCCCACCCGATGCCCTGAGGGGCGATGCGGCCGTCAATGCCAACATCCTGAGGAACATGGGCTTTGACATGGAACTTCTGGAGCCGGCCAGCCTGGAAAGGTTTGCCCAAAACTGTTCGCAGGCCGATTTGGTCATCGACGGCCTGTTTGGAACCGGGCTGAACAGGGATGTGGAAGGTGTGGCCCGGGATGCCATTGAATGTATCAACCAGCATGCAGCCTGCACCCTTTCCATCGATATCCCGTCGGGCATCGACGGGCTGACGGGGCGGATCTGCGGCTCATGCGTCCGCGCGGACTATACGGTCACCTTTTTCCTGCCCAAGGTGGGCATGGTCCAGTATCCGGCGAAAGCCTTCCTGGGAGAGCTGACCGTGGCCGATATCAGTATACCCTATGCCCTGACCGACAATATGGAGACCTGCGAGCTGACAGAGGGCGAAGCCGTCCTGCAGATCCTGCCGCCCAGACCCGAGGATGCCCACAAGGGAACCTTCGGAAAAGTCCTGATCCTTGCCGGTTCCTCCAATATGCCGGGCGCGGCCGCATTAAGCGCGCAGGCCGCCTACCGGACCGGAACAGGCCTGGTCAGGATGGCTGTGCCGCAGGATATCATTTCCGTTCTCGCTGCCAGGGTTCCTGAAGCCGTTTATGCTCCCATGGACAGCCGCTGCGGGCATATGTTCTGCGAAGACAATAATGGCCTCAGGAAGCTGATGGAGGCCTCCGATGCCGTCCTGGCCGGACCCGGGCTGTCCTGCTGCGAAGATACTTATGAACTGATCCTGCAGGTGATACAGGACTGCCGGAAACCCCTGGTCCTGGATGCGGATGCCCTCAATGTGATTGCCCGCAACGATACGGAGGTTTTAAGCCGGCTCAAATGTGAAGCCATTATCACTCCCCATCCGGCTGAAATGGCCAGGCTTCTGGGAACGAGCATAGAATGTGTGCAATCCGACCGTATAGGAACGGCAAAGTCCTTTGCCGAGGAATACGGGCTGACCGTGGTGCTCAAAGGCGCCGGTACGGTTATAGCCGGGCCCGACGGCAGGGTTTCCATCAATCCCACCGGCAACAGCGGAATGGCCACGGCAGGCTCGGGCGATGTTCTGGCCGGTATGATCGTGTCCCTGCTGGGCCAGTCGGTGCCGCCCTATGAGGCCGCCGTGGCGGGGGCCTATCTCCACGGCCTGGCCGGCGACCTGGCTGCCGGGGAAAAAGGAGCCGCCAGCATGACCGCTTCCGATATTTCCGACAGGATCGGAGCAGCGATTCAGGCGCTTTCTGTGAACAAGTGAGGTGCAAATCCTGTGAACTATACATTCGACCGTGCATGGGCCGAGATCAACCTGGACAACATCGCCCATAATGCCAGGGAAATCCGGCGTCTTGCCGGAAAGAGGACCGAGATCATTGCGGTGGTCAAGGCGGATGCCTATGGCCACGGCACGCTGGAAACCGTGCATACCCTGTTGGAGAACGGTGCCACGCGGCTTGCGGTCTCCATGCTGGACGAGGCCATACAGCTCAGGAAAATAGGCATCGACGTGCCCATCCTGGTGCTGAACCACACCGATTTCAGGCGGCTCGGCGAGGTCCTGGAGTATAACATCACCCAGACGGTCTACAGCCACGAAATGGCCAAGGCCCTCTCGGAGGAAGCCTTAAGACATGGGACAAAGGCAAAGGTCCATATCAAGATCGACACGGGGATGACCCGGGTGGGGTTCAAGCCCGGCTATCGGGCCGTTAAGGATGTGGTGGCCATCATGAAGCTGGATGGCATCATCGTGGAGGGCATCTATACCCACTTCGCCGAAGCCGATGCAAAGGACAGGACATACACGAAGCATCAGTTTGAGCTGTTTGAGAGCATCATTGAGGAACTCAACCGGATCGGGGCCCTGATCCCCATCCGGCATGTATCCAACAGCGGTGCCATCCTCCAGTACCCGGAGATGATCCTTGAGGCGATCCGGCCGGGTATCATCCTGTATGGCATCTATCCCTCCCGGGAAGTGGACAGGAGCGTCATCGATCTTAAACCGGCCATGACGCTGAAGGCCAATATCGTTCTGGTCAAAGAGGTTGAGGCAGGTGTCTCCATCAGCTACGGCCGCACCTTTACCACCCGGCGCCCGTCCAGGATCGCCACCATTCCCATCGGCTATGCGGACGGCTATTCCCGCCTTTTGTCCAACAGGAGCCGTGTCCTGGTCAACGGGCAGTATGCGCCGGTGGTGGGGAATATCTGCATGGATCAGTGCATGGTGGATATCACCGATGTCTCCGGCGAAGTGAAGGTGGGCGATGAAGTGGTTCTCTTCGGCCGGCAGGGCGAACGCGAAATAACGGTGGAGGAGATCGCCGACCTGATCGGCACCATCCCCTACGAAGTGGTCAGCGTCATCGGAAAGCGTGTTCCAAGGGTTTATTTCAGAGACGGCAAGGTTGTGAACGTGCTGAACTATCTGCTCTGAAAAAACCGCATCCGTTCAGAAAAATTTCCGGCGCATGTATAGGTCATATCGGAACGTGTAAAAATATTTCATGGGAGCGTAACCCAATTTTAATTTGCGATCCTTGACCCGTATCTCTATAATATTGGTAAAGGGGTCATGCATTGTAGAGGTTAATACGCTCTAAGGATGTGATGACCTATGCAGATTAGAAGAGGTGACATCTTCTATGCCGACCTGAGCCCGGTGGTTGGTTCGGAACAGGGAGGCGTAAGGCCGGTTCTGGTCATCCAGAACGATATCGGCAACAAGTACAGCCCTACGGTTATCATTTCAGCCATTACCTCACAAATGGACAAGGCAAGGCTTCCAACCCATATTCCGTTCAAGGGCGAGGCCTATGGACTCAGCCGGAACTCCGTCATCCTCCTGGAACAGGTGCGGACCATCGACAAGAGACGGCTGAGAGAGAAGGCGGGACATTTGGATGACAACCTGATGAGAAAAGTCGATCAAGCCCTCCGTACGAGCGTTGGACTGGCGAATACATACGTGCAGTAAAACCCGTGCGGAAGGTTCGGATAGAGGGGGACAAAAGATGAATCAAACAAGGGGAAGGATCGCATATCTGCTTTTTGCCGTGCTGTTTCTGCTGGTGGCCGTCATCTTTTCGCAGGCCGCCGGAGAACCGGGCAGCAGCAGTGACCCGCTTGTGACCAAGAGCTATGTGGACCAGCAAATCGCTCAGCTGGCCGCAAAAATCAACAGCTCCTCAGGCGGCAGCTCTTCTGGGAACGTCAATAATGCCACCGTTGAACAACTGAAAGCCGATGTGGGAGACCTGACCAGGTTCGTGGTGGATGCGCTGAGCGGTCTTCAGGAACTGAAGGACAGGGTTGCGGTCATTGAGAACGGCTTCACGGTTATCTCCCTGAAAAAAGGGCAGACCCTGGTGCTCGGAGGCGGCTCGGAGGTCATCTTAAGGAGCGGACAAGCCACGGCTATCAGCGGCGAGAGCGGCACGCTGGTGGATGTGAGCGCCGGAAAGGATCTCAACAACGGCGTATCGGTTCCCGTCCAGCATCTGATCATCGCTCCCAAGGGCGACGGCAGGGGTCTCAAGATCACCGCCGACGCTTATCTGATCGTCAGGGGCGGATATACCATCAAATAACTGCATATCTGAAAACTGCTGTCCCAGAGTCAAAAATGATTCTGGGACAGTTTTTTATGCGGAAAACCGATTGTCAAACCATTATCCCTTCCACGTTGCAACAGGTTTACCCGGTTGAAAACACATGTCTATGTTTGTATGATATTGGTATAATCTATCATTTTTTCGTAAAACCCGCGCAACGGAAGGGGGTCGTGGCATGAAGATCACGAAAAGGAAATGGGGAGAGCATCATCCGCCGCTTTACTTCTACCGGGATGAGGACTCCGGCAGGCTCCTGGCACAGAACGACAGAAAGCAGGATTATACCGATACCCTGTTTAATGATATTGCGCAGGATACATTTGAAAGATCGCTGAGAAACCGGCTTTTGAAAACACCCGAAAAGGGAGACAAAAGATTCTACAGCAACGAGATCGTCAAGCTGGTGGAGAAACTGTGCCAGGGTGCGGATGTGGCGGAGATCATGAAAAGCATGGAGAGGAACGAAAAGCTGCGCCCCAAGAATGAAAAAGAGATTAAAAATCTGAAAAAGCAATTGGACGGTACCCTTTCCGAATACGGTAAAAGGTATACCGCCCCAGAAGGCGCCATGACCCTCAACGATGCCTTGTTTTACCTGGTAGAAGGAAACCCTTTAAAGCAGGCCATGGCCAAAGCTGAACTGGGCAAAATCCGGGAGGCATTAATAAAGGAAAAGGAAAACCGCATCAACCGCGTCCGGTATTCCATCAAGAACAATAAAATACCGCTGAGAATCCAAGAGGATGGCGGCATTACACCCAATAATGACCGTGCGGCCTGGCTGCTGGGGCTCATGAAGCCGGCGGACCCGGCAAAAGGAATAACCGACTGCTACCCGCTCTTAGGCGAGTTGGAAGAAGTATTCGACTTTGACAAGCTGTCCAAAACGCTGCACGAAAAGATAAGCCGTTGCCAAGGCCGACCCCGTTCCATAGCCATGGCGGTCGATGAGGCCCTGAAGCAATATCTCCGGGAGCTTTGGGAGAAGTCTCCCTCGCGACAGCAGGATCTGAAGTATTACTTTCAGGCCGTACAGGAGTACTTTAAGGACAATTTTCCCATCCGGACAAAACGGATGGGCGCCCGCCTGCGGCAGGAATTGCTCAAGGATAAGACGTCCCTTTCCCGTCTGCTGGAACCCAAGCATATGGCTAATGCCGTTCGCCGCAGGCTGATCAACCAGAGTACCCAGATGCACATCCTTTATGGAAAGCTTTATGCATATTGCTGCGGGGAAGACGGCAGGCTTTTGGTAAACAGCGAGACGCTGCAAAGGATACAGGTCCATGAAGCGGTAAAAAAGCAGGCCATGACGGCCGTGCTGTGGTCCATATCCCGTCTGCGCTATTTTTACCAGTTTGAAGACGGCGATATCTTGAGCAATAAAAACCCGATTAAAGATTTCAGAGATAAATTTCTCAGAGACACGAATAAATATACCCATGAAGATGTTGAGGCCTGCAAGGAAAAACTGCAGGACTTCTTCCCGCTGAAAGAATTGCAGGAAAAGATTAAGGAGGATGCAAAAGGATTACAGGAAACAGACAATAAGCAGGCTGATACAACGGATTTCAAAGCGATCGGGCACATCGTCAGGGATGATCGGAAGCTCTGCAACCAGTTGCTGGCGGAGTGCGTTTCCTGCATCGGGGAGCTGAGACATCATATCTTTCATTATAAAAATGTGACCTTGATACAGGCGCTCAAAAGGATCGCCGATAAAGTGAAACCGGAGGATTTGTCTGTGCTCCGGGCCATTTACCTGTTGGACAGGAGAAACCTCAAAAAGGCGTTTGCCAAAAGAATCAGCAGCATGAACCTTCCGCTGTATTACAGGGAGGATCTATTATCCCGCATTTTCAAAAAAGAAGGGACGGCGTTTTTCCTGTACAGCGCCAAGATCCAGATGACACCGTCCTTTCAGAGGGTCTATGAGCGTGGTAAAAATCTGCGCCGGGAGTTCGAGTGCGAACGCATGAAAGCCGAGGCATCCAACGGACAGAACGGGCAGGATGGCGACCGGCTGAAATGGTTCCGACAGCTTGCGGCTGGGGATAGCGCCGATACCCATTTCAACTGGGCTGTGGAGGCCTATGCGGAATCGGCAGCCGATGTGGAAAACAACGTTGAATTCGATACCGATGTGGATGCCCAGCGTGCCCTGCGGAACCTTCTGCTGCTGATATATAGGCACCATTTCCTGCCGGAGGTGCAGAAGGATGAAACCCTGGTGACCGGCAAGATCCATAAGGTTTTGGAAAGAAACAGGCAGCTGTCTGAAGGCCAAGGGCCAAATCAAGGTAAGGCCCATGGATACAGCGTTATAGAAGAGCTGTATCATGAAGGCATGCCGCTTTCCGATCTCATGAAGCAATTGCAGCGGAGGATCTCCGAAACCGAAAGGGAGAGCCGGGAACTGGCACAGGAAAAAACGGATTATGCCCAGCGCTTTATCCTCGATATCTTTGCCGAGGCCTTTAACGATTTCCTGGAGGCGCACTATGGCGAAGAATACCTTGAGATCATGAGCCCCAGGAAAGATGCCGAAGCGGCGAAGAAATGGGTAAAAGAAAGCAAAACGGTGGATTTGAAAACATCTATAGACGAAAAAGAACCGGAAGGGCATCTCCTGGTGCTCTATCCCGTCCTGCGCCTGCTGGACGAAAGGGAACTGGGAGAGCTTCAGCAGCAGATGATCCGTTATCGGACATCCCTGGCCAGTTGGCAGGGTGAGAGCAATTTCAGTGAAGAAATAAGGATAGCCGGGCAGATTGAGGAATTGACCGAACTGGTCAAGCTGACGGAACCGGAGCCCCAGTTTGCGGAGGAAGTATGGGGGAAACGGGCTAAAGAAGCGTTTGAAGACTTTATTGAAGGAAACATGAAAAATTATGAGGCTTTTTATCTTCAGAGCGACAACAACACGCCGGTATATCGGAGGAACATGAGCCGGTTGCTGCGCTCGGGGCTTATGGGAGTGTACCAAAAGGTGCTTGCCAGCCACAAGCAGGCGCTCAAAAGAGATTACTTGCTCTGGTCGGAAAAACATTGGAACGTGAAGGATGAGAATGGAGCGGATATCTCTTCCGCTGAACAGGCCCAATGCCTTTTGCAGCGGCTCCATAGGAAGTACGCCGAATCCCCGTCCCGATTTACGGAGGAGGACTGCAAACTGTATGAGAAGGTTCTCCGGCGGCTTGAGGACTATAACCAGGCCGTGAAAAACCTGTCCTTCAGTTCATTGTATGAAATATGCGTCCTCAATCTTGAAATCCTCTCCCGATGGGTGGGGTTTGTCCAGGACTGGGAGCGGGATATGTACTTCCTCCTTTTGGCGTGGGTCAGACAGGGCAAACTGGACGGGATAAAGGAGGAAGATGTCAGAGATATCTTCTCTGAAGGCAACATTATTCGCAATCTGGTGGATACGCTGAAAGGCGAAAACATGAATGCCTTTGAAAGCGTTTATTTCCCTGAGAATAAGGGGTCTAAGTATTTAGGTGTGCGGAATGATGTTGCCCATCTGGATCTGATGCGGAAAAACGGATGGCGGTTGGAGGCTGGCAAAACCTGCAGCGTGATGGAAGATTACATCAACCGTTTGAGGTTTCTCCTGTCCTATGACCAGAAACGCATGAACGCCGTCACCAAGACCTTGCAGCAGATATTTGATAGGCATAAAGTCAAAATCCGGTTCACCGTGGAGAAAGGAGGAATGCTGAAGATAGAGGATGTGACTGCCGACAAGATCGTGCATCTGAAAGGTTCCAGGTTGAGCGGCATTGAAATTCCAAGTCACGGGGAGAGGTTTATTGACACGTTGAAAGCGCTGATGGTATACCCGAGAGGATGAAAACACCTTTTTGTAGGGTGATTCGCACCTGGCATCCATAAAGGCTTTTAGCATTTTTCGGGGGAAAATGGGCATAGGTTTTTGGCAAAGATGAGAGGGATTCGCACTTTTGAGGCCTGTAACCCTTGTAGGAAAAGGGTTTCACAGAACAGCTGTCACAACTCCCATGTAGGCGGAGACTGCAACGTGAAGTGCTGGAAAGGATGCACAGGCATGCGGAGTCACAACTCCCATGTAGGCGGAGACTGCAACGAGGAAACCGACAAACAACTTATTGGCTTGATGAGTCACAACTCCCATGTAGGCGGAGACTGCAACTTTTCAAGTTTTAAAATTGCCACCAGTTGGTCAAGTCACAACTCCCATGTAGGCGGAGACTGCAACCTGGGCGTGCTTGGTGACTTCTTCGACCGTCATAAAGTCACAACTCCCATGTAGGCGGAGACTGCAACGACCTCGACCCTGGGGTTCTGCTTGTCGACACGGGTCACAACTCCCATGTAGGCGGAGACTGCAACTATTACCACTCAGGGTAATGTCCGCGAGGGTGTGTCACAACTCCCATGTAGGCGGAGACTGCAACTGTCGTCAGCAAAATCAATCTTTTCAACAACGACGTCACAACTCCCATGTAGGCGGAGACTGCAACGTTTGTAGATTGTGATATATGGACTGTTAGCATGGTCACAACTCCCATGTAGGCGGAGACTGCAACATAATTACAGAGCTGCATTAGCGATACTGAAAAAGTCACAACTCCCATGTAGGCGGAGACTGCAACGTAGAGATAGATCGTGATAACAACCGTGGCAGAAAGTCACAACTCCCATGTAGGCGGAGACTGCAACTTCTACAAAACGCTGATAGGCTATTTCACCATCAGGGTCACAACTCCCATGTAGGCGGAGACTGCAACTCGGATTTGGGGCTCTTGCGAAACACGCCGGCCACGTCACAACTCCCATGTAGGCGGAGACCCGGTTCACGCAGGTTGGACCCAGGACTCCGGCTTGCCTTTCTGGAACGTGCGAAACGGGAAAAAGTCATAAAAAACCGTCGGTGAAGTGTTCCGCCGGTTTTGCTAGCAGGATGACATATGAATCGGGGAAATACGGACATTTCAAAGCGGCGATGGAATATCGGCCCATCGCCTTTTTTGAAGCATTTCTGCTGGCTTCCGCTTAATGATAAATCCCGATCAGGACGATATATAAATAGAGCAAGCGCGTTGTTTTCAGGCTGCAGAGGATTCTCTGCGCAGGAAGATGGCGGTTGTATCCGAGTAATCGGCCCTACGTGTCATAAGACGGGGTGTTGATCATGAAGCGCGAACGGATCATCAAACTCCTGCTTGTGGGAGTCATCCTATTCTTTGTCGTAAGGTTTGGCATTATACCCATGCTTTCGGGAAGTGCCTTCAAGGAGTACCTGGGCAGGATAACCGCTGATAAATACAATTTTTCCGAAAACGAGTATGCCGTTATTGTGGTGGGCTCTGAGCCGGAAGGCATTGCTGCGGCTGTGTCCAGTGCCAGAACCGGCCTGAAGACGTTGCTCATAACCGAAGATTCCGATCTGGGAAGCTATATCAAACGCAGCATGATCGCTGAGATCAAGCCGGATGAGGGCATAATAGGCGGCAAAAAGGAAAACCTCAACAGGGGTTTTTACAAGGAACTCTTTGGAAGCCTGAGGCTGGGATTTACCGCTGAGGATTATCTGTCGTCCGTTGAAAACCTGACCAAACAGATAAAGAATCTGGCGATTCTGTATAACTGCAGGCTGACCGACGTGGTGCTGGAAGGCAGTCTCCTTAGGCACATAAGGGTGAATGTGGATGGCCAGGAAAGGGTTCTGTCGGCTGCTGCTTATGTGGATGCCACCCAGTTCGGCGATCTTCTGGACCTTTGCCAGGTGCCCTATACGACTGGCTCGGCGGATCTCAACCTTCCGGATACCTACATGCCCCTGGCATTCAATTTCATGGTCTCGGGCGTCAAATGGGACGACATGAGGCAGATACAGAAAACTTCCGATTTCATCCACCAGTTCAGACAGGTCCTGATGGCCTATCAGCCTTTTTATAAAAGAACCAAGATCGAAAGCCCCACATTTATTGAACAATCCGAGGATAAGCTCATCATCAGCGCCATCAGGCAGTGGGGTGTGAATGTAAATGATCCCGAAGATGTGAAGCAGGCCTACGCGGATGCCATGGATGAAGCCATTCTGCTGACCGCCTATCTGAAAAACGTGCTGGTGCCTTTCGCGGAATGCACTTTCGAGGCGGCGGCCGATGAGCTTTTCATTCCGGAATACAGGCATTATGCCGGCCGGTATACCCTGACTGTGGCGGACATCCTGGAGAACCGGGATTTTGCCGACAAGATTGTGCTGGCTTCTGCGCCGGTTGACGCGGGCAAGTTTGTAGGCAACGGTTTAAGCTATATCATCACCGATCCCAATGTCTACGCCATTCCTTTAGGCTGTATCATTCCCGTCAACGTGGACAATGTGCTCATGCCGGGTGCAAAGGCCTCTTTTAAGTCCCTGGCAGCCACCAGCGCAGGCCATATTCCTATCCGGATCACCATGGGCGAGTCCGCCGGACTGACAGCGGCATGGAGCTTTCTCAACAACCGGACGCCGGCTGATATTCTCAGCATGACCGGGGAAGAGCTTGACACTTTCAAATCTTATCTCCAAAGAGGCGGGGTTTTTCTGAAGGATATATCCGAAAAGCTGATGGACGCTTCCACCGGCCAGCCCCTGGAAAACGCCTGGGCTTATCCCTATATCCGCGAGTTGGCCGAATACGGCCTGCTTGCCGGGGGCGAGGGGAATGATTTCAGGCTGGACAGCGAAAGCAGCTGCGATGTGATGTCGGTACTCCTGAAGAATGCCATTGTCAAAATTGCCCCGGACGCATACAACTTCAACGTGGCCGGCATGCTCGAGGCTTATGAGACCAGTGACAGGCTGACCGGCGAAAAAGCCGCTTCCATGATCCTGGATGCCCTCGGGGTCTCCTATACGCCCGGCGAAGCCTTCAACGTCTTATCAGGCCTGGAACTGTACCGGAAGGTTCCGGAAGGGAAGCTGACCCAAAACGGCGGCGTCACCATGGATGTGGTGTACTGCCTGGCGGTGGAAACCGCGCGCCTGATGAAATAGAAACAAAAGGGGCTGTCCCGGAACCATCGCCTGATTCTGAGACAGCCCTTTTTTGTTCTGTCTGTCAACCCACAAGGCAAATCGCTTTTGTCAGTCGTTGAGATAGAAGTAAATAACGGCGGTAAACTGGCTGTTATCAAACTTATATGCATTCACTGCTTCCTGGACAGCCAGGACGGTAATAACAGCCTTATATTCCCCGGGTCCCACTTTTTGACCAGCCTTATCGGTCATATCCCATTTATCCTGCCATGCCAGGAAACCTCCCGGTTGGATGGTTCTATTGATAATTGCCTGGGTGAAATATTTGCCGTCCGAGAATCTTACGAACTCGAACTGCTGCTCAGCTGGCGTTTACCGAACCGGATCGGAATCCGAAATAATCCTTTTAATCGTTGATTCCCAATCCGGGTTATTCACTTTCAAATGCCTGCCGCCAAACTGGTCAGCTATGGAGATGTATTGGTTTCCGATACAGTGGATGATCAGGACATGCTGATTATCCTTCCAGTCAATCCTGATGGTATAACGCTCAGTGTCGACAGGGTAGGTGACGAAAGGCGAAAAGGTTCTTGTAAAGGTTGATTTGAAAAGAAGCTCCTTAAGCCTGTCAACCTGTTCGGCTTGAAGTTGATACTCCTGCCCGGTCTCGTTTTCATAAGTTATTGTTACCAGGCACTCGGACGAAATATGGGATACGCCTTCAATCTCATTTCCTCTGACATTGAGCCAGGAAAAAACCGCTATGCCCAAAGCGATTAGGGCGGCAAAAACTACGGCCTTTCTGAACAAACCTTTACCCCTCATGTTATCTCCCATACAATGATTCATCATACGCTTAAGCCCCAGGCCTGAAACGGCTTGTTTACAACCCGAAGCGTTTTCTGATCGAAAGCATCATGAACCGCGGCAGATCCAGCATGCGTCGGAAACGCCTGGGCTCCTTGTAAAGCCTGAACAGCCATTCCAGGCCGGAACGACGCATGAATTCCGGCGCCAGGGACGCTGTGCCGGCCAGCACGTCGATGCTGCCGCCGATGCCCATGGCCACCTTGCAGTTAAGGCGTGAGGCGTTCCTGTGGATCCACTTCTCCTGCTTGGGGGCGCCTAAGCCCACCAGCAGGACCTCCGCTCCGCTGTCGTTGATCTTTTCGATGATGCCGTCCTCTTCCCCGGGCTGGAAGTAGCCGTGATGCCAGCCTTTGATCTCCGCTTTCGGATAATCGGAGATGATATTGATGGCGGCCTTCTCGGCCACCCCAGGTTTGGCCCCGAGGATGAAAAAGCTGGTTGGCCGGGTCCGGGTATTCTCCAGTATTCTTTTCACCAGGTCAATTCCGGAGACCTTTTCTTTCAGAGGCCTCCTCAGTATCCTGGAGGCCAGCACTACGCCTGCCCCGTCGGCAATAAGCAAATCCGCCTGGTTGAGAATATCCTTCAGTGCCGGATCCCTCTGGGCCTGCATCATGATCTCCGAGTTGGGCGTATAAATCTTTGCAATGCCTGGGCCGTCCAGCCTTTCTACCACAAATCCGAGTGCCTCGTCCATGGTCACATTGTCCATCATCACGCCATGGATATTTATTTTCTCCATAGGGTTTTCCACCTTTGACATCGACTCATATGTTCGGGTTTTCTGAACATACTATAGTGTAAGCCAAAAACAAACCTGCTGCAAGGCGTCATTTCCGCATCGGGCGGCGGAGCCGTACCGATGCCGCATCTTGCGTGCAAGCAAAACCCGGGGTGTTGGTATGAAGCTGTGCGTCATCGGCCTTGGCTATATCGGTCTTCCCACAGCGGCCATGTTCGCATCAAACGGACACTATGTGCTGGGGGTCGATGTCAATGAAAGGATTCTTGAGACCCTGGGCAGGGGAGAGGCTTTCTTCAGCGAGCCCGGGCTTGGGGAGGTGGTGCGTTGGACGGTTTCGGAAAGAAGGCTGATTCCCGGCAGGGAACCCTTACCCGCGGATGCGTACATAATCTGTGTGCCCACACCGGTCAACCCGGACCATTCGGCAGACCTGAGCTACATTGAGCGCGCCGTGCGTTCCATCCTGCCCGTTGTCAGGAAGGGGAACATGGTCATCCTGGAATCCACGTCCCCGCCGGGGACCACAAGGAACATGGTGTGCGGCATTTTGCGGGAATCGGGACTGGAGCCGGGAACGGATCTTTTTGTGGCCTACTGCCCGGAGCGGGTCCTGCCCGGCCGGATCCTCACCGAACTGGTGCACAACAGCCGGGTGATAGGCGGGATCAACACCGAATCCGCCGTGAGGGTCCGAAACCTGTACAGCTGTTTTGTACGGGGGGAGATGTACATAACCGATGCCACCACAGCCGAGATGTGCAAGCTTATGGAAAACACCTACCGCGATGTCAATATCGCGCTTGCCGCCGAATTGGCCATGATCTGCGAGGAACTGGGCATCAACGCCTGGGAGGTCATCCGGTATGCCAATAAACACCCCAGGGTCAACCTCCATTACCCTGGACCGGGCGTGGGCGGCCACTGCATTGCCGTGGATCCCTGGTTCATCGTCCAGCGTCTGCCGGAAACCGCCCGGATGATTGGCCTGGCCAGAAGGATCAACGATGCCATGCCCCGGTTCGTGCTGGAAAAGATCAGGACCCTTATGAAGGATATCGACGGCACGAAGCGCATCTGCGTGCTGGGTGTAACCTATAAGCCCGATGTGGATGATCTGCGGGAGAGCCCGGTCATCCGCCTGATTTCCCTGCTTAAGGCTGAGGGCGGCTATTCGGTTATCACCGTCGACAGGCATGCGGACTACGAAGGCTCCAGGGAAAGGGACTTATACGAGGCTGTCAGGGGCTGCCATCTGCTGCTCCTTGCCGTGAACCACCGGGAATTCAGGCAGGTGGATTTCAGGCGGATCAGGGAGAGCATGGCCTACCCTTGCGTGCTGGATACCAGGAACTTCTGGCCACCGGAGGAGGTGGAGGCCGCGGGCCTGCGCTATCATCTGCTGGGATGGGGGAGACACGCCGATGAAAAAAGTCCTGATGGTGGCGTACCAGTTCCCGCCGGCGGGGGGATCGGGGGTCCAGAGAAGCGCTAAGTTTGCCAAATACCTGCCCGCCTTTGGCTGGGAACCTGTTGTGCTGACCAGAAGCGATAAACGTATCGGATTGCGGGATGACACCCTGCTCCAGGATCTTCCGGCCGATATGGAAATCATCCGGACACCTCCCAGGGATCTGACGGCCTTTCCCGGCATTTTGTCCAAGGTGGGCAAATTCATTGCCTGGAAGGTCCTGATCCCCGACGGCGAAATCCTCTGGATGAAGCGGGCCGTAAAGGAAGCCCTCGCAAGGATAGGGAGGGGGGATATCCATTGCCTCTATACCACCTCCTATCCCTATTCCGATCACCTGATGGGTCTCGGCATTAAGAGAATCTACCCTGAGCTGCCCTGGATAGCGGATTTCAGGGATGAATGGACCAACAACCCCTATCTCCTGGACAAGCCCCATCCGGCATGGCGGGCCAGGCGTGAAAGTCTGATGGAAAGAATGGTCCTGGAAACGGCGGATATGCTGATAGCCAATACGCCGGTGATGAAGCGCAATTTTGAGAGCCGGCATCCGGATCTGAAGCTGGACCGGCGCATGTGGGTCATCCCCAACGGCTTTGACGAGGAGGATTTTGAGCAAAGCGGCGCGGAAAGCCCGGACAACCGTTTCACAGTAACCTATACCGGTTCCCTGTACGGGAGGAGAACGCCTGACGGCTTCCTGGAAGCGGCTGGCCGCCTTGTCAAAACCGGGCGTATCCCCAGGGAGCGCCTGCGCATCCGGTTCATCGGCAACATCAAGGATCAGTCCGTCATCCAGGCGGCAGCCCGAAACGGCCTGGAAGGGGTTGTGGAGGTTCTTCCCTATATGACCCACCGGGACTGTATCGGCAACATGCTGCGATCCCATGTCCTGCTCCTGTTGGAAGGCGGCAGGGGTTCCGAGTGTTTTTACACGGGAAAGCTGTTTGAATATATCCGGACCAACCGGCCCATACTGGCTCTGGTGCCTGAAAAGGGGGCGGCGGCAGAACTTATCCAAAAGACCCGGACCGGCATCGTCTGTGACTGGTCCAATCCAAGAGCCATTGAACAGGGGCTGGCCGAACTGTATGACAGATGGCGTGAGGACCGCCTCAGGCTTGATCCCGACCATGAGGTGATCCGGCAGTACAGCCGAAGGGCACTAACCGAAAAGCTTGCCGGGATCATGGACGGGATGGCTGGAATGAAGCTGCCGTAACAGGCGGCATCTAAGACGCATATATTTCATATCCGGTATTGCTTACCCAATTAATTTGAACTTGCGGGAGGTTTCAATGAAACTGATAGACGAGAGAGGACGCTTGTTTGGTTTGATTAACCTGTTTGACCTGCTGGCGCTCACGGCGCTGGTCATCCTGCTGGTTGCGGCGGGCATGCGGATCGTGGCCAAGAGCAACGAGAAACAGGCCAAAGCCCAGACCAAGACCTGGATAGCCACCATCAAATGCTCCTCTGTACCCGATAACTTCATGGAGAGCATCATGATGGACAACCGGCTGTATTACGAGACCGATGGTTTCGTCAATGCCCGGGTTATCGAAATCAAGGAAGAGGAAGCCCAGGTCATGAGCGTAACCCCGGTTGACGGCACAGCCGTGGTCTATGATCCGAACCTGAAGGATGTGTATGTGCAGATCGAGATCCAGGACGATCCCAGGGATGAGGGCGTCAAGGTGGGCCGATACGCGGTCTGCGTGGGGGGAAGCTTCACCCTTAAAACCCCTTATGCCTATTCCACCAACGGATTGGTATTGGACCTGAAGGAGAAAAAGTGAGGGAGGCCTGGCCATGGAGCGTGCGGTGGTGTGGCTGAAGGAAAGCCTGGTTTACCGCCTGATGAGATCTTGCAGGACCATATGGGAAAACAGCCTGACCCGCCGGATGTTGATGGGCCTTGGTGCCGTCGTTTCACACAGCCGCACGGCCAGATGGCTGTCCCGCTATTTTCACAGGCGATTCCGGCCGAAACAGATTTATGCCTGCAGGTTGCTTCGGAGTTTGCATGCAAGCCTTCTGCCCTTCCGGCTTAAGGCGGCGGATGTTATCCGGGAAAGCCTCGTCTGGAGAATGGCAAGCGGATCCCGGTTCTTAAGGATGTTGTCCCGCCGTCTGATACCGGCTTCGGTGTTTTTTGTCTTCATTGACGAGTTGGGAAGGAGCTTTTTCGGTGCAAGCCTTTTTGGGGTTTGGGACGAGGTGTATCTTCTGGCCTGTGTGGCTTTCCTGGTTATATCCGGGATCATGGGCAGGGCCGGCATGCCCGTGACGTCCACGCCCCTGGACATCCCGCTGTTCTTCCTGATCGCCGTGTCCTTTTATCTATACCTGAATCATTCCCCATATCCCCATGTGGGCTTTGAAGGCATGCGCGGCACTGTGCAGTTTATTTTCTGGTACTATGTTTTCAGCCGGTACCTGGATTCGGACAGGAAAGCGAACCGGATGACATGCGGCCTGATTTGGGCAGGCGGCATTCTGGGCATTCACGGTATCCTGCAATATATTGCAGGCGTTGAAACCCCTTCCAACTGGGTTGATGCGGCCGAGGGAACCCGTGCAATTCGCGTCTTTTCGGTGGTGGGAAGTCCCAATATCCTGGGAAGCCTGATGGTCCTTTTCATACCCATCGCCCTTGCCTGGTCGCTCCGGGAGCGGACAAACAGATACCGCCGCGTTTTCTGCCTGGTCATGCTGGCTGCCATGGGCATCTGCCTGATCCTGACCCTGTCCAGGGGCGCCTGGCTCGGGATGGCCGTTGCGCTGCTCGTCTTCTGCCTGGCATGGAATCCCGGATGGCTTGCGGCGGCACTGCCGGCGGGAGCTGTTGTCCTGCTGATTCCGTCCGTGTATAGCCGCATCAGCTACCTGCTTTCGCCCCGGTATATCATGAGCAGCCTTACCGGAGGCCGGCTTTTACGCTACAAGACCGGCTGGGAGATGTTCATGGCAAACTTCTGGACCGGTGTGGGACAGGGGCATTTCGGAGGGGCTGTGGCCATGAACCACAGGGATCTTTTCCCCAACACCTTCTACATGGACAGCTATTGGCTCAAGACAGCCGTGGAGATGGGTATGGCGGGCCTTATCGCCTGGTTCATCGTCCTTTCAGCACTCTTTGTCTGGTCGGTGCGCGCGATCAGGACCACGCTGGATCCCGACAGGAGGCTGGTCATCATCGGCGGATTTGCCGGGATGATGGGCATACTGGTCCACAACCTGTTTGAAAACGTTTTTGAAGTGCCTTACATGGTCGTCTATTTCTGGATGGTGGCAGCCATCGTCTTCTACCAATATGACAGGGGGCAGTTCCGGGTAATAAAACGGTATAACCTGCCATTATGAATCGTTCAGCAGGCTCAGCGCCACGTCAACATTCCGGTTGGCCAGTTCCACCAGGCGTTCCCTGGCCCTGCCCAGCTTTTCGCGCATGGCTTCGCGGTTGTTCCAGAGCTCCTCCAGGACCCTGCAGACCTGAGGAAAATCCATATTAAGCGGGGATCCGGCGGATGGCTGGGATACCTCTTTCAGGAAGGCATCCACCTTGGGTTCATACACCAGTCCCAATACAGGGACCATCTGGTTGGATGCATAGATGAGGGAATGAAGGCGCATGCCGATCATCAGCGTCAGCCTTTGGGTAAAGCCCAGCAGTTCCTCCGGCTGGTAGATGTTGCGGATCAGCCAGGCCTTGTGCTTCATCTTTTTGATAATGGACTCGCAGACATTCACGTCCGAAGGATGCTGCATGGGGATAAAGACCGGGTGGGCGTCAAAGCGCTCCACGCAATAATCGCCGAGGGCGGCTATCTTGTCCAGGTAGGACATGTCAGCCCATTTGCGCACCGAGATGCCGATGAGGGGCTTGTCCGTGGGTATGCCCTCGGAGGCCATGATCGTGTCCACTTTATCGGAAGGAACCGGGTTCAGCAGGATGGCCGGATCCGATGTAATGTGTATGATGGGTTTGGTGACTCCCATTCTTTTGAGTTCTTCATAGGAGACCGGTTCACGCAGGGTGATGGCATCCAGGCAATTCAGGACTTTTGCTGCGCTGCGCCAGTTGACCTTGCGGTTGATGGGGCCGATGCCGTTGGCAAAGAGCATGGTCTTTGTCCTGTACCGCTTGGCCAGCCGCAGCATGCACAGGTAATACAGGATGGAGCGTGTGCTGGTGTTGTCCTGGATGAGGTTGCCGCCTCCTGCCAGGAACAGCCGGGTCTGCTTCATGACCCTCAGCACATGGTAAAGGCTGAAGCGGTTGACGGCGTTGACCTCCGTGTTACGCATGGTCTCTCCGGGCTTTCTGGAGAAGACTACCATGGACAGATCCGGATTCCGCTCCAGCAGGGAATGGACGATGGATTTCAGGATGGCTTCGTCGCCGCTGTTTCTGTAACCGTAGTAGCCGAGTATGGCGATATCGTAGAGCTTCCCGTCCTTCCTGATGCGGCTTTCCATGCGGAGAATGCGGTTATAGATCTCCAACTGGGTTTTGCACATGTTCTCCAGGGAGAACTTTTTCTCCGCCTTTTCCTTCAGACGCCGCCCCATCTCGGCTCGCTTCGTCTCATCATTGGCCAGTTCAAGAAGATGCCCTGCCAGGGCTTTCCAGTCCCCGGGCTTTATCAGGTAGCCGTTGACACCGGACTCGATGAGATCGGCCAGGCCGCCCACCCGGGTGCTGACTGTCGCCCGGCAGCAGCGCGCGCCTTCCAGGATGACGAAGGGAAAGCTCTCGCTGATGGAGGTGAGCACATTGATGTCAATGATCTGGAAAAAGTCGTAGGGCTCATGAATCATGCCCGTAAAGCAGATTTTGTCCCTTACGCCCAGTTTTTCGGCCAGATGCTCAAGACGGGGCCTGAGTTCATCCCCGGGACCGGCGATGATGAAACGGACCTTCGGGTTGGTCCTGAATACCTCGGCCGCTGCCCGGATAAAGGTTTCATGATCCTTGACCGGATCCAGCCTGGCCATAATTCCGACCAGGATGGCATCCTCGGGGAAGGGAATACGATAGCGATCAAAAAACTCGCGCCGGGTGCAGGGCGGGATCTCGTTGTCAAAGGGGATACCGTTGTATACCGTAAAGACGTGCTGGGGGTTGAACCTGCGCGCGATCAGCATGTTCCGGTAGCTGTCGGAAACACCGATGTGGTAATCGATTTTTCGTAGGGAGATCATGTTGATCACGCCGAAGGAGAACTGTTTCAGCAGGTTGTTCATGTAATCCAGGCGATAGTCACTGTGAATGGTTGTGACTACCGGGATCCCGGTGATGCGCCTGATGATGGTGGCGATCATGTTGGCCTTGGCGCCGTGGGAATGGATGATATCGTACTTGTTTTCCCTCACGAGCTTTAAGGTTTTGCGGATATCGACCAGGATGTTTCCTGTACGGATAACGCGGGAATCGATGCCCATCCGCACCGCATCCTCATGGAAGGGTCCCTTTCTGTAACACACCAGGGTAACGTCGATATGCTTGCCCAGTTCCTTTATCAGTGAGAGGACGTGGCTCTTGGCACCGCCCACGTCGCCCCCGCCGATCAGGTGTATGATTTTCATCTGCCTTACCTCTTGCTTTGGTTTTCTCTGTGGTTTATACGGCATGCAGGGCCCTACAGCCCTACATCCTTCCATTCTCCGCGGTAGAGAATGCGCTGGGACTTGAATCCCACATCCCGTAAAAGTTCATAGGCTTCCTCAAAGGAGCAGTCGAGAGCATCGGGATGGTGAGCATCGGAGTTGACCATAACGGGGATGTCCATGTCCAGGCAGTATTCCAGGATCCACCTGCTGGGATAGGGGGTGGTCATATAGCCTCTTGAGATGCCCCCGGTATTGATCTCCAGGACGGCATGGGTCAAAGCGACGACCTCAAGGGTGTTGAGGACTTCTTCCCGGTACCATTCCTCATCCTCGTCAAAAAACCGCCCGCCCTGGTTGTTCTTTCTGATCACATCCAGGTGGGCCACGATGTTGGGGGTCATCTTCATGAGCATTTCCCTGACCAGGCCGTAGTAGCCCGCAACCAGGCGCCTGATATCGCCCCCGAAATTGACCTCCAGGTTCTCCTCGAATTCCTGGCGGCTGCCGTCAAAGGCATAGTATTTGCCCGTTTCGGGATTCTGTATGAAATGGACGGCGCCTATGGTATAATCAATTCCTTTCTTGTTCCGCCAGTCCGTGCAGCCTTTGTAAAAGTCGGTTTCCAGGCCGGTGTAGATCTCAATCCTGTCCCCGTATTTGTCCCTGAGGGATTTGGTCAGGGCAATATATTCATCCCAGGCCTCCTGCTTCATGTTCCATTCGCTGTCAAACAATACGGGAGCATGGGCTGAAAATCCAAGGACAGAAAAACCCTTCTTCAGGGCGGACAGGACATAGTCCTCCAGGTCGCAAGCCCCGTCATCAAACCGGCTGTGGGTGTGAAACGTGCTTTTTAGCATGCTGTTTTATCATGCTCCTTTTTTCTGCTCATTTTTCCCGTTTTTATTGAGCACCTTGATCATGTCGCCGATGGATTTCAGGGACACAAGCTCCAGATGGCGCTTGATCTTCTTGGTGGTGGTCTTCTGGAACTCACCCTCCTTGATCTCAAAGTGCCTGATCTTTTTGTAGGAGGAAAGCTTCTTGTTGGCCTTCATGACCTCCTGCTTGATCAGCTTGTAAAGCTCCTCCTGGACCGGAACCTTTCCGAATTTCTCAACGATGACTTCCATGTTGGGAACGATTTTGGCGCAGACAATGGTGTCCTCGCTGCTGTCGTCATCCACGCCGTAAACAAGGGATTCCTTGATGTACTCGCTTTTGTTGAGATAGAGTTCCACGTCCTCCGGGAATATATTCTTGCCGTTTTTGGTGACAATAACATTCTTCTTGCGCCCGGCTATGTACAGGAATCCCTTTTTGTCAATATAGCCGTTATCCCCGGTGTAGAGCCAGCCGTCGCGCAAAACGGCCGCGGTGGCTTCCGGATTCTGATAATAGCCCAGCATGGTGATGGGGCCTTTTATCTTAATTTCTCCGATGCCATCGGGGCCGGGATTGTCTATGGCCACCTGGATCCCCGGCAGCGGCAGGCCGGCGGACCGATCGTTGTAATAGTCCAGGCGGTTGACCGATACGATGGGCGAGCATTCCGTCAGCCCATAACCCTGCATGATGTTGAAGCCCATGGCCCGCAAGGCTTTTGAAACCTTCGGATTCAACGCGGCGGCGCCGGAGATGATGAGCCTTAGGTTTCCACCCAGGTTGTCCATGACCTCGCGGAACAGCTGCCTGCGGACATCGATTCCGATCCTGAACAGAAGGCCGGAAACGAACAGGCCAAATTTCAGGGCCAGAAGGCGCTTTTCCTTCTGAGCCTTCTTGATCACCTTGGAATAGACATTTTCCAGGATTAACGGGACGCTCATCATCATGGTGGGTTTGTATTCCTGGAGATTCTTGGTGATGTGCCTCAAGCCCTCGCAGAAACAGATGGTGACGCCCAGGTAGACCATGGTCAGGAATCCGGCTGTGCATTCATAGGTATGGTGAAGGGGCAGAATCGACAGGATCAAATCGTTGTTGTCGGCATACAGGAGCTTGGATACCGCCATGATGTCGCTGGAAATGTTGCGGTGGGAGAGCATGACCCCTTTCGACTGGTCGGTGGTACCCGATGTGAAGATCAGCGCGCACATCACGTCCCGGTTGATTTCGGCATCGGTAAATTCAGTGTAACCCTTATCCAGAAGGGCCTTCCCCTTTGCGAGAAGCTGCGTGTAGGACAGGACGCCCTTGTCGTTTTCATCGTAATCAAAGCAAATGATGTGCTTTAATTTTTTCAGGCTTTTCTGTTTGCTGACCAGGACCGGCGCATAGCTTGCGGAACACAGGACCGCGCTGGCCTCGCTTCTCTCAAGCAGGGATTCCAGTTCGGCCTCGGGGAGCTCCTTGTCGAGCGGAACCACCACACCGGTTCCGTTCACGACAGCCAGGTAGGATACGCACCATTCATAGCGGTTTTCACTGATAATGGCGATTTTGGTATCCTTGAGTCCCAGATGGCATAATGCCGATCCCAGGCAGTTGATGTCCTGCCTGAACTGTCTGAAGGTTACGTTCCGGATGTTTCCGGATGGGGTCTTTACAAGAAAGGCATCCAAATCGCCGTAGATGTCTGCGCTTTTCTGCACAAGATCCTTCAAATCCGTGATATGCCTTACGTCATAGAATTTAAGCTGTTTCATGCGCATACCCTGCCCTTTCTGTCCGGACGCATCCGCCGGATATGATAATGCCGGTTTGATGAAGGAAATATTTCAATAATAATCCTATTATACTTTAAACAAAACATGCTGACAATAAAGTAAAGGCCCTCATGGGAGACGGATCGACAAAGTACCTGATTATTCTGCGCTTGAACCCTGTCTGCGTGGAAAGATATTTTTGCTAAATTGTTGAAAGGCCTGTGTTGGCTATGGTATCATGGAGTTTAGATATGAATAATCATGTCGAAAAGAGGAGAATCCAATGAGTAGCGTGATAAAAATAAATGCGTGCGTTTATTCACGCAAGGGCTACGGAAGAGAAAGCAACACCAATTCCTTCTACATGAACGGCAAGTTCACGTCCGAGCAGCACATCGACAACGTCCAGGCCTCCATGGAGAACCGTGGCACCGAATACCTTTTTTCGATAGCCGATAACATGAATGGTGCCGATGAGGACAACGATACGCAGATCGCGATCATTGATGAACTCCGCAGGTATCATGAAAAAATAACCGTTAATGGTGGCGACCTCAAGTTCAAGGTCAAGGAACTGGAAGCCCAGATAACGGATATCAGCCGCCTACTCACCTCTTTTCTGGAAATGAACAGGGTGCCTGCCGAAGACCCGAGATGGGGCATCGGTTTTGGCAGCCTTCTTGTTTCTGACGGTCAATTCGTCGCCGCAACCGCCGGGAACTGCAAGGTTTTCATGATGCGCGACGGGATGTTCAGGCCCCTGGCGGGCGAAACCTCAAGAGCCAAACGGATGCTGGATGCGCTGATCCAGCCGGGGGAAAGCGTGGAGGATGAGGAAATCACCCTTCCCGACGAGAATCCCGAAAGTCCGGTGGTAATTTCAGATATCTATGAAGTCACGGAGGGCGACTGTTTTCTCCTTTGCAGCGATGGTCTGGTGAAAGCCCTTGGGGAGGAAAAGATTGAGGATATCCTGTCCCTAAGAAGCGACAGCACCTATATCGCCTACAAACTGGTGGATGAAGCCATGAAGCGTACCACTTTCGGCGATTTGACAGCCATGGTGGTACAGGTGGAGCGTCGTTATGAAGGGACAGCTATAGCCAGGAAGACCACGACCAGAACCAGCCAGGTCAAAAACAGGGTTGAGCGTCTGAACAGGGCTCCCGCGGTAACCTACAAGTACAACCGCAAGCGGGGCGGCAGGTATCAGGGCGCATTGTATGGCGTCCTTCTGGTGGTTACCGTGCTGATTCTCTTCGGCATCATCGGTATCATGATTAAGTCCATGATCGATCCGGGCAAGGAACCTGCCAGAAGTCCTTCGGCATCGGCTACAGCCACGCCCACTCCCACGCCATCAGCCACTCCGGATCTGAGCACACCCGATCCGGCTGATGAGCCGACTTTCGGAGAAACACCCACACCGACGCCCGAGTTTGAAATCAAGATCCACAAGGTAGCCGCGGGCGATACCATCAGCAAGATTGCTCAAACCTATTACGGTTCGACGCAGTATGGCCCGAAACTCTGCGAATATAACGGGATTACGGATCCCAACAAGATCATGATTGGTCAGGAAATCAAGATTCCTCCGAAAGAATTGCTGCCATAAGGCCTAATCAAAAGGCTGGCTCTTTGTGAGCCAGCCTTCATTTTTGTGGTTCTATAATAAATGTTGGGGTGCCGAGGGACAGAAACTTCGGAACTCCAACATTTTTTGCAAATAAAGAGAGCATGGAGTGAAATCTCTAGTAAAATGTAGTTACTCACACCATCATTTTAAAGGAGAATCAACCATGCTCTACAAAGATTATACGCGAGAATTTATTGGATTTGAAGATGTAACCGTTACCTTCGCAGAAAGAAAGGACAATCAGTTCCACATTTATATGAGAATGAAGCGAAAAGCCCATGAGTGTCCCCGCTGTGGTCGGACTACGGACAAGATTCACGATTACAGAGAACAACAAATTAAGGATATATCTTCGTTTGGAAGCTATACTTTCATACATCTGCGGAAACGACGCTATGTATGTCCTTCATGCAATAAAAGGTTTTATGAAGAGGTACCTTTCCTGCCAAG
>NZ_FQZP01000022.1 GCF_900142095.1 Thermoclostridium caenicola | reverse complement strand
GCCCTTTATTTTATCGATTTTGGGCTATATTTTTGATATTTCAAAGAAAACAGGCATTCTCACCCACGTGAAAATGCCTGTTTTTCGACAATCTGAAAGCCCGGATCGCAGTCCGGGCTTTCTTTGCATGTTGGCAGATATTGCGGGTCGGCTGTTTGCCGGCCGGGATTGCGTTAGCCGATATCCCCGGGATTGATGCTGATTTCACGGATGATCTTGAGCGACAGCTCAAACTGCAGATCGATGATGTAGGAACGATCATAACGAATCCCGGTTTTCGGGTTATAAAAGGGATGGACAACCGGGCGTGTCATATAAACCGGATTATTCTTCACAACAATGGCGAACATGCCATTGCTTAACAGGACAATGGTTCCCTCAGGGTAGATGGGAACAATCTTGATGAAGGTTTCAACCAGGGATTTGTCAAAGATATGACCCGAGCCTCCGAACAGGTATTCCACCGCATCGGTGGTCTGGTAGACGTTCTTGTAGATCCCGTCGTTTATGGCCTGATCAAATGCGTCGCATATGCTGACGATCCTGGCCGAGTAATGGATATAATCCCCCGAAAGTCCCATGGGATAACCGTTGCCGTTGATCTGCTCATGATGCATGAGAATGGTGATTTTGGCCGTAGCGGATGCTTCCGCCATATCCTTGACCACATGGTACCCCAGCAGGGGATGCTTTTTGATCTCTTCCTGTTCGGCGGGGGTAGGATCCTTCTTGTTGAGCAGTTCTTTCGGAAGCAAGGCTTTGCCGATGTCGTGCATGATGGCCCCCATGGCGATGTTTTTGATCTTGGCCTGGGGCAACGAAAGCTTGGTGGCCAACGCGATGGCCATGACGCACACATTGATGGAGTGGGCATAGATGAACTCATCCTGGGTACGGATGTCATTGGCGTTCAGGACCTCGATGTTCCTGGACAGCATTTCCTCCATGATTTGATCCACCACGCGGCTGATGGCTGCGTAATCTATCTCACCCTTTGTGGCCAGGCGGTTCATTTCGTTCCGAATGGTCAGTTTGGCCTGGTTCCTGGTCTCATCTGTCAGGATGCCATGGATTTCTACGTTTTCGGATATTTCATCTTCAATGTAAACGCTTGTAATCCCTTTTTCCTGCAGTTTCTGAACGATGGATGGTGTCAGTTTGACGCCTGCGCCGAGCAATTTCTTGCCTTCTATGTCGTATAAAGTGCGCGCCAAAACATCGTCATCCCGGATCTTATCAAGACTTACCCGTCTCATTCCAAAGCTCCTTTATCCATGAAGCAAGTTTGTACTGGTAAATATATACCCAGTCAAAGGAGTCAAAAACAAACGGGATCATTCCTCGGAAATGCCCAGGGCCTCCCTGATCATCCTGTTCTTTTTTATAAAGGACAGCATGGGCAGGCCGAGACCATAACAGATGATGGCTTCCGAAATAGCGATGAACAGCATGGTCAGCGGCAGGGGGTAAGTCTTGTCGTATAACAGGTAAACATAGGTTCCCACGATAAGGCCGTTGAACACGACAGGGGGCAGGGGAAGAAGGATTCTGCGCTTTCTCAGGAGCCATGTGAATATACCGGCCAACAGCGTTGCAAGGCTGCCGAAGACGATGTCCACCATGCCGAAACCACCGATGAAATTGGCAAGGATACAGCCGATAAAGACACCTGGGATGGCAGAGGGAAGAACGGCCGGGAGAACGGTGAGCACTTCGGAAATCCTGAACTGGATGGGCCCATAGGCCAGAGGTTTGATAAGAAGGGTCATTGCAGCGTAGACTGCCGCGATCAGCGCAGCCTGGACAATGGTTCTGGTATTCAGTTTCATGATTCATCCTTTCTCAGCATGGAAAACCATGCCGCCGGTCCTTCATCTGAGCCGCCGGAAGCTCCGTAGTTTTGGTTGGCTCCATCAATGGACATGTCTGTCGCCTGATGAAGCCGGCCAGGATTTTGCGAACTGGCCGTGGCGACGCCACGGCTAAAATTGTATCCTACGCCGGGCATAAAATCAATGCATCAAATGAGGAGCATGCAGCATCATGTTGACCAGGAGTTTTTTTGCCTATGCACGGTTCTTCCTGTTTCGCTATTGCGCGGCATTTCCATTCTGATATAATTAACTTAAGCAGTAACCGTTTTGGAGGAAGATAGTGGAACGCGAAAAGGCGTTGGAAGCCTTACAGCTGAGAATTGAGAGTCAGGAGCGGATTCAGCACAGTTTGGCAGTTGAAGCGATTATGAGATCCCTGGCCAGGCACTTTCACGAGGACGTGGACATGTGGGGGATAACCGGCCTGGTACACGACATCGACTGGGAGCGAATCAACGGCAACATGGCTTTGCATGGGAAGATGGGTGGAGACATTCTGGAAAGCCTGGACTTCGATCCGACCATTGCCTATGCCGTCAGGGCCCATAACCCCGCCAACGGTCTTCCCAGAAGAAGAAAGCTTGACAAGGCACTTTATTGCGCGTCACCAATGGCTGAACTGATCATGGCCTGTGTGCAAGGCACGCCGGACAAATCGATAAACCCCTTGGATACCGGCAGGATCATGGCATGTTATGCCGATCCGGAATTTGAAAAGAACATCAGCAGGGAACGCATCGCGTCCTGCAGCGAACTGGGGCTGACAGTGGAGGACTTTGCCAAAATCGCCCTGGATGCTGTTAAGGATGTGTTTCTGATCTTCCCGGATGCAAAATAAACAGGGCTGATGCAATGAACCGGGCGAAGTCTGCCGGGTGCGGGTCTGAATAAAAAACGAAAAAGCTATTCATGATAATGATGGGCGGCTGTTAAGCCGCTCCTGCTTTAATCCGGGGCGGAAGCCTGAAAGGAAGATGATGCGTTGAATATAATGGAAGAAAGAAAAAACCGTATTTTAGCCTTCATGCGGGAAGAAGCCTATAAGCCGCTGATGCTGTCGGAGCTTGTCACCGTTCTGGATGTTCCAACCGAAGATATACCGCTCTTGCAAAGCCTCCTGGATGAGATGGAGAATGAAGGCCTGGTCATCAGGACCAAGAAGGGGCGGTATGGTGTACCGGAGCGAATGGGTCTCATTACAGGAACGTTCCAGGGCCATGTGAGGGGCTTCGGCTTTTTGATTCCCGATAACGGGGACGAAGATGTATTTATTCCTGCCAATGCGATCAACGGCGCCATGCATGGCGACAGGGTGATGGCGCGGCTCACGAAGCTTTCCGCTGCCGCAAGAAAGCAGGAAGGGGAAATCATCAGGGTTATCAGCCGCGCCCACAAGACGGTGGTCGGAAAATTTGACTTGAGCGACCATTTCGGCTTCGTGACGCCCGACCATGTCCGCCTGTTCAGGGATATTTTCATTCCCAAGGATTGCATCAACGGCGCCAAAAAAGGACAGAAAGTGGTCGTGGAAATCACCAAGTGGCCGGAAGCCAACCGGAACGCAGAAGGAAAGATCATTGAAATATTGGGGGACAGCGGGGATCCCGGCGTGGATATCCTGTCCATCATCCGGGCCTACAATATTCCTTACGAGTTCCCGGACGAGGTGCTGCAGGAAGCCAGAAAGGCACCGCAAAAAGTTCGTGAGGAAGATATACAGGACAGGCGGGACTTAAGGGATCTTCGCATGGTCACCATCGACGGCGAGGATGCCAGGGATCTGGACGATGCTGTTTCCATTGAACTGTTGGAAAACAACAACTTCCGCCTGGGCGTTCATATCGCCGATGTGACCCATTATGTAAAGGAAGGCTCCGCGCTGGATCAGGAGGCGCTCAGGCGAGGAACCAGCGTTTACTTCCCGGATCGGGTTGTCCCCATGCTCCCCCGGGAACTGTCCAACGGTATCTGCAGCCTCAATGCCGGTGAAGATCGGCTGGCCTTCAGCGTCATGATGGAGGTCGACCGCAACGGCAAGGTGCTGAACCATGACATTTTCAAAAGCGTCATCCATGTCCGGGAGAGGATGACCTATACCAATGTCTACAAGATCCTCGAAGAGGATGATCCGGCGCTTAAGGAACGGTATAAGGATCACCTTGAGGACTTCCGCCTGATGAAGGAACTGGCCCTGATCCTGAAGGAGAAAAGGATGAAGCGGGGTGCAGTGGATTTCGATTTCGGCGAGGCCAAAATCATCGTTGATGAAAAGGGCAAGCCGGTCGAGGTGAAGAAATACGAGCTCAATATCGCCCACAACATCATTGAGGAGTTCATGCTCCTGTGCAACGAGGTGGTATCGGAGCATTTCTACTGGCTGGGCATACCCTTTGTTTACCGGATCCATGAGGACCCCGATCCGGAGAAGATGGAAAACCTGAACCGGATCCTGGGCTCCTTCGGCTATCATCTGAAAGGTTACCGGGATGTGCATCCAAAAGCGCTCCAGGAAATCCTGCGCCAGATCAAGGGTACACCCGAGGAGAAAGTCATCAGCACCCTGATGCTCAGGTCCCTTCAGAAGGCCAGGTACAGCGATGTCCACAACTGGCATTTCGGCCTGGCTGCAGAGTATTACTCCCATTTCACTTCTCCTATCAGGCGCTATCCGGATCTGATCATCCACCGGATCATGAAGGAACAACTGAGCGGCAGGCTGGATGAAAAGCGGATAGAGCATTACAGGAGCATCCTGCCCGATATCACCAAAAGCAATTCCGAGCGGGAACGCGCAGCCGAGGATGCGGAACGGGATTGCGAGGATATGCTGAAGGCCGAGTATATGAAAGACAGGCTGGGAGAAGAATTCGAAGGGATCATTTCAAATGTTACCGCCTTCGGCTTCTTTGTGGAGCTGGACAATACCATTGAAGGCCTGGTCAGGCTGAGCAGCCTGGATGATGATTACTATACATTTGATGCCGATTCCCTGACCCTGATCGGGGAGCGGACCAGGAAGCGGTTCAGGATAGGGGACCGGGTGAGGGTCCAGCTGGTCAAGGCGACGCCGGAAACAAGGCAGATAGACTTTGTGCTCCTGGATTCGGAAAACGATACGGACGATGAAACGGGCAGCGTGAAAGATGCGGCCGGTGAACAGCCGAAGCCGAAGAAAAAGGTGAAAAAGGCTGTGGATCCCCGCGTTCTCATCCACATCGGAGCCAAAAAACCGGCCGCCAAAAGCAAAAAGCAGAAAAAAAGAAAATGAGGAAAAAGGGCTGCCGGAAAAGCATAAATGGCACATGATGGATTCTGAAAGAAGGTACTTGCATTTTTCAAAAAACCGCGCTATAATATACTGCGCACGGGCAATTAACTCAGCTGGTAGAGTGTCACCTTGACATGGTGAAAGTCGGGGATTCGAGTTCCTCATTGCCCACCAGAAAAGGCTGTCTCGCAAGGGACAGCCTTTTTGCTTGCCATCATCCACTTTATTTCACAGCATTCCCTTTATTTTTTCCAAAGACTGTGTTAGAATCCTAACATAAAAAAACTGGCAATGGGAAATGTCGTAAATGAGAGGTGGCCATGCATGAAGGTTTTTATCGATAAATCGGTTGAAGCCATTAAGACCGAGGTTGGAAGCAAGCGGGTTCTGTGCGCCCTTTCCGGAGGCGTGGATTCCTCCGTCGTGGCGGCCCTGGTACACAAGGCCGTGGGAGACCAGCTCATCTGCATCTTTGTGGATCACGGACTGCTCAGGAAGAATGAAGCCGACCAGGTGGAGCAGGTCTTCAGAAACCAGTTCAAGATGAACCTGATCCGGGTGGATGCCCAGGAGCGCTTCCTCAACAGGCTGAAAGGGGTTACCGATCCGGAGCGGAAGCGCAAGATTATCGGGGAAGAATTCATCCGGGTTTTCGAGGAAGAAGCCAAAAAGATCGGCCATGTGGAGTTTTTGGCCCAGGGCACCATCTATCCTGATATCGCTGAAAGCGGCACAGGCGGCAAAGGCGTGATCAAGAGCCATCACAACGTGGGCGGGCTGCCGGACGTTGTGGATTTTGAAGGGCTCATCGAGCCGCTTAAAACCCTGTACAAGGACCAGGTCAGACAGGTAGGCCTGGAGCTGGGGCTTCCTGAAGAACTTGTATGGCGTCAGCCATTCCCGGGACCGGGTCTTGCGGTCAGGTGCATTGGTGAAGTGACCAGGGAAAAGCTGGATATCCTCCGCGAGGCGGACTATATCTTCAGGGATGAGATTGCCAGAGCCGGTCTGGACAGAAACATCAACCAGTATTTTGCCATCCTCACCGACATGAAGAGCGTCGGCGTAAGGAATGATGAGCGGACCTACGATTACACGGTGGCTTTGCGCGCCGTGATCACCAGGGATTTTGTGACGGCAGACTGGGCAAGGATTCCCTATGATGTTCTGGCCAGGGTCTCAGAGCGCATCGTCAAAGAGGTGGCGCATGTGAACCGGGTGGTATATGATATCACCGGCAAGCCCCCGGCCACCATTGAGTGGGAATAATATTCGGCTGCATTAACGCATAGTACACCGATTCTAATAGAATTCTAATTCATCATAAAGCTGCACCTAATGCTTCCGGATTACAATAATCCATGTAATTGAGGCACTAAAGGTTTTTGGAGGTGCGGCTTTATGATAACCATTGAGATGATCGATGAGTTCAGAAGGCGGACCAACGCCAGCTACGACGAGGCCAGGTTTTATCTTGAAAAGTATCATGGCGACATGCTGGAGGCCATCATTGCCTATGAACGGGCCGGAAACCGTCGGCCGGGCCATGAAATCATGCATCATCGCGGATATCAGCGGACAAGCCGGAGCGATTTTGGCCAGACAGTCGGGAGATTCCTGCAAAAGCTCCTTGACATCCGGATTGTCGTTACCGATAAAACTGACAGAACCTATAACATTCCCATCCTCTTCCCGCTGCTTCTGGTGCCGTTCTGGCACGTGCTCGTCCTGATAGCCATCGGGATGATGATCCTGGGATACAGGTTCTCCGTCCGGGAGATACAGGATGGGAATTACAACCTGGAAGACATCATCAGCCGCATCAGGGAGAAAGCTCAGGCGCGGGGCAAATGATATGGACGCAACCCGGGGCAGGGGGTGAGACCGATGATTTCGATGGAACTGATCGATGAATTCAGAAAACGGACGCACAGCAGCTATGAGGAAGCCAAGTTCTATCTTGAGCGCAACAACGGGGATCTGCTGGATGCCATCATCGATTTTGAAAGGAGCAAGACAGGAAGAGCCCAGCACCGCGGCGGGTACCATGCTCCCCATATCCCCCACGACAGATCCCAACAGGACTTTGGGCATAAGCTGACGACCCTGCTGCAGAAAGGGTTTGATACCAGGATCTTTGTCGAGGACAGCAAATCGGTATTATTCAATGTACCAGTCATTCTGCTCCTGTTCCTGCTGCCCTTTTGGGTTATCATCGTGGTTCTGTTCGTGTTTTTCATGATGCTTGGCTATAAAATTTCGGTTCGCGATGTCAAAAGCAGGAACATCGATGTTGATGCCATTTTCAGCAATATTTCCGAGAAGATGAAAGAGACCGGCCAGCCCGCTGAACGCCCGGTCCCATCCGAACCCCAAACCGGTGACAAGGACAAGAAGGATGGTTACAAGGAGTATACCATCGAATAGATAAAACCGGACTGTCCGATTCTTGCAAAACAGGCACAGGAGCGCATGGATTTCCTGTGCTGAAGCTTTATTCTGGAGGAGCCTATGCCGGAAAAGATTCTTGTGGTTGAGGATGAAAGCAAGATAGCCAGGTTTCTGGAACTGGAGCTCAAGCATGAGGGCTATGAGGTGGAGATAGCCTCTGATGGAAGGACCGGCCTGGAACGCATACAGAACGGGGATTTCAACCTGGTGGTGCTGGATCTGATGCTGCCGCTGATGAGCGGTATAGAGGTCTGCAGGCGGGTCAGGAAATTCTCGGATATTCCCATCATCATGCTGACCGCCAAGGATGATATCTCCGACAAGGTCATGGGGCTGGACAGCGGAGCGGATGACTACGTCACCAAGCCCTTTGCCATCGAGGAGCTTCTGGCGAGGATCCGCGTGGCTTTGAAGCGCAAAGCGGCCATGAAGAAGGAGAATGCCGATGAAACCATTGCCTGCGGCAAGCTCGTCCTTTCCAAGCTGCAGCACAAGGTGACCTATGACGGGGAGGAAATTCCCTTAAGCAAGAAGGAATACGATCTCCTGCTCTATTTTATGGAGAACAGGGGAATCGTGCTGGACAGGGAGAAGCTCATCGAGAATGTCTGGGGTTATGACTTCATCGGCGATACCAATGTGACCGATGTCTATGTGAGGTATTTAAGGAGCAAGATCGATCAGAAATACGGGGTCAGTTTTATCAGAACCATCCGTGGAGTGGGGTATATCTTTGAGTACCAGGAATAACCATGACGCCGGATTGGCGCCCGGAATGGCACAAACCGGCGAAAAGCCAAGGAACTCCCTGGCTTCAAAAATCTCGTCTTCCTACAACAGGATGTTCATCCTGTGCATGTCGGCAGGCTTGTTCCTGATGATCATAGCCTTTGCGTTCATGAATTGTGCGGAGCTGGTACGGGGAGCAAAGCCCTGGCTTGACAGGATCAGAAAGTCCGGAAATATCGCAGAGATGGTCTCTGCGGTAAACGATGCCCGGGAACAACACTTTATCCTTCTTGACGAAGAGGATAACATACTGGCCTCAAGTTTTTACCGCAACGATACCGTCAGTCATTTTCCTGTGGCTTTTCACAGGCAGGACGGCATCACATGGATGTCCCTGTCCGAGCGGGTGGATCTCCCCGGGGGACAGCGGGTTCGTGTCCTGGTCTTTTTCAATGCGTCAACGTTTCTGACAAAACTGGCCGTTACAGCCATCCTGGCCGTGCTGATCTTTTCGGTGTCCCTGGTGGCCGTCTGGTTCAGGGGACGTATGGTTACCCGGAAGACCTTCGGTGTCATCGACCAATTGATCAGTACCGCCAACAGCATTTCCTCCCAGAACCTGAATGTACGCCTCAATGTGAGCGATACCTCCGACGAGCTCCATGAGATGGCCTTAACCTTCAACCGGATGATGGATCGCCTTGAAAAAGCCTATGAAAAGCAGAATCAGTTCGTGTCGGACGCGTCCCACGAGCTGAGAACGCCCATTTCAGTCATCCAGGGATATGCCAGGATGCTTGAACGATGGGGCAAGGACGATAAGGATATCCTCCAGGAAGGCATATCCGCCATCAACAAGGAAGCTGTCAACATGCAGGAACTGGTGGAGAAACTGCTCTTCATCGCCAGAAACGATCGGGACACGCTGCTTTTGGTGCGGGAACGGTTCAGCCTCAGCGACATGATGGAGGAACTGGTGAAGGAAACCCGGATGCTGAACACGGGCCATGCAATCAAAAGCGAAATATCACCCGATATCGCCATGTATGGCGATCATGCCAGGATCAAACAGGCCCTGCGCATCTTTACCGATAATGCCCTGAAATATACCCCTGTCGACGGCGCCGTGACATTCGGACTATATGCGGAAAACGGGTATGCGGTGGCGGTGGTTGAGGATACGGGAATCGGGATACCCGAAAAGGATCTGCCGCGCATCTTCGATCGTTTCTACCGGGTGGATACCGCCAGGGACCGACATTCAGGCGGTCATGGGCTCGGACTTTCCATAGCCCGGATCATCATCCTGCGTCACGGCGGGCGCATCAAGATAGCCAGCCGCGAAGGCGAGGGGACGCGTTTTTCCGTTTACCTGCCCCTGGGGGACGAACCCGAAGAACGTCGGTCTTCGGAAGAGGGCTGATGAAACGGCGGGGCCGGGTTCTTCTTTTCCCGGTTTCATTGAAAAAGCTGCGTGAAAATGGTATCATGATAGAGCCTGCTTATGGAGCAGGCTTTGTTTGATGCCTCATTCAGATGGTTCCCGTGATGAACCTTCATCTTTTCCTGGCATGAAGCAACGGAGGTTTTCGTATGCAGACAGTGTCCGCTTTGGTACGGATTATTCTACCGCTCGTAGTCTTTTATCTGGCCTTTACCTGCCTGGGAACGGCAGGCGGTTTGGTGGTTGTCGTCCTGTATTTTGCCCTCATGAACCTTTCCGCAATCTTCAACCATCTGGCCAGCCGGGCCTACACAAGCGGTGACTATGATAAAGCTCTAAGGCTTCTGGAAAAGGCTCTGAAGCTGAGCCCGAAGAACAGCACGATGCGTGGCGCCTATGCGTGGCTGCTGCTTAAGCTGGGCAACACCGGGGAGGCTGAGATCCAGATTGACCAGGCCCTCGCCAACGCAGCCAGGGAAGAGCAGAAGAGTACCCTCAATGTAACGAAGTCCATGGTGCTCTGGAAAAAGGGGGAGCTTGACCAGGCCATATCCCTGCTGGAAAAGGTTCTGGAGAGCTATAAAAATTCCAATGTCTATGCCACCCTGGGCTTTTTGTACCTGGAAAAGGGGGATTTGGACAAGGCCCTGAGCTTCAACCTGGAAGCCTATGATTTCAACAGCACCAACGCCATCATCCTGGACAACCTGGGATGCACCCGGCTGCTCCGGGGAGAATACGAAGAGGCCAGGGAAATCTATATGCAGCTGATGAAGCTCAAGCCGCAATTCCCTGAAGCCTTCTACAACTATGCCCGCGTCCTGGCCCATTTCGGGGAACTGGATAAAGCCATCTACATGTGCCGCACAGCCCTGTCCCTGAAGTTCTGGAATACCAGCACCATCACAAGGGAGCAGGTGGAAAACACCCTGATGGAGCTGGAGGATGCCCAGGAAAAAAGACTGGCTGAAACAGCCGGGAATGATGGGCATGAAGCGATGCAAGAGGAGAAAAGTGACGATATAAATAGTAAGGAATGACTGCAGGGGTAACTATGGATCATCGGATAAATATCTATGCGGAATTCGGCATCAAGGATTCCATTCTGGCACTGGCAAAGGAAGCCGAAGAAGCGGTAAAGGAAGCTTTCGGACGAATCGAAGAAGTGCGGGAAACCAACCAGCTCAAAGTGATTCGTGCTTTGCAGCTTGAAAGGCTGAGCGATACACATTTTGCCGGAACAACCGGGTATGGCTACAACGACAAGGGGCGGGAGACCCTGGAAGCTGTATATGCGCGCGCTTTCGGGGCCGAGGATGCCCTTGTCAGGCACAGCATCACCTGTGGTTCCCATGCGCTGGCCCTGTGCCTGTACGGCCTTTTAAGGCCGGGGGATGAACTGCTCTCGGTGACGGGCAAACCCTACGACACGCTGGATGAGGTCATCGGCATCAGGGGAAAGTCGGGCTCAGGGTCGCTGAAGGATTTTGGGATATCCTACAGGCAGGTGGACCTGAAGGACGGCGAGATTGATTTCGAGCGCATTACCGAAGCCATAAACGAACGCACCAGGCTGGTCTTTCTGCAGCGGTCGCGGGGATATGCCTTCAGGCCGCCTGTGACCATCGAACAGATAGCGAAGGTGGTTGAAACGGTCAAGGCCGTCAGGAAGGATATCCTGATCATGGTCGACAACTGCTATGGGGAGTTCGTCGAGCCTCTGGAACCCACCGATGTGGGGGTTGACGTGATGGCCGGTTCCCTCATCAAGAATCCTGGGGGCGGGCTTGTCCCCTCCGGCGGGTACATTGTCGGAACCCATGAAGCCGTTGAGAAAATATCCTACCGCATGACGCTTCCCGGCATCGGCAGGGAAGTGGGAGCCACCCTCGGGCAGAACAGGCTGATGTTCCAGGGCTTCTTCATGGCCCCGCACATCGTGGCTGAAAGCCTGAAGGGAGCTGTTTTCACGGCCGAGATCATGAGACGCCTCGGGTTTGAAACCTGGCCTGGTCCCTTCGATCAGCGCTGCGACCTGATCCAGGCCATACGCTTTAACCGGGAGGATGCGGTGATCGCGTTCTGCCAGGGCATCCAGAAAGGGTCCCCGGTGGATGCGTTTGTTACGCCCGAGCCCTGGGACATGCCGGGGTACGACGCGCCGGTCATCATGGCAGCAGGGGCTTTCATCCAGGGTTCTTCCATCGAACTGAGCGCGGATGCGCCCATCAAGCCGCCTTATACGGCCTACATGCAGGGCGGCCTGGTTTATGAGCATGTTAAGCTGGGCGTTATGAGCGCTATACAGGAGCTTTCTTCACGGGGGATCATCAGCCTGTGACTGTTTGGTCTCCGGAGGTTGATATGCCAATGACAAAAAACCAGGAGCTTAACAGACAAAGGAAAAAGAAGAAGATGCGCAGAAGGCTGTTCAGCCTGATGGTTCTGGTTTTGACGGGGATCTATCTGCCTGCCCTGTGGAATTGGCTGTTTTCGTCCAATACGGAGATTGCAGTTATCAAGACAGCCACCCTGGAAGTCAAAACGCCCATGACGGGTGTCTTCCTCCGAAAGGAACGGGTTCTTGATGCTCCGGGGACGGGAATTCTCATCCCTTCCGTTTCCTACGGCGAGAAGGTTGCCGCCAACCAGGAGATCGCTTCTTTCATTACCAGGGAGATGCGCGCTCTGGTCGAGAATTACAGGCAGAAGGAAGTGGCGATTCTCAAGCGCGTGATCAGCGAGTATGAAAATACCACTGGAAGGGACAGGAAGATCTGGGAGGAAGCCATCGAAAAACAGGTCAGCAAGCTTGCCGATTTTTCGAACTCGGGGGATTTCAGCGAACTGGGAACGGTAAGAAGTTCCCTGGACCGGGTCCTGGAAGCGAGAGCACGCACGGTTCTTGAGAATCTTGGCGCCAACTCGAAGTTTGCCCCGGAAAAAGAGGAACTGGAAAGGCTGAAAAGCAGCCAGATCAAATCGGTCCAAAGCATCAGGTCACCTGCTTCCGGGGTGGTGGCCTATTACTGTGACGGCTACGAGGACTGGAAGCCCGAGGACAGGCACAGCATGACCGTACAGATCATCGATGAGGTTCTGGCCGGTGAAACGGTATCGGAAAGGTGGATAACGCCTTCCGAAATAGAAGTGACGGCGGAGACCAGCTACGGCAAGCTGATCATCAATGATGAAGCCTGGCTTGTGTTCTGTATCTCCAATGACATGGCAAAGGAACTGCGGGTTCAGTTTGAAAAGGAGCAGATGAACGGGAAAACGCTGGAACTCCAGGTGGAACTGGATGACATGAACCAGCGCATTCCGATTGAAATAGAAGGTTTCGGCGAGAGCGACGGTAAGCGCACGGTGGTGATAGCCCGCATGAACCGGTTTATCGAACAGACCATGGATATGCGGGGAGTTGCCGGAAACCTGATTTTGCAGAGCGTATCAGGGATGAAGGTGCCCATTGAAAGCCTGACCAATATCAACCAGGTGGACCAGACAGCCGATATCATCATCGTGGAGATGTACAAGGCACGTTACAAACGCGTGCGCATCGTGGCCAGGCAGGATTACTATGCCATCATCGAGAACCTGGAAGGCGTCAGCCAGGAAGAGCTTGTCAATATCTTCGACCTTTACATTGTCGATCCGAGAAACATTGAAGAGGGACAGGTGATCGAACAGTGAGTCGGGTAAGCAGCGCGCAACTGAAGGAGAACCTTGAGTCCATTAAGGAAAGGATACGGCAGGCAGCCCTGAGGGCAGGCCGCAATTCTGAGGAGATTACGCTTCTGGGCGTAACCAAAACCGTTGAGCCGGATATCATCTGTCAGGCCTATGATCTGGGGCTTCGGGATTTCGGCGAAAACAGGGTTCAGGAGTTTCTCCGAAAGGCCGATATTATAGACAGAGCATGCCGATGGCATATCATCGGAAGGCTCCAGACCAACAAAGTCAAATACCTGGATCACCGGGTGAGCCTGATCCATTCCCTGGACAGGATGGAACTGGCCGAGACCCTTCACGCCAGGGGTGAAAAGATCGGACGGATCTGGGACGTTTTGGTACAGGTCAATGTATCGGGTGAAGAAACCAAGACGGGCGTATCCCCGGAGAATTTGAAGGATTTTGTTAGGAATGTGGCAAAGCTGGGTAATATCCATATCAAAGGATTAATGACGATTGCTCCCTATGCTGAGAATTCCGAAGAAGTCCGCTGGGTATTTCGGGAATTGCGCAATTTGGCAGTTGACATCCAAAGGGAAAGCATGGACAATATAAATATGGAATTTCTTTCTATGGGCATGAGCAACGATTTTGAAGTTGCCATTGAAGAAGGAGCCAACATTGTCCGGGTGGGCAGTGCCATTTTCGGAGAGAGGGTGTACCTGCCTTAACCGGTTTACTTACTTAAGAGAACTGGAGGAAGATACCATGGCTAAAGCGCTTGAAAAGTTTCTGAACTTTGTGGGCTGGGAGTCCAATCCAGACGAGGAAGAGGAGTTCTACGAGGACGAAATCGTGGAGAGTGTTCCTCAGAAACCTGGTTACTCCTCCCGCAAAAACCAGCAGGGAAAAATTCTCAGCATGAATAACAACAACAATCTGAAGGTTGTTATCATGTCTCCCCAGAACATCCTGGAAGTCAGGGATCTCTGCGATCATCTCCGATCCAACAAACCCGTCATCATGAATGTGGAAAACGTGGATACGCCCACTGCTCAAAGAATGGTGGACTTTTTGAGCGGCGCTGTTTACTGCCTTGACGGCGATATCCAGAAGATATCCAACGGCATCTTCCTGGCGACGCCGGCCAGCATCGAGATCACCGGCGATCTGAAAGACGAGATGCACAATAAGGGTGTTTTCTCCTGGGTAAAATAAGCAGATGATACTTCTGCAGGCTTGCGCTTTTGCGCTCCGTTCCGTTGTTTATACGATGGAAGCCGTCATCCTGTTGAGAGTGGTGTGCGAGTTTTTCGTCATCAAGAGGGATTCCGCGTTCATGAAGTTTATCATTCAGGTCTCGGAACCTCTTTTGATTCCTGTGAGAAAACTTTTGGCACAAAAGCCCGGCAAAACCAGGATGAGGCTGGACTTATCGCCGGTTGTGGCCATGTTCATCCTGTATTTTATCAGCCGTCTGCTCAGGTGAACGCGCCGGCATGGTGTCCCGGATAGTTTGTCATGTAGAAAGAACGCGCATTTTTCTTGTGTTATGATTCGGGGGGTGACCAGGTTGAATTTTACGCCGAACGATCTTCAGAACATCCTGTTCAAACGCGCCTTGTTTGGCTTTAACCAGCTTCAGGTGGAAGATGTGCTGGAGAAGGTTGTTGAGGACATGAGCGCCTACATCAAGGAGAACAACAAGCTGAAGGATAAGCTCCAGGATGTCCAGGAAAAGCTGGACTACTACAGAGGAATTGAGCAGTCCCTCCAGAACAGCCTGATCATCGCCCAGAAAACCAGCGACGAGATCATACAGAATGCCAAGAAGAATGCGGAGAATATCGTCAAGGAAGCCGAGCTTTCCGCCCGGAAGATTATTGAGGATGCCAACCAGGAAGTACTGACCATACGCTATGAGTACGAAAGGCTGCAGCGTGAAGTGGAAGCCTACAGGATTAAGGTTGAGAGCATCATCCGAGCACAGTTGAAATCGCTGCGGAGCCTGAGCGCACAGGACGAAGCCAAGGAAGAGGCTGTGTGAGACTTGAGTCATGGTAAGATCCCAGAGGATATTTCAGGGCTGAAATATCCTTTTTTAATTGATATGGACTACGGGTTCATGCAATTCTTGACATACTCTGACCATCATATTATCATATTCCATGGAGTCGGACGCTTGCTGCTTTTTGCCATGCATATCGGCCGACCCTTTTATATTCCTGCTGACAATACTCCACTCAATGAGAGGTGATTCCAAGGTGATACAGGAAAAAGGCAGCCTTTCCATCCATACCGAGAACATTTTTCCCATCATCAAGAAATGGCTTTATTCTGAAAAGGATATTTTCATCAGGGAACTGATATCCAACTCGGCTGATGCCATCAGCAAGCTGAAAAAGCTGGCGGCGATGGGAGAAGCCAGGCTTGAGGATGACTTCAGGCCCAGGATTGAGGTCATTGTCGACAAGGAAAAGCAGACCCTCAGCATCAACGACAACGGGATCGGCATGACCGATGAAGAGGTCAGAAAATACATCAACCAGATTGCTTTTTCCGGAGCAAAGGACTTTATCGAGAAATACCACGGCAAGACCGACGATCAGCAGATCATCGGCCATTTCGGCCTGGGCTTCTATTCGTCCTTCATGGTTTCCGAGAGGGTGTCCATAGATACCCTGTCCTACCGGGAGGGCGCCGAGGCTGTTCACTGGGAGAGCAGCGGGGATACCGAATATGCCATGGAACCGTCGGACCGCAGGGAAAGGGGAACACTGGTCACCCTCAAGCTGGACAAGGATTCCCAGGAATTCCTGGATACCTGGAAGCTCAGGGAGATCGTCAAAAAGTATTTTGAATTCCTTCCATATGAGATCTTCCTGAAAGAGATCCCGGAAAAGGATCAGGGGAAGGAGAAAACCGAAACCCCGATCAACGATACCAATCCCCTTTGGCTGAAGAACCCGAAGGACTGTACCGACGAGGAGTACAGGAAATTCTACCACCAGGTCTTTACCGATTTTAACGATCCGCTGTTCTGGATCCATATCAACATGGACTATCCCTTCAACATGAAGGGCATCATCTATTTCCCCAGGCTGCGCCATGAGTTTGACACGGTGCAGGGGAAGATCAAGCTGTATTATAACCAGGTGTTTGTAGCCGACAATATCAAGGAAGTCATTCCCGAATTCCTGCTCATGCTGAAGGGGTGCCTGGATTGCCCGGATCTGCCGCTGAACGTCTCCAGGAGCTTTTTGCAGAACGAGGGATATGTCCAGAAGATCTCGGCCCACATCACCAAGAAAGTTGCGGACAAGCTTCAGTTGCTCTTTAAAAAGGATCGGGAAGGATATAATAAGTATTGGGACGATATCCATCCCTTCGTCAAGTTCGGGTGCATGCGGGAGGACAAGTTCTACGACAGGGTCAGTGACATCATCGTTTACAAGACCATCCATGACAAGTATGTTACCCTGGATGAATACCTGGAACCGCAGAAGGGCAAGGAGGAGAAAAGGGTTTATTATGTCAGCGATACCAGGCAGCAGGCCCAGTACATCAAGATGTTTAAGGACAACAACCTGGACGCGGTCATCCTGAATTCCCTGATCGATCCGCACTTCATCGGCTTCATGGAATCCCGCCTGGATAAGGTGAAATTCGTCTGCATCGATGCCGATATTGCCGGGGCCATCAGGGATGAAGGCAGGGAACCGGAGGAGAAAGAGAAGAAGGATCTCCTCGAAAAGGCTGAAAAACTGTTCAGGGAGGCTGCATCCAGGGATAACCTGAAGGTCAGCGTGGAGAGCCTGAAGAACGAAACCATGCCTGCCATTATCCTGCTGGATGAGCAGTCCAGGCGTTTCAGGGAGATGAGCAAGACCTTCGGCAACACCATCAACCCGGATCTCTTCCCCGTTGAGGAGACCCTGGTCCTGAACCTGAGCAACCCGCTCATACGGGATATCATCAGGCTGTACGAGGATCAGGACAAGAAGTCCGATGCGCTGTTTGCCGCAGGCTATGTATACGATCTGGCCGTCCTCAACCACAAGCAGCTTGATCCGGAGAGGATGGCGAAGTTCATTGAAAAGAGCAATGAGCTGCTTCGCCGGATGACAAAAACCGAAGCGCAAAGCGCATGACCGGTATCCGGCTCCCCGATGCGGGGGATATGCGCAGAAAAGAGGCATTTTATGAACCTGAAAGATTTTTGGTATCCGCTTCCTAAGGAACTGATCGCACAACATCCGTTGGAAAGGCGTGACCAGTCACGCCTTCTTGTATTGGATCGCGAAAAGCAGACCATGACCCATCGTGTTTTCAGGGATATCCAGGAATACCTCCGGAAAGGCGATTGCCTGGTCATCAACAACACCCGGGTGATCCCTGCACGGCTCCTGGGGGAGAAAGAGGGTACCGGCGGCAAGATCGAGTTTGTCCTCCTGAAAAGGCTTGAAAACGATGTATGGGAGGTCATCCTCAAGCCGGGCCGCCGGGCCAAACCGGGAAGCCGTTTTGCTTTCGGGGACGGCAGGCTCATGGCGGAAATCCTCAGGATAGCCGATGAGGGGAACCGCATTGTCCGATTCTATTATGACGGGGTTTTTGAAGAGGTCCTTGACCAGGTGGGTATCATGCCGCTTCCGCCCTATATTATCGAGAACCTGGAGGACAGGGAGCGCTATCAGACCGTTTACTCCAAGGTGGACGGCTCTGCGGCGGCACCCACAGCCGGGCTCCACTTTACCGAGGAACTGCTGGAGCTTTTAAAGGCCAGAGGGGTTGAAGTGGCCGAGGTGACGCTCCATGTCGGGCTGGGAACCTTCCGCCCCGTCAAGGTGGAAAACATTCTGGAGCATCACATGCACAAGGAGTTCTACAGCGTGTCGGAGAAGGCCGCCGAGATGATCAACCGCGCCCGGGAAAGCCACAACCGCGTGATTGCCGTTGGTACCACCAGTGTCCGGGTACTGGAGACGGTTGCAGATGACCGGGGAATGGTGAGTCCGGGGCAGGGCGAGACCGATATCTTCATCTATCCGGGGTATAAGTTCAAGGCGGTTGACGCGCTGATCACCAATTTCCATCTTCCCGAATCCACGCTGATGATGCTGGTGTGCGCTTTTGCGGGAAGGGATTTCATCATGCGGGCCTACCAGGAAGCCATTGAACAGAAATACCGCTTTTTCAGCTTCGGTGATGCCATGTTTGTCTATTAGTTTCTAATCCAATTCTAATGGGCGTTATATTGTTTTATCATCCGAGGCCTGTATAATAATGGTTATCAACCGAACATACGGAGGCGGTATTTCATGAAAGGCAAAAAATACTTGACGGGCATTCTGCTGATATTCGTCGGGATCGTCATGATCCTGGGGAATGTAGGCATTCTCGATATGTCCTGGATGTTCAGACTTTCATGGCCGATGATCATCCTGCTCATTTCAGGGTTTTTCTTCATGGGCTATTTGTCCAGGCGGCCTTATGGCACAGGACTTCTTGTGCCTGCAGGTATCCTGTTCACTGTGGGGGCCACAACGCTTTTCGGGGAACTCTTCGGTTACAGGCTGGTGTGGCCGGGGTTCATCCTGGCGCCGGCTTTCGGGTTGTTTCTGCTGTATTGGTTCGGTTCCCGATCCGCAGGTCTGCTGGTTCCCATCGGCATATTGGCGACCATCTCCAGTATCTGTTTTATCTCGGAACTGTTCAATATATGGAGCATCACCTGGCCCGGGTTTATTCTGGCTCCTGCGGTAGGGCTGTTCCTGCTCTACCTGGCTGGGAACCAGAACAACAGCGCCCTGCTGGTACCCATATTCATCCTCACGGCATTATCGGTGCTCCTTTTTGTCCTGTTCTCCTTCGGAAGGATCGCCGATATGTTCAAATACCTGTTTGGGGGCGTTCTCATTCTGGGAGGCATCCTCATGATTCTCGGCAAGCCCAGGGATTCATACAACCATGACGACCATTCAAACTTTTGATTTGAAAGACCGAAACACTTTAGCTCTGGAGCAGGGACAACCCTGCTTTGTTTTATTTATGCCACCTTTAGGCTCAACCTCGCGTAACCGTTTTGTCTACCGGCCTGTGAAACGTGGTATAATATCTTCATGTGCCGATACATCGGACAGACAGGACATTTGAAAGGGGAATAGCATGCCCGCAATAAGATACGAACTCATCAAGACATGCAAGCAGTCGGGGGCCCGTCTTGGACGGATTCACACCCCCCACGGCAGTTTCGAAACGCCTGTTTTCATGCCGGTGGGTACCCAGGCCACGGTGAAGGGAATGTCACCCGATGAACTGAAGGAGATAGATGCCCATATCATTCTGAGCAATACCTATCACCTGTTCCTGAGGCCGGGAAGCGAGCTCGTGAGGGATGCGGGCGGGCTCCACGGCTTTATGAACTGGGACCGGTCCATCCTGACGGACAGTGGCGGCTTCCAGGTTTTCAGCCTGAGCGACTTGAGGGATATCACCGAGGAGGGGGTCACCTTCCGATCCCATATTGACGGTTCAAAAAAGTTCATGTCTCCCGAGATATCCATCAAGACCCAGAACGATCTGGGGGCCGATATCATCATGGCTTTTGACGAATGTGCCCCATATCCTTGTGACTTTGATTATGCCAGGAAGTCCATGGAAATGACCACGCGATGGGCCAAACGCTGTAAACAGGCCCACGCAAGACCGGAGGACCAGGCGCTTTTCGGTATCGTCCAGGGCAGCGTTTATCCGGAACTGCGAAAGGAGAGTGCCAAGCAAATTACGGACCTGGATTTCCCCGGGTATGCCGTTGGTGGCCTGAGCGTGGGTGAGCCCGGTGAGGTCATGAAGGAGATGCTGGAGATCACCGTGCCCCTGCTTCCGGCGGACAAACCCCGGTACCTCATGGGGGTGGGCAGCCCGGACTATCTGATCGAAGGTGTTATACGGGGGATCGACATGTTCGACTGCGTGTTGCCAACCCGTATCGGCCGCAACGGGACCGTTTTCACTTCCAGCGGGCGTATCATCGTACGGGATGCCAAATATGCCCGTGATTTCTCCCCGATGGATCCGGAATGCGATTGTTATGCCTGCAGAAACTTTACCCGCGCATACATCCGGCATCTGTTCAAGACAGGGGAGATCCTGGGGCTGCGACTTGCCACCTGGCACAACCTGCGGTTCCTGATAAATCTGATGAGCGATATCAGGCAGGCTATCAGGGAAGACAGGCTGCTGGATTTCAGGAAGGAGTTCTTCACCCGGTTCGGCTACCCTCTCTAGACGGCAGAAGATATTTTTCGGGCAGTATCCGGGAATGAAGCCATAAAAAGCTGAAAACATTGCTAATCTGCGGCAAATAATGTATAATACCGTTGATGTTCAAAAGGAAAAAGACTGGGAGGTTACTTTTATGCAGTTTTTCTTGCCATTTTTGGCCGAAGCGGCAGCTGATATCGATCCCAACGCACCGGGCTATGAACTGACCGGCGCTTCATCGATTTGGTCCATGCTCATCATCATTCTTCCGCTGGTGCTCATGTATGTGATTCTCATCGTACCGCAGCGCAGGAGGGACAAAAAGCTGCGCGACCAGATCAACAGTGCCATCGTTGGCGACGAGATCGTGACCATCGGCGGTTTGTGCGGTAAGATTGTCAATATCAAGGACGATGAGGTTACTTTTGAAACCAGCATCGAGCGTACCAAGGTCACCATCAAGAAGTGGGGAATCAAGGAAGTCAAAAAGCCCATTCAGTCATGAGGATGCTGATCCGGTGCAAATGCGGCGAGCATCGTCCGGTGATACAGAAATCTTTTGCATAGACAGGTTTGAGTCCCCGGCTGCATTTCCGGGGATTTGACATATCATGGCGTTTTCGTTCAATTACCCGAAAAGGCTTGATTGAAGCCTGGAAAGACAACAAAAAGAAAGGCGGCGTCTATGGAGAAGGAAAAGGATTTCCTTGCAGTAGGGAAGATCGTGAATACCCACGGCGTCAGGGGAGAACTTCGCGTCATCCCGATGACGTCGGATATCTCGCGCTTTGACTACCTGCTATACACGTGGATCAGGGTGGACGGCAGGCTTCGGGAGTATCGTGTGACCAAGGTCAGGTACCACAAGCAGTTTGTCCTTGTGAAGCTTCAGGGCATCGACAATATGACCGACGCCGAAACGCTCAAGGGCTGTGAGCTTTTGGTGGACAGGGAACATGCCAGGCCCCTTGAAGAGGATGAATACTTTATCTGTGATATCATCGGCATGCAGGTTTACGAGGGGGATCAGCTGCTGGGCGAACTGACCGATGTCCTTGAGACGGGCAGCAATGACGTGTATGTGGTGACCGACAGAAAAACAAAAAAGGAGATCCTGATTCCTGCGCTGAAGTCGGTAGTGACCCAGGTTGACCTGGAGAATAAGCGGATGCAGGTGATACTTCCGGAGGGTTTGCTGGATGAGGTTTGACATACTGACACTCTTTCCCGAGAGTGTCGATCGTTTTTTAAATGAAAGCATCATTGGCCGGGCCAGGGAGAAAGGGATCCTGGACATCCGTACCATCAATATCCGGGATTTCTCGAAGGACAAGCACAGGAAGACCGATGATTACCCCTACGGCGGCGGAGCCGGCATGGTGATGACACCACAGCCCATCTATGATGCCTGGCGCAGCGTGGTGGATGAAGTAGGGTACAGGCCCAGGACCATTTATATGAGCCCACAGGGCAGGCTGTTCAACCAGAGTATTGCCCGGGAACTGAAGGAAGAAAAGCATCTCATCATTTTATGCGGGCATTATGAGGGTGTGGATGAGCGGGTCCTGGAAGAGATCGTGGATGACGAGATCTCCATTGGGGATTATGTCCTGACCGGCGGCGAACTGCCTGCCATGGTCCTTGTGGATTGCGTGTCCCGGCTTGTGGACGGCGTTTTGTCTTCGGAGGAATCCTTCTCCAGGGAATCCCATTACGACGGCCTTCTGGAGTATCCCCAGTATACCCGCCCGCCTGAGTTCATGGGAAGAAAGGTGCCGGAGATCCTGCTCACAGGGCACCATGCCAATATAGAAAAGTGGCGTTTCCTGCAGATGCTGGAACGGACGAAGGCCAGGCGGCCTGATCTTTACGCCCGCTATGAAGAGCAGAACAGGGAGAAGGTCCTGGAAGCCTACGGCCTTCTGCCCAAAAAAAGAAGACGGAAAAAGACCAACGGAGAGAGCCATGGCGAACAAGGAACCTCTAGCGTACAGGATGGCACCCAGAACCCTGGATGAGTTTGTGGGACAGGAGCATATCTTAGGCAAAGGCAAAATGCTGCACCGCATGATCCAGGCCGACAGGATTTCCTCCATCATCCTGTTTGGCCCGCCGGGTACGGGCAAGACCTCCATCGCCCGCATCATCGCCAATACCACCAAGGCGCCTTTTTACAGGCTCAATGCCGTGACTGCCGGCGTGAAGGATATCAAGCAGGTTGTGGAGGATACCCAGAATACCTTTTTGAATCCGGGCGGAAAATCGGTTCTGTTCATCGATGAGATCCATCGGTTCAACAAGGCGCAGCAGGATGCCCTGCTTCCCTACGTGGAAGACGGTACGGTGGTGCTGATCGGGGCCACCACGGAGAATCCTTTCTTTGAGGTCAACAAGGCCCTTATCTCACGCTCCACGGTCTTCATGCTTGAACCACTGAAAAAGGAGCATATTTCCAGGATCATTGATATGGCGCTTTCCGACAGGGAAAGAGGCCTGGGAGAATTGCCGGTGCGCCTCGATGCAGATGCCAGGGAGTTTCTCATCGAAATGGCCGGCGGTGATGCCAGGGTGGCGTTGAACGCACTGGAACTGGCTGTGATGACCACTCCCATGAACGAGGACAGGCAATACCATATAACGCTGGACATCATTGTGGACTGCGTGCAGAAGAAACCGGTCCGTTTCGATAAATCGGCGGAACAGCATTATGATAATATCAGTGCCTTCATCAAATCCATGAGGGGCAGCGATCCGGACGCAGCTGTTTTTTACCTGGCGCGGGCCCTCTATGCCGGGGAGGATCCGGAATTCCTGGCCAGAAGGATCATGATCTGTGCCGCTGAAGATGTGGGCATGGCCAACCCCAACGCGTTGACCGTGGCGGTGGCTGCTGCTGAGGCCGTCCGCATGATCGGGATGCCGGAGGCCAGGATTATCCTGGCCGAGGCGGCGGTGATGGTTGCCACCAGTCCCAAGTCCAATGCTTCCTATATGGCCATTGAAAAGGCGCTTGAAGATGTGGAAAAGAAATATACCGGGGAGGTTCCCATGCATCTTCGCAATGCGCCGGTCAAAGGCATGGAGCACCTGGGATACGGTGTCGGCTATAAATACGCGCACGATTACCCGGGCAATATCGTTTATGACATGGAATATCTGCCGCCTGAGATGAAGGGTACCCAATACTACCATCCCACGGCCAACGGTTATGAGCTGAAGCTCAGGGAATGGCTGGAGAAACGCAGAAAGAAGCAGGAAGGATGAGATTTCTTGAAAGCGAAAGGTTTCAATGTTTTAAGAAGAATCCTGGCATGGCTGATGCTGCTCTTTTTCGTACTGCTTCTTGTCAATCTTTTTGTTTTCAGGATATACCTGGCTGAATCGGCTGTTGCATACGGTACCATGGTTGCTTTATTCTTTTTTATGAAAGGTATTACCAGAGGAGGTAACCATTATGAATCCGAAGAAGACGGAGCCGATGGAAACGAACCGGGAAAAAGCAGCTCAGGCGACCTCCAGGACCGACAGCAACAGTGATTCGTGTGAGGCCGGAACGGATGGCCGAAAGACCGGAAAAAAACATCGAAACACGCGCAAATGGATAGCCGTCCTGCTCTGCGCTATCGGTTTGCTGTTGATATGTGTTCCTCTTGTCATCACCCACATTAATGCCAGGCGGAGTGAAGATATCATTGAACAGTTCCTGAAGGAAGCCCAGCAGGCTTCCGTTGAGGAGATTGTGGTACCGAGCCTCGATGAGACACCGGCGTCTGACAGTACGGTGCTGTCCGCAACAGCTGTCAGCCCGGAACCTGCCCCATCGGATGGGGATGGAGCAGAAGAACCGTCTGCTGGCGGAAGTCCGTCGCCGGCATCAACCAAGAAGCCGCTCATGTCGGCTGAAGAGATAAAGCAAAGGATGACAGCTGTTTTGATCATCGACAAGATAAAGCTGAAGATGATTGTGATGGACGGTGTGGATGAGGAGACCCTCCGTGTGGCTGCGGGAAGGATGCCCGAAACAGGGAACTTTGACGAGATCGGGAATGTGGTGCTGGCCGGGCACCGGAGCTATACCTTTGGCAAATACTTCAACCGTCTGGATGAACTGGAACCTGGTGACAGGATCGTGGTGCAGACCAAGAATAAAACCCTGGAGTACGAAGTGTACAAGAAGCACATCATAGAGCCCGATGATCTGTCCATCCTTAAACAGAGCGATTCGGAAAAGATCCTGACCCTGTTCACCTGCCATCCGGTGATGATAGCCACTCACCGGCTGGTGGTTCATGCAAGACAGATCAACTGAGCAGTATGAAAGGCCTTCGAAGGGGGCCTTTTTTATGCCTTCAGGTGTTATTGCGGGCCCAGTGCGGCAATCTCCAGTATCTAACTTCCAATCTCTTAGGTCCGGACTGTCATTGCGAGCGGAACTGAGTGTAGCGCTGCAATCTTACAAAACCCGCAAAACAGTACCTGTGATGTCATTGCGAGCACCACGCTAGCGGTGCGTGGCAATCTCCGGGAGCCCATAAAAACCGGCCGCTTTGTTGCACGGCTGCCCTCATCCCATTCTCACAGGCTGTTTTGGCGTCTTATGGCAATGTAACCTTGCCCTTTACGGGCTCCCTCTGAGAGGATACATCCCGGTGCCATTGCGAGCGTAACGTGGTAAACTCACCTTATGCCTCCAACAAGCAAAAAGGCCGGCCGTTAAAAACGACCGGCCTCATAATTGCAATCGGCATTACTTCATGAGGGTGTTGCTCATGATGAAGGATGCGAATACGATGGATACCATGGAGAGCAGCTTGATCAGGATGTTGATGGAAGGACCGGATGTATCCTTGAAGGGATCGCCCACCGTATCGCCTACAACAGCGGCCTTGTGCGGATCGGAGCCTTTGCCGCCGAAGTTTCCGGCTTCAATGTACTTCTTGGCATTGTCCCATGAACCGCCGGAGTTGGCCATCATGATGGCGAGAATGAACCCGGATACGGTCGCGCCGGCCAGCATGCCCGCAACGCCGTTAACACCCAGCAGAAGACCCACAAGGATGGGGGCGATGATGGCAACTAATGCGGGTGTGAGCATTTCCTTCTGGGCAGCCCTGGTGCAGATATCGACGCAGCTGGCATAGTCGGGCTGCGCATTGCCTTCCATGAGGCCAACGATTTCCTTGAACTGCCTTCTGACTTCCACAACGATCTGTTGAGCAGCCCTGCCCACAGCTTCCATGGTGAGGGATGCGAAGAGGAACGGCAACATGCCGCCCACAAACAGACCGATCAGCACGGGCGGATTGACCAGATCGAGGTTGAAAACGAAATTGGGATTAATGAGCTTCACTTCGTCTGTATAAGCCGCAATGAGGGCCAGTGCCGTCAGGGCAGCAGAACCAATGGCAAATCCCTTACCGGTAGCCGCAGTGGTGTTGCCAAGGGAATCCAGCGCGTCCGTGCGCTGCCTGACCTCGGGAGGCAGGTGGGACATTTCGGCAATACCGCCTGCGTTGTCGGCCACGGGACCATAAGCGTCGGTGGCCAGCGTGATACCCAGGGTGCTGAGCATACCCACGGCCGAGATACCTACGCCGTACAGGCCCAGGTTAAAGTTGCTGGCGCCGCCGGCCAGGAAGAAGCTTGCCGCTACGGCTGCGCCCACAATGATTACCGGAATGGCGGTGGACAGCATACCCAGGGACAGTCCGCCGATGATGATGGTGGCCGGACCGGTCAGGGAGGTTTTAGCAAGCTTTCTGGTAGGGTTGTAGGTGTCTGAGGTGAAGTATTCTGTGACAAAACCGATGAGGTTACCGGCAACCAGACCGCTGACGATTGCCCAGAAAACGCCCATGTTATTGGGCAAAATGTTGCGCACAAGGAAGTAGGCGGCCACGAATATCAGCACAGAACTGATATACACGCCGGTTCTCAGCGCTCTCAGCAAAGTCTTCTGTTCGGCTTTTTCGCCCGAACGCACGAAGAATGTTCCGATGATGGACGCAATAACGCCGATAGCTGCCATCACCATGGGGATGGTAACACCATTTACACCGAGACCGGCAGCAACCGCCAGGGCGCAGGTGGAAACGATGGAACCAACATAGGATTCGTAAAGGTCAGCGCCCATACCGGCCACGTCACCCACGTTGTCACCAACGTTATCAGCGATAACGGCAGGATTTCTGGGGTCATCCTCAGGGATGCCGGCTTCCACCTTGCCAACCAGGTCTGCGCCCACGTCGGCAGCCTTGGTGAAGATACCGCCGCCCACACGGGCGAAAAGAGCCATGGAGCTGGCGCCCATACCGAAGGTCAGCATTGCGCTGGTTATATTTTGAATCCTTTGAGCAGGATCGAGATCACGGTAGAACCAATCAAGGAAGAAGTACCAGATGCTCAGGTCCAGAAGACCAAGACCAACAACTACCAGACCCATAACGGCTCCGCTGTTGAAAGCCACGCGGAGACCGCTGTTGAGGCTTTCCCTTGCCGCATTGGCCGTTCTGGCGTTTGCCGCCGTGGCGATCTTCATACCGAGGAAACCGGAGAGGCCGGAGAAGAAACCACCGGTGAGGAAAGCGAAAGGTACGAAGGGTGTTAAGAATCCGGCTATTGCAAGCGCTGCCAGAATAACCATCATGACGATGAAGAATATGGCCACGCCTGAATACTGCCTTTTGAGGTACGCATTGGCACCTTGACGGATTGCGTCCGCAATCTTTTTCATTTGATCGGTGCCCTCGCTCTTTCTCGTTACGCTGTATGCCAGGTATCCGGCAAAGCACAATGCGAGAACAGAGCCGATCGGGGCTAACAGCATCATGTTCATGTTCACTACCCTCCTAAAAAGTAAGACTAATCAAACAATATATATATTAACGTTTAATTCACATAATATCAATCGGATTTTCAGGAATGGACAGCGCTCAGGAAGCGCCGTTCCCGGTTTTCGCTCTCCTTTGGAGCATTCTTCCCGCCCCGTACTCAGTGGTACTGTGCCATTATTGCCGGAACCTGTCCTTTCATGAGTTTGAGCTGCCTGCTATGATGAATTTGCGATGTGCGTCAGGGCTGACGGCTTGTATTTTTCATGATGCGTGTTATGATTAATCCGTCGGGAACAGTCTTTGCAGCATGACGGAGCAAGTGTGCCCAGAAAGGCATCCTGGCTGTGCTCCAATGGGAAGAAAGGCAGAGAAGCAATGCTTTGGGGAGACAAGAGGTATTTTTCCCTGAAATACTATCTCAGAAAACGTTTTCCCGGGAAAATCAAAAAGATTGCCATAGATGCCGGGTTCACGTGTCCCAACCGTGACGGCACCCTGGGCTATGGCGGCTGCATATTCTGCAGCGGCAAGGGTTCCGGAGATACAGGAGGCTCCAGGGAAATGCCCATAGAGGAGCAGATTGCCCGGGGTATGGCCTACCATGAAAACCGGTACGGCATCCGCCAGTTCATCGTTTATTTCCAGGCCTTCACCAATACCCACGGTGATCCAGGTTATCTCAGGAAGCTCTATGAAAAGGCGATTCAGGACGACAGGGTGGTGGCCCTGTCCATTGCCACTAGGCCGGATTGTCTTGGCCCGGAGATTTTGGATGTGTTGGATGAGGTCAACCGGAAAAAGCCATTATGGGTTGAACTGGGCCTTCAGACCATCCATGATCGGACAGCTGAGCTTATCGGCAGGCGCTTTGACCTGCCATGTTTTGATCAGGCGGTATGGAATTTGAAAAATCGGGGCATTGAGGTTATATGCCACACCATCCTGGGGCTGCCCGGTGAAACCCCGCAGGATATGATAGAGACGGCCCGGTATGTGTCCCGCAGTGGTGTGCAGGGCATCAAACTGCAGCTGTTGCATGTTCTTGAAGGAACGGCCCTGGCCGATATGTACCAGAGAGGGGAATTCCCCCTGATGGAGCGGGAAGCGTATGTTAAGACCGTGGTCGACTGCCTGGAAGTCTTGTCCCCGGATATCGTCATACACAGGCTCACCGGCGATGGGCCCAGGGATATCCTGCTCGGTCCCCTCTGGAGCCTGGACAAGATTGGTGTCCTCCAGGATATAGACAGGGAACTGGTTTGGCGGGACAGCTGGCAGGGAAAATATCATCAGCAGGTATAATACACCTTCCGGAACCACGGCAGGGCAAAGAAGTGAATCGAAAGAAAACGGGCTGTTTTCATACGGAAAACAGCCCGCTTCTGTTATGCCAGCGCCTTTTCCAGGCGTTCAATGCCTATTTGGATGCGTCTTACGGTTTCCTCCTTACCCAGGATGTCCGCGATTTCAATAGCGCCGCCGGGCGTGACCTCCCATCCGGACAGGGCCGTTCTGATGGGCCACAGCATCTGTCCGTTCTTGATGCCCATGGATTCCACCAGGGAAAGCAGGGAACTGTGAATCGATTCCTCGGTCCATGGCTCCAGCTTTTCAAGGACAGGCAGTGCGGCCTTCAGGTTTTCAAGAGAGTTCTCCAGGGTGGTCTTCATCTTCTTGTGGGTATATATGTTCAGGTCGTAATCTTCCAGGCTGTTGAAGAAGCCCACCTTGGACGGGATTTCGGTCAGGACTTCAACCCTGTTCTGAAGGAGTTTGCTTACCTTGGCCAGATCGATGGCCTTGTTGGTGATGGCCTTCTCCAGATAGGGCAGGGCCAGGCTGTGGAACTTTTCGGCAGGCATCGCCCGGATGTATTCCGCGTTGAACCAGCGCAGCTTTTCCATATCGAAACAGGACGGGGACTTGCTGATGCGCCGGATATCAAAAGCTTTTTCGAGCTCGGCCAGGGAGAAGATCTCCTGGTTGCTGTCCGGCGACCATCCCAAAAGGGCGATGTAATTGATGATGGCTTCCACCAGGAAACCCATTTCCACCAGGTCCTCAAAGGATGCGTCACCCTTGCGTTTGGAAAGCTTGCTGCCGTCGGGTTTTACGATCAGCGGCAGATGGACGTAAACAGGCTTTTCCCAGTCAAAGGCATCGTAAAGCAGGTTGTACTTCGGCGTAGAGGTGAGGTACTCGCTGCCCCGGACCACATGGGTGATTCCCATGAGATGGTCGTCGATGACATTGGCGAAATTATAGGTGGGAAGACCGTCGGACTTGATCAGGATCTGATCTTCCAGCATATTGTTTTCAATGGTAATGGTACCGAAAACCATGTCATCGAAGGTGGTGGAGCCTTCGCGGGGCATTTTCTGGCGGATGACCCAGGGCTCGCCCTTGGCGAGTTTCTCCTCCACCTCTTCCTTCGACAGCTTCAGGCAATGCCGGTCGTACATGAAGGTTTCGCCTTTGGCCTCCGCCTCACTGCGGAGCTGCTCAAGCCTTTCCTTGGAACAGAAGCAGTAGTAGGCATGCCCCTTCTCTACCAGTTCCCTGGCATAGGGAAGGTAGATATGTCTTCTCTGGCTCTGGATGTATGGCCCGCACGGACCGCCTATATCCGGTCCCTCATCGTGTTTTAAGCCGCAGAGTTTCAGTGTGTTGTAGATGACATCCACCGCACCCTCTACCAGTCTTTCCTGGTCGGTATCCTCTATCCTCAAAATGAATTTGCCGTTCATGGAACGCGCGATCAGGTATTCGTAAAGGGCAGTCCGCAGGTTGCCGATATGCATGTATCCTGTCGGGCTTGGCGCATAGCGTGTTCTGACTTCTCTTGCCATTGTTGATACCTCGCTTTTTCCTGCTCACAAATTGCTTATTTGCAAAAACAGCCTGTATTCAGGCTGGCTGAAAGCATACTCATTTTACCAGAAGTATTTTTCACTTTCAAATATTTATACCTGATCCCCGGGATGGCGCGGGACCAGAACGTTACGTGTTGATTTCCCTGTTTCTTTGAAAAGGCTTCCTTTTTCCTGCCGCGTTTGATAAGATCCGATTGTGGCTGCATCCCATGCGTGAAGATTTTTATCGGCTCATGTCAATATTGGCGCCAATCTCTGGATACACCGCTGGTGTGAACCAAATCGTATCTCTTGCGTCAAATAAAATGAAGGAGGGTGGGTAGGTGGCTCCTTCTGAAAAAATGAATGAAATAACCAGGCTGGTTGAGCAGTACGGGGATGACGTGATGAGAACGGCATACGTGATGCTCAAATCAAAAGAACTGGCCGAGGATGCATACCAGGAAACCTTTTTGAGATTATGCAGGTATTATGACAGTTATCGGAAAGAGTGCAGCGAAAAAACGTGGATAACGGGTATTGTGATCAATGTTTGCAGGGACTTTCTGAGAAGCGCATGGAAAAAGCGGGTCACTGTAACCGATGATTTCAGCGCCCAGATTTCTGAAAGCGATACACAGGAGATCGTTGAGAAAAAGGATGAAAAAGAGGAATTGCTTCGTTCCATCATGAAGCTCCCGGATAAATATCGCGAAATGATCCATTTATATTATTATCAGGAACTGGATATCAAGGAGATTTCCCGAATTCTGAAGATACCCGGCGGTACGGTGAAAAGCAGGCTTTTCAAAGCCCGGAATCTGCTTGCAGGCATGCTGGGAGGTGAGGCGAATGGCTGAAAATAGGAACAAGGACAGGCACGGCATGCTCCTGGACGATGATTTTGTGCGGAAAACATACAAGGCTGGGCTCGAACAGCTCAAGGCCTCCGATGAACTGATAAAGACCACCCTGGACAGGTGCCGGGCCGAATTGGAAGATGGCAGTAAAAAGCGGAAGACCGGCTTTTCATGGAATCGGTTTGCCCTGGTTGGTACCCCGGTTGCGGCTTGCCTGCTGGGCCTGGTCATCCTGCTTAATCAGCCCATGATGAATTCAAAATCGGCGCAGGACATGGCTCCTTCGCAGGCTCCCGAAGTTGCCGGTATGGCCGCCGCCGGTGCTTCTGATGGTGCGCAGGCTCCCCAGGCAAGGGCGGATAATAGCCATGAGTCGGAGAATGCAATGGAAGAGGTGCCAAATGTAACTGCGTTGAAAAAGGGCGACGTGCAGGGCCTTACGATCATGTTCAGTGAAGCAATCAGTCCGGTTTATGGGTCCATTGATTACAGCCATTCTCTCACGCCTGCGGCGGGCAGACGGGATTTGCCGCCGGATGCGGCGAAAGCCATTCTGGATGCCTATAATCAGGCGTGGGGAAGCCGTTATACCTGTGATGCAAACGCGGTACTGGCCATATCCACCCTGAAGGCGGGCGGCATCAGCGGGGAGAACCTTCGCCAGGCCTCGGGTTTCGGTGAATTGCTGGGTGAACAGGAATACCATATGATGCCGCTCCGGGATGAGAACCAGGCATACAGCCTTCTCCTTCCTGTCGTTGAGTCGGCAGTATCTTATGATGACCCTTCCGCTGCACCCTTTGACATTGTTTACACCCATGCGGGCAGAACATGGCTGTCATCCATGTACGCTGCGGTTCCCGCCGACAACGACCAGATTGCTTTCCTGTTGGACCGGGAGGGACACCAGGAACTCGTGCGGGTAACGTTCGGGGTAGAGCAGATAACCGATTACAGGATTATCGACATCAACTACGGTTATGACTTTATGATTCTTATCAAAGCTGATGACAAAGAATATGCCATACCTCATATGACGGTAAGAACAGCGAAAAGCCTGGAAAATCACAAGGCATACCTGGCAAGCGATGCGCTGAAGGGACTTGCAGACAGCCTTGAAACACAATAATGCTGTGACGGCAGACTGAGCATTGTGGAGCGGGTGATCCTTGGGTTGACCCATGGATGGTCTTGCTTCAGGTGAAAGTGAGCGTCTGCCAGGCGCAAAGCGGGCTGCGTGGCTCTGACAGATAAATGCAGTCGAATTCATGAAGAAAAGTGTTGACAAAACCATGCCCCTCGTGTAATATTGTTTATGCGGCTTTTGAAACCCGCAAAAACAGAATAAGGGAGGATTCCCGAGTGGCCAAAGGGGGCAGACTGTAAATCTGTTGTCTGACGACTTCGGTGGTTCGAATCCACCTCCTCCCACCAGAAAATCCCACATGGATGCATGTGGGATTTTTTCATGTCTTCACGATGCCGGCCGTTCCAATAAATGCCCTACAGGCACACATTCAGTCTCCGGATATAAACATCATGATGACGGCATATAAATTTTGGTATATAATATTTACCAATGATACTATACATTCTTAATTTATGGCGAATTTGGCATGAACGCGGCAGTTCGGGACGCGTTTGCTCCGGATGGGCAGCATCCGCCTCAAACTGCATCGATGGGATGACAACAGGATGACCATGATGGAGCTTTGCTTATGATACTGGGCATTAGCCTGACAGGCTTTCATGGATTTCTCGTGAGATGTATTAGCAAAAGCGTCAAATGAGAGGTGTGTATCCATGATGAAACCGGCTCTGAAAAAAAACATCCTTATCGCTGTTCTGTGTGTGCTGGCAGTTTCGGTTCTCGCCGCAGCCCTGCTGCTGGGCGGAAGCAATGCACAGAATCCGCGGCAGGCAGTATCGGACGATGGAAATATTCCTGCATCCGATACGCCATCACCGGCTGAAACAAGCGGAACGGCGGCCCCTTCAGAAACAGAGGAAGTCCAGTACTCGCCCGGCAAAATCACCCGTATCTATGTCTATACGACCGATCGGATGCTGGATACGTTCGTTGAACGATATGGAGAGGAGCATTGGGATTTCGATTACCGGGTGCTGGCCACGACAGATCAAACGACTCTCTATGCTGACGACGTGTTCAGATTAGTAAAGGATAATCTGATAAACAACACGGAACCCATGGATCTGTTCTGTGTTCCTGTCGCGTATGCGCCTCTGTTCACTCATGGGGAATTATCCCAGTATGTATGCACCTATGAAGAACTGGGGATAGATGTGGATGCGCTGCTTGAAAAAATGGACATTCCTCAGCACATCATCAATGCCGGGACCAACCGGGATGGGAAACTGGTAGCCCTTCCTGTTGATTCCGAGGTCAACGTTTTTATGTATCGGCGGTCGGTGGCAAAAGAAGTTTTTGGAACCGATGATCCGGATAAGATCGCCGAGATCATCGGTGGGGGCACTGAAAGCTGGGATAAGTTCCTGGAGGCAGCCAAAACTTTGAAAGAGCACGGCTATTATATCGCTCCCGGATGCGATGATCTGTCATTCCTGGTTGACTGGAGCTGCCCTGTTTCGGAACTGCTGGATGTTAATCCCCGAATCAATCCCAAATGGGAAGCGTTTATGGATGTCGCAAAGAGCCTGTATGATGAAGGCTGCATCAAAGATACCGAAAGATGGAGCGAAGCGTGGTTCCAGGACATGAAAGGAAAAGGGGACAAGTTCTTTGGTATTGTGGCACCCGTGAGTCTGTCCGATTTCTTGGATGAAAATAATGAGACTTACGGTGACTGGGCCATTTGCCTGCCGCCTTTCCAAACCCAGGCGAAATTCTTTACAGGAATCATGGTCAGCAAGCATGCGCCCAATAAAGACTTAATCAAGCCCCTCATCGAATGGATGACGCTGGACAGTTCGCCAAACGGGCTTCAGTATCGACTGGCAAACGGGACCTTTTTCGAGAGTGGTAAAGTTAACGTAATCTCAAAAGCTGTTCTTAAAGCAAATGAAAACATATCGGATTTTCTCGGCGGGCAGGATCTCAATCCCATTATCTGCGAGGCCATGGACAGGCTTGATGCCCTGCATGATGCATCGGATCCCGGGAATTATGTAAACCATGATTATATTTCCTCGATATTCATGGATGAAACCCGGGCTTATGTCAAAGGCGAGAAGGACAAGGAAACCGCCATTGCGGATTTCCTGAGCCGCGTCAGGGAAAGGTGGATTGAAAGTTCCGTCCGGTAACCTGAAGATTTTGCAGAGATAAATCGACGAACCTGGCAAGGGGGACAAAAGTATATGAAACTGGCTATGGGAAAAAGGATCACAGTTGCTGTTGTGTGTGTGCTGGTTGCTGCGGCTGTTATAGCCGCTCTGTTTTTTGGAGCAAACGCCGGCACAACGCGTCAGGGAGAAACCGCGGCAGGAAGTACCGTCCCTCCATCATCCACGCCTTTGGATACCGGCAATGGGGAGCCGGACAATACCGGAACCGGGCAGACGCCTGAGCCCACAGGCGCAAAAAAGGTGCTCAATGTCTACTCCTACGATGATGAACTGGAACTCATTATTAATGAGTATATACGGCGTAATCCCGGGTTTGATTATGAAGTGCGCCTGTTTTACACCCCGCTGGTTGATTATTACCATACGCTGAGCCTGATCAACCAGAACCTGCCAGGCGACGCCGAGGCTGTGGCAGACATCTATTGTGTCCCCGTTGCCTATGCGTCCCATTTTACCAAGGGTGAGATGTCCCGTTATGCCTGCACCTATAAGGAACTGGGCATAGATGTGGAGGCTGCGCTGAAAAAGGCGGACATACCCCAGTATGTAATTGATGCCGGAACCAATCCGGACGGCGAGCTTATCGCATTGCCCTACAAACCCTATGTGCATGTCTTCATGTACCGGCGGTCCATAGCCAGGGAGGTTTGGGGTACAGATGATCCGGAAAGGATTTCCGAGATCATCGGCGGGGGTACCGAAAGCTGGGATAAGTTCCTGCAAGCGGCCCAGACGCTGAAAAAGCATGGTTATTATATCGTTCCGGGGTGCCATGATCTGTCCCTTATGATTGATACCAGCATTCAGGCTTTCAGCAGCGATTCAGATGCAGTGACATGGATCAATCCGGACTGGGAAGACTTCATGAAGATTTCAAAGGCGTTTTATGATCAGGGCTTTATCGGGGATATCCTCCCTTATGGCGAGGAATGGAGCATGGCCCTGAACGGCAAAGGTGACAAGCCGGCTTTTGGATTCTTCATCATGCTGGATTTCATCAATAACACGGCGCTTGACTATTACCTCAGGGATACGGCAGGCGACTGGGCCATATGTCTGCCCCCCTTTAAAACCGCTGATGGCAATGTAAGCGCCGGGGTCATGGTCAACAGGAACTCGCCCCATAAGGAAGCGCTTGGGCCGTTGATTGAATGGATCACGCTGGATTGCTCTGAAACAGGACTCCAGTATCTCAGGGCCACCGATACCCTCTATCGTCAGGATGCGGTTGGATATCATCTATACGAATTGGCCGGCGGGAAAAAGCCGGTGGTATCTGGTACCGTTCTTCATAACACCAGCACCGACATTGCATTTCTGGGAGGTCAGAACATCAATCCGGTGGTTTATGGATCCCAAAGGACACCATCCCGGGTGAACCATTCGTATTCAAGCCCGCAAAGCGGATTTTTCCTTGCGTGGTTTGAGGAAACGCAAGCATACATCAAGGGAGAAAAAAGTAAGGATGCTGCTGTTGCGGATTACCTCAGGCGGGCGGAAGAGCTTGCAGCAGGGTATAAGGAAACCTTCGAAGAATATGGCATGTCCCATTTGCTTCCGTAACCTGTTTGACAGCTCCGTGCTTCAAAATTTTCCGGCGACCTGCTATAATACACAATGTATGCCGGAAAACGGATACGGAGGTATGACACATGCCCTATGATATAGCCATTATCGGAGCGGGTCCTGCAGGGGCTACCCTTGCCAGGCTGCTTGATAAGCGATATAAGGTACTGCTTTTGGATAAAAGGGACCTGATGGAACCTGAGGAAGGAGAAAGGACCAAGTGCTGCGGTGGTCTTCTTGCGCCCGATGCCCAGGAAGTGCTGGGCAGGATGGGTCTGGCGGTGCCCGCAGGCGTGCTTGTGGATCGCCAGCTTTTCCTGGTAAGGACCATTGATTTTGATAACCATCTTGAACGGTATTACCAGCGCTTTTATCTGAACATGGACCGCAAGCGGTTTGATGAATGGATGGTCTCACTCATTCCTCCCCATGTGGATATGGGTATGAAATGCAGGTTTACTGCCCTGTCTGAGATGAATGAGGGCTATGAAATTGCCTTCATCCATAAGAACCGGATTTACACCGAAAGAGCACGCGTTATTGTGGCTGCCGATGGTGCCTGGTCCAATGTCCGGCGCCAGGTATTTCCCGAAAACCCGGGAATCATAAAGTATATTGCCATCCAGGAATGGTATGAGACTTCCGAAAGCATACCCTACTATGGTGCGATATTTGACAGCACTGTTACCGATTTTTATTCCTGGATTATTGCCAAGGACGGCAGGATGATCATCGGTTCAGCTCTGGATCCTGACAGGGAAGCCAGGAGCAGGTTTGAAAAACTGAAAAACGAGCTTCGTGATTTCGGCTATCTCTTCGGCAAGCGGATCAGGCGGGAAGGAGCTTATCTTCTTCGGCCTAGATCAGCATCCGGAATTATCACCGGCAATGATCATATGGCGCTTGTGGGTGAGGCGGCGGGCTTCATCAGCCCCAGCTCGGCCGAAGGCATCAGCTATGCCATAAGGAGTGCCATTGCCCTGGCCGACAGTCTCAATCAGGGAATTGAGGGATTCCAGTACCGTTACCGCAAGAATTTGAATCATCTTAAACGGAATATTATGCTGAAACGGCTGAAGTGCACGGCCATGTACAATAAAACGCTGAGAGGGCTCATCATGAGGAGCGGCATCCTGAGCACGGACATTATGGAATAGAACGATTTCCGCTAATGTGCATAAATGCTTATGTCATTGCGAGGAACGAAGTGACGAAGCAATCTCAATCATTTCCTCGGCCACTTCGACGATTTCACCTTTATCCTCGTACCTCAGAGATATAAATACCACTTTCCTGAAACGTGCCTGGAAAACAGCTTTCATAAATCCAGCCACGTTTTGAATTTACTAATATTGATAAATAATTACACTTAATGATAAGATTAACTCAACCAATTGTTAGGAGGTTGGGTTATGAAAAAGTCTCTCGCGATCCTGCTGACAGTTGTTTTGGTTCTGGCTGCTATGCCTTCGGGTATGAGCCGGTCACACGCGGAGGTGAGCTTCCAGGATGTACCCAAGGATGCCTGGTATTACGAGCACGTCCAGTATGTCGCCAACCACCCGCGGGAACTGATGGTGGGATACGCGGGAAAATTCGGACCCTTGGATAACCTCACGGTGGAACAGTTTATCAAGATAGCCGTAGCGGCTGCCGGCAAGGGTGTGGTCGTTCCTTCAGATAAATACTGGGGGGACGTCTATGTGTCCATTGGGTTGGAATTGGGTTTTGTGCAGCCGGGAGAGTTTACCGATTACAGACGACCCATCACAAGGGCCGAGATGGCCAGGATTATCATACGTTCTCTACCCATGATAACCGGAGAGAAAGATATTTCCTACAATGAAAACGAGATAAGGTCGAGGATAGCGGATTACGACAGCATCCCGGTAAACCTTAGGGATTATGTTTGCAAGGCCTATCAACTTGGCATTCTAGTGGGCGGAACGGATGGAAAGTTTAATCCCAACGGCAACCTGACGCGGGCGTCCGCAGCGGCGGTTATTCACAAGATGCTGGAACCCGGTCTGAGGACGGTTTATACGCCTCCGGAAGAAGTTTGGAGCGATGAGGAATTTGAAGCATACATCAGGGATAATGCCGAGGACTTCTATTGCATTGCCAAAATTGAAAATAGAAAAATATATCTTCGAAATGCAATTGTGACTACACCAACACTGTTATCTGATAAAAATAATCCTGATATTCATGAACTTCTTTATGAATGTGCTAAGACCATGGCATATTATGCCAACAAGAACGGCAATGCTTTAAGCATTGCATATAGTGAATTTTTCGGCGGATATGTCTCATTGGGATATCATCTTGTCAGCGATAAATATAAGCCGGATATTGAGCTGACCATCTATGCAGAGCCCCAGATGAACTATATTGCAGAAAGGTATGC
>NZ_FQZP01000021.1 GCF_900142095.1 Thermoclostridium caenicola | reverse complement strand
GCCCTTTATTTTATCGATTTTGGGCTATATTTTTGATATTTCAAAGAAAACAGGCATTCTCACCCACGTGAAAATGCCTGTTTTTCGACAATCTGAAAGGGACAGGCAACTGTCCCTTTTTTCGAGCGATTACCTGGTTCAAGACAGCCGGTAGCATCATATGCCTGGCCGGGCTTGCGCTTATCAACATCAGGCGATTTGGGGCGGCGGACCGAAAAACTTGCCCGGATTCCGGGCAAAATAGAAGATGACAGGCATATATCCAAATTGGCACGATTGCCAAAAATTACTTCGTAAAAGGTTATTGCCCGGACAGGGGGATATGGTATACTGGATAATGGCTTTATTTGGACCGTCAATAATTAATGTATAATATATTATGATGATATCCGTTCAATCATTACTGAATCAATCAAATCTGATGCAGGAAGAAAAGATATGGAGATTATCATGGATTTGCTGCTGATGCTGGGCGGGGCTGCTGTTTTCATGTTCGGTATGAAACAGATGGGTTCCGGCCTGGAGCAAAGCGCAGGATCCGGAATACGCAATCTTTTTAAAAAGCTGGACAAAAACAGGGTCGTGAATTATGGCATCGGAATCGGGGCCACCGCACTTGTCCAGTCTTCTTCAGCCACTTCGGTCATGACAGTCGGGCTTGCCCATGCCAATATTGTGACAGTGAAACAAGGCGCCGGATTTATCCTGGGCGCGAAAGTCGGCACGACGGTTACGGCTTTCCTGCTTGCCCTTTCAGGCATCAGTAAAGGTGGTTTCAACATAAGCTATGTTTTTTCTGCCGTTGCGTTCGTTGGTGTTCTCATCATTTTTTCCACCAGCAATGAAACTCTGAATAAAATAGCGCCGTTTTTAATTGGATTCGGCATGCTGTTCATCGGCATGGAAGTGATGAAATCGGCCATCGGCGGAGCTGACTCGTCGCTGAGTGTAAAACTCTCCGAGCTGTTCAAATATGATATCATGCAGAATCCCGTTCTTCTGGTGATATTAGGTGTTCTTTTTACAGTCATCATACAGTCATCTTCGGCAGCAACCGGTGTATTTATCGCTTTTTTGTCGGCGGGCATTATCAAAAATATCGATCAAACCTTTTTCCTGGTGATGGGGGCGAACATCGGAACCTGTATTGATGGTATCATGGCCGCCCTTGTATCAAACGCCAAAGGCAAACGCATCGCGCTTTTCCACGTGATCACGAGCGTGATAGGCGCAGTCATGTTTTCCATTATCCTTGTCATTTTCAGAACACCCATTGTCAGCCTTTTTGAAAGCCTGTTCCCGGGGAAACCCCAGTTCAGTCTGGCAACCTACAACCTGATATATAACGCTGTTTATACCATGATTTTGCTGGTGTTTATTGATCCGTTGGTTAACCTTGTGACACGGCTGGTGAAAGACAAGCAGGACAAGCTGCAGCAGGTGTCCTATATCGACGAGCGTTTCCTGCAAACCCCTGCGGTGGCCATCGAACAGGCTTTGCGGGAGTTGCACGATATGGCGCTTCTGGCAAAAGAAAACCTCGATCGCGCATTTTCTTCCCTGGTCACCGGCGATACCAGCGACAGGAAGAATATCGACGAGATCGAAGAGCGCATTGATTTCCTGACCAGCAAGCTGACAAGCTTCTTCATCAAGATTTCATCGGTGACCAAACTGCCCGAAGACGAAAAACTGATTGGCGGATTGCATCATGTCACCAACGACATCGAGCGCCTGGGCGATTATGCTGTGCTCCTGGCAAAAGAAACCAAGTATATGAAGAACAAAGAGGTTGCCTTTCTGGATGAGACCAAAGAGGAACTCAATGCAATCTATACCCGCATAACCGCCATGTTCACTTTAGGGCTTGATGCCTTTGCCAATCGCAGAATCGAGAATCTGAAAACCATAGCCAATATTCAGAAGGATGTCAAAAAGCTGATCAAATCAACGCGCGACGAAAACGTGGTGCGCCTCAGCTCAGGGATGTACCCGGTTGAGGTTTCAAAGAGTATCTATTCCGTCCTGTTTTCGTTACAGAGGGTGGCGGATCATATTGTGAACATCGCTTTCTCCATCCGCTCCACCACCGGAAGCAAAGCGGAAGCATTCAAAGCCATTGAACAGGAGATGCAGAAAAAGGAGAAGGCGTTGGCAAAGTAACGGACAATGTAAAATACATGATATCCTTTTTCAGAACGGCATGTTTATTCGACGAGAATATGACATGCCGCTTGTTTTTGGTTATCTATTGATTAAGTTTCCATGACTATTTATATTTGGCTTAATCTTTTTGGCTGAGACAAAGGGAGGACGTTCAGTAGAAGCAATATGCACATCTAAGCATTTAAATATAAATGTAGTTTGGTTTATTGCTGAAAAAATTATAAGTATACTTATAATTTTTATTGATAAAAATGTATATTACAGTTATAATATTTGTCAAAAGGAGGTGGGGGCATGGCTATCACAAGCAAGGAAGGCATTCTTAAAGTACTGACAGCTTATAACCCATGGTGGAAAACCGGAATCATGAATCCAAAGCTGTCCAGAACCTATAAGCGGTTTGCATTTTATGAGGCGATGAAACGGCTGGAACAACGGGATCTTCGCCGTACTGTTGTCCTTACGGGTGCGCGTAGAGTCGGTAAGACCACTATATTGTACCAGATGATTGAGGCTATCCTCAATCGCGGTGTGCAGCCCCAGAAGATTGTCTATATTTCCATGGATCATCCTATGCTGAAACTTGCCGGTTTCCATGAGATATTGGAGTGCTACCATGAAAATATTAATGCCGACCAAGAATGTTATTACTTCTTTGATGAAGTTCAGTATGCCCAAGACTGGGATAAATGGCTTAAAACCATATATGACAATCAACCTGACACAAAAGTGGTAGCCACAGGCTCGGCCAGTCCAGCCCTGATTAGGGGGAATCAGGAAAGTGGTGCCGGGAGATGGACGGTCATTCAGGTTCCAACCTTATCGTTTTATGAATATTGTGAATTGATTGGATTGGATAAACCTGAACTTCCTCATGGGCTAAAGATTTCATCCCTGCCCTGTAAAACACAACAGGAACGCATCCAAATAATGATGCAGCTATCCAAGGTACAAAACCATTTTAATCGTTACCTACAAGTTGGAGGGTTTCCGGAACTGGCATTATCGGGTAATGACGTGGTGGCTCAACAGATTATGCGTGAAGATGTGGTTGACAAGGTACTTAAAAGAGACCTTCCTTCGCTGTATAATATCAGAAATGCTACCGAACTGGAGCGGATATTCCTGTACCTATGCAATGTATCATCTGAGATAGTCTCAATAGAGGCTGTTGCAAAAGAGCTTGGTGGTGTATCGAGACCTACAGTCGAAAACTATATTCGTTACCTGGAAAGTGCAAATTTGATATATCAAAGCTGGCCAGTAAATATGGAAGGAAAAAGGGTACTGAAAGCTAGGCCCAAAATATATATTGCTGATGCAGCCATTCGGAATGCCGTTTTAATGGACGAATCTTTGCTGACTGACCCGGTGGAGATGGGGAAGGTTGTTGAAACGGCCGTATATAAGCATGTTGCAGCATTTTATTATCAAAAGGCTGCATCGGTAGGTTATTACCGTGGAGGTAAAAAAGGAAAGGAAATTGATATTGTTGTGGATTATCCCAGGATAAAGAATATCCTCATAGAAGTCAAATATCGCGAAGCTGTATCCATTTCCGAAGAGGACGCAATTGTCGAAATGAGTGGAGAGGCTTCGGCGGCAATCGTTGTAACCAAGAATACAGGGGATTTTGGAATTTATAAATCAAAATCGGGAAAGGATATCATCCGGATTCCGGCATTTGCATTCCTATATCTTCTTGGCCATGCGGAGAAGAATGGATACAAGGGAATCGATTGATCTCCAGTTTATAGCATTATGTCAATAAAGTATCCAGTAGCTTCATGCGAATACGAAATGATGTATAAAATGGGAGCATTTCACCTGGCGAAAAGCTCCCATTTTATGGTATCATCCTGTTGTTGTTAATGTGTGATTAGGGGCATCATATATCGGGAGAGCGAACGGTTCGGGTAGGATGGGGTGTGCCATGAATTTATTCGACAAGGTCAGCACGGGATTGAAAGGTTTTGATCAGGTTATCGATCACCTGCGGTTCGGTGATAACGTGGTATGGCAGGTGGATACCCTTAAAGGCTATAAGGATATGGTGCATTCCTTTGCAGAAAGCGCAAGGACGGAAAACATGCGCATGGTTTATATCCGCTTTGCCCGACATGAACCCGTGCTGGACGGCCGATGCGACAAGGTCTACCACGTTGACGCAAGCAAGGGTTTTGAAAGCTTCGCCATAGAGATACACAACCTGATCAAAGAAGAAGGAAGACGGGTGCTCTATGTTTTCGACTGCCTCACGGATTTGTTGGAATACTGGCATTCGGATTTGATGATCGGCAATTTCTTCAAGGCTACCTGTCCCTACCTGTATGAGCTGGATACGGTGGCGTATTTTGCCATCATGCGCAACTGCCATACCTACAGCACCATTGCCGGTATCCGTGAAACCACCCAGCTTCTTTTGGACCTGTACCAGATCAGCGACAAAACCTATATCCATCCCCTGAAGGTCTGGCAGCGCTATTCGCCGACCATGTTTTTCCCGCACCTGATCCAGGATCAGGAGGCCGTCTGCATCACATCCAGCGCGGATGCTTCCGAGCTGTTTACCAGCATCAACCGCGGTGAGATCAGGCTGGATTACTGGAATACCATCTTCAACAATGCAAAAAGCATGCTGGGCGCTCCCCATGAGGAGCAGGAAACGCTCAAGAAGCAGCTCATGTCCATGCTCATCGGCAGCGATTCCAGGATGTTTAAGTTGTGTGACCGGTATTTCACGCTGAGGGATATTCTCGCCATCGCCTCCAGGGAAATCGGTACGGGCTTTATCGGCGGGAAAAGCGTGGGCATGCTGCTGGCAAGAAAGATCCTGGAGGCTGATGGCGGCGCCCGCTTTGCATCCTGCCTGGAGCCCCACGATTCGTTTTACATCGGTTCCGACGTGTTTTACACCTATATCGTCCAGAACGGCTGGTGGACGCTTCGTATCCGGCAGAAAACCCCCGAGGGGTATTTCAAATATGCGGCGGAGCTCAAGGAAAAGCTGCTGCACGGCACGTTTCCCAAGGATATCCAGGAGCAATTCATACAGATGCTGGAGTATTTCGGCCAGTCCCCTATCATTGTGCGTTCCAGTTCTCTCTTGGAGGATAATTTCGGAAACGCGTTCGCCGGCAAATACCAGAGCGTGTTCTGCGTGAACCAGGGAACGCCCCAGGAGCGTTATGAAGCCTTTGAACAGGCCGTGCGCACGGTTTATGCCAGCACCATGAACGAGGATGCACTGACCTACCGGCTGAAAAGAGGGCTGGCACAGAAGGATGAACAGATGGCCATCCTGGTGCAGCGCGTATCGGGGGATCAGCATGGGGATTATTTCTTCCCCCATGTGGCAGGCGTGGGTTTTTCCACCAACCTCTATGTGTGGGATGAAAGCATCGATATGAATGCCGGGATGCTTCGCCTGGTTTTTGGCATGGGTACCCGGGCGGTGGATCGGACCGACGGGGATTATGTGAAGATTGTGTGCCTCGACAATCCGCTTCGGAATCCCCCGATGAGCGAGGAGGATCAGAAGAAGTTCTCCCAGCATCGGTTGGATCTCCTTTCGTTCACAAGGAACGCCCTGGAAAGCAAGGATTTGGGCGAGGTCTTGTTCCTGCCCCTGAAAACCGAAAAAGAGCTGTTCGCAAGCCCGGACTATGTTGCCCTGGCCCGAATGCGCGAACTGGGATACAGGGATTTCAGGATGCCTTATCTTCTGGATTTCCGAAAGCTCCTGACCAAAACCAGGTTTCCCGCCATCATGCGGGAGATGCTGGCCCTGCTCTCGAAGGCATACGATTATCCTGTTGACATCGAGTTTACGGCCAACTTCAAGGATGAAGCCTTCAAGATCAATCTTCTCCAGTGCCGCCCGCTGCAGACCAAGGGTCTGGGCAAAACCGTCACCATACCCGAACTGAAGGATGTGAAGGATTGCTTCTTCTCCGGCAAGGGCAATTTCATGGGCGGAAGCGTGCGCCTGTCCATCGATTATGTGATTTTTATCGGCGCGGGCGCCTACCTGAAACTGAGCGAGCGCGAAAAGTATGAGGTGGCCAGGCTGATTGGCCTGATCAACAGGGCAATGAAAGGGAAGAATGCCATGCTGGTAGGTCCCGGCCGATGGGGGAGCACAACGCCGTCCCTTGGTGTTCCGGTACATTTCGCGGAATTATGCAATATGAAGGTCCTTTGCGAGTATGCCTCCAAAAAAGAGGGCTTCATGCCGGAGCTGTCCTATGGTAGCCATTTCTTCCAGGACATTGTGGAATCCGGGATCTTCTATGTGGCCATTTTTGACGGCTACCAGGATGTGATCTTCAACCCTGACCGGATCTTAACGGCAGAGAACCTGCTGACCACATTCGCACCTGAGAGCGGCCGGTTTGCCGATGTCATTCATGTCGCCGAAACCGTCGGCATGGAGCTCTATTCCGACATCGTCACCCAAAGACTGCTGTGCAGGTAACCACGGGGATGGTTCCCGTGGTTTTTCTTTTTCCACGGGGACGGTTCTTGTGAGAGTTATTTATGCTGTGGACAGGGAGAATTTTTTCATACATTTCTATCTTTATCACAGTAAAGTGATAACATTGCACCGTATTACTTTTCATCCTCGCGAAACTTTGGTATAATGGCAGAAAAATTGCTTTAAGGAGACAGAAACATGAGTGGGGAACAGATTCGGATTCTGGTTGCATGTGTGTCTACCTTGCTGTTGTTGTCGCGATAGGCCTGTATTATATGAGAAGGGCAAATGAAAGCTCTGACAACTACTTCATCGGCGGCAGAAAACTGGGACCCTGGATCGCGGCCATGAGCGCAGAGGCTTCGGACATGAGCGGCTGGCTGCTGATGGGGCTCCCGGGTGTAGCCTACTGGTTCGGCCTCAGTAATGCCATATGGACGGCCATCGGTCTTGCGGCCGGAACCTACATAAACTGGCTTTTTGTTGCAAAAAGGCTTCGCAGGTATTCCACCCTGGCGGGCAATGCTATTACCATACCGGAATTTCTGAGCAACCGCTACAAGGAAAACAAAAAGATCATCCTGACAATTGCCTCGCTGTTCATCCTGGTATTCTTTGCGGTTTATGCGGGAAGTTGCTTTGTGACGTTCGGAAAACTCTTTAGCACATTGTTCGGCATGCAGTACCAGATCGTCATGATCATCGGCGCGATCATTGTTATCCTGTACACGTTCCTCGGCGGTTTTCTTGCTGAAAGCGCCACCGATTTTCTGCAGGGCATCGTGATGATTATAGCGCTTTGTTCGGTCCTGACCGTCGGTGTGGTCGCTGCCGGCGGGATCCCGGCAATCCTTGACAATATCAAATCGATCCCGGGCTTTTTTGAATTCTTTGGCATTGCACAGCCCCAGATGGCGGATGGCGTCCAGCAGCTGGATCCGGCAGGTAATCCCCTTTTCGGACCGGCCGGAGAATACGGCCTGTTGACGATTATCTCCATCATGTCGTGGGGTCTCGGTTATTTCGGCATGCCCCAGGTACTTTTGAGGTTCATGGCTATTAGCAAATCTTCCGAGTTGAAGAAGTCCAGGCGTATTGCCATCGTCTGGTGCGTCATTTCACTGTTTGCCGCAGTCGCTATCGGGCTCACCGGAAGAACGCTTTATCCTGCCGCACTGCTGACACGTAGCAGCTCGGAAAACATCTTCATCGTCATGTCCACCGGACTGCTTCCGGCATTTCTGGCGGGCATCGTCATGTCGGGTATCCTGGCTGCCACAATGAGCTCTTCGGACTCTTATCTGCTCATCGCATCATCGGCAGTTGCACGCGATATTTATAAAGGCATCTTCAGAAAGGATGCGACTGACAAACAGATCATGCTGGTTTCGCGCATTACTTTGCTGCTGGTTTCACTGTTCGGCATTGTTGTCGCCCTGAATGAAGACAGCGTTATCTTCAAGGTGGTATCCTTCGCATGGGCAGGCTTTGGTGCCACTTTCGGTCCCATCATCCTGTTCTCGCTGTTCTGGAAGAGAACAACGCGGGCTGGCGCCATTGCGGGCATGGTCACCGGGGGCAGCATGGTATTCATCTGGAACAAGCTGATTTCAAAACTTGGCGGCGTATTTGCCATCTATGAACTGTTCCCGGCATTTGTGCTCTCATGTATTGCTATCGTCGTGGTTTCGCTTTTGACCAAAAAGCCGGACCAGGCTATTCTGGACGAATTCGAAGCCGCCAAGACCTACGAGTGCTGATGCAGAAGAAAATACCGGGTTGAAAGGGCTGTTGGGACGGTTTCAGGTTTGCATTGCCTGCTGGTGCATGCAGAGGGCGGATATCATCCGCCAGGCCGGTGAAAACCGTCCCAAAGCTTTTATTGACATGGAAAAACAGGATTTGTATGATTTGATGGAGAGGTGAGTTTATATGGTTAAAATTGCGGTATATGGCTATGGAAATGTTGGAAAGGCAGCAATCGAAGCAATCAACGCAGCGCCTGATCTTGAACTTGCCGGTGTTGTCAGCCGGTCGCTTGAAAAAGGCGCTCTCGGGGAAATTCCGATCGTGCGCAATATTGACGAGCTGAAAGGGGTACAGGTTGCCGTATTGTGCATACCGAGCCGGCAGGTGCCCGATGTTGCGGAAGAGCTCCTGTTGAAAGGTATTTCAACGGTTGATTGCTATGATATCCACAGCCAGGTCTATGATCTGTTCACAAGGCTTGACGCGGCAGCCAAAAAGGGCGGAAGTGTGGCGGTTACTTCCGTGGGCTTTGATCCGGGCATTGACTCGGCTATCCGTGGGCTTTTTGAAGCTGCGGCTCCCAAGGGACTGACGTATACGGACTTTGGGCCGGGTCTGAGCATGGGGCACTCCGTTGCCGTACGGGCCATCCCCGGCGTGAAGGATGCACGCTCCATCACCATACCGGTAGGCTCGGGTCTGCACCGCCGCATGGTTTATGTTGAGCTGGAAGAGGGCGCCGATTTCAATACGGTTGCGACCCAGATAAAGGCGGATCCGTATTTTGTCCATGACGAAACCCATGTGATCCAGGTGGACGATGTGGAGTCGATAACCGACGTGGGACACGGCGTGACCATCACGCGGAAGGGTGCGTCGGGATCTGCGCATAACCAGCGTTTCCGCTTTGAAATGAGCATCGACAACCCCGCCATGACCGCTCAGATGATGGTTTCGGTCGCGCGGGCTGCCGTGAAGCAAGCGCCGGGCGCGTACACCATGCTGCATCTTCCCATTATCGACCTGCTTTATGGCTCCCAGGAAGAGCTTATCCGCCGCCTGGTATAGCAAAAAAAGGGGACAGATCTTGTCCCGTTTGGAAAACAAGAGGACGGTTCCTCTGTCGTATGAGAACCGTCCTCTTTTCTTTTTAGTACAGCTTGATATGATCCGAAGGTGATGCGAAGGGACCCGGGATGACATGGACTCCGCGATGGTCTCCAAAGTAATCCGAATCGAAGCGTATGGGTGTTCCGTCCGGGTTCTCGAAGTATTGCTCGGGCTCGAAGGCTTTGCCGAGAATTTCGGTATGGATCATCCGGGCGCCGAAATCCTTGATATAATCGAATATGTTCGTATCCAGGAAATAATGGCCGTCTTTTTCCACCAATTCGACTTTTATCTCCCGATCCTTTGCGTCGATTATCAGGTTGTTCTTTTCCTTTTTCCATGGTCTGGCGCCGTTGAGATACACATTGCCTTCGCTCCAGACGGGAAGATGCCCAAAGTGGACAGGTTCCAGGGCCATCATGTTGGGCCACTGCGTGAAATCGAACTGCGCAATCCACTCCTCGTAGGTGGGATACTCGTCGAAGACATGCGTGCCAACAGCCCTGTTTTCCCGCATGGCTTTCTCCGGATCCTGGTCGTTATAGACCACGTAGTCCTCGGAAGGCCATTTCTGGACAAAGATATTGTTATAGAAACGGTTGTCGCCGTGAAGGATGGTCATAAAGCCCATCACTTCCGTACGGTGCGGAATGTGATAGGGGGTATAGCGCCAGGTGGTTCCTTCGCCAACGCTGGTAAATGCGCCGCAGATGAGGTTGTGGACCATGGCTACGCCCTGTGTTGCGCAGCGGAGGCTCACATCGGACAGCAGGATATTGTTATCGATGAGCGTGGGGCCATGGCTGACTTCCACAAAGATATCCTGGGACATCATGCCTCCGGGCAGATGCTTGGCATAGGGCGGCCGCTGGTTATCATGGAGCAGGTTCTGGGTGATGCGTGTACCCTGGGCCTCCCAGTCGCACCAGATTCCCATTGTACAATGATGGATATGGTTGCGGCGTATGATTACGTCAATGGCCGCATGCAGTTTGATGCCCGAGATCTCTGCGCCGCCGAGTTCCATCATATTGTTGATATGATGGATGTGGTTGTCCTCAATGATGCTGAACACGCCGCCCATACGGCCGATGATGCCGCCCTGTTCGCAATGGTGGATGTTGCAGCGACGAATGATATGGCTGCCGACCTTTTCCTTCAGCCAACCATGGTACTGGCCGCGGCAGACCGCATCCCGTTCCATCTGGGTGGGGCTTTTCACCTGCTTGTATGTGAAGTAGTGCTCGTTATCAGGATCGAAGTATTTGCCCAGGGAAATGCCGGCGCACTTGCTGTTTGAAATCTCGCAGTCTTCAATGATCCAGCCCTTGCTCCAGTGAGGGCCGATCATGCCGTCCTGGAAAGCTGCGGGCGGTGCCCAGGTGGTGGCCGCCTTATCGATTTTGAATCCCCTGACCGTAATATAGCTGACGCCTGTTTTGGATGGCATGAAACATCTGCGGCGTACCGTGATCTCGACGTTTTCCTTGTTCGGGTCAAGACCTTGGAAATTGGCGTAAATGACGGTCTCGTCTTTTTCCGGGTCCTGTTCGGTATACCATTTATAAATGGATTCTTCAGGCACCCAGCTGTATGGATATACTTCGCCCTTGAGGCACTCATCCAGAGTTGTGGCTTCGTACATCGCCCTGTCGTTAAGGAAAACGCAGCCGGTGTGCTTGTTTGGGGTTGAGAAATACCAGTCCCCATAGACGATGGTCGTATAGGGGTTGTAATCGCCGAAGACGCTGTTTGGGATCCGGCATATCCAGACATTGTCCTTGTAATGCTTCCAGGTTTTAACCTGTTCCGCACCGGTAATCACGGCGCCAAGAGGGCTGGTACTCACATAAGTGATGCGTGCCTCTTCCGTACCCGAATGGACCGGATCAACGTATTCCCGGTAAATTCCGGGCGCCACCAGCACTTCGTCCCCGGGAAGTGCTATTTTTGCGGCGTCGCTGATGCGTTTAAAAGGTCTTTCATAGGAACCGTCGCCGTCTCGTTCGGCTTTTACGTCAACATAGTATTTCATAGCCATTCTCCTGTTACTGAAATTTTTACTTGCTCTATTTAGATACCACTTCTGAGCATAATATTATCTGTTTATTTTAAAAAGATTCTCTGCATTGCAAATCATGCCGGGCTCCTGTACGCTTATGTGTGAATGTTGTTGACGGAACTCAGCGCCAGGGACGTTCCATCTCATGTAAATTGCCCCTGAATGGATCTGGAATAAACCTTCATAGGCGCTATTAAGCGGATTTCTCAGAGTTGGGGAGGAGGCTTCGTATAGCAGTGCGTGAGGATAAAACGGCAAATAGTGAGCCCGTCATAGAAAGGGTATTCGTGTATGGGACACTATTGGAGGGGTTCCGGAATCACAAGAGATACCTTGAAGGGCGGATAAACAGTATCACGCAGGCCAAAACATATGGGCTGCTTTATCATCTGCCTCAGGGTTATCCGGCGCTGCTGAGAGGCGATGGAACGGTTGAAGGAGAGATCGTGGCTCCCATAGATGCAAAACTGCTAAAGGCGCTTGACAGGCTGGAGGGTTATAGTAAATGGAGAAGCAACAATTTATACGTGCGGGAAATGAGGAACATACTGACAGAAAACGGGGAAGAGGTGGCATGCTGGATATACGTTTACACCAATGAGCGATATGCTAGGGAAAAAGGGATTTTAGTGCCCGATGGGAACTGGAGAAAGTTCATGGAAAAGAGACAAAAAACTTAAGTGATAATTATCCATAGTTGCCGTACAAAGCGTTACCATGAACCGGCTTGACATTTTCAAATATAGGGGATATACCGGTACCTAACAGCTGCAAATTACTGTTCAGTTTTGCTTCGGAAAGTTTTATCAACCCTGCCGACATAATGACAGCAGGGTTTTCTGCTGCTTATAATCCTATTCTTGCGTCATAACTAATTGGCAACAGCATATATAACATCAAGAAAATGATAGTACAATTATATTATCTTGCACTTAATATAAGTATATGTTATAGTAATTATTAGTACAAATAGTATGATATGGAGGTGTTCGTTGTGGCTAGCCTGGAAATTCAAATTGATGATACCGTACTGGCGGAAGCCAAAAAGGTTCTTCATTCGCTCGGACTGGATGTTGAAATGGCCGTGAACATTTACTTGCGAAGAATAGCGTTGGAGAAGGGGTTACCGATGCCTATGGCAGTCGTGTCTCCCAAATGGACGGAAAATGATAGCGATGAAGGCATGAAAGAAACGGATAATGATGCAAAAAGCCGTTCCCGCGCCAATAACAAGATCACAGCCGAGATGATTGACGAAGTATGGCAGGCTTTTTTAAGGTATACCCGAGGTTTGGGCGAAATCAATCCCCTTAGCACAGAAGTTTCTATCAAGACGGGAATGAACCGGGGCAGCGCGTTTATCTATCTGACTGTCCTGACCAACCTGGTGAAAGGCGAGCCCAATACCCGCGTTGTGAAATATAAAGATTTGGTACACTTGATGGATAAAATACGGAGCGAACTTGGGGAAAGCCAGTATCAAAATGCGCTCAGATCCCTGGAAGCCTCTGTTCCGTACTGGAGAGAGAAAATTTCCGGAACTTTTGCCGATAAGGTTGAAAACTATTGCCGGGATCATTCAAATGAATAAAAGAACTCAAGGTATCTTCCCAAAAGCGGCGCTGGGTGGGAAGGGTGGAAGTTACGTTGAATTAGGGCAACAGGGGGATGGTTTTTCTCGATTTTAGGCCTGACACGATTAGATACAAGGCCCAATGTTTTTTCTTCGCAGAAATACTTAAAACCATTATTGCAAACGAACTTAATCGTTTAAGAAAAACACCATGTTGGTATAAGAAGCCGCCTTTGCTCACCATCCTCAAGGTAGCCGGCCTTGCAAACCCTTTATGCCTGGTTGAAATTGATGCTGTTGCAGTGGTAGAAGATAAAGAGATGTGTTGATGTTGAGGCCAAACCCTTGTTTATAGGGCAAGTAAAAGGTGTATCAACCAGATGATTGAGAATCCCAAGCGGTTCATGCAGGTTTTAGCCAACGAAAACAATGGTAGTAATTTAATGGTGAGCAATTTATGGGCACTATGTTTGTTGGCTTAACCGATTATGATTGGTATTGTACCCTGAAATCAGAAAGATACGATGAAGTTAACTTCTGGAGACCAGGTAGTACAGCTTTTAAAGCATTAATACCAAATGATTTGTTTTTATTCAAGCTGAAAAAGCCGTATTATGCCATTGTTGGAGGTGGCTTTTTTGTAAAGTACTCATTGCTGCCAATATCGTTGGCTTGGGAGGCATTTGGAAAGAAAAACGGCACATCAAGTTATGAAGAGTTTTCAGAAAGATTACGGAGATATAGGGAAAAAAACAGAATAGATCTCGCAAATCCATATGTAGGCTGCATTATTCTCACAGAACCTTTTTTCTTTGAGGAGAAAGACTGGATAGTTCAGCCGGACAATTGGCCTTCTAATACAGTAGTAGGAAAAATCATGGATACAAGAGAAGGTGAAGGTAAACGTCTTTTTCAAGAAATATGTAAAAGACTCGAAAGAAAAGAAATATCAGAGCAAGCAGTAGCTAGAGAAAGCGTAGTAAATGAAAATGATGAAACGCGTTATCAACGTATACTTGTAAGACATCGAATAGGCCAGGGTGCATTTAGAGTGATAGTCACCGATGCCTATCAAAGGCGTTGTGCAATAAGTGGAGAGAAAACGCTTCCCGTATTAGAAGCAGCACATATCAAACCATATTCCAAAGATGGTCCCCACCATGTTCAAAACGGTGTTTTGCTCCGTTCTGATATACATAAACTTTTTGATGAGGGATATTTGACAATTGCACCTGATTATCGGATTGAAGTCAGCAGAAGAATAAAAGAGGATTATGGAAACGGTCGTATTTATTATCAATTCCATGGCCAAAGACTTTTAGTGTTGCCAAATAGGGCAGATGAGCTTCCTTCGAAAGAGTTCTTAGCATGGCACAATGAAAATGTTTATCTGGGTTAATTGATATGATGAGGCTTAAGATAACGTTTCGCATGATATGCCGGAGCTATTGACGCAGCTCCGTCAATAGTTCCGGCGATTCTGTATTAAATATATCTCAGCGCTGTCTACCTAATCTGCTTTTCTTTCTTCCGATGAACCGGTCAACAGTTCCGGTTTGGTCTCCGATAGTTGAATTTGCCCATTGGTTTTATCGGGCAAAACAAGAAGTAGGCCAGAATCCCCGAACTCCAGCGAATCAGCCAATTCCTTCCACTCATAGCCTAATGTCAGTATGACAATAATGATTCCGACCATCAGAACCAGGTAGTAGAGCACGGCAAAAGCTGCATCAACGGCCGGGAACAGTGATAAATATGTAAATACGCCTATTCCCAAATTTTCATTGATCGTACTGTGAATGAAAAAGACTGAATAGCCGAACAGGCATATGCTGGCTATAACGGAAAGGGGCAGGATAAATGACAGTATTTTTGAAATAACGAAGTTGACAAGACGCAAAACATGCCAGAAAACACAGGCAAAAGACCAATATCTGGATTGGGATTTGCCAAGGAGCGCGTCATGATCGGTTTCGCATATTTCATAGAGTGCTGAATAACCCCTGTAGCTGATTTCAAATATGAAATCCAATACAAACTTTATTGCTGTAATGAGCAATAGGGATAATGCTGAGGCGAGCGAACCAAAAACATATACGACCGTTAGAACAATAACCGAGATGATCCCCAAAAAACACAGTAAAACAATGATAAGGGTGACTCCTTCCAAGAAGCCGCTCGGATTCTTGCAAATAGCCTTTAATATGACCAATCCGATAACTGCCGCGCCGACCCCCAGGAAAACGAGTGCTTTTTCAAATGCCTTCATTATGAGCTGCGCTATCAGCGAAATAAGCAACAGCGGAAAGGCCAGAAGCGATAAAAGGTTGATTTTTATCACATTGAATACCTTCATTAGAGCTGACATGCCAAAACTCCTTTATCATTCATATTTCTCGAATTCATAGGTTATTGAGGAAACGTAAGATTTTCCGGACTCATAATGAAAGCTGATACGGTCTCCGGAATTCTTGTCGACATAAACCAGTATTGTGGCGTCGATATTGTAATAAACTACTGGAGAACCCAGACAATAGTCCGGTGTTCCCATTATTCCCTCGCTGGCATGTGCCAAATCTCTCAGGCTGGTCCCCAAAGTAATGGCTTTAGGGAAAACGACATTATTATTGCGCGAGAAGCGGACACCTGTAAAGGTCGCTTCACTGGCCTCAATATATTTCTGAGTCTGGTTTTGCACGATGATTGATACCCCTTCATGATCTGAAGAAGGAATTTCAATAGTCTCTTTTGGGGCAAGACGTTTATCCTTGGGCGCGACGAATTTCATCTCATCCCTGATGTTATACAGATCAATGATTCTGCCGTTATACTGCACTTTCCTTGAGAAGATGTCGGCATTCAATAGTTCATCTTGCGGCTGAAGGTTCATAATCTCCCTGACAAATTCCGAGGGGTCAGCCATGTATGCCGGAATTTCATAATGGTTGTTTTTCTCAATGATTATGTTGTTAATGTCTACTTTGACCCTTAATCTTGAATACCGTGAGTTGGTCACGCCATAGTTGACTTCGTATTTTCCGGGGATCAAACCTTCAACAGACTGGCGGAAGCCATTTTCCTCATTCAGCAAGACCTCATAAACCCTGTCCGATGTCACACTCCCTAATCTGATCCAAACCCCAGTCTCCTTTTTGATTTCATCCGGGAGCAGGTTATACTCTTCGGGCAGGCCTTCCAGGTAAAACTCACAATCCGTGTTGTATACGCTCGCGTCTATGCTTTTGGAGCATCCGGCAACTACTGCCGCAACCAACATGATGAATGTCATGGATAAGACGAACCGCTTAATGGCTAGTTCCCTCCCGTCGTATAAATATATCTGCATAATTTCCTGTTGATAAATTATTTTATCAAAAACACTCACAATGTTCTAGCAAATATATTAATTAGATATAATTATGCCAATATAAAGAAACTGGTGATTCTGTTTGCAGTCTTACTGCCATTCATGCATGATATGTACAAATATAAAGACAGTTGAACTCCGAAGAAACGACCGGATGGTCAGATGCCAGATGAAGTCGAAATCACGAACATGTTCGACGTAAGCAGGAACACTTTGCAAAAAGCCTTTGACGATCGTGTAAACAAGGGCTATTTCAAGACGCATTTCCCAATGCAAGTTCAGTACACTGCCTGTCCATATACCGTTTGTGGTATATTTTTACTAGGAATTGACATAATTACTGGACTGAATGTTTTAAAAATTTGCTAGGCATGTATTTTGAAATATCAAGCTGGAGACTGGGGGAGATATGATGAACAAGTTTGCTGTGAAGCATAGTAATCCAACAGGATTATTCGCTTCAAAATTTTACAGCCAGGTAGTTACAGTCACCGGCAATGCAAAGACCATCTATATCGGCGGACAAAATGCTATTAACGCTGATGGGCAATTGGTAGGGCGGGACAATTCTGAGCTTCAGACAAAACAGGCACTGGAGAATATTAAAATAGCTCTGGCATCTGAAAACGCAACTTTTAATGATGTGATAAAGCTCAACATTTACATGGTTGACGGGTGCGATCCTGCGATTGGGTTTAAAGCCTTCATGGAAACAGTTGGCGAGTTGAAAAAGCCACCTTTGATTACAGTCCTCAAAGTAGCCGGTCTTGCAAATCCTGCATGCCTGGTCGAAATTGACGCTATCGCGGTAGTTGAAGATAACGGAGAGTGACTGGGAGATGGATTTTTCCAGACTGAAAAGAAAGATCAATCCATGCCCGAAGATATTGAGGAGCGGCTTGTCAAGGAAAACCTGATGGATGCCTATAGGAGGAGGCCACCGTACCAGCAAAACGACTATCTGGGCTGGATATTGAAAGCCAAAAGACCTGAGACAAGAGAAAAACGCATAGCCCAGATGCTTGAGGAATTGCGGAGCGGGGATAGGTATATGGGGATGAGCTATCGGGCGAGATAAAGAATAGGAACAGCAAAGCCCGCAATCGATATATAAAACGATTGCGGGCTTTGCTGATTTTTTTATGGTATTAAGCGATTTTTTTCACATATGCCAATGGCTAAACCCAAAAACCTTAATATCTTCCGTCGGCCTGCTCGAAATGGGTGGGCGCATTGATGGTTTCTCTGCCGGACATGATCCATTCTGCCTGCATGTGGATCATCTTTTCAAGCGGCATGTGGGGCATTCCCATAAGACCGCAGAGCTTGGTTGTGTTGCTGTAAATTCCTACCGGCCTTTCTTCACCACAGAAGACAGGCTTTTTGCCGAAGATTCTGCCGAAGGTTTCGGCGGTCCATCTGGTAGATATGCACTGGGGGCCGGTAACGTTCAGAACAAAAGGCGGTGACGAGACGTGGAGCAGGCTGCGGATTGCGTATTCGCACACGTCACCCTGCCATATGCAGTTGTATATGCCGCGGGCAAGGCTCACCGGCTGCCCGTTGAACACAGCACTGGCAATATCGTACAACACGCCGTAACGCATTTCTATGGCGTAGTTGAGGCGGAAAAGAAGGGATCTGGTCCCGCAGTGATTTGCGTAATACTGGAACACACGCTCACGTCCCAGGCAGGTTTGCCCGTACTCTCCATCAGGATTCGGTTCGTCCTCTTCGGTCGATCCGCCCGAAAGTGCGGAGGTATCCCCATATACGTTGCCGGTAGAGAAAACGACAAAGCGGGAATCGGGAAAACGTTCGCACACCTTTGCCGGAAGAAGGACATTTATAGCCCAGGTAAGGGATTGGTTTTCAGTGGTTCCGAACTTTCTTCCGGCCATAAATATGATGTTGGGGCAATCGGGTAATCCCTGAAGCTGGCTGTTGTCCAAAAGATTAGCCTCAAAAACTTCAACGCCGTATGCCTTCATCATGTCGGGCACATCTTGTCGCTCAAACATGGAAACGGCTATGATCCTCTTGTTTATGCCGGCCTCCTGGCATGCACGGGCGGCCATTATTGAAAGGCTTGGCCCGACTTTGCCGCCTGCGCCAAGGATCATGATGTCGCCTTCAATTCTTTTTACGTCTTCAATCAGGCGCTGACTGGGACGTGTCATGAATTCCATGAGTTCACCAGTGTCTTTGACCATGCTATCACACCTTTCCATTTATTAGAAATTCTTTTTGGTTGACAAGTTAAAATACTTGATTTATCTTGTTTCTGATAGTAAAATAACAGTAAATTTAATGGAATGTTTACTAAGAAAATATCTTTAACAGGTGATCGGTGATGAGGGAAAAACGGGTGACTATAAAAGATGTTGCAGCATTGGCAGGCGTTTCTGTGGCAACGGTCTCCAGAGTACTCAGTAATGCGGACTATCCCGTCTCCAAAGAACTTCGCTCCAAGGTTGAACAAGCCGCCAAAGAACTGTCTTTTGCCTATACATCGGCACCGCGTTCTTCTAAAGCGTATCACGATAAGGAGATTGCAGTGGTCATCCCCAATATCTCCAACCCGTTCTATATGCAAACCATCAACGGGATCAGCACTGTATGCTATGAAAAGGGATATCAGATGCTCCTTTGTAATTCCATGCAGGATGTGGAGAGGGAGGAGCAGATTCTCCAGGACCTTTATTCCAGAAGGGTAACAGGGGTCATCGTTTCCTCCATTTCCGAAGATCCCCGGCTGCTTGCAAAATATACTGAAAAAGGCATGACATTCATTCAGCTTGACCAGAACTATGAAGGAAGCGGTGTATACAGCATCAACTACGATTCCCGGCTCGGAGCCAGGATAGCGGTAAGGCATCTTATAGAAAACGGACATAAAAGAATTGCCTTTATTTCCACTCCTCTTACGCGCTGGACCAGAAGGGAGATCTACAAAGGTTATCTGGAACAGCTTAAGAAAACTGATATTGAATACGATGAAAAGCTTGTTTTCATAGCTGATACGGATGGAATGGGAAATCTCAGCAAAGATGAAACCCGTACAGGGGCGGCGATGGCCAGGAAACTCGTTGAGAGCAAATGCAACGCCACCGCCATACTCTGTGTTAACGACATGGTGGCTTTTGGCGCCATTCATGCCCTTAACGAGATGGGGGTGGCTGTGCCTGACGATATTTCCGTTGTGGGGTTCGATGATATCCCGCTTGCGGAATCTTTTGTGCCCGCCCTTACGACAGTCCATTTTCCCGCATATGAAACGGGAAGAATAGCGGCAATAATGCTCATCGACTATCTGGCAAACGGAAAACAAAGCAATACGCCTCTCAAAATGAATATGGAACCGAGGCTTGTCGAGAGGCGGTCTGTCAGGAATCTCTGTCGGTAATTGCGGTGGCCAAAGATTTATATCGTACATCATTTTGAAAGCCTCTTTATGATTGAGTCCAGAAGGTTGACTGAGAACAGCAGCCTTTCAGGATATACGCTCTGGTTGTTTATAAGCATATCTGAAAAGCGTTCCATTCCAAAACGGTAGCAACGCTCATAGTTGGGTACAAGAATCTGTTGCGAATTTCCAGTTTTATAGGCGATATGGAAAGAGAGGTCATTGATATCCGGCGAGGAAACCAGCTTGACGGCGAGACCGTCATAAAAAACGCTCGCCGTCACATTGCGGCCCTCTCTTTTTGCTTCAAAGCCTTTTGCATCGCAACCGCCTACGCAGGCGCACAGATCGGTGAGATGGCTTCCGTAATAATACCAGCCTCCGTATGGTGATTCCCAGTCGGCCATGAATTGGATTGTGATTTCGGAGGCGTCCTTTGCTGAACGGCGGACCGATTCGGTTTCAGGAAGCCAGCAGAGGGTGGAGCCTCCCATGATGGGAACATGATGTTTCCTGGCTGCCTCTATCATAGCGAGGGCATCCTGCTTGTCGCACGCGAAGGGTTTATCAACGAAAACCGGCTTATGGTTTTCAATGCACATTTCGGCATATTTTCTGTGGGTCCGACCATCCCTGGTTAGTATCATGATGGCATCGCTTTTTTCCAGCAGTTCGCTGAAGGTATCGCAGACTCCGGCCAGTTCTCCTGCTGCCAGCCTTGAAGCAACTATATCCGGTGCATCGGGCGCCCAAACATATCCCGATTTGGAATCCAGCCCGGGAACCCCTGCTGCCAGAACTTCGCCAAAATATACCAGATGCATGCTTTGAGCCCCGATATAGCCAATCCTTTTAATAAAAATCCCTCCGTCAAATCGTTCTAGTAATTTGATTATAGGAATTTTTCTGTTATCATGTCAATGAAAAAGAGAAAATTTTCTTAAATTTTCTATGGAAAAGTATTGCATTTGATGTTTAATAGCGCTAATATTTTATTATACGAAGTAAAGAGTTCGGTACAAAATGCACTAAAAATGTTGCTATATTTGTGATTGAATAGAAAATAGACACAGTAAAAAAAGGTAATACAATTGAAATTATTTCTTACAATATAAGCATAAATAATATTGTTAGAAATAATTAGTCATGAATTATTTTAAAGGGGGAGAAAAAATGAAAAAGAAAATTTCTCTGGTAATGGCACTTGTACTGGTCGCCGCCATGGCTCTTTCTGCTTGTGGGAGCAATACGGGTACAGGGAATGCGACCGGGAATACTGCTGGAAATGCCACAACTTCACCTTCTGCCACGCCTGAATCATCTTCGTCATCATCACAAGTTGCGTTTGACGGTGAAATTGTCATAGGCAGCATTCTCGACACGAGTGGGAGCATGGCTGCTGCAGGTCTTGCCACTGTTTGGGGAGCCGATTATGCCGTTAAGGAAATCAATGATGCCGGCGGCATTCGTGGCAAGAAGCTTAGCATCATTCATTATGATGTGAAAGGCGATCCCAACGAGGCAATCAATGCCTACAATCGTCTTGTGGACCAGGACAAGGCAGTGGCTGTAGTCGGGCCGGGTCTTAGCAATATAGGTATAGCGTTAGCTCCTATAGCTGAGGAAAAGAAAGTTCCCATTGTCGGACACTTTATGGACGAACGCTGCACCACCAATGAACAGACGGGTACAAAATGGAACTACATGTATCTTGCCGAACCCAGCTGTAACCAACAGGCAGAAGCCATAGCCTCATACGCTGTGGAAAAACTGGGTATCAAGACAGTGGGCATTCTCTATGACAGCTCCAACGCATATTCCGTAACGCATGCCGAGCCTTTTGCCGCTTACTGTGAAGCCCACGGCGTCAAGGTTGTTGCCAGCGAATCCTTTGGTAAGGATGCCAAGGACTACAAGGCACAGTTGTCCAAGATAATCGCACAGAATCCCGATGCCATTTTCGTTCCGGCTTACGTGCAGCAGAATGCTCTGGCTTATGTGCAGATAAGGCAGTTGGGCTATCAGGGAATCGTTTTAGGCAACAATACCTACAATACACCGTTTGATACCCTTATTGCCGGCACTTCTCCTGATAATCTCTATTTCATATTCAACGTTGACTACTCTTCCGAATTTACCAAGTTCCTGGGCGATGCATACCGCGCTGAAAAGAATGAAGAGCCCTTTATCAACAGCGCATTCGGATATGATGCTGTAAAACTCATAGCCAACGGGCTTAACCATGCAGAAGATATAACCAGCGGCGAGTCGATATCCAAGGCCATAGAAGCAAAAACACAGGCTGTTATGACATCCTCGGGTCCCATTACAATCAATCCTAATACCCATCGGCCGGAAGGTATGGGTGTTTACATCGCAAAATGGGCATCTGACATGAGCAAGGTAGAACTGTTGGAATATTATTTGGCCAAATAAACCGACTGAGCCCTTGCAGGTGATGTCTTCAATGAACCATCGAAGACATCACCTGCAAAAAATGCTCCCGGAAGCCTGCGGTGCCGGGTAGGCATATGGGATCTTGTGCATCCTGATTGCGGAGGAAAGACTATGGTTCTGTTTTATGTTCAGCAGCTTATAAACGGGGTGTCCCGCGGAGCAGTATATGCACTGATAGCCGTAGGCTTTGCCCTTATTTTCAGCGTACTGAAATTTTCAAACTTTGCCCACGGTGGACTGATTAGCGTTGCTGCTTATGCAGGTTACTATTTCAGCACAAAGTTCGATTTTCCGCCGGTCATAGCCATTCTCTGCACGGCTTTGATAGGTGCAGTCATGGGAATTATTCTGAATTATATAGCGTTCTACAACCTTCAGAGGAGGAACAGCCCCAATATCTTTTACTTTGTGAGTTCCATAACTTGCGGCATATTGTTCATGAACATCCTGACACTGATGTTTGGAACCACATTTTATGCCATAAAACCGTTCTTTAAAAACAACATCATCAAAATTGGCAACCTGATCATTCTTAAAATGGACATCATGATCCTGGCTTTGACCTTCGTTCTTCTGGCAGCGCTGATGCTGCTGATCAACAGGACAAAGATGGGACTTGCCCTGAGGATGGTTTCCATTGATAAGGATACCGCCATGCTGATGGGCGTCAACTCCAGCGTTGTTATAACCGTGACCTTCAGTATTGCAGGCGCCCTGGCCGGAATAAGCGGTATTCTTTTGGGAGCTAATTTCACCATCGATCCTTTTTTGGGCAACATGGTGGTTAAAGGCTTCATCGCTTCTGTAATAGGCGGGCTCGGCTCTCTTCCCGGTGCCATTATTGGAGCAATTTTGCTGGGTGTGATGGAAGTTATTTTCACGGTTCTGGTAGGCGATATCCTGTCTCCCGCTATCATATTCGTCATGACCCTGATATTCCTGCTGATTCGTCCGCAAGGCATCAGTGGGCACTTCGTAACGGAGAAGGCGTAGGGGGTGAGAGCGTATGAACGACTATATTGCTTCGCTGATACAGACAACATGCATATCGTTGATCGGTGTTGTGAGCATCTTCCCGCTTACAGGCATGACCGGCCTTTTCAGCTTTGGACAAGCTGCATATATGGCAGTGGGCGCATATGTCTCGGGTATACTGGCGGTAAAACTGGGAATGCCCTTTTGGCTCTGCCTGCTGCTAGGTGTTCTTTCGTGCGGCTTGTTGGCAATCATTATCGGTTATCCGACACTGAAGCTGCGTAAGGATTATTTCTCACTGATGTCCCTTTGCCTCGGGGAGGCGGTGACAGCCGTTCTCAACAAATTCGGAACGATAACCGGAGGCGCTGCAGGTCTCAGCAATATACCCAAAAAGTCGACCATGCCTCTGATTATCATCAGCGCGGTTGTGACCGTGGCTCTGGTGGCATTGTTCAAGAACTCCAGATTCGGACGTATGAGCCTTGCCATAAAAGCTGACGAATTGGCCGCAAAATCATTCGGCATCAATGTATTTGCCCATAAAATGAAAGTGTATATTTTCACCTCCATGATAGCGGGTTATGCCGGAGTATTGTACGCCTTCTACCTTACATACCTCGATCCGAATCTGTTTGGCTGGACCCGTTCCAGCGAGTGGGTCATATTCCTTTTCTTCGGCGGGGTCAACAGCCTTACCGGTTCGGTTCTGTCCACAATCATCCTGACAGTATTGCCTGAAATACTCAGGTTTGCGTCATCCGCCCGTATCGTCATGTATACCGTCCTGATACTTCTCGTTATCAATTTCAAACCTAACGGCCTGCTGGGCGAGAAGGAACTGCGAATACCAGTCCGCAAGCAGTTCAGAACGAGGACGAGGGGGTGAGGCTCATGGCACTGCTGAATGTGGAAAACATAAGCAAAAAATTCGGAGGCGTCTGCGCAGTAGACGGATTTTTCATGGAAGTCGAAAAGGGCGAAGTGGTTGGAATCATCGGCCCTAACGGCGCGGGGAAAACCACCATCTTCAACCTTATTTCAAAGGTCTATGAGACCGAGTGCGGGCGCATCTGGCTAGACGGAACAGATATAAGCAGCTATACGCAAGAACAGGCGGCAAGAAGCGGTATAGGCAGAACATTCCAGAACATAAGGCTTTTTAACAGCCTGAATGTTCTGGATAACGTCAAGGTTTCCTGTGATTATAAGCCGAGGTACTCTCTGATAGAGGCTATCCTGTCCCTGCCCCGTACCATAAAGGGCAAAAGGGAGACCCACGAGGAAGCCATGGCGTGCTTAAGGGCTGTCGGGCTTGAAAAATATGCCCTTGAAAAACCCGGAAATCTGCCCTATGGCATGCAACGAAGGCTCGAGATAGCCCGTGCCCTCGCTCTCAAGCCCAAAGTGCTCATGCTGGATGAGCCGGCTGCCGGCCTTAATCCTGAGGAATGTGCAGAACTAGTGAGATTTCTGAAGGATATCACTCAGAAATTCGATATTGCTCTGGTCATCATCGAACATCACATGGATGTTGTCATGAATCTTTGCCATAAAATCTATGTTTTGGAATTTGGGAAAACCATAGCTGTCGGTACGCCGGAAAAGATTCAGAACGATCCTAAGGTGCTTGCGGCTTATCTGGGAGAGGAGGAAGACTGATTGCTGAGCGTAAATAACCTGAGCTTAAGTTATGGAAAAAACCGGGCCCTTTCCAATGTATCTTTCGAGGTCCAACAGGGCGAGATCTTCAGCATTATCGGCGCCAACGGCGCCGGCAAAAGCAGTCTTTTAAGATGTATTTCCGGGTTGGTCAAGCCGATGGAAGGAACCATTTATTACGAAGGAAAACCTCTTCCGAAAGAACCTCACAAAATCACCGCCGCCGGCATTGTTCATGTGCCGGAGGGACGCAGGATCTTTGCGCCGCTTACTGTCAAAGAGAACTTGAAAGCCGGAGCTTTTCTGGTCAAGAGCCGAAGTGAAATCGAGGCGAGGATAGAGGAACAGTACAAGATATTTCCAAGGCTTAAGGAAAGGGAAAACCAGTATGCCGGGACGCTTTCCGGCGGAGAACAGCAGATGCTTGCCATTGCGAGGGCTTTGATGTCAAGACCCAAGCTCATTTTGCTTGATGAACCGTCCCTTGGACTTGCGCCCCTGGTTGTCAAAGAAGTGTTCCGAATCATTGAGTTAATCAGGGAGCAGGGCGTTACCGTGCTCCTGGTGGAGCAAAATGCAAAGAAAGCGTTAAGCCTTGCGGACCATGCGGTCGTTTTGGAAAACGGTATCATACGAAAAACAGGTACCGGAAAAGAGCTTCTGAACGATCAAGTTGTCAAAGAGGCCTATTTAGGCGCCGGACATAGCGACTGAAAAACCAACAACAATGCGAAAAGGTAGGGAGAGTGGACATGCTGCTAATCGAAAAGAAGATAGACAATCTGAAAGTGTATGTGTACGAAAACAGAAAGTATATGGGAAAAGAAGCAGCCAAAAAAGCTGCAGAGATCATTAACAATGCAATTTCCAAAAAAGGCGAGGCTAATGTCATATTTGCCGCTGCTCCGTCCCAGACAGACCTTCTGGAAGCGCTCATCAGCGAAAACGTGGATTGGACAAAGGTGAACGCATTCCAGCAGGATGAATACCTGGATCTTGATCCTGAGCATCCTGCAGGTTTTGGGAATTTCCTGCGCCGTCATATTTATGACAAACTGCCTTTCAAGTCCTGTCATTTCCTTTACTGCAGGCCGGAACAGGCAGAGGCCAAATGCCAGGAGTATGCAGAGCTTCTCAAGAAGATTCCTCCCGATATGATCTTCCTTGGTGTGGGAGAAAACGGGCATATTGCCTTTAATGATCCCCAGGTTGCAGATTTCAATGATCCCAAGGATGTGAAGATAGTTGAGCTTGACCAGGTATGCAGAAATCAGCAGGTCAATGACGGGTGCTTTGAAAGCATCGATCAGGTTCCGACACATGCGCTCACGCTTACGTTAAGCTTTATCATGAGAGTTCCTCAGGCAATAACGGTGGTTCCTACATCGCTCAAGGCTAAGGCTGTTGCAAGGGCGCTGCATGGCGAGATATCCGAGGAATGCCCCGCCAGCATTTTGAGAAGACATGCATCGGCTGAGCTCTATCTGGACAAGGAAAGCGCCAGGGAGGCTTTTAACCTGTAAATGACAAGGGGGCTATGCAATATGTATGGATACGATCTCAGCGCAGATGAAATTATGTGCAAAAATATGGAGCTCGCCATCGTTCCCCTGGCATCCATAGAACAACACGGGACCCATCTTCCTGTCGCAACGGACTGGTACATAGCAATGGCCCTGGGGAAAAAGGTGGCGGAACTTTCAGGAGGCTTTTTGGTTCCGGCCCTTCCCATTTCCACCTGCCGGGAGCACATGGGCAAAAAGGGAAGCGTATGGATGGATCACGACATCTACTACAATATGTTGAAGAGCATTTTACTAAGCCTTAAGGAACAGGGCTTCGGGAAAGCGCTTCTTCTTCAATGCCACGGCGGAATATTCATGGCAGGCCCCTTGGTGAGGCAAATGAACGCCACGTGCAATCCCGATTTCATGGTAGCTTTCATCGATATCTGCAATGTTTTCAGTTTGTTGTATGAAAAAGGCATTGCTGAAACCTCCACTGAGCTCCATGCGGGTGAGATTGAAACATCCCTCATGCTGCATATAGCTCCCGAAACCGTAAACATGGCGGTGGCTGAAGATTTTGTGCCTGAAGTGCCTAGAGCCTATCTGAACTATGGTTCCATATTCAGAGCCTCGCCTACCGGTGTATGGGGCGAACCCACAAAAGCCGCTGCCGAAAAAGGCAAAGCCATGCTGGAATTTGCCGCGCGGTATGCGATAGAGGAATCCGAACGCATATTTGACTATATAAGCAGAAAAGAAAAAATAGGTTATTCTGATTTTTAACTGAACCAGGAGGGGGAGTCCATGAGCAGAAAAGTAAAAGTTTTGCTGGCCGGCGCGGCCTTTGCCGCTGATCTGCATGCTGATGCCTATTCAAGGATTAGGGATAAAGCTGAGATAGTTGCCATTGTGGACAAAAATATCGAGCGCGTAAAAGAGCTGGCGCTTCGCTACGGGTTCACGGGCTATGTGCCGTACTCCGACATAGATGAAGCGTTGGAAAAAACCGAATGCGATGTGGTGGACATTTGCCTGCCCAATTTCCTGCATGCATCAGTGGCGATAAAAGCGCTGGAGAAGGGGTTCCATGTCATATGCGAAAAACCCCTGGCCACAAAGGTCGAGGATGCTGTAAAGATCATTGAAACAGCCGAACGTATGGGGAAAAAGGTTTATTATGCCGAGGACTGGCTTGGGTCTCCTGCACTGAACAAAGCCCTGGAGCTCATAGAAAAAGGCGGAATAGGGGAGCTGAAATTCATACGGGCCAGGGAGTGCCATTCAGGCTCGCATTCCCCCTTTGCGCAAACCATTGAATACTGCGGCGGAGGAGCCATGATGCACCTGGGTATCCATCCTGTCGGATTTGTGCTGGCCCTTAAGAACAATCGCTGGGAAAGCCTGACCGCATTGACCAGCGGTGGCCTTGAAAAAAACCTCATGCACAAGGGCATGGAGGGTGAAGACTGGTCAGCTGCGCTCATCCGGTTTGAAGACGGAACCACCGCGGTTCTTGAAGCCAATTTCGTCACCAGGGGAGGCATGGAAGACTATATCGATTTTTACGGCGATCAGGGATGCCTGCACGTAGACCTTACTTTCAGCAGTGCTTTGAGAGGATTCTCCATTCCCGGGTTCGATTACACGGTGGAAAAGGCCGAGTTGACCACCGGCTGGTCGAGGCCTGCAGTCGATGAAAGATACAATCTGGGTTATGTGTCTGAAATCGCGCATTTTGTGGACTGCATACAGAAGAACTGCGATGCCAAGGTTGGGCTGCGCGGTATTGACGGGCTTGAGGCCGTAAAAGTTATTCATCTGATCTATAAGAGCGCCAGGGAAGGAATTCATATCAAAAACGAGGCCTTGGGGGTGCGGTGATGGAAGATATCAGGATACCGGTTACGGTTGGCAGCATAACCTTCAAAAACCCGTTCTACGTCGCATCCGGGCCAACCACTAAGAGCCTGAAGCAGCTTATACGTATAGAGGAAACCGGCTGGGCTGCCGCGAGCATCAAACTGAGCATTGATCCTGCGCCTTACATCAACAGAAAGCCAAGGTATGACTTGTTTGAAGACAGGAACGCTCTTGCCTTTACTACCGAGAAAAGGCTTACGGGCGATGAAGGTGCAGCTCTTATCAGGGAGGCCAAAAAGCATCTGAAAGAACTCATCCTCTTTGCCAACATCACCTATGCCGGCGACGAGGGAACCGAAGGCTGGGTGAAGATGGCAAAGAAGTTCGAAGCCGCGGGGGCAGATGTTATCGAGCTGAACATGTGCTGTCCCAATATGTCCTACAATGTTTCCCTTACCTCAGCCGGGACTGAATGCTCCGTGAGGCAGACCGGCGCAAGCTTGGGACAACAGGGAGAAGTGGTGGCAGAGATAGTACGGGCTATCAAAAAGGAAATCAGTATCCCGCTGTTTGTAAAGCTGACTCCCGAGGGCGGAAAGATAGCCGAAATATCAAAGATACTGCATGAGGCCGGCGCGGATGCCGTCAGCGGGACAGGCAACAGGATGGGCATACCCGTGTTGGACCTGGATCACCCGGAGAAAGCTGTTTACCATCTCCAGGAAGAGGTGAGCATGAGCTGCCATTGCGGCGCTTGGCTTAAGCCGTTGGCGCAGCGCGACACTTATGAGATAAGGAAACTGTGCGGAGAGGATATAAAAATTGCTGCCACAGGCGGTATCCGCGACTGGAAGGACGCTGTTGAGATGATCCTGTGCGGCGCTGATCTTCTGGGCATCTGTTCCGAAACGCTCATAAGCGGTTATGATATCGTAAGGCCTATGATAAAAGGCCTCCATGAATACATGACCAGGCACGGTTACAAGTCTGTCACCGACTTCAGGGGACTAATCATTCCGAAAATGAAAACAGCTCAGGAAGTCACGCTTCACGACGGCTACGCCAAGGTTATGCAGCCCAGGCTGTCGGGCCCGTGCAAGGTTGCCTGCCCTTATCATGTTCCTGCGCAGGCGTATGTCCAGAGCGTCGGCCGGGGAGATTTCAAAACCGCCTATGACATCATCACTGAAAAAGGCCTTTTGCAGGGGGCCTGCGCATACCTATGCCCCAGCCCATGCGAGGATGCATGCGTAAGAGGTGAATATGGAAGTCCGGTACGGATTCGCGAGCTTAAGAAATATGTGCTGGACAAGGGTGAAAAGGAAGGCTGGGCGCCGGCATTTGAAAGAGAAGCGTCAAACGGCCGTAAAGTCGCCGTCGTGGGAGGTTCTGCTTCAGGTATAGAGGCTGCCTTCCGCCTGTCCAAGGCCGGTTACGAAGTATCGCTTTTCGAAAAGGAAGACAGGATTGGCGGAATCATATCCAGCCTGGCAAATGTGGGACTGGCTCCTGCCGGTTTGACCGAAAGACTTGCGAAGGGCCTTGAGCATACCGGCGTAAAAATACTCCTGAATCATGAGTACGGATCAATTGTTTCTGCGGACGAACTTCTTAAACAAGGTTATGAAGCCGTCGTTCTCGCTTTCGGGGAAGAGGAAAGAGCGGCATTGCATCATTCCGTTCCCGGAGCTGAAAGCGTAATCAGTTCAAAGCTTTTGCTGAAGGAACCAGGCAGGGCGAAGGGACTGCGCATTGCTATTCTGGGCGACGGACTTCCCGCTTTGTATGCTGCTTATGCTGCATTGTACGAGGGTTCTGAACATGTCTATCTGGCAGGAAGATTCAACAAAAAACAGAGGGCTGTTCAAAAACTGCTGGACAAGCTTCCCGGGAATTTCAGCATCATTGAAGGCATGACTTTGAAAGCCGTAAAAGCAGCAGACGGGAAAGTAGACAGCATCGAATTATACGGGAACAACGGCATAGTGTCCGAAATCCCCTGCAGTGCGGTATACGCGGTAATGAAGGAAAAAGCACCGGAGAGAAAAGGTGGTCCCATATTCATCGCCCGCTCGGGCGTGGCCGGCGGCTTAAACCTTATTGCCGCAGCAGCTGAGGGATATAGACTCGCTTGTGAAGTGGATAACCTGCTGAGGGGGGAGAATGGGGTTCTCGTGCCTGAGGGCGGACTGGTGCCCGCCAGGCGGCAAGAAGTTTTAAAGCGCAGGGGTGTGTTGCCCTATGAAGGGAGACTTGAAGAAAAACCCATTACTTCTGACGAAGAAGCCATCAATGAAGGCAAAAGATGCCTCGGCTGCGGCTGCGGTGAAGGATGCCAGCTCTGCAAAACCATATGCGCAGAGTTTGCTCCTGCCATAACCAAAAGGGACGAAATTTACATCAAACCCGAGGATTGTGTGGCATGCGGCATGTGCTTCAACCGCTGCCCCAATGGAAACATAGAAATGGTCGATACAGGCATTATTGAATGATTCAAGGAGGTGCATCCAATGGATTATGGCTTAAAGGGGAAAACGGCTGTTGTAACAGGCGCCGGCGGCGTGATATGCGGCGTTATGAGCAAGGAGCTGGCCAAGCAGGGCGTAAAGGTTGCTCTCCTCGATATTCTTGAGGAGAACGCCCGGAAAGTGGCCGATGAGATCACTGCAGCCGGCGGAGAAGCTATCGCTTTAAAGGCGGATGTTCTGGATCCCAAAAGCCTGGAAGAGGCGTGCAGCAAAGTTGTAGAGGCATTTGGAGGTGTGGACTTCCTGATAAACGGCGCAGGAGGCAACAAACGCCAGGCAACCACCAGCCCGGAAATGGACTTCTTCCATCTTGAGGCTGACGCGATACGCTGGGTGTTTGATTTGAATGTTACGGGGGCGATTCTGACAACTCAGGCTTTTGGAAAGGAACTGGTGAAGAAGGGGAAGGGATGCGTCATTAACATCGCATCCATGGCGGGATATCTTCCCCTTACCAATACGGTGGCATACAGCGCCGCAAAAGCCGCTGTAGCCAACTTCACCAAATGGATGGCGGTCCATTTTAATCTCAATTATAGCAAAGAGATCAGAGTCAATGCAATTGCCCCCGGATTCCTGCTGACAGAGCAGAACCGTTATCTTCTGACAAATCCTGATGGCAGTTCAACACCGCGAGGAGAGAAAGTTATCGCCAAAACGCCCATGGGTCGCTACGGAAAACCGGAAGAACTTTGTGGTGCGCTCATGTGGCTGCTGAGCGATGATGCTTCCTTTGTGACCGGTGCCGTGATACCGGTTGACGGCGGTTTCTCAGCCTATTGGGGAGTTTAAGAAAAAATCTGAATGCGAAATCAACGAGGGGGGGCTTGTCACTATGGCCAGGATAAAAATACAAGATTTAAAAAATTTTTGCATTAATGCTCTGGAAAAAGAAGGTATGAAGCCGGAACTGGCAGTCATCACCGCGACCGTGCTGACGAAAACCGATGCATACGGAACTCACAGCCACGGAACAAAAAATCTGCATAATTACATAAAAAAAGCACGGGCCGGCGGCCTCACGCTTAACGCTGAGCCTGAAATCATCAAAGAAGGTCCGTCATATGCCCTTATGGATGGCAATAACGCCATGGGCATGGTGTGCGGCGTAATGGGCATGGAGCTCGCCTGCAAAAAGGCTTCTGAAACAGGTGTGGGACTTGTCACCATAAGGAACAGCAACCATTTCGGAGCAGCAGGGTATTATGCCAACATTGCTTCGGAAAAAGGGATGATTGGTTTTGTAGTGAGCAATGTGGATCCCAACATGAATGCGCCTGGTGCAAGGTCGAAGGCGCTTGGCAACAATCCCATTGCTTATGCGGCGCCCGCAATCAGCGTTCCTTCGGTATTTCTGGATATTGCCCTGAGCAACGTGGCATCCCTCAAAGTATTTAAGGCAAGAGCAGAAGGGAAGAGCATCCCAGATACCTGGATCGTTGATAAGGACGGCCTTCCCACCACCGATCCCAGCCGCTATCCCGAAGAAGGCGCCATGCAGCCTATGGCAGGACACAAAGGATACGGACTGGCGGTATTTGTAGATTTAATTACCGGTGTCATGAATGGCGGCGCCACCAGCATGAGCGGAGAGATCGATAGCTGGGTTCTCTCGCTGGATAAGCCCAACAACGTATGCCATACCTTTATAGCCATTGACGCGTCAAAGTTTATAGGTGAAGGCGTATTGGCGCAGCGCACTGAAGATATGGCCCAGACCCTGAGAAGTCTGCCGAAGGCAAAGGGCAGCCAGCGCATCTATACCCCGGGTGAAATTGAGTGGGAGAACTATAGGAAATCTGAAAGAGAAGGTATATCAATTCCAGATGATGTGCTGGAAAGCCTTAAGGGACTGGCAGAGGATATGCAGATTGAGCTGCCTGTGTTTGACTAAGCAGTACAAAAAATCTGTTTTGGAGGGATAATGATGAATGCTTTAAAGAGGATAGGCCTGTGCGGTGTGGTACCGGTTGTGGTTATCGAAGATGCCAAGGATGCGGTGCCCACAGCTAAAGCACTCTATGACGGTGGCGTTGATGTCATGGAAATAACTTTCCGCACCAGTGCCGCTAAGGAGTCCATACGAAGAGTTGCCGAAGAATTTCCTGACATTTGCGTTGGCGCCGGTACAGTGCTTACCCTTGATCAGGCCAAGGCTGCAGTGGAGGCCGGGGCAAAGTTCATCGTGCTTCCCGGTTTTAACAGGGAAGTTGTAAAATGGTGCGTTGAAAACGATATTGCAGTAACTCCTGGTTGCGTAACCCCCACGGAGATCATGGAGGCCCTGGGGCTGGGCGTTGAGGTTCTTAAGTTCTTTCCGGCCAATGTGTACGGAGGACTCGATGGCATGAAGGCGCTTTCGGCACCTTTTGGCAAGGTAAAGTTTATACCCACGGGCGGAGTTTCCGACAAGAATCTGGCCGAGTATGTGGCAGCGCCCTTCGTTTATGCGGTGGGCGGAAGCTGGCTCTGCAACAAGGCAGACATCGCAGCGGGCAATTTTGACACAATAACCGACCTGTGCAAAAAGGCCCGTCAGACAGTGCTGGGTTATGAGGTTGCCCATGTGGGAGTGAATTGTGACAGCGGGGAGAAATCTGCAGAGGTTTGCGGACAGTTCAGCAAGGCCTTCGGGTTTGAAATCAAGGAAGGAAACAGCTCCAATTTTTCAAGTCCGGCCATTGAGGTAACCAAGCAGATCTTCCCTGGAAAGAACGGCCATATCGCCATTCGTACCGCCAATATGGAAAGGGCGGTTGAGGACCTTAAGAAGAAGGGCTTCTCAATAGACATGGAAACCGCCAAATATAAAGGGGAGAAAATGATAGCCGTTTATCTCACCCATGATTTCGGAGGATTTGCGGTTCATCTTTTGCAGAAATAAGGAGGTTTGAACATGAGGTACCTTACTTTCGGAGAAATTATGTTAAGACTAAAAGCCCCTGGGGTAGAGCGCTTTTTCCAGAGCCCGGTTCTGGAAGCCACCTTTGGTGGTGGAGAGGCCAATGTAGCCGTAAGCCTTGCAAATTACGGATGCGATGTATCTTATATCACCGTGCTTCCTGACAATCCCATCGCCGATGCCTGCATAGCAGAGCTTCGCCGTTTCGGTGTATGCACCCGCCTTATCAAGAGAGGACCGGGGCGCATGGGCATCTATTTCCTCGAGGGAGGAGCAAACCAGCTTCCCAGCAAGGTTGTATACGATCGTGCCTACAGCGCTATAGCCATGGCAAAACCGGGAGATATCAACTGGGATGAGGCCATGGATGGCATTGATTGGTTCCATATCACAGGAATTACTCCTGCCATAAGCGAAGGCGCCATGGCGCTCAGCCTTGAGAGCGTGAAGACTGCAAAATCCAAGGGAATAACCGTATCCTGCGATCTCAACTTCCGAAAGAATCTCTGGAAATACGGTAAAAGCGCTCCTGAGGTGATGACAGAAATAGCAAAATACGTCGATGTGGCCATAGCCAACGAAGAGGATGTGCAAAAGTCCCTCGGTATCAACATTGACGTGGATGTAGAAAGCGGGAAGCTGGACACGGACAAGTACCGCATCCTGTCCGATGAAGTTCTCAAGGCATATCCCAACATGAAAATGATAGCCATTACTCTGAGGGAGAGCAAGAGTGCGGACATCAACGGTTGGGCGGCATGCCTCAATGACAGGGAAAAATTCTACATAAGCCGCAGGTATGAGATAAACGACATTATTGACAGGGTGGGCGGAGGAGATGCTTTCGCTGGTGGGCTTATTTATGGCCTTACCCACTATGACGACAAACAGAAGGCATTGGAATTCGCGGTGGCTGCGTCGTGCCTGAAACACTCTATCCCCGGCGACTTCAACAGGGTTACCTTAAAAGATGTTGAAAACCTTGCCAAGGGCGATGCTTCCGGAAGGGTTCAGCGCTGAGTCGGGTTTTGATGAACAGAAGGATTCGAGTGTGATAATCGGAAGGTAAACTATCGTATTGATAACCTCCGGCATGATATGAAATCATATCAAACCGGAGGTTATTTATTATCTGTTGCCGGAAGCGTTATGAAAGGTGCATGATTTTTGTGTCCTATATCTATGGCTGGTTGGACAAATCTTCAGAGATACTGATCGGGAAAGGTGATTCAGCTGGTTAGCATTTTTGTCATATTATAATTACATAAGCTAATATTAATGCCCCATATCTTCACTTGAATATGAATCAACTGCACATCTGATACATTCAAAGAATAATTCCCGGTCTTCTTATACCTATGTGTTAATACCTTCCTTTTTGATGGTAATATTATTACGTAATCATGCAAAAATGCGATTCGTAAGCTTCACAGGGGACATCAGAAGGGGGCAAATGTATGCAAGATAATTCATTGTTCAGACATGTGAGCAGGATCAACAAAGTATTGAACGGGGCTTTCTTTGTACTGGGCTTTGTGATGCTGATTGCAGGGATAGCGACGAAAACAATCTCTGAAAGCATCATTCCTTTGGCGGTAACCATTTTATCAGCTTTCCTGGCGTTGTTCCTGCGGCTGAAAAAGAAAGAGACAGCTGCAAGTTATGTGTTGGTGGCATCAGCTTTGCTGCAGGTGCTTCCCATGCTGTTGACCATGTCAGGAGAAAGCGTTTATGTTCTGGCAATGCTGCCGATCAGTGTGACTGCGCTGTACCTGAATCAATGGACGTTTCTAATCGTTGGCATTATCCTTAATGTGGTAACGCTCATCATACATTTTGTGACGCAGGGTGCAGCCACAGCTGATTTCCTGTTCGCAGACATTCTCCAGGTGTTGATAACATTTGTGTTGTTTATGCTGGTGAGAACCGGCAAGCGTTTGATACTGGAGGCCGGCGACAGGGAAGAGCATTCCAGAAAGCTGCTGGATGATCTGCAAAAGGCCATTGAAGTCATAAAATCAAGCACTGCGGTCTTAAACAGCGACATATCCAAGGGCAATGAGAATCTGAATACGGTCCGCGCGATAAGCGATTCCATTACATCGGCTACCCAGGAAATAACCGAAGGGATTGTGGACCAGAACAGGAGCGTTTCTCAGATTAACCAAATGATAAAAGAGGCATACAACAAGGTGTCCGAGCTGACGGAGTTTTCAAATCAGTTGAAGAGCGTATCCACGACTGCCAGCAAGCTTGTCTCCGACGGGTCAGACAAAATTGATGTCATGGACAAGCAGATGGAGATGATCAACGAAGCGGTGGCAAAATCCGTTGAAACCGTTCAGGAACTGAACGACAATGTGGATGAGATAAACGATTTCCTGTCGGGGATCACGCAAATCGCGGAGCAAACCAATATGCTTGCTTTAAACGCGGCCATAGAGGCCGCCAGGGCAGGAGAATCGGGAAAAGGCTTTGCAGTTGTGGCCGATGAAGTCAGAAAATTGGCTGAACAGAGCGCATTGACGGTAAACCAGATCAATCTAATCATCCATCAAATTAAAGAAAAAACAAGACATGTGCTGGATGAAGTCAGCAGAGTGCAAACGGCGGCACAGGACGGTGAGAAGGTTGTCAGCACGGTCAATCAGACATTTGACTCGATCCGTGAAGCCTTCAGGAACATTGATAGCTGCATCGCAGATGAGTTCAGCAGAATCGGAAACGTTGCCGATTTGTTCTCTCAAATTGACAAGGAGGCGGAAAGCATTGCCGCTATCTCCGAGACCCATACTGCCGCAACAGAAGAACTGCTGGCAACACTGGAGGAGCATAATGCCAACATTGAGGACATGAATCATTTGATGCAGAGTATCAAGGCTTCCAGTGAGAACCTGCAGGGTGTTATCGCATGAGTGCTTTTGCCCATGCATGAAAAACGGGAATAACACTAATTGGATTGCGTATACGTAGGCTTCCTGTTGGAATCATGATAAAAAGCCTCAGGAGGCCTTTCTGCTGCTTTACATGCTTTCATCAAGGATCCTTTTCGGTGTATCCGTTTGCCATAAATCTGGAGCAAGGCCAAAACGCATTTTGCCCTTCAACTTCGTTTGTTTTTTGATCATATTTTTGGTATAATGGCGAAACGATCCTCAATTTTTTGCATGTGGGGACCGTTTCAGGCATTGACGAACTTCAGGTCTCACGGGCTCTTGTCGCACAGATTGCCGGTCTGATACTGGTTTCGGTGTTTTATTTCAAGAAGCGTAACCTTCGCTTCATAGATTCAAAGTGATTGAGAAGAAGAGGCATGAATTCCGCAGGAGGAAGTGAGCATGAGGATAGAACATATCGCGATGTATGTGAATGATTTGGAAACGGCAAGAGACTTCTTTGTAAGATATTTCAATGCCATTTCCAATGACGGGTATCATAACCCGAAAACCGGTTTCCGTTCCTATTTCTTAAGCTTTGAAGACGGCGCCAGGCTGGAAATCATGAATAAGCCGGGAATGACCGATGATAAAAAGGGACTGGCAAGGACAGGCTATGCCCACATTGCGTTTTCCGTGGGAAGCAGGGATGCCGTGGATGCCTTGACGAAACGGCTCAGGGATGATGGGTATGAGATCGTGAGCGGCCCGAGGACGACCGGAGACGGTTATTATGAAAGCTGCATTGTCGGTATTGAAGGAAACCTGGTTGAAATAACGGTTTAAGCCCAAGGAAACATGAAGTAAAAAGAAGGGGTGTCTCATGCCTTCAAGACACCCCTTTATTGCGGCTTGCCAAACATATTGATCTGACCAAATCTTTATTCAGCCAACGCTTTTATTTGCTGGTACCCTCTCAAATCGGTATAAAGCTCGCCTTTGTACGGATTGCGCTTTGTCTTGACAACCTTGTAAATCATGTAAACCAGGACCGCAATGTTGGAGAGCAGGGCCAATAAGCTGACGATGAACAGCGGCACTTCATTGTATGAGGAAGCCACCGCAAATTTGCCTTCGTCAATGAATGCCGGGAAGGTCTGCGCAAACATGCACCACAGGGCCAAAGTATGGGCTCTGTGCTGAAGCCATGCTCCCTTTCCGACGGTGAACGCGCAGACAGTCGGCGCAAGAAGCAATGCAAATCCGCAGTACCAGGAATGTCCCGGCAGGCAGTTGTAGGTGTACGCAAAGTTCCATAAATCATAGGCGACAATCCAGAACCACAGCATGTCGGGCCACAGCATGTCCTTGCTCTTGTCTTTTTCTGTCTCCTTACGGAGGCATATGCCGAACCATCCGGTGATGGTGATGACGTTCAAAACACCTGCTGCGGCGTTCATAAAGTTCCACGGACCGCCCAATACATACATTGAGCCGTCGGCAAGGATTCCGCCATTCGGATATTGGATGCCAATCTGAATATCCCGGGCAACGGCTTCAAAAATGTTGATGGCAAGGATAAGGGGCGGAAAGCACAGGGCTATCCTGTTGTCGGCCAGGCGCCATTCCTTTCCGGTCTTCCTGTTCTTGCCGCGTAAATGCCTGATGCACCAGAAGCCGATACATCCGGCCGTTGCGGAATACACTTTTGCGATATGGAACCAGTCGGTATAGGTTTTATCCTTCAGGACGGTAAACCATAATATGCTCAGGACTGCCGGCAATCCCACAAAGCAAAAAAGGCCCACCCATTTATTACGCCTGGTCAACTCGTTAAGCAGGAACAGAGCCGCAAACACAATTAGCCAGACAAGCCACACCGCAAGATCTGAAGCACCTGCTTCATAATTGAACTTAAACATAGACTGCCCCCCTAAACAGCAAGATTAAAATTTTAAACAGCAAAGAATTATGGAGAAAACAATCCTCTGCTGCTTATGCCCCCTTAAATACAGCATTCTCCTTAATTGCAGCAAATCTTGCCATGTCTTATAATCCGTCCCGTGCGGCAGAAGCAAGTTGTGAAGCGAGTTGTTAAAAAAATGTCATTATAATTTGACTATACCAGAAATATTGAAAATCTTCAATGCAATCGCAAGAGTTTGGTCGTGTCAACTTGTTTTAGGTTTTATGTCACTGTCTGCCCCTCTTTTTGGGCAAGGATCATATGGCAAATCCATTATCCCGTATGGATCTAAG
>NZ_FQZP01000020.1 GCF_900142095.1 Thermoclostridium caenicola | reverse complement strand
CTTTTTCTTCCGGTGTAAAATTTCTTCTCTTTTCCATAGTTCCATTCTAACTTATTTTGGCCGTTTTGTCTGTCTTAATTTCTGGTATCATTATAATCCTTCTTTTTGGGCAGCCAGGGCTCCTCCTGGGCCATATCCCAGTCGGCAATGAAACGCTTGACATGATTGATGGCCACGGGAGAATCCACCAGGTTGCGGCGGCATTGCGCCTCGCAGGGATGTGGGCATACGCGTCCGCAGGTTACCGGGAAGGGGTTGCGATCCTTGATAACCTGGAGAGCGGCGCTGAAATTTCCGTTGGCGGCATGGCGCAGGTAAGCCTGGATATCAATATTGGCCGGACAGGTCATGACGCAGGGTGCAACACAGTCCGCATTGTGATCCGACAGGATCTGCTCCAGGCGGACTTTGCGGTAGCTCTTCAGCTTGGGGCTGTTGGTGGTGATAACCATACCCTCCTGGATAGGCGTCTGGCAAGCCTTCACATCTCTCTTGGCATCCCCCTCGCCTACCTCAACCACGCACAGTCCGCAGTTACCGTTTGAACGCTCAAGACGGATATCATAGCACAGGTGAGGAATATGTACATCCTCCTGAAGCAGGGCCTGAAGGATGGTCAGATTATCATAGACCTCCATCTCGCGGCCATTTACAATGACTTTGATCCGTTTGTTCTTTGTGATGGCTTTCATTGAAAACTCCTTCTGTCGTGTATTTTCAGCGATTGACAAAAAAATAACATACACTTTATCAATTATATCAGAAAAGTTGTTTTTGACCACTGCCAAAAGGTCATAAAATCGCGATTTTTGTAGAAAGTTTTTTGTCTATATTGATGCTGCTCAGATTATTCTTGCATGGAAGCAGTGATAAGCATAAGCGGCTGCTATGGGCCGCACATAACAAGCCAAAGGTACTGGTGAATTACTGCAATGGAGGAAGCGCAGACCTGAACCGTATCCGGTAATACTCACCCGTAATCCGTTCGGCTGCCACACCCGAACCACAAAAGGAGCGGAAACCAGATTTTGAGATTATTGGTGATCTTTCAGCTGAATATGATGGTTTTGCGCTTTATATAACCGGAACAATAAAAAACAACAAAGGCAGAACCCTTTCGTATGCCCAGGTTACCATCAATCTCTATGATGCAGACGGAAATCAAGTCGGCACAGCCCTGGATAATATAGCCAATTTTGAAAAGGACGGAACATGGAAATTTAGTCCCCATACCATGGCGCACAGTAAAATAACCCCGGCACCTTGTGTACCGGGGTCTTGTATATTACCGGAATCAGATTTTCGGCAGGGTCTTCAGCCCTTCGTTCAGAAGTTCATCCGGGTATTCGTAATCCTGCAGGTTGCCGGCCATGTATTCCTCATAGGCCGTCAGATCGAAGTTGCCATGCCCGGAGAGGCAGAACAGGATGCACTTGGATTCTCCGGTCTCTTTGCATTTCAGCGCTTCATCGATGGCCACCTTGATGGCATGGGCGGATTCGGGCGCCGGCAGGATCAGTTCTGTCCTGGCAAACTGGATGGCGGCCTTGAACACTTCGGTCTGATGCACGGCGCGGGCATCGATGAGCCCGTCCTTATAGGCCTTGCTCACCAGCACTGAATCCCCGTGGTAGCGGAGTCCACCCGCATGGATTCCCGGCGGAATGAAGCCGTGGCCGAGGGTGTACATCTCCATGATGGGCGTCATTTGGGCTACATCGCCGAAGTCATAGGCGAACTTACCCTTGGTCAGGGTGGGGCAGGCCGCCGGTTCCGCTGCGATGAGCTCTATTTTCTTCCCTTCCCGGATCTTGTCGTGCAGGAACGGGAAGGCGATACCTCCGAAATTGCTGCCGCCGCCGCAGCAGGCCACCACCACATCGGGATACTCGTCGATCTTCTCCATCTGCTTCCTGGCCTCAAGACCGATGATGGTCTGGTGCAGCAGAACATGGTTGAGTACGCTGCCCAGGGCATAGTTGGTATCATCGTGGGTGGCCGCATCCTCAACCGCTTCGCTGATGGCGATCCCCAAGCTTCCCAGGGAATTGGGATCCCGTTCCAGGATCTTTCTGCCGGCCTGTGTCAGCGGGCTGGGGCTGGGATTGACCGTCGCGCCATAGGCCTGCATGATGGCCTTCCTGTACGGCTTTTGCTGGTAACTCACCTTCACCATGTAAACCGTGCATTCCAGGCCGAACATCTGGGATGCAACCGACAGAGCCGTACCCCATTGTCCGGCTCCGGTCTCGGTAGCCAGGCGCTTGATGCCGGCCTTCTTGTTGTAATAGGCCTGAGGTATGGCCGTATTCAGCTTGTGGCTTCCCGACGGGTTGTTGCCTTCATACTTGTAATAAATGCGCGCCGGAGTATCCAGGAGTTTTTCCAGTCCATAGGCCCGGCAGAGGGGCGATGGACGGAATGAACGGTAAAGCTCCCTGACTTCTTCGGGGATGGGTATGTAGCGCTCGTCCGACATCTCCTGCTGGATGAGTTCCATCGGGAAAATGGCCAGCATATCGTCGGGCGTGACCGGCTTTTGTGTTGCCGGATTCAGATATGGGCTCAGGTTGGGCATGTCCGCCCGGAAATTGTACCAGCATTCGGGAAGTTCCCGCTCTTCCAGGTAAACCCTGTAGGGCACATGTTTCTTACTCATCATCCTTTTCTCCTCTCATCCGTTACTCGGCTGAATTATCAATATTTTAACATGGCCTTCCTTTCAGCGTCAAACCGCCCGAAGCGCATGCCGGCCACAATTCAGCCATATGGCAATAATCCCCCGCCGGCGGGTCCTTTACTTTTTCTCCAAACTCATTTATGATTTGACATACAGGCGGTGGAATGCTCTATGAACAAGTTCGATAAGTTCTTAAGGCACAGGCAGAGCCTTTTAATGCAATACAAGATGGGCGACATGACCAAAAACGAATTCATCGAGGAAAACTATTATTATGTGGAAAGCCTCGGGATACAGCCTTTCACGCGGGTCGACAATGTCAAGAAAGCGATCTACAACTACCATTACCATAATATCCATGCGAAATACTGGCAGCGCATAGCCAATGACCCCCGGAACACCGAGAAGGAACGCCAGGCCTATTACGCCAAATCCAACAGCCATTACAGGGAAAAAGACAGGGCCACCCTTCAGCTGCTCCGTCTTATCGATTACAACGGCGTGGAAGCCTATTATGTCAGCGTGAAATCTTCCGTGCTCAAGGGAAAGCTCATCGAGATCGTCATCCACAACCCGGATGTACTGATGGAGATCAATGTTCCCGACAGCACCTATGAACAGGATTTGCTGATCCTCCATACCAAGAACCCGGGGATTGCGGAGGATCTCCGGAAGAATGGCGTGCTCAGGGAAGACAAGCGCAAATCCCTGGCTGACAGCTATATCAACCAGAAGTATTAGCATCGGACAAACGCTTTCAAGAACGCCCTCAGCCCGGGGACATAATATGTAATAGATCAAGGCATAAAGGAGAGGGCGCTATGATTTACAACCACAACTGGGATGTGTGCCCGGATTGGGTCAGGTTTTCACCCCGGAAGGAAAAGTCCAGGAAGGTTCCCATCCTGGATAACGAAAAGAAGGATGAGGAAGCGAAAGACACCAAGTGCCCCGTTGAGGTGACGGGAGAAGCAATACCGCTCCCCAACGGCAGCCACATCCACAAGATATGCATCCGTTCCGATGCTTTGGGGCGCTTTGAAGAGATCAAAACCGGGCCGGCCATCCCCATCGGTCGCGGGCAGCACATCCACCTGGTAAAAAGAAAGCCTGATTGACAGGCTTTACAGGCTTCTTTGCGATGATGACCGGTTGCCCGGTCTTTTCTCTATTATAAAAATGTCATTCCTCATTCCCTCAGCAAGCGTTCTTTTTTCAGCCTTCTATAGGTCAGGCGTGTTTTTACAAGCCCCATCGTGATGCATGCCAGGATCAGGATATCCAGCACAATCAACGGCATAAGGGCCGGTAAAACGCCTTTATGAGTCAGACATTGGTAAATCTGCGACGCAATGAATATCAGGACACAGGGAAGCAACACCCAAAGCAGCCAGCTAATCCTTTTGAAATGGTCAATGCGCGCATCCAAATCGGAGGAAAGATCGAAAGCGCCGTCTGCCCTTTTTTTCCGAAAGTAAACCCAGTTCATCAAAGATCCGATATGTTCCACGCCGGTTTCCTCCAGAAACCGGATGTAAGCAACGCTTTCGGGATGGCTTGGCCTGTACTTCAGCCATTCCACGTGATACTGGTATTCCCCCGGTGTACCTTCTTCAAAAACATAACTGCAAATGCTAACCCCTTGCAGGTTCATGCCTTTGGAAGCCATCTCGTTGAGCCATCGTTCCTCTTTCTCGAAGTCCCATACAAAAAATAGCCTGCGGGCCGTCAACCTCATATTCCCTTACCTCCCGTGATCCTTTCACCGTTTTCTACCAGTTCCCTGAGCCGGATGACTTCACGCTCAACAGCTTCTTTACCCTTTTCCGTGATAAGATACTCTTTCTTCCTGCTGTTGCTTTCACCGGGAAGCGCCCTGATCCATCCCTTCTCGAGCAGCGTGCTGATGGCACCATACAGGGTACCCGCCGCCAGCCTGACCCTTTCTTTGCTCATCTGCTCAACCTTTTGCATGATGCCGTATCCGTGCATGGGCTCATACAGGGATAGCAGGATATAGTAAACGGCCTCTGTCAACGCGATGTTCTCAGACACATTGTACCGCCTTCCGTTATATCATCTTACGTTATATCGTTACACGATATATTATATCGGCAGCCGATAGTATTGTCAATATCCCATGAAAAAGCCGCTCAGTAACGCAAGAGCTGCCAGCATAAAGCCAAACCCATATAAGCCCGGAAGGCTGAGTGACAGTATCACCACAACGATGATTCACAATAATTTACCGCTAACTGCTGACTACTAAGCAGGTTATGCATTTTCGTATAATTCTTGACAGTACCAATCTTGACGGTACATCCTTAATCTAAAAACGAACAATCTGAAAGAATAAGCATCTCATTTGACATGAAAAAGAAGGCTGTCGCAAAATTCTCACCACTATAAATATATAAGACGATTAGTGGTATTTTTTAATGATGTGGACCTTTGGCTATAAAATCAGTTTCCCCAGCTCCACACATGCAAAATCTTATTGAAACCTTGGGGTTAGAAACAAAAGCTCATTATTTAACATTGAAAGGAAGAGGATTATCAAACATATTTGATATTTCGGGAATTTCCGGAAGAGAATTATATAATCAGCTTTTTGGACTTCATTGGGATTTAAGTTTTACGCCTATAAGCAATGGAAGGACAAGACAATTGAATGCTTTGAAAAACGGTTGATAAAGTAAAACTCTTTGATGCACCGTCATCTTTGTTTTGAAAGTGAATATCAAAAGGCAGATGACCAAATAGGATCATCTGCCTGTATTTTGGTGCCGAAGGCGGGACTTGAACCCGCACATGTTCATCACATAACGGATTTTGAGTCCGTCGCGTCTGCCAATTCCACCACTTCGGCACGGCATATCGCTTTATCATATTAGCACAAACAGAGCTTTAAATCAAGAATCTGTTGTCTCCATCACCCTGGAATGAGCAAAGCAAACGACCGAATCCGAACTCCTACTGACCGGTTATTTTTTGAATGATGGCGCTGGTATCTTCCTTGTAATCGATTCGGTATTGCCCGGGCCTGATGGCATCCTGGAGATTGCCTTTCCTGACCATGATCTCAAACTCAATGGAACTGCCGATGATGCCTGCGTTGTAGAGGCGTTCGGCAATTTGCGACGCGCTTTCGCCCTCGCTGATGGTTAAGGTAACGCTGCCGTCCTGATTCCTTATGATGCCACCGGCAGCATCAAATCGATCCACCATCCCCAACTGCCTTGCCCGGCTGATAATTTCTCCGTCCGAAAGCTGGGGCTGGTATCCGAGGAAAAAAATATAGCCAAGAATGGACGCAATAATAATGCCGATGCCCATTCCCAACAGAACACTCTTGCCATCAATCAGCTTCACGATGTTTCTTCCTTTTCCGGGAGCTCCTTAATGTTTACTTGCCTATTTTGGCAATCAATTCGATTTCGCCCTTGCCCATATTGAGAAGTCTGGCAATTTCACCGCTGTCCATGCCGCTTCTTGAAAGCTTGACAATCTCATGGCGCTTGTCATCCAGCGGTATAACCTTTTTCTTGCTGAACAAACGGGAACGGAGACTGGATTCGGTATACGCTTCATCCTTTGACTCTTGCGGGGATGTCTCTTCAAACTTTTCAGAGAGGGTTTCAGACTCTGCTCCGCTTAAGCTTCTCAAGGTTTCTATCCGGCGATCCGCTTCCTCGAGAAGCTTTGTCAGCAGGCTGTTCCTTTCCTCCAGCCTGGAGACTGCATAATCCGAAAACTTGTTCATCTCCTTGATGAGAACCTCTGCATCCTTTATGACTTCAATCAGGCTGTTCTCCATTTCTGCCGCATCCTGACGATAATCGTGTATGCGCTTCTTCTCAGCCAGCAAAAGGATGATGGCGAACAATACAATGCCGCACCCTGCCAAGGTAATGCATCCAAAGAATACTGTCATACTTTCACCCTCTTATCGTCTGTGGATTAAACGTTTGCTTTATCTGACGCATCCTGCCAAACCGGCTAAGCATGTCCAAATTACAAGCGGATGTCAATATGTCTTTCCTCGGGCACGGCAAGCTTCTTATTGATCCGGTAAGTGCCCTTCAGGCGCTCCTTCTTTTCCTCGCGTTCTTCGTTATCCTTGCTCTGGTTCTGCTTTTTTCCGCCGCTGTTTCGTTCTTTTTCCTTGTCTGTGATGACTACCTTATTGGCCTGATCCTGCGCATGAACCGACTTGGTGTTTTGTTCCGCCTGCCTGACAGCTGCCTCAGCCTGTTGCACTTCATTGCCTATGATCTTTTGCTGCTGCCCGTTCTGGATGCGGGCAACCTCATTTACCCTTGACATAATGGGCTGAAAGTCAACCGGTCCAATGGCCATGCGATCCCTCCTTGGCCCTTACAGCGCGCCAAAACGTATATCCGCACCATCACTGTATAAAGTGCAGTATTTTGCCTCTTCTTTAATATATAACATCGCATTGCCAATGACAACCCTGACGCCGGGATATACGCTGCCATAGACCTTAATCTTGCCGGTGGCTCCCTGCTGAAGCCTCTCCTCGATTTCGGCCATTTCTTTTTTATACTCCATCAGCTTGTTCTCGTGGTAGAACCTGGACCTGGTGCTCTTTGCCAGGAGTTCGCGCTTTTCCGGGGTTAGATCTCCCGTGGCGGCCTTGATCTTGTTTAATACCGCAATGGCCTGATTAGCCTTTGAGAGCCCTTCCTCCATCTTGACGATTTCGGCCTTCAGGAACTTCAGCCGCTCCCTCAGGTGCGGGTCAAACCCGACCTCCACAACGGTCTGGGTAAACATCTGGTTACCCAGGAACTTTACTTCCACATACTTGCCCACCCTGGCCGTTCCGCCTACCAGGAGTCCCTTTCTGCCGCCGAGGATAATGCTGTTGCCGCATTTGACATCACAGTGCATGACGGCCTCGGCCTTCAGGTCTCCGCCTACCTCTATCTTGCAGTTTTCAACAAACTTGGCGATAATGTCCCCTCCGGCCAGCAATTCTCCTTTTCCGCCGCCAACCATGCCCCGTTTGAGGATAATGTTCCCGGCAGCACGCAACCTGGCGCCTTCCACGACGCCGTTCACCTCAATGTCGCCGCCGGCTTCAATCTCGAATCCGGAAAGGACATTGCCGCGCACCACAACATTACCGATAAACCGGATATTTCCTGTTGAGTTGTCCACATCTGCGGGAACCTCATAGACGGAAAAGACGTTAATCTTGCCGTCCACTATCTTGAGCTGGCCGTCTATTTCTGCGAATAATGCAGTACCTTCGGGATTAAGATAGACACCCCGGCCCCTGGGAACCACGGCCGGCTTTCCGTCCAAAGCCTTCACTTCGGCTCCTGTCACGGTCATGCCGCTTTTTCCGGGCGTGGGCGGTATGATTTCCACCAGTTTCTGGTCCTTGGTGATGTTCTCTATCAGATTCAGATCTTTATAGTTGACGGTGCCGTCCTCCAGGATGATGGGCTTCCGATCCTTCTCCATATCAAACAGATAACGGAGCGAACCATTCTTCCCATTCTCGGGAGGAATCCCTTCCGCAACAAGGACCGGCACATTATATACGGGATTGCTGACAAACTCCCTGATTTTTTTCTCATTGATGCATGCGACAATACCCTTGTCTTGCAGTGCCCTGACAATCATTTCGAAGGTAGGTGCATTGCCGCCTCCCTCCGGCGGGGACACCTGGATAAAGGCCTGCATTTTATCATCGGAAGTATAGGCATCAACAAATGCATCCATGCGGGCTTCTTCCTGGGCTTCGGCAATTTTCACAGGTGTACCGTCGCGGCGCTTGACTGCATCTGTAATGACATTCGCACGATATCCCTTGATCCCTTTTCTTGCAACATGGTTCAGGACATCGTTCTCATCGATCTTACTGAGTAAGCCAACAGGAGGATAGACCGTAAGATAGACACCATCTTCACGATAGGTTATCTCATAGCTCTTGTTCTGGTGAATACCTCCATCCATCATTTCATGATTCTCCTCTACTCCAGAATTGCGCTTTTCAATCGCTCAAGCCTGCTCCGCATGCGCATAATCGCCTTGGTGTGTAACTGTGAGATTCTGGATTCGGAAACCTTCATGATGCAGCTAATTTCCTTCAATGTTAGCTCCTCATAATAGTATAAGGTTACTACCATTCTCTCTTTTTCAGGCAGTTTCTCAATTGCTTCTGCCAGTATTTCTCTGAGCTCCACAACCTCCATTCTCTGTTCCGGTCTAGTAGCTTCCCAGTCCATGGTCAGCCCGTCAATTCCGGCCTCATGGTTCTGGTCAAGGTAATCCTCAAGCGAGATCATCTGGGACATGTTGACTTCCTGAAGCAGCTTGTTGAGTTCTTCGGTTGTAATGCCCATATATTTTGCGATTTCCTGATCGTTCGCCGAATGTCCCAGGCGGTTTTCAACCTCAAAATACGCTTTTTCCAGTTCCTTGCCCTTTTTGCGCAGGGACCTGGGAGCCCAGTCCAGATCACGGATGCTGTCAATTATGGCTCCTCGTATGCGCAGCGACGCATAGGTCTCAAACTTCACTTTTTTATCTATATCGAACTTTTCTATCGCATCGATTAGACCAAAAACGCCATACCCCACCAAATCTTCGTAATCCACATTGGATCCGAAGTTGATGCTCAGGCGACCGGCCACATATTTGATCAAGTCTGCATATTCGAGAATGAGCTGTTCCTTCAGGGCCGGGTCTCTCGTTTCCTTATATTTTCTCCAGAGTTCCTGTTGTCTTTGGGAACCAGATGTGGACATTGATTACCTCCATCTTCGGCACGGACTATGTCCGTTAACCTATCTTTTGTTTTCCAGGGTGATTCTATCCCTATTGCAACTCCCGCTTGATGAACTCTGCGATGGGCAGCGCCTCAAAGTCGTCGTCCTCCAGTATACTGTCGTCCCCGATAGCCAGGTCTATCCGGGAACCGGGAGAATCCTCCTTTTTAATCTGTTCCTTCATTCTCTCCAATTCCTCTGCAAGCTTCTTTTCCTCTTCCTTTTTCCTCATGACCGCTTTTACTTTGTCAATGGTATCCTTTACTGTGGACCGTACCAGGATGCCCACCAGGTAAAAGATGACCATTCCCACGCACATATTCAGCACATTATCCTTATTGGGAACTCCTGTTGTCAGGCCGATCAGACCGATGAGCAAGCCGGCGCCGGTTCCCAGGAGCAACGGTATCTTCCGCACATATTCCATACCCGGATTCACCTACAAATATTTGATTCCAAAACCAATGGTCTTCACCTTCAGCGTTCCATCCTCGGATGAAAGCTCGATGGTTCTTCCATAATTCCCCCCCGTGTCCTCGGCGACCAGCGGTATGTTCAGACTGGCGAGGACGGCTCTGGATGCCTCCGCGTTCCTTTGCCCAATCTTCATGGTCTCATTCTGGGTGGCAAAGGCAAACATCTGGGCACCACCAGCTATCTTGGCCACGATATTCCGGATATCGGATCCGATCCTGACCATCTCCTGCACCAAATCCTGGATCCCGGTATCCGCAAACTTGGCACGGTTCATTCCGGCCGTAGCGATGGATGAACTGGGCAGCATGATATGGACCAGTCCGATATTTTTTGTTCTGCTGTCATATAAAGCAATACCAATGCAGGAACCCAATCCAAGCGTTGTCAATATTGCAGGATGTCGCGCCACTTTCAGTTCGGCCATGCCCACCTTGATTAATTCTGCCATCAACCGACTCCTAACGCCTCTAATAGCTTTCCGTAAGATAAATCGTCCGGAATCAGGAACAGGTCTCCAATGACACTGTCCCGGCCATCTGTGAATACATTCTCAATATACAGTACGGTGTCCGAGTTTTTCCCAAATTCAATGGCAGGGACGCTCAGTATCGCTCCTGCCATATCGATGGCCAGTGCCGGAACATCGGGCATCAGTTTCAGGTTGGTCATATTGGATAAGGCCGACAAATAGGATCCTGCAAGAATATTCCCAATCTCTTTCAATGCCGAACAGGTCAGTTCATCATAGTCCAAGTCGGACTCCACCGGCTTGCCCATCAGGATATTGACAAGCAACCGGGAGGAAGGATAGTCCAGAATAAACATCATGCTGCCGCTGATATCCCCGTGGATCTGCAGGAGTATTCCCTCGACGGGGGTCTCAGCGCCACCCAGCACATCGCTGACTTCACTGAACTTCATAATCCGTATCTGCGGCACCCTCATGTCGATCTTCTTGTCAAGCAGCTTGGCCAGAGCAGTAGCCGCATTACCGGCTCCAATGTTTCCTATCTCCCTCAATACGTCGAGGTGAAAGCTATTGAGTTCACTAATAGCATCCGCCATTCACTAATACTCCTTACTCCCTCTCGGTTAATTCGGTGATAAGCTTTTCAATATTGAGCACGGTAATCAGACGTTGTCCGATCCTGCCAATCCCCACCACATAGTCCAGGGTGCGGTCATTGGTGATGCTGGTAACGCTTTCCAGTTCCTCTTCGGTAAAGTCCACAACCTCAGCCACCGAATCGACGATGACGCCCAGCGTGATATCGTTGAACTTCAGCATGATGATCCGGGTATCATCATCCGGCTCCTTGGATGGCAGCCCGAACTTGATCCGCAGATCCATCACCGGGATGATCTCGCCTCTGAGGTTGACCACTCCCTTGATATAGGCCGGCGTGGTGGGAACCCTTGTAATATTCATGTATTTTTCAATAATCGAGACCTTGTGGATGTCCACACCGAATTCCTGCTGGTCTATCTGGAATACCACATACTGCCTGCGTTCTTTGCCTAAAGCCTTTGCCACAGAATCAAGCCCCCTTAATCACATGGAATATGGCACGCGGTCTGTCTGTTCCAACCGAACCAGACCACTCATACGGCAATGGAATTGCTGTCCACAATGAGGGCCACATTGCCGTCTCCAAGAATGGTTGCCCCGGCGATGCACTTAATGCCCTGCATGATCTTCCCAAGCGACTTGATGACGATTTCCTGCTGACCAATAAGGCTGTCCACACTGAAGGCTGAAAGCTTGTCCCCCTTCTTGACGATAACAACCGTCAGATACTTCTTCTTCTCGTCAGGAATGGCGTCCTTGACCTCAAGCACCTCATTCAGCCTGACCAGCGGGATAACCATGTCCCTCAGCATGATCACTTCGCGGTTGCGCACCATCTTTACGTCGCTGAATTTGATATTGTCAATCTCCCTGATGGAGCTGAGGGGCAGAGCATATTTTTCTGAACCTATCTTCACCAGGAGGGCCTGGATGATGGCCAGCGTCAGAGGCAGCCTGATGATGAATTTGCTGCCGTAGCCCATGCGCGTTTCGACCTCAACCGTTCCGCCCAGGGCTTCAATCTTGGTTTTTACCACATCCAGTCCGACACCCCTGCCGGAAAGATCGGTGATCTTGTCCGCTGTGCTGAAGTTAGGTTTGAACAGGTAATCGATAACCTCTTTTTCGGAGAGGGTCTCGACAATATCAGGGGTTTCCAGGCCTTTCTCGAGGATCTTCTTCCTGACCTTGCCAACATCAATACCCCTGCCGTCATCCTCCACTTCGATGACAACGTTGTTGCCATCCTGATAGGCCCGGAGATAAATGCTCCCGACCGGAGGTTTGTTGAGCCTTTTTCTTTCTTCACGCGTTTCTATGCCGTGATCGGCAGAATTCCTGAGGATATGTATGAGCGGATCGCCGATTTCATCAATGACGGTCCTGTCAAGCTCGGTTTCCTCACCGGACATCTTCAGTTCGATATCCTTGTCCAGCTCCCTGGCGATATCCCGAATCATCCTGGGGAATCGGTTGAAAACTGCTTCAACGGGTACCATTCTGACCTTCATCACCGCATCATGAAGGTTGGTGGTCACTCTCTCCAGATACTCGATGGACTCGCTCCAGGCGTTGCTGTCCTTGGCATTGATCTGATTATCCAGACCATTCTTGATGATGATCAGCTCGCTGACCAGGTTCATCAGCACATCCAGCCTGTCGATATCCACCCTGACGGTCTTTCCGGCTTTTTGCGCCTTTTTGATGGTTTCTTGCGCGGTCTGGGCAGCAACGCCTTCCGCTTCAGGCCTGGACGCGCCGCCGGTCTTCTCTGCGGTTTCCTGGATTTCCTCCGCACTCACCCCAATCATCTCGGCGGTAACGGGCAGAATATGGACACCGGCTATCTCTGCCACGGAATTGATCTCGCGCTCGAAGAGCTCCTGGTCATTGGATGTGACAACCACTACCGTAAACTCAAAATCAAACTTTTCGTCTTCTATGTCCTCTACCTTGGGAACCGATTTGATAATTTCGGAATTCTTCTCAAGAATCTGGAATACAATGAAAGCCCTTGCCGACTTCAGCAAGCATCCCTTGTCGAACTCCACGTGGATCTGGAACACGTTCATTCCGGCTTCCAGAGCCTTCCTGATGACGTTGATATCATATTGATTCAGCTCAACCAGGCCTATCTCGGAGCCTGCCGCAGCCTCCGCTTCAGCCTGTGCGACTTCCACCTCTTTGCTCTCCTTCTCGTCGGAAGGTTTGCTTTTGGCTTTCCTGCCTGAACTCTTGGCCGATTTCGTCGGGAGGCCGCCCTTCTTCAGAATGTCCGCAAGGGCATCAACAATCCCTTTATTCTCCTCATTGCCCTCGTCGCCTGTTGAGACGATTGTATTGACATAGTTCTCAAGAGCGTCCAGGCATTTAAAGAGGATATCAACCATATCGGAGTTTGCGGATATCCGGTCATTCCGCAACGCATCCAGAACATCTTCCATGTGATGGGTGAGCCTTTGCATGCGGGTAAATCCCATGGTTCCCGACATGCCCTTCAGGGTGTGGGCTACGCGGAATATCTCATTGAGAACCCCTTTGTCCGCCGGATCCTTTTCAAGTTCCAACAGGGAGGAGTTCAGGCTTTGCAGATGCTCCCGCGACTCTTCAACGAATATGTCAAGATACTGATTCATGTCCATTACTGGCGCACCCCCATGTATTTCAAAATTCTGTTGGGTATCTCCATCAACGGCGCTATATCATCTACAACCCCCGACTCAATAGCGACCTTAGGCATGCCAAAAACAATGCTTGTACTCTCATCCTGGGCAATGACATACGGTTTCTTCTTTTTTCTCAGTTCAATCAGGCCTTTGGTTCCGTCGCTGCCCATGCCGGTCATAATGACCGCAATAACATTTTCTATGTCCGAATCCGCAACCGAACGCATCATCACATCCACGCTCGGCCTGAAACCTCCCAGGGGAGGCTGGTCGGAGAGCACGATCCTTGTCTTTCCTCCCTCCGATTTCAGCGTGAGATGATGGCTTCCGGGAGCGATATATACATTGCCTGCCTTAAGCAGTTCATTATCAGCGGCTTCCTTAACCGTCAGGCTGCTGATCTCATTAAGCCTGTTGGCAAGGGATTTGGTAAATCCCTCGGGCATGTGCTGCACCACGATGACGGCAGCAGGTATGTCTGCCGGGAACATGGGCATAATACTGCTCAATGCCCTGGGCCCGCCGGTTGAGATCCCTATGGCAATCAGGTATTTCAGATCATTGGCCTTTCCGTCCTGCTCTCCGATTCCCGAAACCACTTTCCCCAGGGTTTTGGCTTCCTTCCTTCCCTTTTTCCTGCTCTGGTAGGCCATCCGTATCTTTTCCGCCAGTTCGGCACGGATCTCTTCCGACGGCATGCTGAATATATTGTCAGGCTTTGTTACAAAATCAAATGCACCAAGCTCAAGCGCCCTGATAGTGGCGGATGCCCCTTCCCTGGTATGGCTGCTGACTACGATAACGGCATAGTCATCCTGCTTCTGGAGATTTTCCAGGGCCGTAAGGCCGTCCATGACCGGCATCTCAATATCCAGCGTTATCACGTCAGGATTGAGTTCCCTGGCTTTTTTCAAGGCATCAAGCCCATCTCTCGCCGAGCCAACCACATCCATTTCCGGGTTCGTTTCAATCATGTTGTGAATGACACGTCTCATGAATGCAGAATCATCCACTATCAGCACCCTGATTCTGTCATCTGTCATTTGGTCCAGCCCCTTTTCAGTAATTTACGCTGCTCCTCATAAATGAAGCTGATAACGCGTTCCCTGTTCATATTGGTGATATCCGTGTACTCAACGCCGATCTCATAGTTATATCGGCCTCCTTCACGAATATCGATCACGCGGACAACCCGGCCAATAAACGGTATATCACGGTTCAGGCGGAGAATCCCCTCCACTTGCCAGCCGATCTCAGGTTTTACATCTGCCCAGAAGCAAATTCCGCCGCCGCTGATGTCCTTCGTTACGCCTTTCCTGAAGACGCCGCGTTCCTCTTCCTGAGTATCCCCGTCGGCAAACAGCCTGTATTCTACATCTCTTACGCAGCTGAAGCGGAAGAAGTAACGCCTCTGTATTTTTTCTTCCTCTGTCAGCGGCCGTATTCTCAGATAATGTATATTCCCTTCCAGCTTTCGCTCAATCGCCTCCGATGCAAATTTGTACACTTCGCCATCCTTTTGGTAAATCACTACCATGCGCGTGCCTCTGCGCACCGGGAAGATCCTTCCTTCCAGAAGGGGTGACAGTATCTCCATGCTGTCATCAGGCAGAACGGCCTCAAATTGGCTGATGAGAGTGGGTACCATCTTGTTGCCATTTGCATCGTATAACTCCAGTTCCAGCTTGGTGCCCAGAGTTAGCTTTGTTTTCAACATCGTCCTACCTCGTTACCTTTAGTTTAGCATAATATCCTGATGCTTCAAACTAAATTCTGCTGTTTTCGGCCTTATCAGCCGTTTTTCGACAATGCGTCCTTCCGCTTTTATTTCCCGCCTTTCCTGCAGCGCTATGCGCCGAAGAACGATAAAACCCTTTGGATGAAGCCCTTGGCTCCCAGCTCCACTTCCGCGCCCTTGCTGTCATACATCAGCGCCTCTGCCAGCGCAAACACATTCCTTGCGGCCTGGCTCCTCGGGTAGCTGAGACAGAAAGGTTTCTGCTGCTTCACTGATTTGATGATGATTTCATCATATAATATATACCCAAGTTTATTGAGCTTTAATGACAAAAATTTCTCAGAAACGACGGTCAGCTTTTTCGCAACTTCCTCCGCTTCGCGAACGGTTTCGGCCTTATTCACCAAAACCCGGATAACCTTCCTCCGGTCCCGTCTGGATACCATTTTGACAAGGGCATAGGCATCGGTGATGGAAGTGGGCTCCGGGGTAGTTACCAGGATGATCTCATCGGCGGCCATGATAAAACTCATGACATTCTGCGACAACCCGGCCCCCGTATCGATGAGAATAACATCGTAAAGCTTGTCCAGAAGGGAGATATTGCTCACGAACTTGCGAAGTTTCCTCCTGTCCAGGCTAATCAGTTCCTCGACGCCTGAACCGCCGGAAAGGAATTTGATGTTGTTGGGTCCGTCGGTAAGAACTTCAAAGATGCTCTTTTCTTCGCGAATGAGATCCAGCAGGGTATACTTGGGCGTGATTCCGAACAGCAGATCAATATTGGCCAGGCCGAAATCCACGTCCAGAATGACCACCCTCAATCCCAGCCTGCTCAGGGCAATGGCAAGATTGACCGTGATGTTGGTCTTTCCCACGCCTCCCTTACCGCTGGTCACTGTTATCACACGGGCTCTTTTCTCCGGTTTCAGGCTCCCTGTTGCATATGGCCCGCCGTTTAAGTCAACTACCAATTTCCGCAGCTTTTCCGCCTGATCGCTCATGACTACCTCCACCTACGAGGTTTGGCTCCCTCATTGGATTTTTCCGGAGCCCAGAAGGTTGGCGACAATAGCCCGGGGATTCGCCACATTCAAATCATCAGGAACACTCTGACCTGCAGTGGTATAGGACAGAGGCCTGCCGGTCAGGTAACGGGCATTGACAATCACCCCTGGAGCCGGAGCTTCATCCAGTTTTGTAAACAGCAGTTTATAATCCTTGATGAAAGAGTAGTATTTAAGAATCTCGTTCATGGCATGCTTGCTGGTGTTGGCGCTGACCACCAGATAGGCTTCATCCGCTTCCGCAGAATTGACCAGCGCTTTCAGTTCGTCAAAATGACTCTTGTTCCGGTGGCTTCTGCCGGCCGTGTCAATCAGGATCAGATCCTTGTCCGCAAACATTTTGATCGCCTCTTTGACCTCGCTGGGGGAATAGACGACCAAAAAGGGAATGTTCAGGATCTCCGAATAGGTCTTGAGCTGCTCCACTGCAGCGATACGATAGGTATCGGCCGTGATGAGCCCAACCTTTTTCTGCTTGTTCAGCGTGAAATCGGCTGCGATCTTGGCAAGGGTTGTGGTCTTGCCGACCCCTGTGGGACCCACGAAGATGACAACCTGGGGGCGACCGTCGGATCGCAGCTGGATGGTTTCGGGCTCGCCCAGAAGGAACGTCATGATGTTTGCCGCATGGGCCAGCGCCATCTCGGGATTATCGGCATGACCGCCGCGCTCCCTGAGCTTGTCCATGATCTTGTCGATCAGTTTGCTGTCCAGTTCCATTTCGGTAAGGGTTTTTCTGACAGCGGCAAGGCTGTCATGGGCAGAAGATGCTGACGTTACCGTTGTTTCGCCGCCAAATCCCGCACGGACTGGCTGGCTCTTTTCCCGAACAGTATGGTAAATCTGCTCCAGCAGAGTTTCCATGCTCTTTACCTTGGTCTCCAGTTCAGAAAGCCTCGTATTCTCGGCCGGATGGATACCGGAAAGCCCGGCCCCGGCAGGTGTTACGTTAACAGGCTGGAACGGCTGGAACTGTGCCTGGGGTTGAGGATGAGCCTGCGGCTGAGCCTGAGAGTGAAGCTGGGCCTGAACCTGAGCCTGGAGCTGTGGTTGGGTTTGTGCGTGAGGCTGAGACTGAGACTGAGATTGAGGCTGTGGCTGGTGCTGCATCTGGGACGGCATATGGGACTGCGTCTGGTGATGGGTTTGGTAAGGATTGGTCTGGGTATAATGCTTCTGCGGTTCCTGCTGTGAAGGATACGGATACTGGGGTTGCGGCTGGGGCTGTACCATAGCCTGGGGTTTTGGCACTGCCTGATAATTATCCTGCGGCTGATAAGGCGCCTGTTCCCTCCCATAGGCAGGAGCCTGGGAGAATGCGCCGGCCGCACGCTCAGGCTGATAAGTGTTCTCATAATAGCGGCTGCCATTGACACCCGTTGCCGATGCATTCCATGCCGGCGCTCTGGGCTTGGCATAATCATCATCGATAGCCGCCACGACTTCGATCAGGGGCTTCGTAAACAGTCCAATAAGCCCCTTTCTTCTTACCTTGCGGCTGTTCATGATCACCGCTTCATTTCCCAGGTCCATTTTGACCTTCAGCAAAGCTTCCTGCATGTTTTTACAGGTATATCTGCGAATCTTCATATCTTCCTCCGGTACCTGTCATAACTGCCTGTTTATACGCTTACCATGCCCACTGAGCTGATTTCCAGAGTCGGATCCAGTTCATTGTAGGATAATACCACCAATCCGGGCAGGCTGTGCTCGGTCAGTCGTTTGAAATAGAAACGCACCACCGGCGATGCCAGTATAATGGGAAGCTTTCCGGCCTGCACGAGTTTCTCGGTCATTGCTGCCGCCTGGTTGACAATTCTATTGCTCAGGGCAGGATCCATGGCAATATAGGAACCTGCCTCCGTTTTCTGAACAGAATCCATGATAAGCTGTTCCAGTTTGGGATCAAGTGTGATGACCTCAGCATTGTTCTGCTGGATATAGGTTCGGGATATGGCACGCCCGAGGGCCTGCCGCACATACTCGGTGAGCATGTCGGTATCCCTTGTGATGGGTGCATAATCGGCCAGGGTTTCCAGGATGGTAACCATATCGCGTATGGAGACGCCTTCCCGCAGCAGATTGCTGAGTACCTTCTGGATCTCTCCAAGAGACATGACCTTGGGTATCAGTTCGTCCACCACCGCAGGATATGTGGCCTTGACATTGTCCACCAGAGTCTGGACATCCTGGCGGCTCAGGAGCTCATGGATATGGCGCTTGATGACTTCGGTCATATGCGTTGCCACAATGGACGGCGGATCCACCACCGTATAGCCCAGCATTTCCGCACGGTCTCGCTGGCTCTCATGAATCCATACGGCCGCAAGGCCGAAAGCCGGTTCATGGGTGGGTATGCCCTCGATTTCCTCCTCGGCGGTGCCCGGATTCATGGCCATCAGGTGATCCAGCATGAGTTCACCCGAAGCCACTTCAACCCCTTTAATCTTGATAACGTACTGGTTGGGGCTCAACTGGATATTATCACGCAGGTGGATGATGGGGACGATAACGCCCAGCTCCAGGGCCAACTGGCGCCTGATCATGACCACGCGGTCCAGAAGGTCGCCGCCCTGATTCTTGTCCGCCAGGGGGATGATGGCATAACCGAACTCCAGCTCTATGGGGTCAACCTGGAGCAGGGAGACCACATTCTCGGGTTTTCGGATCTCTTCTACCTCCTGCTCCTCTATCTTCTGCTCTTCCTGCTTGGACTCCACCCTCTTGCGCTTTTCCAGCTGCACGCCCAGGTAAACCAAAAGGCCTGCCACAAGCAACAGGGACCACTGCCAGAGGATGGGCATAAGAACAACGCAGGCAGCTGCTGCTATGTACATCACCCTGGAACTGTTGAAGATCTGCCTGATCAGATCTTCGCCAAGGTTGCTGTCGGCGGCTGCCCTGGTAACGATAATACCCGTGGCGATAGAAATCAGCAGGGATGGAATCTGATTGACAAGGCCATCACCGATGGTGAGGATGGTATAGGTCTCAAGGACTTCCTCGAAGCTTTTCCCCTGTCTGACCATACCCATGATGATACCGCCCAGGATGTTGATGGCCGTTGCAATAATGCCGAAGATAGCGTCGTTCTTGACAAACTTGGTGGCACCATCCATGGCGCCGTAGAAGTCGGCCTCACGCTGTACCCGTTTTCTTCTTTCCTTGGCCTCCTGTTCATTGATAAGGCCCGAGTTCAGATCAGCGTCGATGGCCATCTGCTTACCCGGCATGGCATCCAGGGTAAATCTTGCAGCTACTTCGGAGACTCTTTCCGCACCCTTTGTGATGACCAGGAACTGGACGATCATGATGATCAGGAATATGATGAATCCCACAATCAGGTCATTTCCACCCACAAAGCGGCCAAAGCTGCGGATAACCTCGCCGGCCTCACCCTTACCCACAATCAGGCGCGTGGAGATGATGTTGAGGGACAGGCGATACAGTGTCGTGAACAGCAGCATGGTCGGGAAAGCAGACATGGACAGTGCATCCGGGGCATAGATGGCGTTGATCAGAATCAACAGGGAAAGGGTGATGTTGACGACGAGCAGGACGTCCAGAAGAACCGGGGGAATGGGAACAATGATAAAAAGCACTATGAAGACTACAAATACCGCAACAAGCATACTTTTATTCTTCATCCTGCTTTCCCTCCAGTATCTCCGAATCTTTTGTAGTTCTGCCCCATGTCGAAGCTGCGAAAATCCTTTCTGTCGAAACAGGTATTCTTATATCTTATATTTGTATTTTATCTGAATTGGGGGTCCAATACAATACTTTGCCCCCGCGGTCAATGGGCCGTCTGCGGATTTTTCCCCTGCAGGTTGTAAACAAAGGCCAGGACCTCGGCAACCGCCTTGTACAGCTCGGGCGGTATGACTTCCCCGATATCCACCGTGTGGTAAAGCGCCTGGGCAAGCGGCTTGTTTTCAACAATTTCCACCTTGCTCTCCCGGGCGATCTCCTTGATCCGCTGCGCCATGAAATCAGCCCCCTTGGCGATCACATAAGGTGCGGGCTTCTTCTGGGGTTCATACTTGATGGCCACGGCAAAATGGGTCGGGTTGGTGATCACCACGTCTGCCTTTGGAACATCCTTCAGCATCCGCCTCATGGAAATCTCGCGCTGTTTCTGCTTGATCTTGGAGCGGACCTCGGGATTTCCTTCAAGCTGTTTGTACTCTTCCTTGACTTCCTGTTTGGTCATTCGGATATCCTTTTCGTATCTGCGCCACTGGAAGAAATAATCCACCGCCGATATCGCCATCAGCGCCAGGCATATCTTTATCCCGATACCCACAGCGGAATCCAGGATATACATGACGATCGGCCCCATTTCCAGGGCCATCAGCTTGGTGAAGTTCAGGAATTCAGCCTTTATGGATGACCATGCCACCCATGCGATGATGATCACCTTGGCGATGGATTTCACAAGCTCAAACAGCGAACGGGCAGAAAAAAGCCTTTTCAGGCCCTTGAGCGGACTGATATTGGAGAACTTGGGCTTGATGGGTTCCAGGGTAAACAAAAAGCCTATCTGGACATAGGAACCCAGTATACCCACCACAACGGCAATGATGAAGAACGGCGCGGCCATCTTGGCAATCTCTATGGCGGCAAAGGTCAAAACCCGCATGATCTCATTGGGATCGGACAGGTTATAGGCCGCCGACTCGGACATGAAAAAATTGAATACGATTTTCATTTCCCTGTAGAGATAATTTCCAAGCACCCTGAATGAAAGGAAGACGATGAGGAGGATGAAGTTGGCGGTAACCTCCCGGCTTTGCATAACCTGGCCCTTTTTGCGCAGGTCCTGTCTTTTTTTAGGAGTCGCCTTCTCGGTCTTTCCGCTGCTATCAGCAAAAAGCTGAAGGTTGATTGCGGTAAGCCCCCTGTGTTCAGTTCGCTTGCAGACCGGAAAAGGTCTCAGGTCCAAGGCTTTCCCTCCCTTTCAGGTGCCGCCTGCGTTCCGCAGGAAATCGTAAATGTTCCGGTAAGTGCCTTCCAGGATGACATTCACCATGCCCTTAAACGCCGCCAGAGTGATCAGGATAACGATAAAACCGATGATGATCTTCAGCGGCATTCCCAGCATGAAGACGTTCATCTGTGGCATGGCCTTTGCGATGATGCCAAGGGCCACATCGGCAATCAGAATGGCGGCTGTGATGGGCGCCGCAATTTTAAAGCCTATGATCAGCGTCTGGTAGAACATTTCCACCAGCTGGCGAACCACGCCCCCGCTGAACTGGGCGCCTCCCGGGGGCAAAACATCATAGCTGTCGGCGACCGCCTTGATGAGCAAATGGTGAGAGTCGGTGACAAGCATGAAGAGCGTGGCCAATATGGCATAAAAATCGGCCGTGATGGGAATCTGGACATTGGTCAGCGGGTCGAAAACATTGACCATGCCAAAGCCTATCTGGGTGTCGATCATGTGCCCGGCCACATAGATGGCAGCGAAAAACATGTATGAAATAAAACCCATGGTTACGCCCACCAGGAACTCTTTTCCGATTAAAAACACATAGGACGCCAGGGACGTATAGGGCGTCAGATCAGGAATCCTGACCGAGTTGGCGATAACGATGGTCATGATAAGGCAGAACCCCGCCTTGAAATAATTCGGGATATTCCTTCTGCCAAAAATGGGCGATAAGAAAAACATGCCCGAAACGCGGACAAGCACGAGAAGAAAGACATTCCACAGGTTGAAAATCCCATCCAGGGGTATGGTCATTCCCAATCACATCCAATAGCTACATGCCGATGAACTTCAGCATGCCGTCAAACATACGCAGGGCAAATTCCTTCATCTGGGTCAGTATCCAGGCTCCCAATACCAGCAGGGCCACAAGCATGGCAATGATCTTGGGAACAAAGTGAAGGGATTGCTCCTGGATTTGCGTGGTGGCCTGAAAAATGCTCACCGCAAGCCCGACAATCAACCCGATAAGCAGTACGGGCACCGATATCTTCAGGATGGTCATCATGGCATCCCGCGACATATCCAGTAAGAATTGCTCCATATGCGCTCCTTTCCGGGCATTTCACACGGTCTTATATCACAAATCATCCGCTTTAGCGCGCGAAGGATTTGATAATGGTCTCTGTCAGGAGGTTCCATCCGTCCACCAGCAGGAACAGGAGTATTTTAAACGGCATGGAAATCATGGACGGTGGAAGCATCATCATACCCATGGCCATCAGGGTGCTGGCCACCACCATATCGATGACCAGAAAGGGTATGTACAGCATGAAGCCTATGCGGAAAGCGGTGTTCAGCTCGCTGATCATGAACGCCGGCACGACGACTGTCAGTGGCAGATCCATCAGGTTTCCCGCCGGCTCTATCCTTGCAATCCCGGCAAAGAGGGCCAGGTCCTTCTCCCTGGTGAAATCCAGCATAAAGTCCTTTACGGCATAGGAAGTTCTGTCAATGGCCTCCTCCAGCGTTATCTCGTTCCTGGAAAAAGGCTCAAGAGCATTCTGGTTGATATCTGCAAAAACCGGGGTCATAATGAAAAAGGTCAGAAAAAGCGCCAGGCCGATAATCACCTGGTTCGGGGGAATCTGCTGCGTTCCCATGGAGTTTCTCAGAAAAGAAAACACGATGACAATCCTTGTAAAGGAAGTCATCATGATGAGAATGGACGGCAGCAGCGTCAATACCGTCAAAAGCAAAAGCAGCTTGATGCTGTTGGAAATCTCCTGGGGATCATCGGTTGACTGGATGGTAATACCATTGTCAGATATAGAAATGCCCGGAGCGGCATAGGTTTCCGAGCTGAAAAGGTTCAGGAACAGAATGGCAAGAATCAAGATAATCCACAGCTTTTTCTTTTGCATGGCTTTCACCGCCTGAATTCAACCATTGTAATGCTCTTCGTTCCGGTTGAGCCTTCGAAGTTTCTGGACATTTTCGGAAAGGCCGCCGGGCTGGTGCTCATGGCTGTCCAGTTGCCAGATTGAATCGGCATCTTCCTTGTCGGTTTGCTTGCCTTTTTTCCCAAAACCGGAATAAAAGTCAAAGATCCGCTTAAAATCAAACCCCGTGTTGCTTTCTTCAGCCTCATTGCGGACAGCCAGCGCATCCTCGTCAAGTTTAATCTCGGAAACCAGTTTCAAATCCTTTCGGGTCGCATAGAAAAGAAAGAAATGCTCACCTGCTTTTATCAGATAGAGACAACGATCCAAGCCCAACGGCAAAGTCTCCACAATGCTCATGAGCTTGTTCTTCGATGCTCCGGCCACTTTTCTTCCCAGCAGTCTGGCAGTAAGCCAGGCAATGAACAAAACTGCCGAGAAGATAATCAACATGCCCAGCACTAGAAAGATGTCACCAAACTCCATCAGCACACAATTCCTTCCGGATCTTTATCCGACAACCTTCTTGACCGCTTCAATGACGCGCTCGGCCCGGAAAGGCTTAACAATGAAGTCACGCGCTCCGGCCTGTATGGATTCAATGACCATGGCTTGCTGACCCATAGCGGAACACATAATAATCTTTGCAGCAGAATTAAGCGATTTGATTTGCTTGACAGCCTGAATACCATCCATTTCAGGCATGGTAATATCCATTATAACCAAATCGGGATTCAGTTCCTTGTATTTCTCCACGGCCTTGAGACCATTCTCGGCTTCTCCGATCACGGTATAACCGTTTTTTGTAAGGATGTCCTTGATCATCATGCGCATGAAAGCAGCGTCGTCAACGATCAGAATACTAGCCATAGGTCATATCCTCTCCTTCACATACTGCTGTACATATAAAACTATACACGATATGACATGCATTTTCAATTTATATCGATTATACCCGAAAAATCGCCAATTTTAAAGCCTTTTTGAAGGATGCAGGATATCGGTTATGCGCACACCGAAGCTTTCGTCGATCACGACCACTTCTCCCTTGGCGATAACCTTGCCGTTTACAAGGATATCCACAGGATCTCCGGCCAGCTTGTCCAGTTCAATGATGGAGCCCTGGCCGAATTCGAGGATTTCCCTGATCTTCTTGGTTGTGCGGCCCAACTCCACAGAAATCTGCAGAGGCACATCCATCAGGAGGCCGATGTTATTGCCGTCAAAGGCAAACGCATCTTCTTCAAAGCTCTGGAACTGTGCCGGCTGAACATTGATGGGCTGCGGCGACGGCTGCGGCCGCCTGGGCATCTGCATGCCGAATCCCGGTGCCTGCGGTTCAGGCTGATAAGCGTACTGGGGCGGCATCTGGGGCGCCTGCGGCTGCTGCAGCGGTGCTTGCTGCATCTGCGGGGCCTGGTTCTGAACAGGCGGCTGCTGTGCCATACCGTTATCATTGACGGAGTGGGACAGTTTGTTCTTGTTCATGAGATTCTTCACCATTTCCTTCGCAAATGGAATTGGAAGCAATTGCATGATCTCACTGTCTATCAGCTCGCCAATCTGGAGTTTGAACATGATCATGACAATGGACGATTCGGCTCCGATCTTGATCCTGTCGATATTGCCGGCGCTGTCGACCAGAGTGGATTCAGGAGGAGATATATCAACCCTCTTGTCAAACATGGACGAAAGGGATGTGGATGCCGAACCCACCATTTGGTTCATCGCTTCCGAAATTGCGCTCAGGTGCAATTCGTTGAGCTCGCCGTTGATATTGCCGAACCCGTCGCCTCCCATCATGAGATCGGTGATGATCTTGACATCTTCCTCTTTCACGAACAGGAGGTTCAGGCCTTTCAGTCCTTCGGTATACTGCACCTTGACCGCCACAAATGGCTTGACGAAAAGTTTGGCAATCTTATCCCAGGTCGTTACCTCAACGCGGGGCGTTGTAATGGTGACCTTCTGGCCAAGCAGGGCATACAGGGTTGTTGCCGAGGTGCCCATGCTGATATTCCCTATTTCACCCAAAGCGTCTACTTCTTCAGGCGTCAGGGCCTCAGTCTCCGGTTCGGCCAAATTTGCCACATCTTCCGTCATGCTTTCATCCTCGGAACTTACGCCGTGCAGAAGGGCATCAATTTCTTCCTGAGACAACATGTCACCCATTTAATCTTCCTCCGTTCTGACAATATCCGTGATCTTTATGGCCGTCTTCTTGTTCCGTACACCGGGTTTGCCATAGAACTTCAGGATATCCCCGGTATAGACTTCCAGTTTGCCGTCTATGTTGCTATTGAGCGGAAGCACATCCCCTTCCTGAAGCATCAGGAATTCCTGGACCGACAACTGGGTTCTGCCAAGAACCGCGATGACAGGAATGGATGTATCCCTGACCCTGTTCTCAATGGACTCCCTTGTTTCCTTGGTTGACCCCTTTTCGATGAGGGAGAACCACAGCTTGGTGGAAAGCTTGGGCATGACCGGCTCCACTACCATATGGGGAATACAGATGTTAAAGAGCCCTTCCACCTCGCCGATTTTTGCAGTAAAGGTTACCAGAGCCACCATCTCGTTGGGAGACATGAGCTGGGCAAATTGCGCGTTGGTTTCGATCCGGTCCAGCACAGGCCTGATCTCGGTCACGTTCTCCCAGGGCTCCCGCATGAGGCTCAACATCTGAGTCATAAGCCGCATGAGGATGGCAAGCTCTATTTCGGTAAAACCTCGAACCCTGTCCACCCCCGCACCCTTGCCGCCGAGGATCCTGTCGATGAGGCAATAGGCAATGGTCGGGTTGATCTCGAAGACAATGGAACCAGGCAGCGGGTCAAAATTGACGATTCCAAGAACAGCCGGGTTGGCAATGGAGTTCGTGAACTCCGAGTATTGAAGGGGCTGAACGGTTTGCACATCCACCTGCACCAGTGTTCTCAGATAACCGGACAGGAAGTTGGTCAAAAGCCTGGCATAGTTCTCGTTGATGATGCTGAGGGTCCGGATGTGGTCCTTGGCAAATTTGCTGGGGCGCCTGAAATCATGGTTCCGAATCTTTTTCTCGGTCGTGTCCTTACTGAACTCCTTGACATCAAGCTCTCCCGTATTCAGCTGCTGCAGCAGCCTGTCTATTTCATTTTGGGAAAGTATGTCGCCCACGGGTGCAATTCGCCTCCCTCTACGGTTGAATTATCCAGCCTTCAAAGACAACCCGGAGAACGATTCGCTCATCGGTTCTGCCTTCAAGAATGCTGTTGAACTTGTCCCTCAGGGTATCCCTGGCTTTTTCCATGGCATTGTCTTCGCTGAGCTGCTCATAGGTCTGGCTTCTGAAATATTCAATGCAGGCTTCCTTGAATTCTCCGAGGCATTCCTTCAGAATCGCCGTGCGTTCCTCCAGGTTCTTCCTCTTTTTGCCCGTATCGTATACGATGGTCACGGAAGCCTTCAGAAAGCTATTTTCATGGGCCGGGGAAGGCTTCAGGTTGAAGATGGCATCCCCGCCAATTCCGTCTTCGGTGGCATAGATGTTAAGCTTTGCCTGTTCCTCAGGCGGTACGTCCCTGACCTGTTGGGGCGGTTCAGTCGCATTGGCCTGCTTGTCAGGATTTATTCCGTTGTATGTCGTAAACAGGAATATCACAAGAACAGCCAGCGCGAGCGTAAGAACTGCTATGATGGAAAGCAATATGGCGTACAATGATTTACCCTGCAAAGTGGGACACCCCTTTAATTTCTATTCTATGTCATTTATCGTCATTTTCTGGTTGCGTGTTAATCAATCTGTTGATAAATCCCGCTTTTTGCTTATATTCTACTACCGCGGCGATGATGTCATCAACACTTTCGTTGACCACATACTTTTTGCCGTTGACAAGCGTAATAACGGTATCCGGTGTGGCTTCCACCGTTTCGATCCATTCGCAGTTGATCACAAAGCTGGTGCCGTTGAACCTGGAAACCTTAATCATTTTTCGCACCTCCCGTCCCAACAGGGGACATGCCCCGCGGGTGCCGCTTACAAAGTCAGGCGGGATGGGCCGGCAGGCAGTGCCGGCCCATCAGGCACGCCTTAACGTTTCAGGTTGGCAAGTTCCTGAAGGATCTCATCCGCAGTGGTCAGCACACGGCTGTTGGCCTGGAAACCTCTCTGGGTGATGATCATTTCGGTGAACTGGGCTGCCAGGTCCACGTTGGACATTTCAAGGGTTCCGGGCACGAGCTTGCCGGCGCCGTTGGTCCCCGGCTTTGCAGCAACGCTGAAAGCACCGGAGTTTGCGGTTTCCCTGAACTCGTTGGATCCCACTTTTTCCAGACCGGCCGGGTTCTCAAAGACAGCCAGCGCGATCATGGCCAGGGGCTGGCGACGGCCATTATCGTAAATACCGGTAATGACGCCGTCATCGCCGATGGTATAGTTGATGAGCTTTCCTGGCGGATAACCGTCCACCCTTGAGGGCGAAACGGAGTTGTCATCGGCATACTGGGTCAGTCGGCTAAGATCCAGAGTGAACTCAAAAATGCCTGCTCCTGAGTCGCCCGGCGGTGTTACCTCAACTTTTATGGATGTAGGAAAGTTGGTTTGATCATTGGTAACCAGTTTACCTGTTGCGTCAAAGCAAAGGTAGCCTGCTGCAGGATTACCACCTGACACAGCGCTAGCGCTGCTGCCTTCCGGCGTTACAAGGTAATACCACTGCGTATGGCGTTGATCCCCATCCGCATACACATATGTCTTCCAGAAGTTAATGTTGAGCTTGTACTCGTTGCCCAGCACGTCATATACATGGATGGGAACGATATAATGGGGTTCTACGTTCTTACCGTCCTTACCGTCTTTATCCGGGATATCCGGGATGCCATCACCATCAGTAGCCGGCACTGAGTCGTCGATTTCCCTGACATCTGCATCATTATCGCTGCCATATACAGGTTTACTGGTGGCATCCAGGTTTCCTGCCAGCACGGCCTCCGTGGTGGCTCTGGCCGCCATGATCCGTCTGCTCTCACCATTGAATTCGTAGAGATTGATGGGCTGGATCGGATCCTGGGTCTTGAACACATAGCCGTCATCCGTTATTTCATAATCCATCCATCCGTATACGTTCTTTCCGCTGGATGTGACCAGGTTGCCCGCCACGTCGAAGGTGAAGTTCCCTGCGCGCGTAAAGAGGAATTCTCCCGAATTGCCGCTTCTGACGATGAAGAAGCCCTCACCCTCGATGGAAAGATCGGATGGGCTCTCGGTGCGCTGTACGCTGCCCCGGCCCATGTCGGTGCTGATGGAATCCACCGTCATGCCAAGGCCGATCTGCATGGGATTGGTACCGCCCCTGCCCGTTGCGCTGTCCGGAGCCGATCCGGATGACAGGGTCTGGGCGAAAATTTCCTGGAAAGTGGTTCTTGCCGCCTTAAATCCGACGGTGTTGACGTTGGCAACGTTGTTGCCGATGACGTCCATCTTGGTCTGGTGCGATTTCAAGCCTGAAACGCTTGCAAACATTGACACCATCATAAATTAATCAACCTCCCGTGTTCGTTTCGTCTGTCAGTCGGAAACGATCAGCCTCCCGGAAGGGTCCGGCTGAATTGTTGGTTTACGGTTTGAAGTTCAGGTAAATACCGCTCCGTCGATGTTGGTGAAGACGTTTTCCTTCAGTTCGCTCTGCTTGACCGCCGTGATGACGGTTCTGTTGGGCACATTTACCAGGAAGGCCACGTCCTCCATCACCACCAGGGAATCCCTCACGCCTTTGGCCTGGGCCCGGTCGACCGCTGATTTCAGCCGTTCCAGCTTCTCGCCGTCCAGCCGGATGTTCCTGGCCTCCAGCCTCAGCGCCGCATGCTTTGAGATTTTGACTTCCCTGCTCTCCTGGAGCTTCTGGTCAAGGATTGCGGAGAAGGATTCGGATTGGGTCTTCACCCGCTCGTTTGCCGGTCTCTGAACGGTTTGCAGATACTGGTTGATGCTTTGGACGGGTCTGTTGTTGATATTCATTCTACCCCTCCTGTCGTTCCAGTATCGTTTTCGGCTCCTTCATCCTCTCCCGAGTCATCCTTCGGCTGGTCTGAACCCAGCTTTTCCCTGAGCACCTGGAGGATCTGCTGGAGCAGCATGTGCTGGCTTGAATAGAGATCCGCAATCTCAGTGGCATAAATATCATCTACCGGCAGGGTTACGCCATCGATGAGCAGTCGCAGATTGCCGTTCTTGTCCAGATAGCCGTCCCTCAGGATACCGGTGACACGCACCACGGTACCCGTTGTCGGATCAGCAACCTTGACGGTGATCTCCTTGCCTGCATTCGCCACCACAAACGCCTCAGGGCTCTCATAGTCCGAAAGATCCAGATCCTTGGGCCTGACATCCACCTCATCCAGACGGGCATAGATGCCGTCCAGCCGCTGCTCAAGGGAGGAGATGATACCCTGGATGGTGGCCTTGTCGCCATTGTCGTTGTACAGATACGCGCTGCCGAGCATGCCCACCAGCCCGCTGTAATCGGAGATCCTTTTGAAGTTGTTGCCCAGGGAGATATCGGCCACATCGGTGATCTTGTCGATCTCGATTTCCTGCCCGTTAACCAGCGCATAAACCTTGCTTCCCTTTATGCGGACGGACTCAACAATCCCCTCGATGTAGGAGGTCTTGCCCGTCTCCGTATCGGTCATCTGCCCCGAAACGTATTTGCCGATCATGCCAAAGGCCTTGGTCATGGCAAAGGAATTGTTCAGGTTCTGCATCTGTTCAAGGGCACTGAACTGGGCCATTTGGGCGATAAAGTCGGTGTCGGACAACGGCTCCAGCGGGTCCTGATGCTGCACCTGGGTGATGAGGAGCTGCAAAAAGTCGTTCTTTCCCAGTTCCCCGGTATTTCTTGTATTGACTACCTTGTTGGCCTGTTCTGCCAGAACTTGTTCAATGGTTTTCTGGGAGCTTGTTGCGGAAGTAACATTTGCCATCTGTTTTCACCCCCTTCTCATGCCGTGAGATCAATTTGCTGCGAGATACCCGGCATACCCAAATCATAAAGGGTGCTTTCCGGTGTCGGCCTTACAGCGCCGGTTATAGATCTGGTGCCGGATGTCTTCACCCCTTTGCGCCTGGCGGATCCCTTCTGATGGGATTGGGCCTGCGCCGCCTGGTTCTCGCCGTTCCGGTTGCCTACCGAAACATCCAGGCTCTGAACCGAATACCCGTTTTTCTCCAGAGCGTCCTTCAAAAGCTGCATGTTGCTTTCAAGGATGGACTTGACCTGCTCGTTTTCTGCAGTGATCTTTGCCAGGATCTCTCCCCGCTCATGGATGATTTTGAGGGTCAGCTTGCCCAGACTCTCCGGCTTCAGCTGCATTTCCAGTTCCTGCCTGTTTTCGCCGGCCATCAACCTGACTTTCATGGCGACCTGGTTGATGATGGTCTGACCCATCTGCTTGTCCGACAGGTAGAAGACGGACTTTTCGGTTACGGAATTGCTCCGTTCAGCCTGGAACTGTGCTGCAGGAACAGCCTGCTGGTTCTGGGGCAGATAATCGGAGCTTTCCGGAGCCTGTACATTTTCTGCAGTTCCTGTCTCCATGCCTGCGCCATTGGTCCTGCCCGACGCATCCGCACCGGCCTTGTCAGCCTTGTCCGACCTCTCGGATTTTTCCGGCGTCTGGTTCTCCATCCGGCCTGCATCGGTTGTTCCGGCGCCCTGGATTGATACCGATTCCTGGCCTGCCGCAGCTTCCAATGCCAGCTCCTGGCTTGCCTCACAGGTTTGCCCGTTCCTCAGCCTTTCAGCCATCTGGCGGCATTGGCTCTGGAGCTGGGCTATCAGGGCTTCAAGGTTTTCTCCGCCAGTCTCCGCAGCAGTCAGACCGGCATCTGCCGTACTACGGATGGTTTCAACCTGTTGGAGCTTTGAAATCAAGGTTTCAATGTCATCCATCAGGGCGAGGAGTCCATCCTGTCCGGAACCCTTTGACATGGCCTGAATTCTTTCCATGAGTTCCCGGAGCTTTTCCAGATTGCCGTCCATGATGGCCTGCAGAGCCTCAAGCGCATTGGCGGTTTCCAGGGATGCGGAACCTTCCGCAGTCGTTTCTTCTGAAGAACGCCATGCGGCCAGGAGTCTCTCCAGATCCATGAGCAGGGATTCAAGCAGCGAAGCCAGCTCATCGGTTAAGGTCTTCTTTTCCGGCCTGTCGAATTTCTCCGGCTCGTCAGCGGAAGAGGATGCCCTGGATACGGCGCGCCTGTCGGACAGGCCATCCGCCTTTTCACCCGAGAGGGTTTTCTCCGCCAAAGCCTGGCGATCACGTCCCTGGACCTTCCGGGCTGCTGTTCCGGCGGCTTCCTGGCCGGCGCCCCTGGCGGTCCTTTGCGCCTTATTTCCGGAATTCATGGATTCCTGCAGCTTTTCCGAGAAAATGCCGAGAAAGGAATCGCCGTTATCCTGCTTCCTCACCGTGCCGACCCTGCCGGACGTCCCAATACCGGAAACCATCAGGCTGGTCAGAATACTGTTGCCCATTTGCTGTTCACCTCCTTCCGCCAAAGTTTTCTGCTATGCTATCATCCTTGCGGATGGCATATGCCCGTGTTCAAAGCTGCTTACCGGACAAGCTTTCTGTCCATAAGCGTTTTGGTGATATCGGCGGCCACCGGGGCCTCCATGTTTTGTAGGATCTGCGCCTGTGCGTTGGCATTCAGGCCTTCAAATATGCCAATGGCCGTTTCCTGATCCTTGCTCCACAGTTCGGTCAGAACGCCTGCGGCGCTGGCAGGATCCATAGCCGCATAGGGCTTGGCCAGTTCGGCCTTGATCTGCTTGTTGACATCTTCCTTAACCAGCTCTTTATAGATAGCCGACGCGGTCTCTGCATCGATTTGCGAATAGTATTCCTTGAACCCTTCCTTGTTGCCCTCGGCTATCAGCTTCGCGACCTCGGCTTTCTGCTGTTCCAGCTTCACCTGCTCATTCTGGATGGTGGTCAGCACTTGCTTGTTGGCCTCGAGCACAGCCTTGTTTTCTTCCAGCACCTGCAGATCGCTCTCATACTGGGCGAGAACCCCTTTCAGCTCTTCCAGCTCAGCAGTGAGGTCGGAAACCCTTTGCCTGTATTCCACGTATTTCCTGCGAATCTCCGCGTCGGTAAGATTCTCGGGCGCATCCGGGTCATGTTCCCCGGGAGATGTCGGAAGGGCCAGCCTGAGAATGGGGCTGTCCTGGAACGCGGGCCTGAAAAACTCTCCCAGGCCATAGACATTGTTCTTCAGGATAATATAAAAAACACCGCAGAAAACCAAGGCGACAATGACCAGCGCAAGCACAACCGCCAAGATTCCCTGCAGTATTTGTGGCATTTTTCTTTCCGGATTCTGCACAGTCGGTTTGGGATTTTTCGAATTATCTTTTGTTTTTACAGCCATTACAATCTCCCCTAAGGGCGGAAGCCGGCGTCACATGCCGCGTTATTGCCCTTCCATTCCCACTGCTGTTATTTTTACACTCTCCCTGTAACTGACAAGCTCATCCGTAAGCTTCTGCTCGTTATGGGCTTCCTGTTTCAGGAATTTTTCAAATTCCTTGTCTCTCAGATTCGCGAGGATCTTTTTTTCCTGCATGGCTGCAACGAGCTTTACTCTTACTTTATCGACATTTTCGCCGCTTTTCTTTACAGCATCCAATTGCTGTTCCCGGGCTGTTTTCTGGACCTCGAGCCAGGTTCGGATGGCCTGGATCCTTTCAGGCCGTATGGTTCCGGAACAGGCCTGTCTGAAGTCGTCGGAGATACGCACAATCCCGGCATCAAGCAGCGCGAGCTTGCGTTTTTCCAGTTCATGAGCCTTCATGGCAAGCCCAAGTTCGTTTTTGGCTTTATCCTCCAATTGCTGTTTCAGATTGAGCAGCTTCTGCAACCTAAACCTGAACCCTGCCATATCTCACTCCGTTGCAGCACGGGATGATTGGAAACCGGGAGCGTTTCCCCGTCATCCCCGTTTTATCTGGATTCCTTCAGGGTGATCGCTTCTTTCAGCAGTTCAATGGTCTCCCGGAAGGAATAGCGTTCCGATACTTCCTGGGTAAGGAAACGGTTGATACCCGCGTTCAGGCTGATGGCCCTGTCAATGTCGGGATTGCTGCCTTTCACATAGGCACCCACATTGATCAGATCCTCCGCGTCCCGATAAACCGCCAGAGCACGCCTCAGCTCCTTGGCATATTCCTTGTGCTCGTCATCAACGATATCGTTCATGACACGGCTGACGCTTCCCAGTACATCAATGGCCGGATAATGGTTCCGGTGGGCCAACTGCCTCGAGAGGGCTATGTGGCCGTCCAGTATACCGCGGGCGGTATCGGTAATGGGTTCATTCATGTCATCGCCGTCCACCAGCACCGAATAAAGACCCGTAATGGATCCCTTTTCCGACGTGCCGGCCCGCTCCAGGAGCTTGGGCAGCACGGCAAACACCGAAGGCGTATATCCCCTGGATACGGGGGGTTCTCCTATGGCCAGCCCGATCTCCCGCTGGGCCATGGAAAAGCGCGTGAGGGAATCCATGAGGAGCAGAACGTCCTTTCCCTTATCCCTGAAATACTCCGCGATGGCGGTAGCCACCATGGCGCCTTTCAGTCGGATGAGGGCAGGCTGATCGGAAGTGGCGATAACAACGACGGACCTTTTAAGTCCTTCTTCCTGGAGATCCCTTTCCAGGAAGTCCCGCACCTCTCTTCCACGCTCGCCGATCAGCGCGATAACATTGATATCGGCCTTTGTATTCCGGGCAATCATACCCAGGAGGGTACTTTTACCCACGCCGCTGCCGGCAAAGATGCCCATACGCTGACCTTTGCCAACAGTCAGAAGGCCGTCGATACACTTAACACCGAGTGGAAGCACCTGTTTGATCCTGGGCCGGGTCATGGGATTCGGCGGGCTGTTTGACACCGGGTAATAGCATTCCGGGATAATCGGTCCCTTACCGTCCATGGGATGGCCCAATCCGTTAAGAACACGGCCAAGCAGCGATTCTCCGACCGCTACTTCCAAATCCCTGTGATAGACCGTAACCGTACTGCCCGGACCGATGCCCGACATATCTCCAATCGGCATCAGAAGAACATTTTTATCCCTGAAACCGACAACCTCTGCCAGGACATCCCTGTGCCTGCGGGATCGGATGGAGCAGAGCGCTCCGACATGCGTTTCAGGACCTTCCGATTCTATCGTCAGACCGACGACCTTGGTCACTTTGCCCATATAGCGGACAAAGCTTCTTTCATCCAACAGCCTATGATATTTGCTCAAGAGGGTTTGGTTACTCATTCCTGTCTAACTCACCCAGCACTTCCCGGAAAGCCTGCTCCACCATTTCCATTTTGGTCTCCAGACTGCCGTCCACCATACCGTAGCCGGTATCCACGATGCAGGCTCCCCTGGAAAGGGTCTGGTCCTTCCGGACTTCTATCTGACCGATATTGCTCGTGCCGCTTCGGAGATCCTCAATATGATCCGTCACATAATCATAATCATCGCCTGAAACCTTCAGCACGATGCGATCCCGGTTCATGCAGGCCTCAATGGCTTCAGCGGCAATGGTGAGGATCACGTCCCTGCTGGTTTCAAGCTCGGCTCCCAGGACCTTTCTGGCGATGCTCAGCGACAGTTCCACGATATCGTGTTCCAGGGAGCGTATGGTTTCCTCATATTCCGTCTTCGCCCGATCCCTGAACGCTTCGGCTTCGGCCAGCAACTCCTGATAATGTTGCTGTGCCAGGCTTTCACCGTTCCGGTATCCCTCTTCCTTGGCCTGCTGCTCAGCTTCTGCGGCAAGTGCCTCGGCCTGAGCCTGGGCCTGTTCCAGCAGGCGCTGGGCTTCCAGCTCGGCTTCCTGGATGATGAGCCTTGCCTCCTCCCTGGCCCTGGCAAGAATCTCCTCGGCTTTTTGCCCGGGATCCTCGCTCTGCGTTACGCCGGGATCTTCAACGGCGACCCTGACCGGGCTGCTGTTCTTGATCTGGTATGGCTTCCCCATACTGATCTGGTTTCTTTTATATACGCCGTATCCGTATGCACTGCTATACAACGATTTCGTCGCCTCCGCCACGTGAAATGATAATTTCTCCTGCGTCCTCCAGCTTCCTGATCACGTTGACGATCTTCTGCTGGGCTTCCTCCACATCCTTGAGGCGTACAGGACCCATGTATTCGATATCTTCCCTGATCATATCCGCCAAACGCTTGGACATATTGCTGTATATGACGTTCTGGACCTCTTCGGTAGCTCCCTTGAGCGCCAGGGCAAGCAGACTGTTGTCCACTTCGCGCAGGAATCGCTGAATGGCCCGGTTATCAAGCTGCAGGATATCCTCAAAGACGAACATTCTCTTGCGGATATCCTCAGCCAGATCCGCATCCTCAATCTCAAGGGTGTCCATGATATATTTTTCTGTTCCGCGGTCAACCGAATTGAGTACATCGACAATGGCCTGAATGCCGCCAACGGCCGTGAAATCTTCGGTGACGAGGTTGGAGAGTTTCTTTTCGAGAACCCGTTCCACTTCCTTGATGATTTCCGGCGAGGTTCTGTCCATGGTGGCTATTCTCTTGGCTACATCTGCCTGTTTGTCCTGAGGCAGTGCAGACAGCACCTGGGCAGCCTGCTGAGGCTTCATGTAAGCGAGAATAAGCGCAATGGTCTGTGGATGTTCACTCTGAATAAAGTTGAGGACCTGGGATGGATCCGCTTTCCTGACAAAATCGAATGGCCGTACCTGGAGGGAAACGGTCAGCTTGTTGATGATCTCCATGGTTTTCTCGGTTCCCAGGGCTTTCTCCAGAATCTCCTTGGCATAGCCGATACCACCTTCCGATATGTACTGCTGTGCCAGGCACAACTGGTAGAATTCATTCAAAACCTTCTCACGCTCTGCCGGGGAAACCGCTCTGATATTGGCTATTTCCAATGTCAGCTGCTCAATTTCCTCCTCCTTGAGATGCTTGAAAATCTGTGCAGAACGTTCTGGCCCCAGGGTGATCAGCAACATGGCAGCCTTTTCCCGGCCGGTCAGATTTCGAATTTGTTCGTTTTTAACGGGCATATTCGTTCATACCTCCGGATTTATTCCCAATCCTCGGCAATCCAGTTCCTTAATAGCTGGGCTACGGCATCAGGATTCTGCTGTACAAATTTGTCAATCTGCTTCTTCAGTTCGGATTGCTCTTCAACACTGATATCCGGAATAGTTTCCTCAATGGCACCCGCTCCTGCCGCAACTTCTGCAGCCGCAAGCTCCAGTTCTTCCATATCCGATTTTTTCCTGGGCAGGGCTGTAACCACCATGATCACCAGGAGAATCAGCATCAGTACGTATAAGCCATACTGGTCAAACAGTTCCCTGAACGTATCAGACAGTGTTTCAACCGGCATGGGCTCGGGCATCAGCTTTTGTATGCTGACCGTGATGTTCTGGGCAGGAATCCCTGTGGCATCAGCCGCCAGTTTCCTCACCTCGTTCAGATATTCGGGGGTAAGCCCCTCCGCGGTCTCTACCACTTTCCCATACCAGAGCACAATGGACATGGTGGATTCGTTGGGTATCAGCTTGCCCAGCGCCTTCTCGGTTTCCGAATTGGTCTCGTTGAAAAGCCTTTCCTCGTAGGACTGGACTTTCCTGTAATCGGACCGCTCATTCTCACCGAACTGGTAAGTGGGCGCCGTCTGGGGGTTGGTATCGGTTCCCGGGATGCTTCCGGCATTGCCATTGGTCAGGTTTTCCTCCAGCATCTCGTAGTTGTTCCTGAAGCCCTGGCCATCGGGATCGGGAGCCGAATACTCCCTGGAAACACTCTTATGTGTGTCAAAATCCAGAGTGGGGTTGGCAGAAACGCTCATGGTATCGAAATTGGCATTCTGGACCACCCCGATTTTGAAGGTTTCATAAACCTTTTGCTCCAGCTCCAGCTGCCGTTGCCGCCTCATCTCGTCCTGGGTGGATGCCCGAACCAAATCGTTGGCACCCTGGCGTGTCAGGGGATTAAGATTGTGATCGACGATGGTTACCCTGTCGGCGGGAACACCAAGGGAAGCTGCCACAACTTTGGCCGCCGCATCCACCTGATCAGGCGTCAGGGCACTGGTTGTCTTCAGCATGACATAGGCACTGCCCTGATCTTCGCCGTTGTCCCTTGCCCAATAGGTTTTTTCGGGCCTGGTGTACTGAACGGTGGCGTTTTCAACATTATCAAACTTCTTGAGTTTGTATACCAGATCGTTGACGAGATAGTTCTTCCAGAGATTTTCCTTGTCTGCTTCGGTTGCCGTGAGGGATAGCTTTGACCAGGTATCTGCAAAGGATACTTCGGGAGACACAATACCCTGGGTGGTCAGATCAAATTCGATGTCCTTCTTTTTCCTGCTGTCTACATAAATCTGGTTGCTGCCTTTCTGATACTTGATATTGTTCTCATCGAGATATTCAACGACGGGCTTAAGGTTTATGTACTCGGTTGAATCAAACAAAGGAACGTATTCCACGCGCAGTGTCATCACCAGTGTGGCGATAACTGCCAAAAGAACAATGGAAACCATTACGTAAATTCTGATCTTCTGACTCTTCTCTAGTTCCTTCCAGTATGTCTGAGCCTTTTCCTTGATTTTCTTGATTCCCTCTGGCATTTCATCATCTTCCTTCCGGCGAAGGTTCCTTCATTTGTATCATCGACACATTCTCTTCTGCATGCAGCATATCAGGATTATACCTGCATTCTCATGATTTCCTGATAGGCTTCCACAATCTTGTTCCGGATCTCAATCATGAAATCCAGTGCCAGGCTGGCCTTGGTTCCTGCAATCATCACGTCATGGATGCTGTCCGTCCTGCCGGCTATGAAATCCTCCGTGATGGCGTCGGATTCATGCTGCAACTGATTCACGCTGTTGATGGCATCCAAAAGCATGTCTTTGAAACTCACTTCATTATCGCCGGTATCCGAAACCTTCAACGGCCTGATACCCGGCAGAACCGTATTGACAGAGCCAATTGCTTCAAGCGCCATACTCTCATTCCTTTCTGGCAGTATTTACGCCTTTAAGGCTTTATCTTCCGATTTCAAGGGCCTTGCTGGCCATGGATTTGGATGCGTTAAGGGCTGTGATGTTAGCCTCATAAGCTCTTGTGGCCGAGATCATGTTGACCATCTCGGTAACGATTTCCACATTGGGCATCCGCACAATTCCGTTTTCATCCGCATCGGGATGGCTTGGATCATAAACCTCCCTGAACGGAGACGGATCTTCGACAATGGCGGATACCCTCACACCCCCGCCTGCAAGATAGCGTCCCTTGCTTGCCTCCGAAAGGTATTGCGAGAACGAGGTGCCCTCACGCTCGGCAAACACCACGGTTTTTCTGCGGTATGGCGTGCCGTCCGCTGTCCTGGTGGTGTTCACATTGGCGATATTCTGTGAGATGATATCCATGCGCAACCTTTGGGCCGTCAGCGCTGAAGAACTGATGCTGAACGCATTGAAAACAGCCATTTATCAAGCACCTCCCCTGATCACTTTACGAAGGTTCTGGAAATCGCCGTTCATTTTTTGGATGAGGGTATTGTAACGGATTGAATTGGTGGCCAGCTCGGCCATTTCGTTTTCGATATCCACATTATTGCCGTCAGACCGGTAGCTCAGGGTGCTGTAATCCCGTGTTACCATAATGGGAGATGACTGAAGTTTTGTCTGTCCCTTGCTGATTTTTCCTGTTTTCATTTCACTGTTAAGGAATTCCTCGAATTTGACAGTTTTCCGCTTATATCCGGGCGTATCAACGTTGGCGATGTTGTTGACAATGACCTCGTTTCTCAGCCAGGAAGCATCCAGCGCATGCTGGAGATTATTCTTGGGAAACAGGATATTGTGCAGCACAGGAATCATCCCCTTTTCGCGATGGAAGAACCATCTTTTATCATATGTTCAATTATTATTACCCTATTTTCATGCAACAGAAAACAGAATGTGGATTAAGTCTATATAATGGTGTAAAAAGGAGTTGAGCCAAAGCTCATACCTCGGTAAAATATAGTTGCTAAACAAATACCAAACCGAGGAGGATG
>NZ_FQZP01000019.1 GCF_900142095.1 Thermoclostridium caenicola | reverse complement strand
CTTAGATCCATACGGGATAATGGATTTGCCATATGATCCTTGCCCAAAAAGAGGGGCAGACAGTGACATAAAACCTAAAACAAGTTGACACGACCTTGTGTCAATTTTCATTTGCATGATCTTATCATTCTGTGTTACTCTCATATTAACGGTCTCCTTTGTAATTTAGATTTTGATGCCGTCCGCGCTTACGAGCTTTGGCACGTTTCTATTTTACAGGGAGGCCTTTTCTTTGTTCAAAGTCCATTTCGTTTTATTACAGGAATACTCGCAATGACACCTCGGGGGAGACCTGCGGGCTATATCCCGCATGCCCGCATCTAAATTGCAGAATTGCCAGTATATTGCTAGAATAGAAGTTGGCAAGTCCGTGAAATGATGACAAGTGGCGGAGGTTTTGTATGAAATATTTCAGAAAACTGGAGGGCGAGCGTTTGTTCCTTTCGCCCATCAGCATGGATGATCTGGAACAGTACACGGCCTGGATGAACGATCTTTCCACAACCGTCCAGTTGGGGAATGCGTCGACGCACGTCAGCCTGGCCAGTGAAAAGGAATATCTGGAGAAACTCATCAGGGAAGGGCACAACTACGCGATTATCCTGAAAAGCAGCGAGATGCTGATCGGAAATTGTTCGCTTTTCAACATCAATCCTGTCCACCGTACAGCTGAGGTGGGCATATTTATCGGGGATGAAAAACACCGGGGGCAGGGCTATGGCGCAGAGGCCCTGGAGCTTTTGCTGGCTTATGGGTTCAAGATCCTGAACCTCAACAATATCATGCTGAAAGTGCTGTCCTTCAACCAGCGGGCCATCAGGTCCTATGAGAAAGTGGGATTCAGGATCTTTGGCCGCCGATCACAGGCATTCTACCTGAATGGAAAGTATTACGACCACATCATGATGGAAGCCCTGGCCCAGGATTTCAAGTCTCCCCTCCTGGATGACGTGCTTCCGCAGGAATTATAAAATGCCGGGAAGCTTCCTGTTTTTATGTTGTATCAACAGGGTTGTGGACTGTATAATAAACCTTGGATGTGATTGATGTTGAAAAATGTGGGAGTTGTGGTTAACAAGGACAGGGATGAAGGTTACGCTCATACCAGGAACCTTGTTGATGCCTTATATGATAAAGGGTTTACCCCCTTGGTATCGCCGGAGATCAGGCCTTATACCGGGCCCCATGCAGTTGCCTCCGAGAATATCTATGAAGAAGCTGACTTTATCATCTGTGTCGGCGGAGACGGCACATTTTTAAGCGCAGCACGGGCAGCCTATGAATACCGGCTTCCTGTCCTGGGGATCAACAGGGGAGCAGTTGGATTTCTGGCCGAGGTTGAAACCGGCGATATCCGGATGGCTGTTGATAAGATGGCCCGCGGGGAAATCACGGTTCAATCACGGATGGTGCTGGATGCCAGCGTGCTCCGGGAGGGCAAAACGGTTTTCCGGGATATTGCCATCAATGACGCGGTTGTTTCCCGGGTGGCTTTTTCACGCATTTTGAGGCTTCGGGTAAACATGGACGGAAGATATGTGGACTCCTTTCCCGGCGACGGGATCATTGTGTCCACCCCTACAGGCTCCACCGCGTATTCCCTTTCGGCGGGCGGCCCCATCGTCCAGCCGGAGATGCGTCTCATGGTTCTTACGCCCATCTGCCCGCATACCCTGTATTCCAGGTCCCTGATTGCGGCAGAGGATAAGGTGATCCACATTACCATGGATGACGCCGGAGAGAATCAGGCCATGCTGACCCTGGACGGGCGGAAGGGCCTGGAACTCAAACCCGGAGACCTTGTGGAAATCCGGGCTGCTGCCCAGGATGCCCTCTTTGCATCAGTCAGCCAGGTTAACTTTTATGATGTGCTTCGGGCAAAAATACATGGGTATTAATCCATAAATCAAAATCTGGGAGGACATTGCAGGTGAAGTATAACAGGCATGCCAAGATTCTGGATATCATAGAAAAGCATGAGATTGAAACGCAGGACGAACTCGCTGAAAAGCTCAGGGAACTGGGAATGGATGTGACTCAGGCCACCATATCACGGGATATCAAGGAGCTCCGCCTGGTCAAAGTCCTTTCTCCGAGCGGCAAGTACAAGTATTCAGCCATGAACCATGAATCGGCCAATACCGGCGAAAGGCTGATGGTGATTCTGAAGGAAGCCTTTGTATCATGCGATTATGCCAACAACATCCTGGTGGTCAAGACGCTCCCCGGAATGGCCCAGGCCGTGGGCGAGATTGTCGATTCCCTGGGATGGAATGAAGTGGTGGGCACCATAGCCGGCGACAATACGCTGATGATCGTCTGCCGCGCCGAAAAAATAGCCGAGGAGCTCATGGAGAAATTTACGCGCATGGTGAAGGGAGTGTCATAATCCGTGCTGCTCCAGCTGGAGATTGAGAACATCGCCATCATCGATCGCCTGAACATTGCCCTGGAGCCGGGTTTCAACGCGCTGACCGGGGAAACCGGCGCGGGCAAATCCATCCTGATCGATTCCATCAATGCGCTCCTCGGGTCCCGGGTATCCAGGGAACTCATCCGTTCGGGCGCTGAAAAAGCCACCGTACAGGGGCTTTTTTCAAAGCCGCCCGCCCTGGATCCCATCCTGGAGGAATTCGGCATCGAGACCGGCGATGATGATACCCTGCTCATCTCCCGCACCATTACCGAATCGGGCAAGAACATATGCCGGATCAACGGCACGCTAGTGACCGTGGCCATGCTCCGGGAAATCGGACAGCGTCTCATCGATGTTCATGGGCAGCACGACAACCAGTCCCTCCTGAGGGTCGAAACCCATATACAGCTTCTGGATCTCTTCGCGGGGGAAAGCCTGTCCGCCGTTAAATCCGCATACCGGAAGGAACTGGAGGATTTGAAAGCCTGCCAGGCGAGGCTCAGGGAGCTGGCAGGCGAGGGCAAGGAGCGGGAAAGGCTTATGGATACCCTGCGCTACCAGATTGAAGAGATCCGTCAGGCCGCCCTGTATGCGGGCGAGGATGAAGAACTGGAAAAGCAGAGCAGGATCCTTGCCCATGCAGAGGACATTGTCAGCGCCTTTAATACGGCATACCAGGCCATAAGGGGCCAGGATGACGATGATGCAGGGGCCCTGGACAGGGTGCAATGGGCCCTGGATGCCTTGAGAAGGGTTGAGGAGATAGATGCATCCTACGCTTCTGTCTGTGCCACCCTTGAAGATATCAGCGAGAGGCTGAGCGATCTGTCCCGCGATATCCGTCATACCAGGGACAGCACCGAATATGACCCCAACCTGCATCGGGCTGTCGAAGAGCGGATCAGCCTGATCCAGGGACTCAAGAGGAAATATGGGGAAACCATACCCGATATCCTGGCCTATGCCGAGAATGCCGCAAAAAGGCTGGATGAGCTGGAACATAACGAAGAACTGATTGCATCCATCAAGGCAAGAATAAAAGCCCTTGAAGCTTCCCTGACCGAAAAATGCCGGGAGATGAACAGCCTGAGGCTTCAGGCGGGAAAAAGGCTTGCCGAGGGTATCATGAAAGAGCTGGCGGACCTGGAAATGCCAAAGACCATCTTCCAGGTTGCCGTGAACAGCGTTCCGGAAATGGGCTTTACCGCCGACGGAACCGATCAGGTGGAATTCCTGTTTTCCCCCAACCCCGGGGAACCGCCGAAGTCCCTGTCAAAGATTGCTTCCGGCGGCGAGATGTCAAGGGTTATGCTCGCTGTGAAAGCCATGCTGGCGGATTTGGACAGCATACCGACCCTGATCTTTGACGAGATCGATACAGGTGTCAGCGGCAAGGCCGCCGCCAGTGTGGGAGAAAAGCTCAGGGCCCTGTCGGGAAAACATCAGGTGCTTTGCGTGACGCATCATGCCCAGATCGCAAGCCTTGCCCACCATCATTTCCTGATTACCAAGAGCATCCAGGGCGACAGGACAGTTACGATGGTCCGCCGGCTTGAAGGGCAGGACAGGGAGGCCGAGATTACCCGACTCCTGTCCGGTGAGCATGCCACCGAAGCGGCAAAAAGCCTTGCCAGGGAATTGCTGGGCAAAAGCAAGGGCGACAAAGAATAGAGGAAAACGGTGTTTGTCAGATGGTAATAAAAAAAGCGGAACATATCATCAGTGCAGTCGGGCCGGCCCAGTACCCCGACACGGGGCTGCCGGAGATAGCGCTGGCCGGCCGGTCCAATGTGGGGAAATCATCCCTCATCAATGCCCTGGTTAACCGGAACGGGCTTGCCAGGGTGGGCAGCACCCCCGGAAAGACCCGTGTCATCAATTTCTATAATATCAACGATGTCCTGATGCTCGTGGATCTTCCGGGCTATGGCTATGCCAAGGTTTCAGCGAAGGAAAGGCAGTCCTGGTCGGAGCTTGTTGAAACCTATCTGACGGGCCGGAAACAGCTGAAAGCCATTGTCCTGCTGGTGGATATCAGGCATCAGCCCACCGCCGATGATCAGACCATGATCCGGTTTATCCGTGAATCGGGCTATATACCCATCGTGGTTGCCAACAAGATGGACAAGATTGGACGATCGCAGCTGAAAAAGCAGCTGGATTTGATTCGGACCACGCTGGGCCTGGATGAAAGCATCGAAATCATTCCGTTCTCAGCCGTTAAAAAGACAGGTGTTGAAGCGCTCTGGCAGAGAATAGAGGAATCCCTGCCGGAATCGACGGAACATGGCTGGTTTTTTTGACACTTAACCGGAAGGCAGGGACTATCCATATGAACGCGGAAATTCTTGCAGTAGGAACAGAACTGCTCATGGGGCAGATCGCCAATACAAATGCCCAGTATCTGTCCCGACGATTTGCGGAACTGGGCATTGATGTCTATTACCACAGCGTGGTGGGAGACAATCCCCGCCGCCTGAAAGATGCGCTGATTCGGGCGCTGGAACGTTCGGACATTGTGATCACTACCGGCGGCCTTGGCCCCACGAAGGATGATCTGACCAAGGAAACCATTGCCGAAGCGTTGGGACTTCCCCTGGTTGTCCACCAGGAATCCCTGGATTATATCAAGGCGTTTTTCAGCAAGCTGAACCGTCCCATGTGCGAAAACAATGTGAAGCAGGCCTATCTGCCGGCCGGCAGCAAGGTTGTCCCCAACCGGAACGGCACGGCTCCCGGCTGCATTGTTGAGCAGGGAGGAAAGGTTGTGATCATGCTGCCCGGTCCTCCCAAAGAGATGATCCCCATGTTTGACGAAACGGTTTTCCCCTATTTTGAAGGAAAAACCGGCCACATCATCGGTTCAAGGCTGGTCAAGGTCTTTGGGATGGGCGAATCCGAGGTGGAAACAAGGCTCATGGATCTCGTCGAGCAGCAGAGCAATCCCACCATTGCTCCCTATGTGGGATATGGGGATATCAGCCTTCGGGTCACGGCCAAGTGCCGGAACCGGGATGAGGCGGAGGCGCTGATTGCCCCCGTGGTCGAAAAAATCCGGGAGCGGCTGGGAGCCTGTGTGTATTCCGACTCGGGTGAAAGCATGGAGGAGGTTGTCCTGAAGCTCCTTTCCGAAAAGGGATGGACCCTGTCAACGGCCGAGTCCTGCACCGGCGGTATGCTGGCCTCAAGGCTTATTAACATCCCCGGGGCTTCCCGTGTCTTCGATCGAGGCTTTGTCACCTATTCCAACGCCGCCAAGGTTCAGGAACTGGGGGTCAGCCAGAAGACCCTGGAAGCCTTTGGCGCTGTCAGCCGGGAGACAGCCGAGGAAATGGCAACGCGGCTTGTGGAAAGGACGAAAACAAACGCCGGTCTTGCCGTAACCGGGATTGCGGGACCGGACGGGGGAACGCCCGAAAAGCCTGTCGGGCTTGTGTATGTGGCCGCCTGCCTCAACGGGAGAACCGAGTCCCTCAAACTGAACCTGCGGGGCGATCGGGAAAGGATACGCACCGTATCCTGCCTGCACGCCCTTGATCTGTTGCGAAGGATGCTTCTCGGCATCCAATAAAAGTGATATAGTGGATACAGATCTGCCAATAGGCAGATCGGATTTCGTTGCGATACGGGAGACGCTTATGGAGCAACTGGAGACAAACAGGAAGCTGACGGGAGCCGCAGCCATCGTGATGGTTGCCACCTTCATGAGTCGCATAACCGGGTTCTTGCGGACAACGCTCATATACACCAGGATGTATCCCGGCGGCTATTCCGACGAATTTCTCATGGCCTTTACCCTCCCGGATATTGTCTATGACTTGCTGGCAGGGGGAGCCATTGCGGCGGCCCTGATACCTGTCCTTTCTTCCTATATCACCAAAGGGAAGGAACAGATCGGCTGGAGAGCCGTTGGAACCTTCATAAACCTTACCCTGGCATGCATGGTGCTGCTTGAGGTTATTTTTTTTGTGTGGACCGACGAGCTTCTGGGTATCCTGGCGGCAGGGTATCAGGAAGGCAGCGGCGGGGACAAGGCGCTGCTTGTGGAGCTTACGCGGATCCTCCTGTTGTCTGCCCCTTTCATGATGCTGGCAGGGCAGTGCAACGGCATCCTCAATTCCTATAAAAGATTTGCTGTTGCCGCCTTTGGCCCTGTTATCTACAATCTATGCACCATCATCAGCATCGCCGCATTCGGATCGGTTAGCGCGAAACTCACGGCCTGGGGCGTGGTGGCCAGTGCGGCCATTTTCTTCCTGATCCAAATGTCGGCGACCTTCAGGCACTTCAGGCACTATAAGCCCCGCCTCTATCTGAAAAGTGCGGCCTTCCGGGAACTGTTCAGCCTGGCCATTCCGTCGCTTCTGTCATCCTTCATCCTGGAAATGAACCTGATGATATCAAGGGGTTATGCCACTTTCTTTGATGAAGGCATGCTGACCCTTCTCAACAATGCCAACCGGACCTGGCAGCTGCCACTGGGCATATTCGCCCAAAGCATCGGCATTGCCATGCTGCCCACCCTGTCGGAGCATTATGCTGCCGATAACGGGAAGGAGTTTGCCAAAGTCCTGAACAAGGGGATACGCGTCGTATTTCTGCTTTCCCTGCCCACCTCGCTCCTTATGATGATCCTCAGCCAGGACATCATGCGGGTTCTCTTCAAGTGGGGAGAACTTTCGGAAAGCGATGTCCTTTATGGGGGTGCATGCCTTTTTGCCTATGCATCTGCCCTGATCTTTGCTTCCATGATTGCGCTGCTCAACCGGGCGTTTTATTCCATACATGACAGCAAAACACCGCTTCTCTGCGGCGTTGCGGGAATCGTGGCAAATTATGTGTTCAACTGGTTCTTCAGAAGCTACACGCCACTGGGGATAGCCGGAACAGCCCTGGCCTATTCCATGTCGACATTTGTGAACATGGGCCTGTTGGTCTTTGCATTCTACAGAAAGACGGGCATCCATGCTGTTTATGACAATGGCCGTTATGCCCTGCGTGCCCTGTTCGCCGCAATCCCGTCCGGCCTTGCCGCTGTGGTGACCGGCGCGCTCATAAGGCCCGATGTCACGTCCAAGCTGAGCCAGATCGTTTGTCTTGCGGTGCCCATGACCGCCGGACTCCTCCTGTTCTGGTATCTTTGCATGAAGATCCGGATTCCGGAGATCGGGATTGTCAACAACATGGTTTTATCGGGCTTCAGAAAGGTCGGTTCCATGTTTGGCAGACGGTTTTCCAGGTGAACGGTTAGCTGAAAAATAAAATAATGTAAAAAAGTGACATACGGGTATTGACAGACAGGCCTTGTTGGCATATAATGAGAACAAGTGTTCGGATAAAGGAGGACAGGATCCATGGACGAAAAGAAAAAGGCATTGGAACTTGTGATGAGTCAGATAGAGAGGCAGTTTGGCAAGGGTGCCATCATGAAGCTGGGCGAGGTATCCCATGTCAGCGCCGATGCCATACCCACCGGGGCGCTGTCTCTTGACATAGCCCTTGGGGTGGGCGGGCTGCCCAGAGGCAGAATCATCGAGATTTTCGGACCTGAATCGTCAGGTAAAACCACTGTGGCGCTCCATGCCATCGCAGAGGCACAGAAAGCGGGCGGAGAGGCCGCCTTCATTGATGCCGAGCATGCATTGGATCCTGTTTATGCCAAGAACCTGGGCGTGGATATTGATAATCTGATTGTTTCCCAGCCCGATACCGGCGAGCAGGCCCTGGAGATCACCGAGGCATTGGTCAGAAGCGGTGCCATTGACATCATCGTCATCGACTCAGTGGCCGCGCTGGTTCCCAAAGCTGAAATTGACGGTGAGATGGGAGAACAGTTCGTCGGACTGCAGGCACGCCTGATGTCCCAGGCCATGAGAAAGCTGTCGGGCGTGGTCAGCAAATCCAAGACCGTTGCCATATTTATTAACCAGCTCCGCGAAAAGGTGGGTGTCATGTTCGGCAACCCGGAAACAACGCCCGGCGGTCGCGCCCTGAAGTTCTATGCATCGGTACGCCTGGATGTCAGAAGGGTTGAAACATTGAAGGAGAACGGCGAACCCGTCGGCAGCAGGACCAAGGTCAAGGTGGTCAAGAACAAGGTCGCGCCTCCCTTCAAGGAAGCGGAATTTGACATCATCTATGGCCAGGGTATCTCCAGGGAAGGCTGCATCCTTGACGTGGGAACATCGCTTGACATCATCAAGAAGAGCGGCGCCTGGTTCTCCTATGGGGATCAGCGGATTGGTCAGGGCAGGGAGAACGTGAAGAAATTCCTGCGCGATAATCCGGAGATCACGAAGGAGATAGAGGAAAAAATCAAATCTGAGTACGATAAGGCTTTCCTGAACAGCATAGCGGTACCTTCCGCGGATGATGAAGTCTGAAGTTTTGTATGCTTTTAAAAGAGGGCGCTTTGTCCGGCGCTGATAAAAATAAGCCGGATTGGGCGTCCTTTTTTGCTGATATAGCGCCATACTCCGAAACCATGGATTGTGCTATGATTATCTGGAAGTATTCAGAAATTATAATGAGGCAGGTGGCCCTATGAGAATCACGGCGCGGGAAAAATCGAAAGATGGCCGGATGGTAAGGATCTACCTGGATGGCCGGTATGGATTCAGCATTCCTGCCGATGTCTATACAACGAGCCATCTCTATGAAAAGGATGAACTGACGGAGGAACAGGTGGATCATATCAAACAGGACATTCTGGTCCAAAAGGCCAGGGAGCGTGCAGTCAACCTCCTGATGGCCAGGGACAGGAGCCGGTTCGAGGTCCGGACCAGGCTTGTGAAGCTGGGCTTTGATGAGGATATTGCCGAAAGGGTTGTATCGGATCTGGAAGCCATCGGGTATATCGACGACAGCCGGTTTGTCCTGAAATATGCTTCGGACAGGATAAAGTCCAAAGCCCTGTCAAAAAAAGCGCTGCGCTATGAACTGGAGCAGAAGGGCATCGGCAGGGATTTGATCGATGAGGTCCTGAAGGAGTTTGAGCCGGAAGAGGAAGAGGTTGCCCTGAGGGTAGCCAAAAAGAAATTCGGCAAATATGATCTGTCTGATAGAGCAGTTGAAATGAAAGCCCTGAAGTTCCTGATACACAGGGGGTTTTCATATGAAACTGCCTGCAATGTACTCAGGCGTCTGCAGGGAAGATAGTCCGGGAAATGCTCCGGAATTATTCCCTGCACAACGTTTATCCCTGTAAAACCGCACATTCCGACCCACTCGCTTTCCAGTTGACACAATTAGATTTAATTTATATAATAATTGCATAAAAATAACATGGAATTTTAAGGAATAGATTCCATAATAAGAAGGGGTGGCGGAATGGTGCGGTTTATGGATTTTCTTCGGGGAAGAAAAGGGCTCAATACGGTGGAAGTGGTTATCATTCTGGCCGTCATTCTCGGTATAGCGCTGCTGTTCAGAAAAGAGATCACCAGTTTTGTCAACGATCTGATTGCCACCATATTCAAGCCCGACATCGTCAATGATCTGGACCCCACAAAAACGACAATATCGCCCACACCCACAGGAGATTAAGGTTTCGCATTCGCCTCCGGATGGCATGGAGTAAGGCATGGGATACCGGAACCGGAAGGTTTGGTATTCCATGTTTCTTTATGGAAAAAGAATCGGCTCAAGCAGTGCCAAATCAAAACCCAATATGGCGGAAAAGTCCCTGTAAAGCGCCTTCGGAGGAAAAGCTCCCCCAACGGATATAAACATGGTATTGCAACCCAGTTGAAAATCATATATACTAACAACAGAAATTATTAGCTGGTAATAATAATCAGGTCATAAAGAGTTGACAGGTGAGCAATTTGAGCAGGGATTCTAGAGCGAAACAGGAACGACATGAACGTTTGGCAGCAACCCTAAAGGAGGATCCATTCCTGACTGACGAGGAAATCGCTGAGATCCTGAAGGTCAGCGTTCCCACCGTCAGGCTGGATCGCCTGGAACTGGGTGTTCCTGAGCTCAGGCAACGCATCAAGGAAATGGCGGCCAGAAACCACAATAAGGTGCGTTCCCTCCACGCTGATGAGATCATTGGAGAAATTGTCGAGCTGAACCTCGGTGAAAGCGCCATATCGGTTCTGGATACCACCGATCAGATGGTCTTTAACCACTCCAAGATTGTACGTGGGCATTACATCTATTCCATGGCCGAATCCATCGCCATTGCGGTCATCGATGCGGATGTGGCCCTCGTGGGAGTTGCCAATATCAAGTACAAGCAGCCCGTCTACTCGGGGAGCAAGCTTGTAGCCAAGGTAACGGTTAAGGAAAAAAGGGACAAGGGAAGATATATCGTCTGGGTGATGATCTACAACAAGCAGGTGGAGGTCTTCCGCGGGAAATTTATACTGGTTGCTATTGATAAAAACAGGTAATATGGAAACAATGGATTCATAGATATACAGCATAACCGAGGTAAGGAGTTGACCATCTTGAGAATCATAGTGGATGCCATGGGCGGGGACAATGCGCCGGATGAAGTGGTTAAGGGTTGTCTGGAAGCATTGAGTGTTAATAAACAAGTTGAAATTGAACTCGTTGGTGACAGGAAGAAGATTGAGAAATGCCTGAAGAATTGTTCATATGATGCATCAAGGCTGTTTATCACCGATGCCAGGGAAGAGATAACCAACAACGACGTACCCACCGAAGCCATCAAAAAGAAGCAGAACTCTTCCATTGTCATCGGACTTAAGAAAATGAAGAACAAGGAAGGCGATGCCTTTATTTCCGCCGGAAGCACAGGCGCGCTTCTTGCAGGATCGCTTCTCATCACAGGCCGCATGAAAGGTGTTCACAGGCCTGCCCTGGCGCCCGTCGTGCCTTCGGAAGGCGGCAGGAACACCATGATCATCGATGCGGGCATGAATACCCAGGTAAAGCCCATCAACTACATGCAGTTCGGGATCATGGGCGCCGAGTATATGAAGCATATGTTCGGCCTGGAAAGCCCGAGAGTCGGCCTGGTGAACGTAGGTACCGAAGAAAAGAAGGGCAATCACCAGCTCCATCAGGCTTATCAACTGCTCAAGAATTCCAATCTCAACTTCATTGGCAATGTGGAAGGCAGGGACATCACCGATGGCAAGGTTGATGTTGCGGTATGCGACGGTTTGACGGGCAATGCCATGCTCAAGGTGATGGAAGGAACCGGAAGGTTTTTCATGGATTATCTCAAGCGCATTTATTCCATGAGCCTTGCCTCCAAGATCAGCTTCCTGATGGTCAGGCATGAACTGAAGAAGCTCAAAAAGCAGATCGACCCCGAGGAAGTGGGGGGAACCCCCATCCTGGGTGTCAACGGTATTATCTATAAATGTCATGGCAATTCCAAGGCCAAGGCTTTCAAGAACACCATCCTGAAGGCTTGCAGTTCGGCATGCGTTACGGTTCTTGAACAGATTCGCAATATATTCGCAAAAATGGATCTCGGAGGTGCATATGACGAAGCTTTATAGAGCGGGTATCCTGGGGACAGGAAGCTGCCTTCCGGAGAGACGGCTCACAAACGCAGAACTGGAAAATATTGTTGAAACATCCGACGAATGGATCATCAAAAGAACCGGCATACGTGAACGCAGAATTATCGACAATGATACACCGCTTTTTAAGCTTGCAGCCAGCGCCGCAGAAAAAGCCATACAAGACGCAGGTATCCCCAGAGAAGAGATTGGGTTGATCATCGGGGCTACCCTTACGCCCGATTATCTGTCCCCCACTCTGGCCTGCCTCGTACAAAAGGAGCTCAATCTCAGCGGAGTTCCTGCATTTGATCTGAATGCTGCATGCACAGGCTTTGTCTATGCGCTGAATGTGGCCCAACAGTTCATTGAAAACGGCACATACAAATATATTCTTGTCGTGGCGGCTGAATCCCTGAGCCGGGTGACCGACTACCAGGACAGGAAGACCTGTGTCCTGTTCGGGGACGGTGCCGGTGCCGCAGTTGTGGGAAGGGTTGAGGACGCTACGGGAATTATGTGCTTTACCACCGGCGCATACGGCGAGCTGGGTCATAACCTGACCATACCGTGCCTGTATGCGACCGAAGAAGATTTGCAGAAGCGTAATGAGGGCAAGAAGCAGGTCATCTGGATGGATGGCAGCGAGGTGTTTGCCTTTGCTGCCCGTATCATGGCCGATGCAACCCTCAAAGTGGTCTCCGATGCGCAGCTGTCCATGGGGGATATTGACTACATCTTCCCCCACCAGGCCAATGCCAGGATACTCCAGAATGCTGTCAAGCGGCTGCAGTTCCCCATCGAAAAGGTCTATTCCAACCTGGAGCGTACGGGCAATATCTCTGCAGCCAGCATTCCGGTGTGCCTGGATGAAGCATCGCGGGCAGGTCTGCTGAAAAAAGGCGACAGGATCGTGCTGGTCGCATTCGGCGGCGGCCTGACCTATGGCGCTCTGCTTCTCCATTGGTCCAAGTAGCTGCCAAAAAACGGAAGGGAGGATGCGTTTTGGGTAAGATAGCTTTCATTTTTCCCGGACAGGGTGCCCAGTACATAGGGATGGGCAGGGAAATCTCCGAACTGTACCCGTCTGCGGCCGAAGTCTTTGAAAAGGCCAACCAGGCCCTGGGATTTGATATCAGGGACATGATCTTCAACGGAGACGAGGAGACGCTGGCCATCACCGAAAACACCCAGCCGGCCATACTGACTGCCAGCATCGCTTGTCTCATGCCGCTACTGGAAGCAGGCATCAGGCCGGATTATACAGCCGGATTAAGCCTTGGCGAGTATGGAGCTCATGTGCTGTCCGGAACCTTTACCTTCGAGGACGCGGTAAAAATCGTCAGGAAGCGCGGCAAATTCATGCAGGATGCGGTCCCCATCGGGTTGGGCGCCATGGCGGCCATATTGGGTCTCGATCGCGATGTGGTTATCGATATCTGCGAAGCAGCCCAGAGCGCCGGCGTCATCGGGCCTGCCAACTTCAACTGCCCGGGGCAGATTGTTGTGGCCGGCGAGACTGCGGCCGTCAATGAAGCTATCCGGCTGGCTACCGAAAAAGGAGCAAAACGCGCCGTGCTGCTGAATGTGAGCGCTCCGTTCCATTGTGTCATGCTGGAACCGGCCGGCGAGAAGCTGAAGGCCGTTCTCGATGAGGTTGAGGTCCATCCCATGAACATTCCCGTTGTGGCCAACGTAACCGGTAAGGTCATTCCCTCTGAGGACCAGGTGAAGGAACTTTTGATCCAGCAGGTCAGCAAATCGGTACTCTGGGAGGATTGCGTCCGCACCATGGTGGAGGCCGGGGTGGACACCTTTGTTGAGGTAGGACCGGGCAAGGTTTTGAGCGGGTTTATCAAAAAGATAGACAAGAATCTCAAGGCCTTGAATGTTGAAGACAAGGCTTCCCTGGATAAGACCCTGGAAGCCCTGAAAGGATAGTGGTTTATGGAATTTTCAGGAAAGACGGTTATTGTCACAGGATCCACGCGAGGGATTGGGAAGGCGATCGCCGAGAAATTCGCCGAGCTGGGTGCCAATGTCATGCTCAGCGGTACGACCGACAAGGTGTATGATGTGGTGAATGAACTGAAAGGCCGGGGCTTCAGCGTTGCCGGCTTTGCAGGGGATCTGGCGGTCCCTGAAAACGCCCAGGCCATCGTCGATCAGACCGTTGAGACCTTCGGCGGACTGGATATCCTGGTCAACAATGCCGGTATCACCCGCGACAAGCTGCTGATCAAAATGGAGGAAGAGGATTGGGACACCGTGATGGACATTAACCTGAAAAGCGTCTTTCTCCTGACGAAGGCAGCCGTGAAGATCATGATGAAGAAGAAAAAGGGTACCATCATCAACCTGTCATCGGTGGTAGGCCTCATGGGAAATTCCAGCCAGGCGAACTATGCGGCTTCAAAAGCCGGTCTGATCGGGTTCACCAAATCGGTGGCCAAGGAATATGCACGCAGGGGCATTACCTGCAATGCCATTGCGCCTGGATTCATTGAAACAGAAATGACGGGTTCACTTCCTGAGGAGGTTAAGGAATATTACCTTAAGAACATCCCGCTCGGAAGGCCTGGGACGACTTCCGAGGTGGCTGATCTGGCAGTGTTCCTTGCCTCTGACAGGGCTCAATATATTACCGGTCAGGTAATTAATATTGACGGTGGACTCTATATGTAATATTATTTCATAAGATAACGATAATATTTAGTTGCAGACCAATTTCCCGTCTGGAAGGGGGTGAACAGTGTGGTATTTAACAAGGTTAAAGATATCATTGTGGAGCAGTTGGGTGTTGATGAAAGCGAAGTAACCATGGAAGCTTCTTTTATCGATGATCTCGGTGCTGATTCACTCGATATCGTTGAGCTGATTATGGCTCTTGAAGAAGAGTTTGATTTGGAAATACCAGACAAGGATGCAGAAAAGATCGTAACCGTCGGTGATGCGGTTGAATACATTAAGGCTCATCAATGATTCAATTGAATAAAAAGAGTCCCACCACGCATGGTTGGGACTCTTTTTATAACGGCCTGCTGAGAGAGTCCTTGTTCAAGGTCCGGCGGCAGTTTGCTTCCCGCCATGACATGCTCAGGAAATCAAAAGCCGGTCATGAGCGGAGTTAAGCAAACCCTGAGCTGGTTTCGTCCCAAAGAACCTGTACCATATTGGATAATGACCGGAATCATTTCATTCTTATCTGATGCGGTGGTGAACCAAGGCTGGCCGGTACGGCATCTTGCGCCATCGCATGGTTTTCAGGAGGTCAAACATGATGAAAAGACGCGTTGTGATTACAGGATTGGGTGTGGTCCATGCGCTCGGCAAGGATATCAATACTTTCTGGGATGCGATTAAGGAAGGCAAGAATGGCATAACTACCGTAACCAAGTTTGATACCACCGATTTCAGCACCAAGGTTGCCGCCCAAATCGTTGATTTTGACCCCAGCGCCTATATTGACAAAAAAGAAGCCAAGAGGATGGATCTGTTCTGCCAGTATGCCATCGTCGCTGCGCAGCAGGCTATTGACATGGCCGGTCTTGATGCGTCAAAACTGGATCCGTTCCGGGCAGGTGTCCTGATCGGTTCCGGTATCGGCGGCATTGAGACGCTGGAGGATAACTGCCGGACCATGTTTGAAAAAGGGCCCAGGCGGGTAAGTCCCTTCTTTGTGCCCATGATGATCGCCAATATGGCTTCCGGACAGGTGGCCATCCGCTTCGGATTCAAGGGATACAATGCCTGTGTGGTAACGGCCTGCGCAACGGCCAACCATTCCATCGGTGACGCCATGCGCGTCATTCAGAACGGTTATGCGGATGTGATGATAACGGGCGGTTCCGAGGCTTCCATCACACCCCTGGGATTTGTGGGCTTCTGTGCAGCCAAAGCCATGTCGGAGAATGAGGATCCGAACACGGCCTGCAGACCCTTCGACAAGGATCGTGACGGCTTTGTCATGGGCGAGGGTGCGGGCATCCTGGTGCTCGAGGAATATGAGCATGCCAAAAGGCGCGGGGCAAAGATCCTGGCTGAGCTGGTGGGTTATGGCTGTACCTGCGATGCCTACCATATCACGGCTCCGTCCCCTGACGGCGAAGCAGGAATACGCTGCATGCAGCTGGCCCTGGAGGATGCCGGCATAGCGCCGGAACAGCTTGGCTACATCAATGCCCATGGCACCAGCACGCCTCTCAATGATCCCATGGAAACGAGCGTCATCAAGCGGGTGCTTGGTAAGCATGCCGAAAAAGTGCCTGTCAGCTCCACTAAATCCATGACGGGTCACCTTTTGGGCGCCGCAGGCGGCATTGAGGCTGTCATTACGGTTATGGCCCTTCAGGACGGTTTCCTGCCACCGACCATCAACCTGAAGAACCAGGATCCGGAATGCGACCTCGATTACATCCCCAATGTGGGCCGCAAACAGCAGGTTGAATATGCCCTTTCCAATGCCCTTGGCTTTGGCGGGCACAATGGCGTGCTGGTCTTCAAGCGGTATGACGAATGACCGGATACGCTCCGGTCCTGCCGGGCAATGGCCGGGATTGGAATTGCCGCAATAAATGTGCTAAAATAATGGATACAATACCAGTGAACGTATTGTATCCATTTTTATTTTTACCAGGCCGTTATATGGGCTTGATGAAATGTATCCGCAGCAACCGGGTTGATCGGGAGGTCAAATTGTCAGGACAGGAACATCTGTATAAACAAGTGCAAAAACTGGAAGAGAAAATAGGCTATTGCTTCAGGAACAAGGAATACGCACTGAACGCACTGATCCACAGCTCCTATGTCAATGAGAACCATCTGGACGCCGAGCTGAAAAACAACGAGCGTCTTGAGTTTTTGGGCGATGCCATCCTGGACTTTGTCATGGGGCTGATGCTGTACAACAATCACCCGGAAATGTCCGAGGGTGAAATGAGCAAGACCAGGGCGCTGATCGTATGCGAGGCATCGCTGGCGGAGTGCGCGCGCTCTCTGGGACTCGGGGAGCTTATGTTCCTCGGAAAGGGCGAGGATGCCAACGGCGGAAGGAACCGATCCTCAATCCTCTCCGACTGCCTTGAGGCCCTGATCGGCAGCATTTACCTGGATGGCGGCATGGATGAAGCCGAAGGATTCATCATGTCCCTGTTGGGGGAGACTTACCAGAAGGCTGTGAACGGGGAGCTGTTCATGGACTATAAGACCCGGCTCCAGGAAGAGCTTCAGAAGTCCGGCGACACGAAGATCCAGTACAAACTGCTTGAGGCCACCGGTCCGGATCATGACAAATTGTTCAAGATGGCGGTTTATGCGGAGAATCGCCTGCTGGGAACCGGCTACGGCAAATCCAAGAAGGAAGCCGAGCAGGAGGCCGCCAAACAGGCTCTTGAGAGCATGAATCTGTTATAGCCATGGAGAACGGAGAAAACAGGCGGCAGCATCATACTGCAGGCCGGCATGTCAATATTCCCATCTTTGTTCCCCATATGGGTTGCCCCAATACATGCGTCTTCTGCGATCAGCGAAGGATCAGCGGCGCCGCAGGTCCTGCCGAGGCGGAGAACGTCAGGGAAATCATTGAACGTTTCCTGGCCACGTCCTCGGATGCGGCCTGCCGGGAGATTGCCTTCTTTGGGGGAAGCTTCACAGGCATACCCCGCAGCCGGATGATCGCCTACCTGAGCGTGGCGAAGGCATACCTGGACAGGGGGGACGTGGACAGCATCAGGCTTTCCACAAGGCCTGACTATATCGACCGGGACGTTCTGGATATCCTGAAAGCCTACGGTGTTGGTGTTATCGAACTGGGAGTCCAGAGCATGGATGATGAAGTGCTTGAAAGGAGCAGACGCGGTCATACCGCGGAAGATGTTGAAAAGGCCGTTGGGATGATCAGGGATTATGGCTTTGCATACGGCATTCAAATCATGCCGGGTCTTCCGGGGGATACCCTGGAGAAATCCCTGGAAACGGCGAGGAAAGTGATAGAACTGGCGCCCGGCCAGGTCCGGATCTACCCGGCCATTGTTCTTAAGGGCACCGAGATGGAGGAAATGTACTGGAAGGGTTTCTATACGCCTCTTACCCTGGAGGAGGCGGTGGCATGGTGCGCCCAGATGGTACCCATGTTCAGAGAGGCCGGCATCCGTATTCTCAGGCTGGGACTTCATTATTCGGAACTTTTGGAGGATGCGGTGGTGGCGGGGCCCTTCCATCCGGCTTTCGGTGAAATGGTGGAAGCGCGGATCATCCTGAACCAACTGGCGGATATCATCGAGAGAAACGGCCTTGCAGGCTGCGAAGGAATAGAAATTCATACATGGAAGGGGGCCCTGTCAAAAACGCGGGGCCATAAAAAAGCCAATATCCAATCACTGAAGGACAAATACGGATACAGGGAGATCAGGGTGGAAGAACGGGAACTGCCGCCCGGTAAACTCCTGGTATTCGCTCTTGACGGGAGAGATGGTTCATGAAAACGATCCATACCAGCCAGATTATTGATACGGTTGAGAAGCTGTGCATCGATGCCAACGTATACCTGAACCATGATATCAGGGATGCCCTGATAAAGGCGCAGAGCCTTGAAGAGTCGGAAGGCGCAAAATCCATTCTGCAAAGCCTCGTGGAAAACGCTGAGATTGCAGCCAGGGAAGGCATGGCCATATGCCAGGACACAGGCATGGCCATCGTTTTTGTCACCATCGGACAGGACGTGAGCATAATCGGCGGAAGTCTCACAGAAGCTATTCAGGAAGGCGTAAGGCGCGGCTATAAGAAGGGGTATCTGCGCAGTTCCATCGTGGGTGATCCCCTTATCAGGAAGAACACGGGCGACAATACGCCGGCCGTAATCCATTATGATATGGTGGAAGGGGATCAGCTGAAGATCGAGGTGGCACCAAAGGGCTTCGGAAGCGAGAACATGGGCGCCCTGAAGATGCTGAAGCCTTCCGATGGCATTGAAGGCGTCAGGCGCTTTGTAGTGGAAACCGTGAGCAATGCCGGACCCAATCCGTGCCCTCCCATTGTGGTTGGCGTCGGAATAGGCGGAAGTATGGAAAAATGTGCGCTTCTGGCAAAAAAAGCGTTGCTGCGGCCGGTGGGTTCGGAAAACCCCCGGAAGCACCTGGCGGAACTGGAAAAACAACTGCTTGACGAGATCAACCAGCTGGGTATCGGCCCGGCCGGGCTGGGCGGAAGAGTGACGGCCCTGGGGGTTATGGTGGAGGCCTATCCCACCCATATTGCCGGGCTTCCGGTAGCCGTCAACATCAGCTGTCATGTCACAAGGCACCGCTCGGCCGTTCTGTAGGCTGCTCACCCAAAAATCCGGGTATTGGGGTTTTAGCGGAGCCCGCCGTTCTGCGGGATTCTCCCATGTGCAGGAAGAAGCGGGACGGCTTTCGGTAAAGTTGGACGAGGATTGGATGAACCATGGATAAGGGTTATGGAACGCTATATCTTGTGGCAACACCCATAGGGAACCTGGAGGATATCACCTACCGGGCAGTCAGGATACTGTCGGAGGTGGATCTGATCGCAGCCGAGGATACCCGGCATACCTTAAAGCTTCTGAATCATCTGCAAATCAAAAAACCGCTGATAAGTTACCATGACAACAACAGGCTGACCCGGGCGGATGAACTGGCGGAACGGCTGAAGAACGGGGAGAACATTGCCCTGGTCAGCGATGCGGGCATGCCGGCCATTTCCGATCCCGGCGAAGAGCTTGTGAAAAAATGCGCTGAGGAAGGCATCCGGGTGACGGTTGTTCCGGGCTGCACGGCAGCCTTGTCTGGCCTTATCGTGTCCGGGCTTCCCACGAGGCGGTTTGCATTCGAGGGGTTCCTGCCGCAGAAGCGCAGCGAACGGATTAAGCGCCTGAAGGAACTGGCGGGGGAGGAAAGAACCCTGATCTTTTATGAAGGGCCCCATCGCCTCAAGGCAATGCTGGCCGATGTGCTGGAGGTTTTTGGCGAACGGCGGTGCGCCCTGGCCAGGGAGCTGACCAAGCTCCATGAGGAAGTCCAGCGCGGGAATTTGTCGGAGCTGCTTGAGAAGCTGGAAACCAACCCGCCCAGGGGCGAGTACGTGGTCATCGTTTCCGGGGCTGAACCGGAAGACAAAAAAACATCCTCCGCGCTGCCCGGCATGGGCGTGGAGGAGCTTGTCCGTTATTATCAGGAGCAGGGCCTCAGCCGCATGGATGCCATGAAACAGGCGGCTAAGGATCTTGGCGTGTCCAAAAGGGATGTCTACCAGTCGCTGAACCGCTGAGCGCCGGTATGGCAGGCGATATGCCGTAAGGGCTTTCCGGTGGTTCCAGGCGTTTCAGCAGGATTTAACCTGTTCGGCGGCAACAACCTGGATCTCGATCCTGCTGCCCTCCAGCAAGTTCTGGAGCTTGCGGGCAAATTCGTTGGACTGGCCTTCGGGCGTTTCCCCAATGACAATCAGTTCCACCTGATAATGCTGTGCAAACTGGGCGATGGTCTCCGCAACCCGATCGGAGTTGAGGACGGTGAGATCGGCGCCGTAGGACTTGCACACCGAAAAAAGGTATTCCATGGCTTCCCCGTCCCTGGTATTGTCAAGAAAATTCCATTTCTGTTTTGAGACATGAATCACATAGAGCGTTCCGTTTTCTGCCTTAAGCGTAGCTGCCTTATGTATAAGCCTCTCACAGGATTTTTGCTGTGTGACGCAGGCCAATACATTGTTATATCTATTCAAGCGAATCAACCCCAAATTCATTCTGAATACTTTCCCCTGCCTTAAATTATACCAAAATGCCAGCCAAAAGTCTTTAATATTCATTTACCATTCTCCGCTTCCCCGGCGTTGGCCAAGCCGTGCGGCAAGGTTACAGAGCGGGTCTGTGAGCCTTTATTTCCTTTGACATCCGGAAAGGGGGACGGGTATAATATCCATCATGGAAACATGGAGCGGCGGCCGGACGTACCAAAAGCTGCCGGGCAATCGTTGGGGAATGCTCCTTCGCCTGTTTTGGGAGCTCGTTTGAGGGGTTGCGTATGATGATGAAAGAAATGGAGACAGCCATGAAATACCAGCATGTTATCTGGGACTGGAACGGGACGCTTCTTGACGACAGCCTTGCCAGCGCGCAGGCGTTGGATCGTATGATGCGGAACCGCAATCTGGGTTCCGTAACGTTGGAAGAATACCGGAACCGCATTACCTATCCGGTTATCCAGCTCTATTATGAGGCTGGCTTTGATTTTGTCAACGAAAGCTATGAGGATATGTGCGAAGAGTATATCAGGTATTACAAGGAAAACGCAGCCACGGTAGCCTTGCATGAAGATGCGGTCGGCCTGCTTTCCTGGCTCAGGGACAGGGGTGTCCGCCAGCATATTGTCTCGGCGTCGGAGTATGGCATTCTTGTGGCCCAGATTGCCCATTACGGGATCAGGGATTATTTTGACACCATTTCAGGTCAGAAGAACAACCGTGGCGACAGCAAGGAACATCTGGCCAGGGAGCTGATGGCATCCCTCTGCGCAGATCCGGACAAGGTACTGGTTATCGGCGATACCATCCATGACTTTGAGGTGGCAAACCATATTGGTGCCCATTGTTTCCTCGTCACCAACGGGCATTGCAGCGAGGCAAGACTGCTTGCCACCGGCGCGCCGGTGTTCCCCAGCCTGGACGCGATACGGCAGGCCCTTGAACAGGAGGCATGATCCCATGAAATACATCGATTTGCGAAGCGACACGGTGACATGGCCCACCCTGGAGATGCGCCAGGCCATGGCCCGGGCTGAGGTGGGCGACGACGGCTATGGCGATGATCCAACCGTCAACCGACTGGAAAAGATGGCCGCCGAAAAGCTCGGAAAGGAGGCGGCCTTGTTTGTTCCCAGCGGGACCATGGGGAACCAGCTGGCCATCTTCACCCATATCCAGAGGGGTGAGGAGGTCATAACGGCCGAAGATAACCATATTGTCATGCATGAAGCCGGAGCAGCCGCCGTTATAGCCGGTGCCCAGCTCCGCTGTCTGAAGGCGGATAAGGGCCGGGTGGATCTGTGCGAACTGGAAAGGACCATTCGCAAAACCCATGAAGTCCCCAAAACCGGGCTGATATGCCTGGAAAACGCTCATTCTTCAGGTGTCGTGCACGATCTTGACTATATGCGCCGGGTAAAGGAGATTGCCGACAGGCATCAGGTACCCATACACCTGGACGGTGCGCGGATATTCAACGCGGCCGCCTGTTTGCGTGTGGACGCGGCAGAAATCGCCGCATATGCCGATTCGGTCATGTTCTGCCTGTCCAAAGGCCTTTGCGCGCCTGTGGGGTCGATCCTTGCCGGTACCGCCGATTTCATCAGAAGGGCAAGGCCCAAGAGGAAGATCATGGGCGGGAGCATGCGGCAGGCCGGCGTCCTGGCCGCTGCCGGCATCATCGCACTGGAGAAAATGACCCTGAGGCTGCATGAAGATCATGAGCGGGCAGTCCAGCTGGCATCCCTGCTCAGCCGGATTCCCGGCGTGGAAACGGCCCTGGAGGATGTTCACATCAATATGGTTTTCATTCGCTTCCGGTGCCCGGTGGATACTGATGCGCTGATGCAAAGGCTCAAATCCAACGGCATCCTGGCCAATCCGCCCGAGGACGGGGTCATGCGCCTGGTGACCCATTATTACATTGATTCGGACATGGTCAAAAAGGTGGCGGATGTGTTCCGAAACGCGTTGGAACAATGAAAATGACAGAGTGTTGCGGCAAGGATTCCTTGCCGCTTTGTTTTTGCCTTTTTGCGGCAGGCGCCATGACGAAAACCGGTGACGGTTTTCTGAAAATTGGCTATTTCATGATGCCTGGCTGTGGTATAATAAAAAAAGAACATACGTTTGGTTAATTGGAGGATGTTATGAACCTGCTGGACAAGCTGCAGATACTGGCCGACTCCGCAAAATATGATGTTTCGTGTTCCTCCAGCGGCAGCAACCGAAGCAACCGCCCGGGGGGCATCGGCAACGCGTCCCTTCCCGGAATCTGCCACAGCTGGTCTGACGACGGCCGGTGCATTTCCCTGCTGAAGCTCCTTTTTACCAACGTGTGTATTTATGACTGCAAGTATTGTGTCAACCGCAGTTCCAATGATATCAGGCGGGCAAGCTTTACGCCTGACGAGCTCTGCGAACTGACCATCCAGTTCTACAGGCGCAATTATATCGAAGGGCTTTTCCTGAGTTCAGCCGTCGTCAAGAGTCCGGATTATACCATGGAGCTGATGATCCGAACATTGAAGAAGCTGCGCCATGAATACCGTTTCAACGGATATATCCATATCAAGTCCATCCCCGGCGCCGATATGCGGCTTGTTTACGAGGCTGGGCTCCTTGCGGACAGGATGAGCATCAATATTGAACTGCCGTCGGCAGCCGGCCTGAAGCTCCTGGCTCCCCAAAAGGAGCCGGTTGCCATATTGAAGCCCATGGATTTCATCAGGGAGCGGATCGAGGAGTCGAGGGAGCTGGTGCTGTACAAAGGCTCCCAGTCCTTCGTTCCCGCCGGACAGACGACCCAGCTGATCGTAGGGGCCACCCGGGACAGCGATCTGAAAATCCTGCATCTCTCCGAGCATCTGTACAGCAGGTACCAGCTCAAAAGGGTCTATTACTCGGCCTATGTTCCGGTCAATGAGGATGAGAACCTCCCGTCGGTTCATACCGGCCCGCCGCTTCTGCGGGAACACCGCATTTACCAGGCGGACTGGCTTTTACGCTTCTATGGCTTCAAAGCCCATGAACTGCTGGACGAAGGGCATCCCAACTTTGATGCCCATCTGGATCCGAAATGCGACTGGGCTTTGAGGCACCTGGACCAGTTCCCTGTTGAAATCAACAAGGCTCCGCTGGAGATGCTGATGAGGGTCCCGGGGATCGGCCACAGGATGGCTTCCAGAATTGTCCGGGCCAGAAGGGTCGGGCCCCTGACCTTTGAGGACCTCAAACGCATGCGGGTTGTGCTGAAGCGGGCCCGTTATTTCATCACCTGCAACGGCCGGTACTACGGCGGTGTGGATCTGGACGCCGGGCTGCTCTATCCCCTGCTTGCCGACAAGGCGGATAAGAAGGTGATGGCAGGCCAAATCTCCCTGTTTGGGTGACGGACGACTGAAAGGGATGATCAGGATGATATATGTAACGGATGGAAGCTTTGAAGGGATTTTGACAGCTGTATTTGAGGCCTACAGCAATAAGGAGGAACCGGATACCATTACCCTGGGCAGCGATTATCAGCTTTCCCTTGGGACGGAGATCCGGGAGATTGCCACCGATGCGGAGAAGTCGGACAGGGTCTGGCGCGGCATACAGAGCAGGATCTCGGAAAAGTGCCTGGAGGATCTGTACCGAGCCTATCTGAGCGAGCATCACCAGGCTGGCCTGTATATCTACCGCTATGTCAGGCTGGGACTGAAGCTTGGGCGCAAGGTGGAAGGATACCTGCAGCATCCCGATGTCCAGGCCATACATGATCTGAGCCGCAGGGTGGCCAGCGAAGTCCACCTGTTCCTGGGGCTTCTTCGGTTCAGAAGGCTCAAAAACGGCATTTTTTATGCCTGCTATGAGCCCGACAGCAATATCACCCAGCTGATAGCCGGCCATTTTGCCGCACGCCTCTCGGACCAGCCCTGGATCATCCATGATAAAAAGCGGGATGTCTTGGCCCTCTATAATGGTGTGGAGGTCGTCTTTGCCACCGGGCTTCCGCCCATTGCCGAAGAAGCCTGTGATGAGGAATATGAGGCACTTTGGAAGCAATACTTCAAAGCAATTGCCATAGAAAGCCGGAGGAACCCCAAATTGCAGCGCTCGTTCATGCCTGCAAGATACTGGAAGAACCTGGCAGAAAAGCAGCTGTAGGCAAAGATGGCATTATAAGAGCATTTCCTGGCGGAAATAGCGTTTTTTTAGCATTATTAACATGTTGAGAGCCTTTTTTGGTTATGATATAATGTGAACAGAGATCCTGAGGTGTGCGAGATCCTGTCATATTGAACCTGCTACGATTGACAAGGGAGCTGGAAGTTTAATCACGTAGTACGGGCCGCAAGCTAATTCCGTCACGGTTTGGCCGTACGGCAGCGGAAGTACGAAATGGTTAACAGGCGCCCACCTGGTTGAGTGCCAGGTGTCAATAGTACAGGAAACGGCACCTTGGGGCAAAGGCTGTTCTTCGGAACAGCCTTTTGCTATTTCAGAGGTTGCGCATATCCTTCTCACGCTTCCATTGCGTTCTTATCAGTGAAGTTCCCTGATCATCTCGTTGATATGGGCGGCAATGGCCTTGGGCTCTTCCATGTGGATCAGGTCGAGGCCGCTCTGAAGCTCGACCATCCTGGACCTGGGAGTCAGGTAAAGGTTGTCCATGGACAGTATCCGGTATATGCGTCCCGCGTTGCGTGCCGTATAATCGGAAGTTCCGTTCCTGACCCACTCCCGGATGAGGGTTTCCTCGCTGGAGAACAGGATGGTAAGGGGAATGTTGGGAAAGCTGCCGGCTTGTCTGATTTCATCCATGCATTTCTCCACCATCTGCTGTTCGATTATCGAAGCGGCATATGCCGTCGGGGAGTTGTAGAATTCCGCAATCAGCTTTCCGTGCCTGAAACGGGTGAACTGGCGTCTGTAGGGAGAAAGGGTGCGAAAGAGGCCTGATGCGGAAAGGAACATGCGTTTTCTGGCGACTGTCTCCGGCTTTTTATAGTCTTCCAGATCGCTGAGAGAGGCATTCCAATGCCTGTAATCCACCGGAACAGGGTTGACGAAAACCGCACCGGCGATCTGGTCAGGCCTGGTGCAGGCATAATGATGGGCATAAATGGAAGCCAGACCGTCCGCAACGAGGATAATGGGCTTCTTGATGCGTTCAAACCGGATAATGCTGTCGATGATGTCGGATATGTCGGAAGCCAGTCCTGTAGCCTGGGATTTTGAACTCCAGCCGTAGCCGGGCCTTTCAAAGGTGATGACCCTGGCATGCTGGATTTCATTCTGGACTGCCCACCATTCCATGGAGGTTCTTCCGCTGTTATGGAGAATGATGACAGCAGGATCACCTTTCCCTTTTGAGCGATAGAAAAGCCTTTTCCCGCCGCTGTCAAGAAATTTGCCCTCGCTTGGGGGGGACATCAGCCACCTTTGGTTGATCGCCCGGCTGATGCCTATGTAAACGACCAGGGCAATCAGGATTCCGCCCAAACAGATCAACAAGATCGGTCCCATAATAGCTGCTCCTCTGCCAGTAATGCGTTTACGGTCTTCCTTAATAATGCTAACATACCGGCATGACGTCATCAATACGCACAGTCGGCAAATGGCAGCGGGAAGGCGACGGAATTATGGCCGAAGCATTTCACGAAGCGTGTTTTCCAGGAATGCAACGCGCCCTTCAAGCTCCCTGATACGGCTGTGGAGCTGGTCCTTTTCATCGGCGGGCTTTTCAAATCTGCCGCCTGCATAGGTCCTCCAATCGACAGGAAAACGAAGGCCGCTGCCGAAAATGATGGGCAGATCGGCGCAGGCGAAATTGAGATCATCCTTGTAATTGGACAGGTACCGACATCTCAGGGGTGGATTGGACGCGGCAAGGTCAAACCTGGTCTCCGCCAGCACCGATGAGGCTTCCGGATCCACCCTGGCCAGCAGGATATGGTTTTTACAGGTTCGCACCACGGAGGGGTAGTTGTCCACCATGATCAGGCAGTCAAATCCCCTGGGCGCAGTCGGGCCAAAGACTTCCAGGCCTTTGCTGAACTTACTGGTCTCCTGGTCGAACCTGTACAGGAGGGTGCTGTCGTTGTCCTCCTCGTTGGACAGCAGGACGTAAATGGGCTTGTCTTTGGCGGTTACGGCCTGCAGCCTTTTAGACATCTTGTGAGGATAGGGTGCGCTGTTGGGCTTCATGGCCTTTCCGTCCGCGTTGATACGCCTGTGGACGATGAGGTTCACATCCTGTATCTCGGTCAGGAAAAAGAGATGGATGGAGGAGCCGTCGGTGCAGACAGCGTAATTTTTGCAATCCTTTGCGATGACGCCTTCCACTTCGGGCATGGAAATCATGCCGCTTTCCACGCGCTGGTAGGTCAGGAGCTGCTTGCGGTTGTGGCTGACCACATAAAAAACATTGGTGGCATTCCTGGTTTCCGAGAGGACCACATGATAGGGGGAACTGCCCACAATCCGGCTTTCCAGGAGAACAACAGGTTCCCTGCGCTCCTCGCAGGCCTGGATGAACAGCAGCCTTCCCGCATAGTCCACAAAGGACGCCCTGATGGTGTCATCCGAATCGATGGAGACCGAGAAATCGGGGGTGGCGTTCTCCGACAGGAGGAAGGGCGGTCCCCAGTGGTTATCGCCTTCCAGCATGCTCATAAAAAGACCGTTTTTATACCAGATGCAGTATGTGATGCCCATACTGTTTTTTACAACATGGCGCAGGCCTTCGGAATACGGCACATTGGACAACCCCCTAAAGCATTTAACGGGTAATTTTCCTCATATACTTATATGAATATTTATTTATGTCCCTGGCCGATTATGCCGAGCAGTCACCAAAACAACCCAAGGGCATATTATGTCAATGTGAAGGCTAATATTTTGAATGGAGGACCGATGCAATGAGTTGCAAAGACCAAATCGTTCCCGGACTTATCTGCGGCGAAGACATATGCAAACTCCGTGAAGCCGTTTGCGTCCACGTGGAAAAAGTATATGACAATTGCCGCGAGAAAGACTGCATTGAAGATGCGGTTGTAGATTTTACCGAAAATGTCCAGGACCTCATCAATAATGCGGTAAAGGTAAAAACAAAGGATGCCGAGGTCGTAGCCGTATTCGCGGATCTGGAGCCCGTACCGTTCAAAAGAGGTTATTACACAGTCAATGTACGCTACCAGATAAAGGTCATGGTAGAGTTCTGCTACAAGGACATGAACGGGAACCTGGTTTCTTCGTGCCCCAAGGTTGGCTTTGTGGGGTTCGAGAAAACAGTTATCCTCTTCGGTTCTGAAGGTAAGATCAAGATTTTCAAGAGCAAGGATCCAGCGTCCAACGCACCGCTCTATGGCGAATCCTGCACGGATGCCTGTGGCGGCTCCCTTGTCGAGCAGGATAACCTGCCCAATGTCAAGGTTGAGGTTGCTGAGCCTCTGGTGCTGAATACAAGGATTAAGAGGGTGCACCATCATCACCGTCACGGCGACGATGAGGACAACTGCAATCCCGAAGGCATCATCATCCCGCAGAGAAGGGTGGTTGTCACGCTCGGGCTGTTCTCCATCATCAAACTCGTCCGCCTGGTGCAGCTCCTGATCCCGGCCTTCAACTTCTGCTATCCGAACAAGGAATGCGTTGCCTCCACCAACGAGGAGCCTTGCGAGATCTTTGACTCCATAGAGTTCCCGCTGGACCAGTTCTTCCCGCCGCAGAAGTTCGATTTCCCTGCCGAAGAAGAACTGGAAGAAGACAACAAGAACAAAAAGCGGTAAGGGGGACTGAAATGTCCTCCTTTTTTATTTGCCTAAATTGAACGATATAGATAATATATAGATATATGGAATTATTTGCTCCTGTCTTTTAACCTGAGCGCGGACAAGCATCAAGAACAAGATCCCCGGGGAGAGGAACGACGGTTTTATGAGAAAATTCATGACGGCGCTGATTCCTTTTGCAGTGATTTTGCTGGCATGGATCACAGTCTCACAGGCTGCGTCTTTTAACGACGCCGTTCATGCGGTTATTGTTGTTCTCCCCTTTATGATTGCCTTCATGGCCCTGTTCATGAGCGTCTGGTATAAAAACAGCCGCTTTTTCTTCCTGACGGTCTTCATGCTGATCGCCTACATCATGCTCAATATTGCCGCTGCCCGGGAAGCCATGCTGGTTGAAGCCGTCACCGAGATCAGCATCCTGATTCCCATCAACATGATCTGGCTGGCCTTCATCCATGAAAGGGGCATCATCACCAGTTACGGTGCCAACAAGGCGATCATTATCGGCATACAGTTCGTTTGGGTCTTAATCAATGTGCTGGGAAAGTCCAATGACACAAGCGTAGGCCTGGTGAATCCGGATCAGACCATGCCCATACCGGCCCCTGCCATCGTGCTCTATGTCCTTGCCATCGGGTTTCTGATGCTCAATTACATCCTGAAAATCCAATATGTCTATATGGTATTCATTTCAATACTGCTCGCCACATACATATCGCTCCATTTTGCCCACAGACCTGTTACCCTTGCCATATTTACCAGTTCAGTCTTTATTATTGTGGTTTCGGCATTATTTGAGGTCTCGTATTCCCTGGCTTTTTATGATACGCTTACGGGGGTACTCTCAAGGAGAGCCTTTGAGCAGGAACTTGCCAAGCTGGGCAGGCAATACTGCATCGCTATGGTGGACATTGATCATTTCAAGCGGGTGAACGACACCTATGGCCATGATGTTGGCGACGAGGTGCTGAAAATGGTGTCTTCCATCCTCAAAAAGCTGTCCTACCGGGCCAGGACATTCCGTTACGGCGGTGAGGAATTCGCCATCATCTTTCCGGGACAGGAACTGGACGAAGTTGTACCCGTCCTTGAACGCGTCAGAAAAGCCGTTGAACGGCGCCCGTTCATCCTCAGGGCGGAGGACCGACCGAAGAAGAAGCCGGAGGTCATCACCGGCAGCAGCGCGGGAAGGGGGCAGCTCAATATCACGGTCAGCATAGGTGTTGCAGAAAAAACAGAGAACCTCAAAACTCCCATGGATGTAGTCAAGAGAGCCGATGAAGCGCTTTATCGGTCAAAAAGCAATGGGAGAAACCGTGTTTCAATCTGGTCGAATTAGGGAAAAACATATTAGACAAAAAATTCAAGGATGTGAATGGCTTGTCTGAAGCACTTTTAAACCAAATTATTGATACGGAGAAGGAAGCTGCGCGAATCGAGGAAAATTCCAAAAAGGAGGCCCGTGAGCTGGTTGCCAGGGCCAGGCAGGATGCCGCGGCCATCCTTGAAAAGGGAAGAACCGAAAGCGAAGCCCTGAGGGCCGAAACGCTCAGGCGTGCCCGCCAGGAAATGGAGCAGGAACTCAAGGCCAGGGAGGAGGCCGTGGAAAAGGCCGCCCTGGAGCTCGCGCGCAGTGCTGAACAGCAACTGGACACAGCGGTACAATTCATTTTGGGAAGGATTGTGGGCTCAAGTGGCAGTCGTTAGGATGAACAAAATCACCGTACTGGGCCTGGAGAAGGAACGGGCCCGGTTGTTGGACGCGCTGATGAAAATGGGCGTGGTCCAGATCAGCGAAAGCAACCTGGAGGACATCCCGGGGGTCGGCATACCGGAAAACCGTTCAGAACTTGTCCGGTTGGAGCATATGCTCGGCGAATTGTCCGCATCCCTTGAAATAGCAGGACGATATGCTCCTGTCAGGAAGCCCTTGTTCTCCGCAAGAAGGGTCATCAGCCAGAATGAATTCCAATCGGTGCTGGCATCATCCGATGCGATCATGGAACAGGCAAAGGTCATCAACGCCTGTGAAAGCCGTATTGCAGCCATTAAGAGCGAGGAAAACCGCCAGCGCGCCCTTCTGGCATCCCTGGAAGTATGGATGGATCTCGGTCTGCCGCTGGAGATCACGCACACCCAAAACACAGCAGTAGCCCTGGGAAATCTTCCGAAGAGCGTTGACCTGGATGAACTTGAGAAAAACCTCGGCGATCAGGTTGGTGAAGTTGCGCTGGTGCGTTCGGGCAGCGACAGCGATCACCATTATGTCGTGGTGTTCGTTCATAAGGCCAGGGAGCAGGAAGCCTTTTCCCTCTTGAAGGATATGGGTTTCAACCGAATCAGCTTCAAGGGGATGCAGGGCACCCCGAAGGAGAACCGGGAAAGGATTCTGAAGACCCTCGATGATCTCTCCAAAGAGCGTGAGGTGACCATCAGCCGGATTAAGGACCTGGCGAAGGACAGGGAAAAGATAGAGACGCTCCATGATGCCATCCTGATGGAAAGGGATCGCGTTGACGCGGTCGGAAAGCTGCTTACCACGCGCTCGGTTTTCCTGCTGAAAGGATGGCTGCCCGCCGAAGTTTCCGAAAAACTGAAAAGTCGGCTTGAGCAGGATTTCCTGTGTTCCGTCCAGATTACCGAGCCGGATCCCGATGAGGAAACGCCGGTATTGTTGCAGAATGGGCCTGTTACGGAGGCTATCTCGCCGGTTGTTGGCATGTACGGCGTACCCAGCAGCCGGGAGATCGATCCCAGTCCCACCACCATGTTCTTTTTCATCTTCTTCTTTGGTATGATAGTGGCCGACGCAGGTTATGGGCTGATTCTGGCCCTGGCCGGAGGGCTTGCCCTCAGGCTTTTCCGGATGGAAGAAGGCACAAGGCGGTTTATGAAGCTTGTCTTCTTCGGAGGCCTTGCCACCCTCTTCTGGGGTGTCATGTTCGGTGGCTATTTCGGCATAGAATCCCTGGGCCAATATGCCCTGTGGTTCAATCCCAGTGCGGAAGGGGGCACCGAGAAGCTCATGGCGTTCAGCCTGCTTTTCGGTATCATCCACCTTTACGCAGGGCATACCATGAAGGCATTAAACCTCATGCGGCATGGGCAATATCTTGAAGTGATCTTTGATGTTCTGTTTCCCGTGATCATGTATACCGGGTTTGCCATGGCCGTTATGCCCAATGTGCCCGGCATTGATCCCGGTATGGCCGCCAGGGTTTCATCCTACGGGGTTTATGTTTTGCTGGCAGGTATTGTCCTGACGGTCTTAACAGCCGGAAGAAACAAGCCCACCATCTTTGGCAAACTTTTTGGCGGTTTGCCAAAACTCTATGACATCATAGGGTTTTTGGGCGATGTTCTTTCCTATATGCGCCTGATGGCGCTTGCCCTTTCCGGCGGCATCCTTGCCGGACTGATCAACGGTATGGCCGGCGGAGGCAGTATCCTGTTCAAGCTTACTGGAGGTCTTCTGCTTTTGGGCATTGGCCACGCAATTAACTTTGCCATGTCCATTTTGGGCGGGTTCGTCCATTCCTGCCGCCTCCAGTACCTGGAATACTTCTCCAAGTTTCTTGAGGGTGGAGGCGAGCCCTTCCATCCTTTGAAAGCAAAAACGCGATACATTATGGTCAGACAGGAGGAAGAAACACTATGGACACAAATATGACACTGTTCTTTTCACCGACTGCGTATGCCTTGTTGGGTGCGGCCATCGCCTTCTTCGTGGCTGCGCTCGGTTCTTCCAAAGGCGTGGGTATTGCCGGTCAGGCGGCTGCCGGTGTGGTTGCCGAAGATCCGGGGAAATTTGCTTATGCCATGATCCTGCAGGCCCTTCCCAGTACGCAGGCCATTTATGGACTGGTTATTGCCATCCTGATACTTGGCAGGGTGACGGCGGATATCACGCTTGAACAGGCAACCATGCTGCTGATGGCAGGCCTCCCTGTTGGCATCGTTGGATTCCTCTCCGGCGTTTACCAGGGCAAGGTGGCTGCAGCAGGCATCAACCTGATTGCCAAGCGTCCGGAGTCATTCGGTCATGCCATGATTTTTGCCATCAACGTTGAGTTGTTCGCCATTTTCAGTTTTGCGGCTTCCTTCTTCATTCTTGGCAAAGTACCGGCATAAGGACAGCCGACAGGATGCGCCGGAGGAATATCCGGCGGATGAATGCAGACGCCTGATGCTCTTTTATTAAGTGGCTCAGGCAGGTAACAAAGGGGAATTCAGATGACTGGAATTGACAGAATCAAAGCCAAAATCCTTGATGATGCCAGGAAAGCAGCCGAGGAGAACATAAGCCGGGCGAAGCAGGAAGCGGAAAGGATTATCGCCGAGGCCGTAAAGCAGGTGAAGGAAGAAACCGAAAAAGTCAGGCAGGCTGCCGAGGCTGAAGCCGCCGACCTGAAAAAGAGAATGGCCGCTGTATCCAGCCTGGAGGAAAGAAAACGCATGCTCAAGGTCCGGCAGGACATGGTGGATGCGGCGTTCAGGGCTGCCTTTGAAAAGACGCTTCATTTGCCGGCGGAGGAATATGGCCGGTTTCTGAAGCGATTTATCCTTGAATCGGTCCGTGAAGGAGAGGGCGAGATCCTTTTCAATGAAAACGACCGGTCGAGGCTGGGCGCCCGGTTTGTGGAAGAAATCAATCAAACGCTCAGGGCGGAAGGAAAAGCCGCGGTGTTGACCCTTTCCGGGCAAACTATTCCCAACCAGGGCGGGTTTGTCTTAAAGTACGGGGATATGGAGATTAACAGCACCCTTGAGCTGATCTTCAATATGGCAAGACCCCAGCTGGAAGCTGAAGTTGCTTCGATTCTGTTCAAGGAATAAATGAGCCAAGACGATAAGGAGTAAGTATGGCACGGATATTGGACGAGGATTACGCATATGCCACGGCGCGTATACGTGCTATGGAAAATAAACTGATCACACCCCAGCAATACGAGCGGATGCTGGATGCGGCAACTGCGGAAGACGTCGTCAAAATGCTGGTGGAGCAGGGCTATGGGATGGGCAGCACCGATACGGCTCAGCCCGCGGTCCAGGTATCGGAGAAACTGCTTTCCGATGAACTGGAAAAAACATATGCCCTGCTCAGGGAAATACTGCCCGACCCGCTGGTTGTTACCCTGTTCATGCGCCGCAACGATTACCTCAACGCGAAGCTGATCCTGAAGGGCATGTACCTGGGCCTGGAGGAACCAGGGGTATATGCCGGTTCAGGCACAGTCGAGCCGTCCCGCCTCCGCAGGATGATTGTGGACAGGGACCTGGCCGACCTTCCCGAGATTTTTGGAAAGGCCGTCCTGGAATGCATCGAGGCCTATGGCCGCACATCAGATCCGCAAATGATCGATTTCATCCTGGATCGGGCCATGTATGAAAACATGGAAAAGGATGCCCAGGCGTTGGGCAGCCCTTATATCAGCGAACTGGTGGCTTTGATCCATGACCTGGCAAACCTCAGAGTTTTTATTCGCGCGAAACTTTTGGGCCGGTCCAGGGATTTTCTGGCGAAAGCCCTTCTTGAGGGCAGCAAAATCAGCAGGAAGTTCTGCATGGATCTTTCCGATAAACCGTTGGACCAGCTTTTTGAAGCCCTTCGTTTTACCGCTCTTGCGGAACTGGCCAACGGGCTGTCAGAGGCCTTCAAAAATGGGGAAGGGATATCCGGCATGGAAAAAGTCCTGGATGAGCACCTGATGCGTTTTATCAGGAAGAGCAGGTATATCGCCATGGGCGTGGAGCCGGTTATCGCCTGGCTGTTTTACAAAGAGGCGGAGGTCAGGAATGTCAGACTGATACTCACCGGCAAGATTAACGGCATTTCCAATGCAGTCATTCGGGAAAGGTTGAGAGCTTATGCATAAGGTTGGCGTGATAGGCGAAAGGGACAGTGTTCTGGGGTTTAAGGCCGTGGGATTTGATGTGTATCCGGTCATCTCCCGTGAGGAGGCTTCCGAAAGGCTTAAAGAACTGGCCGAGAACGGATATGCCGTGATCTATATCACCGAGCAGTTCGCGGCCATGATACCGGAAGATGTCGAGCGTTTCCGCTTCAGCCGTTTTCCTGCCATCATCCCCATTCCCGGAAGCCAGGGCTCCCTGGGAATAGGGATGAGCTCAGTGAAAAAGAGTGTGGAAAAGGCTGTCGGAGCGGATATCCTTTTCAATGAATAAATCATGCAGGTTTTACCGGAGAGCAGCCAGGCGTTTCCTGGCATCCGGAAAGGGACGAAGGTATTGAAAGCGAGGGATAGTATTGAACGAGGGCAGAATAGTGAAGGTTTCAGGTCCGCTGGTCGTCGCGGAAGGCATGCGGAACAGCAACATGTTTGACGTGGTGCGCGTCGGAAAAGAGAATCTGATCGGCGAGATCCTGGAAATTCATGAAGACAGGGCCTCCATACAGGTTTATGAGGAAACATCGGGTCTTGGCCCGGGGGCTCCAGTGGTATCCACCATGGCGCCTCTCAGCGTGGAACTGGGGCCCGGCCTGATAGAAAATATTTTTGATGGTATCCAAAGACCTCTGGAAGCCATGCGCCAGCAAACCGGCGGCAATATCACCAGGGGTGTTTCCATACCGGCATTGGACCGGAGCAGAAAATGGCATTTTGTCCCCCGGGCCAAGACCGGGGACTATGTGCGGGCCGGCGACATCATCGGCGTTGTGCAGGAAAACGAGGTTTTCGAGCACCGGATCATGGTTCCCTATGGCATAGAAGGCACCCTCATAGAAATCTCCGAAGGCGATTATACCGTTGAGGAGACCGTAGCCCGGGTGGAAACCAAAGATGCTACCGGTGCCACAAAGGTCCATGCCCTCACCCTGATGCAGAAATGGCCGGTTCGCCAGGGACGCCCTTATAAGGAGAAGCTGCCCCTTGACGAGCCGCTGATCACCGGACAACGCATCATCGATACGCTCTTCCCGATAGCGCTGGGCGGCGTGGCCGCCATACCGGGTCCCTTCGGAAGCGGAAAAACCGTCGTTCAGCATCAGCTGGCAAAATGGGCGGCCGCAGACCTTGTGGTATACATCGGATGCGGTGAGCGCGGCAATGAGATGACCGACGTTCTGATGGAATTCCCGGAACTGAAGGATCCCCGGACCGGCAAATCCCTCATGAAGAGGACCGTTCTCATTGCCAATACGTCGGACATGCCGGTTGCCGCCCGTGAAGCGTCCATCTATACGGGCATCACCATAGCCGAATATTTCAGGGATATGGGCTATAACGTGGCCCTGATGGCCGACTCCACATCCCGCTGGGCCGAGGCTCTCCGCGAGATGTCGGGCCGCCTGGAGGAAATGCCCGGCGAAGAAGGCTATCCGGCTTATCTTTCATCACGACTGGCCCAGTTCTATGAACGGGCTGGTAAGGTCAGGACCCTTGGCTCCCAAGAGCGCATCGGTTCCCTGAGTGCCATCGGCGCCGTTTCTCCGCCGGGCGGCGATATTTCCGAACCTGTTTCCCAGGCAACCCTGAGAATCGTCAAGGTGTTCTGGGGACTCGACTACAGCCTGTCCTACAGGCGTCACTTCCCGGCCATCAACTGGCTGGTCAGCTATTCGCTCTACGAAGAAAGGCTCCGTGACTGGTACACTGAAAACGTGTCCAGGGACTGGGTCAGGTTGACCGGTGACATGATGCGCATCCTGCAGGAAGAAGCGGAGCTCCAGGAAATCGTCCAGCTGGTAGGCGTGGACGCCCTTTCACCCATGGACAGGGTAACCCTGGAGGCTGCCCGGTCCATCAGGGAGGACTACCTGCAGCAGGATGCCTTCAACGATGTGGATACCTATGCGACGTTGAACAAGCAGTACCGCATGCTCAGGCTGATCATGGGCTTCTACTACAAAGCCCGTGATGCGGTCAGGGCCGGTGCGGGTATCAGCGAGATTTTCAACCTGCCCGTCAGGGAGAGGATTGGCAGAGCCAAATTCGTTCCGGAAGACAAGGTCAGCCAGGTCTACGACGAAATGGAGAAGGACCTGGAGACCCAGATGGACGCGCTGACGGCGAAGGAGGATAACTGATATGCTGAAGGAATATCGTTCCATTGCGGAAGTCGCCGGCCCTCTGATGCTGGTGAGAAATGTTGAAGGTGTAACCTACAACGAACTGGGTGAGATAGAACTGGCCAACGGCGAGATCCGGCGCTGCAAGGTGCTGGAAGTGGACGGCAGCAACGCGCTGGTTCAGCTTTTCGAAAACGCTGCGGGTATCAACATCGCCACCAGCAAGGTGCGTTTTTTGGGAAGAAGCCTGGAGCTTGCCGTATCCCCCGATATCCTGGGCCGTGTTTTTGACGGACTGGGCAATCCCATCGACGGCGGTCCGCCGATCATTCCCGAGAAGAGGCTGGACATCAATGGCCTTCCCATGAACCCGGCAGCCCGTGACTATCCCAATGAGTTCATCCAGACCGGTATCTCGGCCATCGACGGCCTCAATACCCTGGTTAGGGGACAGAAGCTTCCCATCTTCTCAGGTTCAGGTCTGCCCCATGCCCAGCTGGCTGCCCAGATTGCACGCCAGGCCAAGGTTTTGGGATCCGAGGGCAAATTTGCCGTTGTCTTCGCTGCCGTGGGTATCACCTTTGAAGAGGCCGACTTCTTCATCACGGACTTCAGAAAGACTGGGGCCATCGACCGCGCGGTCCTGTTCATGAACCTGGCCAACGACCCGGCCGTTGAGCGTATTGCAACGCCCCGTATGGCCCTGACAGCTGCAGAATACCTGGCCTTTGAACAGAACATGCATGTACTGGTTATCATCACCGATATCACCAACTACGCCGAAGCTCTCCGCGAGGTGTCGGCCGCCCGTAAGGAAGTGCCCGGACGCCGCGGCTATCCGGGTTACCTCTACACTGACCTGGCAACGCTCTATGAAAGAGCCGGCCGGATGCGGGGCAAGGAAGGCTCCATTACGCTGATACCGATTCTGACCATGCCCGAGGATGACAAGACCCATCCCATTCCCGACCTGACAGGATACATCACCGAAGGGCAGATCATCCTGAGCCGCGAGCTACACAAGAAGGGCCTGACCCCGCCCATCGACGTGTTGCCTTCCCTTTCCCGACTGAAGGATAAGGGTATCGGCGCCGGAAAGACGCGCGAGGATCATGCCAACACCATGAACCAGCTGTTCGCTGCCTATGCCCGGGGCAAGGAAGCCAAGGAACTGGCATCCATTCTGGGTGAGGCGGCACTGACCGATGTGGACAAATTGTATGCCAAGTTTGCGGATGAGTTTGAGAGGCGCTATGTATCCCAGGGCTACAACACCGACCGGTCCATCATCGAAACCCTGGAGCTGGGCTGGGAGCTCCTGGACATCCTTCCTGTATCCGAACTGAAGCGTATCAAGACAGAATATATCAAGAAGTATCATCCCAGGAAGGATGAGCTTCAGGATTTGGAGGGTTAAGCCATGGCCAGGCTTAATGTCAATCCCACCCGCATGGTGCTGACCAACCTGAAAAGAAGGCTCAGGACAGCCCGGCGCGGGCACAAGCTTCTGAAGGACAAGCGGGATGAGCTCATGAAGAAGTTCCTGGATATCGTCCGGGAGAACCGCAAGGAGCGGGAGATCGTGGAGAAACTCCTCATGGATGTCCATTCCCGCTTCATCCTGGCCCGTGCCCTCATGAGCAGTGAGATGCTGGAAGAAGCGCTCATGTTCCCCAAGCAAAAGGTATCCCTGAAAACATCCACCCGGAACATCATGAGCGTGGATGTCCCAGTGCTGGAGTTCACCACCGAGGGCTCCGGCGAGGAGGATATCTTCCCCTACGGCTTTGCCAATACTTCCGGTGAGCTGGACGGCGCCATCCAGGCCCTGTCCGAGGCGCTTCCCCATATGCTCAGGCTGGCCGAACTGGAAAAATCCGCTCAGCTCCTGGCCGATGAAATCGAAAAGACCAGGCGCCGGGTTAACGCGCTGGAATACGTGCTCATTCCCAACCTGGAGGAGACCATCAAGTACATCGTCATGAAGCTGGACGAAAACGAGCGCGGCAACCTGACCCGCCTGATGAAGGTGAAGGACATGATGCTGGAGCAGGCCAGGCAGCAGCGCCTGCAAAGGGATGGGCTTTTGCAGGAATAGCCCATAAAGCTGTTTGAAGGCGGCGAATTTCGCCGCCATATTGTTTATCCTCGCAATTTTGCCTGGATGCGTCAAATCCACTGATATAGGTTGTGAAGTAAATGAAAAGAATCCTCTGCATATTCATGGCCCTTGCGATGAGCCTGGCCATGGTCTCTTGTTCACGTCAGAACAGCATGCCTGATCCGGGTGACACCGGGATAACAGCTGTTGAACAAACACAGGATCCGGAGCAGGGAGACGCCGATACACCTTCGGGCGACGGGAAAGGGCCCATACAACCCCCAATGAATGGGACAGATGATACGGGAGATCCAACGGATCAGCCATCCCTGGAAGTCCGGATCAACTGGCTGAAGGGGTACCAGGAGCATGGTCCCCGCAAAGGAAAGATCGAAGTGGTCATGGGCAGTATGAAAGGAAGGCCGCTCACCTATCATCTGAAAACAGAGATCGGACAGTTCGCCCGGTGGAAGGACAAGAAATTCGTGGAGCTGGGTTCTTCCTGTGTACTTGAGGATCTGAGCGACCTGTATATCATTGAATCCCCTGACCAATTCTTTTTAGGCAGCAGGGAAGGTCTTTTTGCAGTCGATGTCTATGACGGGGAAAAGCTCGTGACAACCTGCAGCCGGAGCATTTATTACAGTGACGATGCCCGGGTGTTTTATACCCTCATGGATGACGGGATTCCCGCCATCCCGAATCCGGCCGAAAACGGGTATGCCTTTTTCAGCATCATCGGGCTTGAAGAGAAGGATCTGTCAACCAGCGCCCTGCTCTCACGCTTTGGCGATCTGTATACCGTAAAGCAAACCCCCTATAAGACCTTGTATATCTATGACTTTGGCCTGATCCTCTGCGAGAAAGAAAAAGGGAAGGTCAGCAGCATCTGTCTTGGTGATTTTGAATATTATCCATCCAAAAATGAGAAGAAGCAGGGGGATATCCTGGAGGAAGATGGTCCCGAAACGGCTATCCTCTATAAGTACGGGATCCTGAACGGCATTTATATCGAAAACCGGGCAAAAGGCACTTATCTGAATGCCATGCCGGAAATGTGGGATGTCGGTGAATGGGAACTCGTGGACCTTTCCGGGGACGGACGGGACGAGATCTATATCTCCTGTCCCAACGAGCAAAAACTGTATACCGTAAAAGAAGGCAAGCTGGTTGAGCTGTTTTTGCCCCTGCATATCCATGAGCAGACCGGCCGCATCTCCTGGTCGTTGGAGGGGAAGGAGCTTACCGTTTCCATTGATGAAAGCATCAGGGCTTCCTGTACCCTGCCGGACAGATTGTCCCCGGAAGATCCCGAGAACAACCGATTCAAGCTGGTAAACCGGGTGGCGGCCTGCCGAATGGCAAGGGCAAAGGGTTATCCGGCTTACCACTACAATCCAAAAGAAAGCTGGCGAATACTATTACGGACCGCCTGTATATGAAATCCGGCCGGAGGATATAGGCGAACTGTATATAGACGTGGCCTGGGCAAACTTTTATCTAAAACATGACGGTACATCCTGGAAACCAGTGGCTGCTGAAGTCACCATGAAGTATGGCGACCGAAGTGCCATTGCGCCTCCACTATCCTATGATGAAGCCAGTGCCGGCCCCATATTCCTGGATATGGACAGATAATGTATAATATTTTTCGCAAATTCATAGAAGTCCAATAAAAATGACATGGACGTAACCGTTTGGTAGAATTAAGTTGCTACACAAAAAACCAACCAAAGGAGGTTACGAACCATGTCAGATGTCAACGCCGGAATTAATTTGACCCACCAGAGCCAGAAAAAAATTGACCCACCTTTGTGCCTTGTGTCGAATAGATTCCGGTTTTTAGTTTGTC
>NZ_FQZP01000018.1 GCF_900142095.1 Thermoclostridium caenicola | reverse complement strand
GCTAGTCTGCAAGAGGACGGCGGTTGTTTAATCAGCTATCATCCCTGACATTTTCATAGAACAGTTAACCTGACATTTTCACAGACGCTTGACACCGTATTTTCAATCTTTTTTGACAGATTCTCTCGGCCGACTGCCGACGGATTCATAGTTTATCATGCCGGTTTCCCTTTGTCAAAGGCCTTTTCCTGGAAGGACTGCCTGCCGGTTCCTACCAGAAGGATACACACGGGCGATGGTTCAGGCATCGCCCCCCTGGGCGCCTTCCTGCTTGATAACAATGTAGTCCACCCCGCCGATTCTTTTTTCGACATACTCAATCTCCAGGCTTTCCATCCGGAATTCTTCCCTGACAGCCTCTTCCGCCAGGGCGCCATAGGATATCACGGTTTCCAGGTCGGTTACGCTGGTGATGATATTTTTCTGAATCACCTGGGCGATTTCATTGATCCTGGCCAGGTTGGCAAGGGTCACTTTCTGCCTGATGAACGCCTCCACAAAGGCAATCTGGTTCTTTTTCCTGTATAAATCCCCGTAGCTGTGCCATACGCCATGCTCATCCCATCCCTGCCTGAACCGCAGGAAGCCTTCGGCCTGCCTGCCGTTCAACGTCTGCGGGCCCGGTTCTATATAGATATCCAGGTTCTGAAGCGGATCCTGGTAGTTCATCAGGATAGGAACGTTGATGTATACGCCGCCGAAATAGTCTACGATATTCCTGACGCCCTGAACCTTCACATAGGCATAATCATCAATGTGAATAGAGAATATCTCCTCGATGAGATCGCACAGAAAATCGATATACGGTCTCTGGAACCTGCCCACATTCTTCTTGTATTCGATGGCGTTGCCGATGGACGGCGCCGCGTTAATCTTGTTGATTCCCTTTTCGTTCAGAAAGGACGGCTTCTTGGCCTTCAGCTCATTGAGCACATAATCACTGTAATCGATATGGATATCCCGTGGCAGGTTCAGCAGTTTAACAGCCTTGGCATCCTTGTCAATGCTCATGATCAGGATGGTATCGAAATTCCACCCCACCACATCGGATGCGGTGATCAGAACATTGACACTGTTGGGAGAAATCAATGGCTTGTAATACTTCTGATTGTTGGTCAGTTTCAGCTCGGGGGGCTTTTCGGTTTCCTCCGGAGGTTCTGTTTCCTCGGTCGGTTCAGGTGAATACGCCGAGGGGTTATCATCCGGAAAATAGGGCTCCTGATTGGCATTACCCACCGAAAGGCTCTGGAAAAACAACATGCTTGAAAAGACAACAAAAATAGAAGCAAACAAGCTAATCAGGATCCTTGCCCTTTTGCTTCTGTACACCGTTACACCCCCTTCAGCATGCCATTCTGCGCAAACCTTTAAAATTGCCAAATTATATCATAGCACTTTTGTTGTCCTTATGAAATCCTCATAACGATATTTTAATCAAGTTGAAACAAAATATAATGGACATATCTTGCCGCCCGAATCGGCAAAATGCCGCCGCAAACGTCATTTGCGCCGTTTTGCTGACACAGGAAAGCTTTGCACATCAAAAACCGGATGACACTGAAAGAGGAGGCGCGCATGCGGCAAACACCATCCGTCTATCAGGCATTTGCTTCCGCCGGCGGCCTCCCCTGAATCAGGTCAGGTTATCTCTTTTTCAGAGTTTCCAGACGCTCAATTACCTTCCGGTACATGTCGCGGTACTTGGCTTCCTTTTCCCTCTCGGCATCCACGACAGCCTTGGGCGCTTTTGCGACGAAGCCCTCATTGCTCAGCTTCTTTTCAACCCGATCCAGCTCCATCTCCAGGTTGGCTTTTTCCTTTTCAAGCCGCTCAATTTCCTTTTCGATGTCGATCAGCTCTTCCAGTGGCAGGTAGATCTCCATGCCTTCCACCACGACGGCCACCGCGTCGTCGGCAATACCTGCCTTGTCCTGTCTGACCACCGCGTCGGAAAGGGAGGCAAGTCGCTTAAAGGTATGGGCTTCCCTTTCCACAGCTGCAGCCAGTGCGGGATCGGACGTCACAAAGATGGCTTTCGCCTTCCGGGTAACCGGCACGTTCATCTCAAGCCGCACATTGCGGATGCCGCGGACGGCATCCATGATCACGCGCATGATACGCTCTTCCTCGGGATACAGTACACCTTCCCGGTATTCGGGCCATTTGGAGATCATGATGCTCTCATCGGATGTGATGAGATGCTCATAGATGGCCTCGGTGATGAACGGCATGAAGGGGTGGAGGAGCTTCATGGCGTTTTTCAGGACCTCATTGAGCACATAAAGGGCTTCCAGCCGGCCGGGAGCCTCCTGATCATACAGACGGGGCTTCACCAGCTCGATATACCAGTCGCAGAATTCATCCCAAATGAAATCATAGATCTTCTGCAACGCGATACCCAGCTCAAAGCGTTCCAGGTTCTCGGTAACTTCCCGGGCCACCGTGTTGATGCGGCTCAGGATCCACTTGTCGGCGGTGGTGAACTTGCCCGGATCCACCTTGGAGAAATCCGCATTCTCGTCAAAATTGAGCATGACAAAACGGAAGGCATTCCAGATCTTGTTTGCGAAATTGCGGCTGGCCTCCAGCTTTTCTTCTGAGAAACGCAGGTCATTTCCGGGCGACGTACCAATGGTCAGGGCATACCTGAGGGCATCGGTACCGTATTTCTCAATGACTTCCAGAGGATCAATGCCGTTTCCAAGGGACTTGGACATCTTCCGGCCCTGGGCATCCCGAACCAGTCCGTGGATCAGGACGTACCTGAAGGGTTCCTTCCCCATCTGCTCCAGCCCGGAGAAGATCATTCGGGCTACCCAGAAGAAGATGATATCATATGCGGTTACCAGCACATTGGTCGGATAGAAATACTCCAGTTCCGGGGTCTTTTCCGGCCATCCCAGGGTCGAGAACGGCCACAGGGCCGAGCTGAACCAGGTATCCAGCACGTCCTCATCCTGATGCAGGCGCGCGGAACCACATTTCGGGCATTTTTCCGGCGCCTGGCGGGCTACGGTGATGTGATCGCAGTCATCGCAGTAATAGGCCGGGATCCTGTGTCCCCACCAAAGCTGTCTTGAAATACACCAATCCTGGATATTCTCCATCCAGTTGAAATAGATCTTGGAGAAACGTTCGGGCACAAACTTGATGGTCCCGTTTTTAACCGCCTCGATGGCCGGCTCTGCAAGGGGCTTCATCTTCACGAACCACTGGCGGCTCACCCTGGGCTCGATGACGGTGTTGCAGCGGTAGCAGGAGCCCACGTTATGCTGGTGGGGCTTGACTTTGACCAAAAGTCCGAGCGCTTCAAGGTCCTTCACCACCTGCTTTCTGGCCTCATAGCGGTCCAGACCGGCATATTTTCCGCCGTTTTCATTGATGGTGGCGTCAGGGTTCATGACATTGATCATTTCCAGGCCATGCCTGAGGCCGATCTCAAAGTCATTGGGATCATGGGCAGGCGTAATCTTGACCACACCCGTTCCGAAATCCCGTTCCACGTATTCATCGGCGATAATGGGTATCTCGCGGTTCACCAGGGGGAGCATGACGGTTTTCCCAATCAGGTGCCTGTAACGTTCATCCTCGGGATGGACGGCAACCGCCGTATCTCCCAGCATGGTCTCGGGACGGGTTGTAGCTACCTCTACATATTCATCCGTTCCCACGACAGGGTACCTGATATGCCAGAAGCTGCCTTCCTTTTCCTCATACTCCACTTCGGCATCCGACAGGGAGGTGCCGCAGCAGGGGCACCAGTTGATGATTTTTTCGCCCCTGTAGATGAGGCCTTTCTCATAGAGCCGTACAAAGACCTCAAGTACAGCCTTGGACAAGCCCTCATCCATGGTAAAGCGCTCGCGCTTCCAGTCGCAGGAGCTGCCCAGCTTCTTGAGCTGCTCCACGATGCGTCCTCCGTATTGTTCCTTCCACTTCCAGGCCCTTTTCAGGAATTCCTCGCGTCCCACCATTTCCTTGGTCAGGCCTTCCTCGGCCATCTTTTCAACAATTTTTACCTCGGTGGCGATGCTGGCATGATCGGTTCCGGGAAGCCACATGGCATTATACCCCTGCATCCTCCTGGACCGGATGAGGATGTCCTGAAGGGTGTTATTCAGGGCATGCCCCATGTGGAGCTGGCCTGTAATGTTCGGTGGGGGTATCACAATGCAGAAGGGTTCCTTGTCAGGATCAACCTCCGCGTGGAAGTAATCCTTCTCCATCCATCTCTGATAGATCTTTTCCTCTACTTTTGCCGGATCGTAGGTCTTTTCAATTTCATTCACCCGCATATTCCCAATCCTTTCCTGTTATAATGCACAGTTGATGTCTATATAGAAGAACATTATGGGCACCATCAATGAAGAAAAAATCACCTGAAGGCAATAAGAACAAGCACAACCCCAGGCAGGAGCGTGAACAATCCCACCAGCTTAACTATTGAGCACGCCTTCATCCGTTTGTATTCTTCCAAGGCTTCTCCGGTTAACTCACCGGCCTCCTTCACCGTAACGCGCTGTTCCAGCGCCAGGCGCCTGACGATATATTTTGCGCTATAGTTGATGGCAGCTCCTGCCATCATGAGCAGGATACCTGCTATTTTCAATGCGATCATGGTTCCTCCGTCATGTCAAGACCACCGGGCTAAACAGGCATGCAGATGTTTGCAGTATGCCTTTCCCTGTCCGTCAATGGGATCCCACGGCCTGGCCGGCCGCAATCATAAAAAAACTTCCATCCATTCTTTGGACGGAAGGTTTTCCGCGGTACCACCAAAGTTCCCGTCAGCGTCGAAAGACACATGAACGCAACGGGCTCTTTAATGGGAATCTAACGGTTCCCACCCGGTGCGGCCTACTTTGGCTTACTCCATATCGGATGCTGCCGGTTCGACCGCCAGGCTCGGAAGCGACCTTCGGCAACACATTCCCGGAAGCGCTTGCAGCCAGGGCGCTTCCTCTCTGCAGGGCGTTATTGCCTACTCCTCTTCTTCATCGCCCAATATCGGTTTTAATAATGAATATAAACATAAACACAAAGTCTGTCAAGGCTTGCATTATCCTTTCAGCTTGGACCCGCAGAAGTTGCAGGTATCAATCTTTCCCACGACCACTGCCTTTTGCGCGCCGCAGCTTTTGCAATACACGATTGTATATTCCGGTTCGGGTTCATGCTCCCGAACGCCTGCCCGAACGTTCTCCTGCTCCTTCCTGTTGCTGTCAGGAAACACAACCGCACGGTGTGCTTCGCTTATGTACGCATTTTTCAGCAAACTCCGGTTGATCAGCCTGTTCAGGTAGCGGTAGACCTTTTCGTATGACAGGTTGAGAATCTGGCTGATCTCGTCGATACTGGTTATGCCGTCATTGACAACGATGCTGATCAGTTTTTTGTACAGGATGGCCTTCCTGTTGGCGATACTGGCGGCTATCAGCAGCCCGGCACAACCGGAAAGCAGGATGATAAACCCCGGAATCGCATCATACACGTACTTATCGTCTGTGATCAACATAAGAAGGATGAGGAAACTCATCAGTCCCAGGAGCGCCCAGGCAACCGCCTTCAAAGTCGCCGATGCCACCAGGGTGGCCTTAAGATCTGAACGCATCTTCAGCCACAGCAGCAGAAGTCCCACCGGCCAAAAAGCAATTAAGCAAACCAGAATCACTACCCATTGAATCCAGTAAATGCCCGATTGAATAACCGTTGTTTTCAACCTCCGCACCTCCTGTATGTGTCGTACCTGAAAGATATTCCGACACTGCTTTGCTGCCACTGGCCGGTTTCTTCCCTGACCCATCGGCTGTCGCTGTCCAGATCGGGAAGGTGGGTGTCGGCTTCAAATGCAGCATCTATTCGTGTGATAAGGGCCAGGGCGCAATAATCCAGAAGCAGCCGGTAAACCGATTCCCCACCGCATACATAAACCTTTCCGGGATATCCGGAAATGGCGGACATGAGCTCTTCCAGATCATGCACCACTACCGCACCCGGGCACTGGTATTGCCTGTCCCGCGTCAGCACAACGTTCACCCTGTCCGGAAGGGGTTTGGCATCCTTGAAGGATTCCATCGTCTTTCTGCCTACCACGATCAGATTGCCCCTGGTCAGCTGGGCAAAGCGCTTCAAATCCTCGGGTATTCTTTTGAGAAGCCTGTTCTCATACCCGATTCCCCAGTTCCTGTCGGCTGAGGCGATGAGAATAAGATCCTTTCTGAACTGTGAACGCATCGGCATCCTCCCATCATACCGCAACAGGTATGTTCTTGATTTGCGGTCCGGCCACATAACCTTCCAGCCTGAAGTCGCTGACCCGGAAAGCATAGAAGTCCCTGATATCAGGATTCATAACAAATTTGGGCGCCGGATAGGGCTCTCTGCTGATGAGTTCCTTCACCAGGGGGATATGCCTGTCATAGATGTGGGCGTCGGCGATGACATGGACCAGTTCGCCCGCTTCCAGTCCGCTGACCTGGGCAAACATGTGCACAAGCACCGCGTACTGCACCACATTCCAGTTGTTGGCCACCAGCACATCCTGGGAACGCTGATGGAGGATGGCGTTGAGTTTTTTGCCTGTCACGTTGAAGGTCATGCTGTAGGCACAGGGATAAAGATTCATTTCCATCAGGTCGGCATGGTTGTACATATTCGTAATTATGCGCCTGCTGTAAGGGTTATGCTTCAGATCATAAAGCACCCTGTCCACCTGGTCAAACTCGCCTTCCTTATAGCGATGCTTAATGCCCAGCTGATAACCATAAGCCTTTCCTATGGAGCCGTTTTCATCCGCCCAGGCATCCCAGATGTGGCTGTTCAGATCCTTGATGTTGTTGGACTTTTTCTGCCAGATCCAGAGGATTTCGTCTATGGCTTTCTCAAAATTCGTCGGTCTTAAGGTCAGGATGGGAAACTCGGCCGAGAGATCGTACCGGTTGACCACGCCGAACTTTTTGATGGTATGGGCCGGCGTGCCGTCCGGCCATTTTGGCCGCACCTCAGCCCCTTCATCAGAGAACCCGTTTTCCAGGATATCTTTGCACATTTCTATGAAGATCAGATCCGCCCGACTCATACTCAGCAACCGCCCTTCCGTTATTGACTATCAAGACTTAATGATTGATTATCTATACTTTACCCTATTCTGCCCGTAGCGGCAAGATTGCCACGCCCCGCTTACGCGTGGATCACAATGACATTTGGTGCAGGAAGGGATCCCATAAAGGTTGGCGCATTGTGATAAGGCGCCAAAACAGCCTGTGAGAATGGGAAAAGGACAGCCGTGCAGCACAGCAGCCGGCCTTTACGGGCTTCCGTACATCAACCGTTGACAGGGCTGCCAAGATTGAATAGGATGGGATGGAAGATGACAGCATTCCCCTGGAAGGAGCGAAAAGGTACGGATGAAGATAAATTCGGAATTCAAAATCCTCGGTTTCGACAGCCCATACGAAGATGCCGACATCGTTGTGTTCGGCGCACCCTTTGACGGCACGGTATCCTTCCGGCCGGGTTCGCGCTTCGGCCCGTCGGCCATCCGCAACGAATCCTATGGCATTGAAACATACAGTCCCTATCAGGACAAGGATATGACCGATCTCAAGGGCCACGATCTGGGTGATCTGGATCTCCCCTTCGGGGATACCCAGCAAGTCCTCAGGGATATTGGGGACTGTGCCAGGCGCATTGTGCGCGATCAGAAAAAATTCATTATGCTGGGCGGCGAGCATCTGGTCACCCTGCCTGCCGTGGAAGCCGTTCTGGAAGCCTTTCCCGACCTGTGTATCATCCACCTGGACGCCCATACGGATCTGAGGGATGATTACCTTGGCGTTAAGTTATCCCATGCGACAGTCATCAGAAGAGTATGGGAAAAGGTCGGCGACAACAGGATCTGGCAGTATGGCATCCGTTCAGGCGAGCGCGAGGAGTTCCAGTGGGCCAGGCAACACACCTTCCTGACGCCATTTGTCCTGGACGGTGTTGAAAAGGCCATCCAGGAAATCGGGCGCAGGCCGGTTTACCTGACAATTGACCTGGATGTTCTGGATCCCTCGGCCTTTCCCGGCACCGGCACACCGGAGCATGGCGGCGTCACGTTCCGGGAACTTATGAACTTCCTGGTTAAACTCACCCCGCTGGATATCAAGGCTGCCGATCTGGTGGAACTGGCACCTCATTACGACCATAGCGGCATATCCACCGCGGCCGCATGCAAGCTGCTGAGAGAACTGGCCCTCATTCTTTGATCACCGTCCATACCGATATCCGGTCGGGTTGAACGGCGTCCACCCTGACCAGGATCCCGCCATGACTGAGGGTCTCGTACAGCCTGGCTCCTGCTGCCGTATAACGTTGTTTCACGCCCTCGTCGGGATGACCGTAGCGGTTTTTCCCCACGCTGATGACGGCTACAGCGGGGCTTGCCCGCATGATGAATTCGACGCCTGATGAATATTTTGAACCGTGGTGGGGAACCTTCAGCAAATCACAGTCCAGTTTCTGCTGGTCAAGGATCCGGTTTTCGGTGGAGGTTCCGATATCCCCTGTGAAAACGGCGCTGAACCCGGCATAATCCAGCCTTGTCACCAGTGAAAGCTCATTGGCGTTGGTGGAACTCCCTGCAGGCATGCGCGCTTTGTCCTCAAGGGGATAGAGCACCGTCAGCATGAGATCCTTTTCCGAGTATATGATATCATCCTGGTTGGCCCGCTCCACCGGGATACCCCTGTTGCGGGCATGATCGATCAGTTCGTTCATTTCGGTGTCATCCGCATCGGCAACCACCAGCCTTTTTACCCGCATCATATCCATAACGCTCTTGAGGCCGTTGATATGATCCGCATGGCCATGGGTTGCAATCATGACGTCAATTTGGGTTATCCCGAGATCATAAAGGACGGGAACCACGATCCTTTCCCCTGTATAGGAATCCTCGTCATCATAGATACTGCCTCCGCCGTCAATGAGGATGCACCTTCCTGCCGGGGTTGTGATGATACTGCAGTCCCCCTGCCCCACATCCGCAAAATAGATTTCAAGCTTACCGGAGGGAACCTGGTCCAGAAGGATCAGGCTCCCGTAGACGGCCAGCATGCAGGCAATCAGCCGGCCGGCCCCTTTTCTTCGCGATGCCTTGCGGCCTGCTCCATCATCATGGCCCGCATGGACCGGGCCCAGTCCTTTTTCGGCACCGGGCTCAATGCCTGCATACTGTCCCGGTACATCCATAGCCCCGGGACAGACAAGGCGCCCTCTCCCAATGGCAGCAGCCGCTTCCGCCCATCCCCTTTCAATGCCGTCCGCACCGGCCAGGCATACATCCGCCCTTACAGGATAAGCCTTCCGGGCCCGCTGTTCCAGCCAGGGCACCACATAGCGGATGGTCAGAAGAATCAGGTAATACCCTGCCGTCAGAAGAAAACCGGGCGTGGCCACTGCCAGTTCGGCCCAGGGCAGGGATGAAAGCGCATGGGTCACAGCCAGGATCACCTGGGACAAAACGGAAACCACCCAGCCCAGCACATGGCAGACAGGTCGGAATACATGCCAGAAAATAACCAGAACAGCAGCCAGCGCCGTCAGGAACCCCGTCATGGGCACCACCGCCAGGTTGGCAAGGAGGGAAACCGCCGAAAAGCTGTTGAAGTTCCCCGCGATGACAGGAAGCACACCCAGCTGGGCTGAAAAGGTTCCCGCCAGCGTATCCCGTATCATCTTGGGCAATTTCGCAGGAATTTTCTCAAAGACCGGTTTATAGAACACCACGAGGGATATGGCCGCACTGTAGGACAGAATAAACCCGGGGTCAAACAGCATATAGGTGTTGAAAAGCAGGATGACCAGTGCTGATGCCGATATGGAGCAAAAGAAATCGGTCTGCCGCCAGATGATCATCCCCAGAAGCATGATACCGGCCATGATGGCGGCGCGCATCACCGAGGCTTCCATACCGGTAGCAAAGACATAGAGCAGCATCACGGGAAACGCAATCACCGCCGCCCACCTGGGATTCAACCCAGCCCGTTTCAGCACCCAGATGAACGGCATCAGCAGGAAGGCCAGATTGGCTCCGGATACCGCCATGATATGGGACAGGCCGGCCCGCCTGAAAGCATCTTCCAGGCTTTCGGGCATTTCCTGGGTGTAACCGATGAGCATACCCGATACCAGGGAGGCCGCCTGTTCCGGCAAGCTCCCGTAGAGGGCATCCAGCACACTTCTGCGTATCGCATAGCCGGCGGTTTTGGGAAAGAAGCCCCTGCTGCCTTCCAGCACATTGATCTGCGAAGGATTGATGCTGCATACCGCCGTTATGCCTTTTGCCGCCAGGAAACGCCTGTAGTCAAATCCCCCGATATTGCGCTGTCCCGCAGGAATTTCCAGCGTTGCACCAATCCGGACAACCTTTCCGTACTGCAGCTCACTTAAGGGACTGTCGCTGTAAACAGTGACTTTAATCCTGCCGTTGCGTATTGGGGTGGACTTGTCCTCCTCCAGGATGGTATCCGCCGACAGGGTGAAAATCACCCGACCGTCGGAAAAGACGGGCTCATCATGGATGGCCCCTTCTATCATCACCTGGCGGCCATGCCACGGCAGGAATCTGCTGTTGACGGCCTGGATATTGAAATAATGCAATAAAAAACCTGACACCAACAGCGCAGGTGCCAGGAGAAGGAAGGGCGATCTTTCGGGCAGTATTCGGTATAAAAGCAATCCGGCAAGGCAAAGAAGACATACCGCACATAAACCCGGTATCAGAGAGGGCACCCAGTCAGCAATCAGTATGCCAATTATCAGGGCGATTGCCGATACAGCCAACGGTCTTTTCATGGCGGCTCTCCGCGGATTTCATATTGGCAGGCTTTCCCGCTGTCAAAAGCAGCGTCTCTCCAGGTATCTCTTCATGATGACTACGCCTTTGGTCCCAAAACCGCTGAGAATTCTTTCCAGGTCCAGGGAGCGCGAAAAGCCAAGGTTTTCCCAGAACTTAAGCCCACGATGGTTCTGTTCGGAAACCGAAACCACCACCGCTGTGGTATCCATGGATTCAAACCATTCCAGCAGTTTCCGGATGGTCCATGAGCCTATGCCCCTGTTCTGGAAGGCCGGATCAACGAGGAGGATATGTATCCATGCCACATTCTTTCCGTTCATGTTTTTCAGCTCATAGCATACAAAACCCGCGGCCTGTTCCTCTCCATGGATGATCATCATGGATGTCATGGGATAGGACAGCAGCTTTTCCCTGACCTCATCAAGCCGCTTGAATCCTGTGGCATAGCCCAGCTCGTCGGTCATGGCGTACCACTTTTCCAACTGTGCCATGTCCGGCGGGTTGATGCTCCTGAAGCTGATATCATGCAGACTGACTTCTTCCATACAAGACCTCGGCTTGTCACTGCTCGGTTCCGTGCCGGACCAGATACCAATCGGTCCAGCCATTGTAAACATTCTTCCAGAACGGCTCCTTTGCTCCCCTGATGTCCAGGCTGTAGAGCGCGGCTTCAGACTTACGGTACAGGGGGAGGATCACGGCCTCCTCACCTCCAAGGCCCAGGTTCCCGCATATCAGCTCAAGCGTCTCCTCCAGGCTGGAAAAATGCGGGATGCGGCTTCCCAGGACCATGATGTCGAACCTGCCATTGGCAACGGCTTTCATCTCCTCCTCTTCCGAGGATTTCTCAAGAACCACGTTAATACCTATATCATTGAGCGCGGCCTGGAGCCATTCGGCAACAGTCTCCCTGTCCAGATCGAGGCTGTTGTACCGGACGCTCAGGTTCAGGGGCGTTCTTGCACCATTGCGGAAGGTATACAGCACGTTTTTCCTCTCGTCATACACCATCCCCAGCTCTTCCAGAGCTGCCAATGCTTCCTCCCTGTCCGCACGTTTTTCCATATCTCCCCAGGCAACTTCTTCAATTGCCGATACGCCGAGTTCCAGCGGGTTCTGGGTCATATAACCGGCCAGGTACCTGAGCAGTATGGTCCGGAATGCCACGTTCTCCATTCTCCGGTTGTCTGCCCCCACATTGGAAAGGAGGATATATTCAAAGCGGTTCCCCACATATGGGCTATATAAAATATCGGAACGATTGGCATAATAATCCATATTGTTGCCGCTCACCGTGGCAATGTCGATGATGTTCTTCTGGAAAGAGGCCATCATTTCATGCTCACCGCCATGGATGATGAACTGAATGCGATCGATCCATACCGGGTGGCCAAGGCCATCCGGTGCTGAAACATACCACCAGTCGTCATGGCGGGAGAGGGATATCACATCATCCTGAATGGCATCAAAACGGTATGCCCCTGTACCTATCAGTTTCTGATCAGGATCATAACCGTCTATGGGCCAGTCTCTGAACACATGCTCGGGAAGGATGGGAAAGGTCATCTTCAGCTGCCAGCGGGGATCCTTTTTTCTGAAGATCATGCGCACCTGCAGCCTGTCGGTTACCATGACGCTGTCAATATTGGCCACATTGTCCATATAGGGACTTCTCGCTCCGGCATTGCGGATGGCTTCAATGGTAAAGGCGACGTCCTTTGCGGAAAACTCCGAGCCGTCATGGAAAGTGATTTTGTCCCGCAGCTTGATATCCAGGGTCACACCGTCATCACTCAGCTGCCAGGACTCGGCCAGCAGATTGACACAGCTGTCCTCCCCATCCGCAATAAACAGCGAGTCAAAAACGAACATGGAAAGGTTCCTGACATATGGGTTCAATGTATAAAGGGGATTCAGGGAATCCGGTGTGGTCATGAAGAGGCTGAGAATGCCGCCTTTGGCGGGCCCGGAATCCTGTGAAAGGACGGGCATCTCCTCCCGGCCGGTATAATATCCGGCATCCTCCTGGTTGGCGGCTTGCTGGCCGCAGCCCGACAATCCCGTAATGAAAAGAAGCAAAGCAAGGAAAATGGCCGTTTTCTTCATACCGAACTCCTTATCATCAGCAGAGCCGCCCCGGTTCCGGTCTTTCCACCACTCCCCCGATGGGAGAAAAAGACATCATGTTCACATTTGGTACAGAATGGGCAGCTGAAAATATGTTGTTCCAGAATGCCATGCCGCAGAAGGCTTCCCCGGATGACAGCCTCAAGATTCAGGGTCCACTTGCCCTTGTCGTTCTTTCCCGCAGATTCTTCCGACCATGGGAAAGTGTCAAAGAATTTCCGGGCAACATCATCTCCCACTTCAAAACAGCAGGCACGGATATGCGGCCCAAGGCTGACACGGATATCCTCCGGCCGGCTTTGATAGTGGTTTTTCATGGTTTTCACCGACTCGCCGGCTATGTCCAGCAGGGTACCCTTCCATCCGGAATGGGACAGGCATATGGCCTTTTTCACCGGATCATAAAAATACAGGGGCACGCAGTCGGCATAATAGGTTACCAGCATGATGCCCGGAATATCGGTCGTCAGCCCGTCCACCTCATCATAGGAACGCGGGCGTATCACGCCCATTCCCCTGTGGGTATCATCCACCCTGAACACGCGGCATCCGTGGACCTGCCGGGATAGGACCATATTCTCAAGGGAAACTCCCACCTCTTCGGACAGCAGGCGAAAATTCTCCATGACCCGCGCGGGATCATCCTCCCGGTAAAAGTTCAGGTTCAACGTCGCATAAGGGCCCTGACTGACACCGCCATAGCGGGTGGTGAACCCCTGAACCAGTTCCGGAAAATCCTTCATACCAGGGATATCGATGATTCTCGGTTTTTCAATGCGTATGCGCAGAAGCTGCGCATGGATTTCACTGTCTGGCATGTATCCTCCTGAAGCTGACCATACATTCTCCTATCATTTTATATGGATCTCATCATAAAAGCAGCAACATCTTTTTCCTGTCCTTTTGGCACGATACATGGCCGTATCCGCCATCCTGACAAGTTCTGCAGGCTGGGTTGAATCGTCGGGGGCAATGGCAATACCCATGCTGCAGCTGATGTTGGTAAGTGTCCTGCCGATAACCCTCACCTTCGACAGGCGGGAGAAAAGGCTGACATAAAACCCTTTCAGTTCATCCCTGCTTGTAAAGGGTTTGATAACAACAAACTCATCCCCGCTCTTTCTGAAGATGAGGCCTGAATCACCCAGGGCCTCCTTAATGTTACCTGCAAACTCCAGGATCAACTGATCCCCCGCGTCATGGCCATACCTGTCGTTGATGGGTTTCAGGTTGTCCATATCCATAAAGATGACGGCCACGCGGCGATCCGCATGTTTTTTGATATACTCCTGGACTGTCCTGTCAAAATCTCTGTAACTCAGGCAGCCTGTCAGGGGATCGGTATAAGCCTGGGCTTTCAGGTACTCCTGTTCCTTGCGCATTTTGAACAGGGACAACTGCAGATGGGCATAATTCTTTTTCTTGTCCACATCCTTGGATTCCAGCTGCGTACAGATGTCCACGTAATCCCTCAGCGACTGGAGTTCCATCCCGGTGTCTCCCATGAGACGGTATGTTTCGGCGCTAAGCCTGAGAATATCCTTCAGCAGCACATGGTATCCATAGGCCGAAGCCAATTCCCTGGCCTTGTTCAGATACTTGATGGCGCTGTCATACTGTTTTTGGGCGTGGAATATCCTGGCGAGATCATAGCAGCCCTCGGCATGGGAATGGAAACAGTGGTTGCGCCTGGTCAGTTCAAATCCGAGGTTGAAATAACGGAAAGCCCTCCGCAGCCTGTTCTTCCTGGCATATACCAGAGCCAGAAAGAAATAGACGTCACCTCTCTGTTCCCCGTCGTTTTCGCGCCAGGCGGCATTGCGGGCCAGGATGCTGTACTCATAGCACTTGTCAAAGTCCTCCATCTCCAGGTAGATGTTGGCTATGTTGCGCAGGTAAACCGCTACGGATTCACCTGACCCCAGCGATTTCTGATAAGCCTCAAGCAGATAGGAAAGGGCTGTCTGATAATCCTTCAGATAGGAAAAGACAGAAGCCACATTGTTCAGGATCTTGCACTCCAGGTCCTGAAACTGATGCTTTTGGGTGATATCCAGGGCATCTAGAAAACATTCCAGCGCCTTGGAGTGAACCAGCGTGTTGTCATAGGTCACACCCAGAGCGTTCACGGCCATGGCCTTTCTTCTGGAATCGCCCATGACATCGGCTGTCTTGTAGCATCTTTCAAAGATCTCAATGGATTCGGAGCCCAGATTGTAGAGATTGGAAACCCGCCCCAGGATAAAGAGGCTTTCGAACTGTCCTTCAAGATACTGGCATGATTCGGAAAGGCTCAATGCCTCAGAAGCCTTTTGGCGGGACAAGGAGGGATCGGTATTGATTTGCGCTCTGGCTTCCTCCAGGAGATGATTGATTTCCTGGACAGTCCTTTTCATAAGCAACACCAACAGACTGCAGAAAACTGATATTCGCTGATTTCCTGATCTTTCAAGATAACAGTCCAACTGCCGCTTATTCGGCTGAAATCATGGCTTTCAGCAATTCGGCGGCTTCCTCGATGTACTTGATCAGTGGTTCGTCCCGGGTGCCAACTATAAAAAGGCTGCAACGGTTAAACGGTATCAGTATCTTCTGGGCGGGGCTTTCGGCGATGGCCGCAGCCATTCTCGGGGTCAGTTCACCCAGCATGGCATTGGCAGCCAGAATCCCTACCGAGCCAAGGATATAATCAACCTTGGAGGCGTTTACCACAATAGCGTTCTCACCAGTTGCGCCCTCATCCGCCCCTGCCTTCAGCATCGCAGCAGTAGCCAGTGCATTGGTTCCAAGAGCAAGAATCCTGACCCCGGACCCCAGGGTTTCCCGGATCTTTTCAACCAGGGTCTTTCCCATTCCGCCCCCCTGACCGTCTACCACTGCTATGCGCATCATGATCCCCCAATCGACTAAAAATCATCACTATGGTATTATACCATTTTTTATATCAATATAAAAGCGGACTTCTTGCGACACAAATCCCGAATATGGGAGCACAAATGCAGAAACGGCTGCAGGGCGGATGCCGGATCAGCGCTGGTATAAAAAAGCCTGCCGCGTCATGGATACGGCAGGCAGGCTTTTATAACCTCCCGGTATTCAGGCTGAAGCTTTAAAAACCTGAAGCTTTTGGCATTCCCCGGTATCTGCCGGCTACGGCTTTGGCCTGCTGCAGCATGGATTCAATGAACACGCCGTAACCCCTCTCCGGATCGTTGATAAAGACATGGGTCACGGCTCCGATGAGACGTCCGTCCTGGAGGATCGGGCTTCCGGACATGCCCTGTACAATGCCGCCGGTGGCCTGCAGCAGCCTTTTGTCCGTTATCCGGATAACCATGTTTTTCGTGCTTCCCAGGTCCCACTTGGCAATCTTCTGAATCTCTATCTCAAACTCCTCCACAATATCATCACGGATGCAGGCCAGGATGGACGCTTTTCCCACATGGACCAGGCTATGGGAGCCGATGGAAATGGGCCGGCCCTTGGGATCATGGAAATCATCAGCCAACCGTCCGTAAACACCGAAATCACAGTTCAGTTCGATATCGCCAATGACCTGGTTCTTGCTGAGAAAATCACCCTCCAGTTCGCCCGGCGTACCTTTGATTCCTTTTTTGACGCCTTTGATGTTTGAACGCATCAGCTGGCCGGAGCCTACCTGAAGCAGGGAACCGGTGTCAATATCGCTGATTCCGTGTCCCAGAGCACCATAAACCTTGCTTTCAGGATCGATAAAAGTCAGGGTTCCAATGCCCGCAGAACTGTCCCTGACCCAGATACCAATGCGGTATTGCGTATCTTCAGCCGATTTGAACGGTTTCACCGACGTATGATACTTGACATTCCGGCGCACATAGGTGATGGGAATGGGTTTCCCATTGGAGTTTTCGATAACCGAGACCAGATCCTTGATGCTTTGAATATTCTTCCCGCCAGCACCGATAATGATGTCCCCAGCCAGCAGGCCGGCTTCCTCAGCCGGGGATACCTTTTCGCCGTTTTCCAGTACCACGCTGGAAACATTGATGATCATGACGCCGCTGGTTTTCAGCTTGATTCCCACGGGAAAGCCGCAAACGAGGACCTGCTGGCTGGGTATGGCCTTCACTTCAATGGTCTTAACAGGGATAAACCCCAGCATCTTCACTTCCATTTCCGCCCGGCCTTCGCCTGTGCATGTAAGTTTGTACGGCCTTTCGAAGGCATCAACGGCCTGATCATCCATATAGGTCAGTTTTAACAGGCTGCTGTCGGTAAAAGCCTGGAGAAACAGCGGGGAACGAATGGAAATGGTATAGTCCTCACCGGCAAGAAGGGTAATATGCCCGGGAAGGACAAAGAGCGTCACCACATAAGCGACCGCCACCATCAGAGATAAAATGAAAAAAGATAACAGGAACCATTTTCTTTTCAGCAAAAGGATCACGCTCCGTCTGTAATCTCTTTTCATAAGTTAACCCCTGAGCGTGACTCTTATGCTTTCCAATTAGCCCATTATTTTCCTTTCCAGTTGATGATTTTCATGGTATTTCTGAAACAGTCCGACTTGAGAAAATCATCGGGGTAAGCGGATGAGCACATCATGGGATGCCTGGATTCCATCAGGGTTCCCGAATGAATTTCAGGCTTATAGGAAATGACATGCTTCCCCCAGAGAAACCAGGTCAAATCCGGATAAGTTCCGGACAGGTAATTCAAAAGCCTTTTCGAAAAAGGATGCCAGATGCGACGGTGCGCCCCCGGCGAGGATGCGCAGGAAGTGAGCCAGACATTCAGCAAAAGTACGCCCTGGCGTTCCCACGCCTTAAACAGCCTGTCCGGAGATTCAAGGGCAAAACGTCCGTCGTTAATCTCGGGCAGGATCTGCGAAAATGTCGGAATATCGGAATAATCCTCGATATGATTATAGGTTTTGTAGATCAAACGCACGATATTCTTCAGGGAAACCTGCCTGAACGGCTGGTGCCAGGATTTCAGCGTTCCCACCTCAAAGGCCCGGCCTGTTGCGGCTCCCGGCTCGGGATAGGGATCCTGTCCCAGGATGACCACCTTAACCTGCCCCGGGTCAATGGTGAGGAATCGCAGGACATCCTGCTTGCGGGGATTGATATCCTCGCCAAGGCAGGATTCTATTTCATCAAGCATTGCCATGGTCTTTTGGTCCAGGAAATCCGACCATGCCGGATGCCTGTTTTCAGGGATTAAGGACACGATAAACCCTCCGTTCTGTAGTTCAAGCCGGGTTGAAAGTCTATTGTCTACCGTGGGCATTCCAACAGGGACCCCGTAGGTCAAGGTTTCATTGCGATAAGGTGCCAAAACAGCCTGTGAGAATGGGATAAGGGCGGCTGCTGTCCGAGCGAAGCGAGTTCGGCCGCCCCTCATTCGAACAGCTGTTTAGCAGCCGTACAGCACAGCGACCGGCTTTACGTGCTCCCGGAGATTGCCACGCCTCGCTTCGCATGGCCCGCAATGACAACCGCGCGGGAGGGAGGCCCGTAAAGTTCAAAGCCTCATTGCAGATACTGCCTCAGTTCCGCGATCCGGTCGCGGAGAGCCGCAGCGCGCTCAAACTCCAGTTCCCTCGCCGCCTGCTTCATTTCCTTTTCCAGGGATTCTATCAGGGACTTAATGGTATCCACATTCAGGGATTCCATGCTCTTCTGTCCTGCCTTGTATTCCTTGGTCTCCTCGGCCGCATGGGTTGCCTCGATGACCTGGTGCACAGCTTTCTGGACACTCCTGGGCGTAATGCCATGTTTCACGTTATATTCATGCTGGATTCTCCGGCGCCGGTTGGTTTCGTTGATGGCCCGCTCCATGGACTGGGTAATGGTATCGGCATACATGACGACCCGGCCGTTTACATTTCTGGCTGCACGGCCAATGGTCTGGATCAGGGATGTCTCGGATCGCAGGAATCCTTCCTTGTCCGCGTCCAGAATGGCCACCAGGGAAACCTCGGGGATGTCAAGTCCTTCCCTGAGCAGGTTGATTCCTATCAGCACATCGAACTTGCCCAACCTCAGATCCCGTACAATCTCCATGCGTTCTATGGTATCGATGTCGGAATGCAGGTACCTTACGCGAACGCCCATATCCGCCATGTACTTGGTCAAATCCTCCGCCATCCTCTTGGTCAGCGTAGTCACCAGGACCCTTTCTCCCCTTTGGACGACCGCATTCACCTCGTCAAGCAGATCATCGATCTGACCTTTGACCGGTTTCACCACGATCTCCGGATCCAGGAGCCCGGTGGGCCTTATGATTTGCTCCACCACCCTGGTGGACAGTTTCCGCTCATACTCGGCAGGCGTTGCGCTGACATAGATCACCTGGTTAATGCGCTCATTGAATTCCTCAAAGGTCAGCGGCCTGTTGTCGAAGGCCGATGGCAGCCTGAAACCATACTCCACGAGGGCTTGCTTCCTGGAACGGTCGCCGTTGTACATGGCACCGATCTGGGGCACGGTGACGTGTGACTCGTCGATCACCAGCAGGAAGTCCTTGGGGAAATAGTCAAGCAGCGTATAGGGGGCACTGCCCGGCGCCCGTCCGCTGATATGTCGGGAATAGTTCTCAATCCCCTGGCAGAACCCGATTTCCTGCATCATCTCCAGATCGTACCTGGTACGCTGTTCAAGACGCTGTGCCTCCACCAGTTTGCCTTCCGCCCTCAGTTCGCGAAGCCTTTCTTCCAGCTCCTGCTCGATGCTCTGGATCGCCCTTTGCATCTTTTCCTTCTTGGTGGCAAAGTGGGAGGCCGGGAACACGGCAATGTGCGACCGGTAGCCAATGATTTCTCCGGTAAGGGCGTCGATCTCGGTTATCCTTTCGATCTCATCGCCGAAGAATTCCACCCGCAGCGCCGTATTGCTGGATGATGGCGGGAAGATGTCCAGGATATCGCCCTGCACCCGGAAGGTTCCCCGTTTGAAATCATACTGGTTCCTGGTGTACTGGATGTCCACCAGTTTCTTGATGACCTCGTCCCGATCCTTGATCATGCCGGGCCTTAAGGACAGCATGAGATCGGTATAGTCCTCCGGATCACCCAGACCATAGATGCAGGAAACGCTGGCCACGATGATCACATCCCGCCGCTCAAAAAGGGCGGCTGTTGCAGAGTGCCGCAGTTTGTCTATTTCATCATTGATGGATGAATCTTTCTCGATATAAGTGTCTGTGGCCGGTATATAGGCTTCGGGCTGATAATAATCATAATAGCTCACGAAATATTCCACGGCGTTATCCGGGAAAAACTCGGAGAATTCATTGCACAGCTGGGCAGCCAGCGTCTTGTTGTGAGCAATGACCAGGGTGGGTTTCTGGACCCGTTCAATGACATTGGCAATGGTGAAGGTCTTGCCTGAACCGGTGACACCCAGGAGCGTCTGATGCCGGCTGTTGTTCAATATCAGCTCTGTGAGCTCTTCTATGGCCCTGGGTTGATCCCCTGTTGGCTTATAATCCGATCTGAGCTTGAATTCGGGCATGGTCTCCCTCCGTCATAAAACACAAAAGGCCATACATGCCAATCGCATGTACAGCCCTTCTTCAGCAATCTTCGAAATCAACCCTTCAAAAGGAATACGAGAATCACGGTTATAACGATAAACGCTATCGCAAGCCATCCGGTCAGCTTGCTGAACAAAGCCTCATAGGTACGCGCCTTGTTCTTGCCGAAGAAGGTTTCAGCACCTCCGGCGATGGAACCGCTCAAACCGGCGGATCTGCCGGACTGGAGCAATACAATGGCAATAATGGCGAGGCAGATGATCAGATATATAATATTGACAACGATTTTCATTACCCTCGTAACCTCCATGGATTAATGCAGCATGTACAATTGTAGCACAAAGATTCAGCCATGGCAAGTGACATTTTGTCAAAAAAGCAACATGGGCGGCATCGGTTCCATGCCATGCCGCCCTGCACAATGGAAGGATTAAAGACGTTTTTCCAGTTCTGCTTTTTCCGCTTCGAAGCCCGGTTTGCCAAGCAGAGCAAACATATTCTTCTTATAGGCTTCCACGCCGGGCTGGTCAAAGGGATTGACCCCCAGGAGATAGCCGCTGATGCCGCAGGCCTTCTCGAAGAAGTAAACCAGGTAGCCAAACCAGTAAGGGGTCATTTCCGGGATATTGATGACCAGATTGGGAACCTCCCCGTCCACATGGGCCAGGATAGTGCCCTTCATGGCCATCTTGTTGACAAAATCCATTTCCTTGCCGGCAAGGTAGTTGAGCTTGTCGAGATCGTCCTCGGTCTTTACCATGGCAAGGGATTTCCTGCACTTCTCCACGTTGAGGACCGTTTCAAAAATATTCCTGAGACCATCCTGGATGTACTGGCCCATGGAGTGCAGGTCTGTGGAGAAGTCCACGCCAGCGGGGAAAATACCCTTCTTGTCCTTGCCTTCGCTCTCGCCGTAGAGCTGCTTCCACCATTCGGTCAGATAGTGCAGGGAAGGCTCATAGTTGACCAGGATCTCGGTGGTCTTCCCTTTCCTGTAAAGGGCATTCCGCACCGCTGCATAGCGGTAGCAGTGGTTCTCAGCATAGGGCTTCTTGCAGTCCACATAGGCATCCTGGGCACCCTTCATCATCTCGGCAATATCAATGCCTGCCACGGCAATGGGAAGAAGGCCTACGGCAGTGAGAACCGAAAAACGGCCTCCAACGTCGTCGGGAATGACGAACTGTTCATATCCTTCCGAATCCGCCAGGGTTTTCAATGCGCCCCTCGCCTTGTCGGTTGTGGCGTAGATACGGCTCCTTGCGCCCTCTTTCCCGTATTTCTTTTCCATGAAATCCTTGATGATCCGGAATGCGATGGCCGGCTCGGTGGTAGTACCCGACTTGGAGATCACGTTGACGGAGACTTCCTTGTTCTCAACCAGTTCCAGGAGATCGGCCAGATAGGTGGAACTGATATTGTTGCCGGCAAAATAGATCTCGGGGCCATTGCGCTTTTCTTTGGGGAGCATGTTGTAGAACGAATGGCACAGCGCTTCAATGGCCGCCCGCGCTCCCAGATAGGAGCCACCGATGCCCACCACGATCAGGACATCCGAATCCTGGCGGATTTTCGCAGCGGCTTTCTGAATACGGCTGAACTCCTCCCTGTCATAAGCGTTGGGCAGTTCGACCCATCCGAGAAAGTCATTACCGGGCCCGCTCTTTTCATGGAGCATGGTGTGGGCAGAAAGAACCTGGGGTTCCAGATAGCCTATTTCATGTTCACTGATGAAACCCAGAGCATTTTTGTGGTCAAAAGTCAGTTTTTCCATGTCGCTCATACCTTTCCTTGAATATGATTAGCTTTAGCATAATTTACCGGAAATATTCTACCATGTTTTTTACGGCTTGTGCATAAAAATTAACTTATGGCCCATGATCGTCGGAAAAACAGCCATGAAACAAGCCCTGCATACATTGCAGGGCCTTCATACAGGGAACACAACCGGACAGTCATATCCGCACAGGTATCCTGCCCGGCAAACCATGCGGTCAGCCGGCATCAGGGCCCGGACTGCAGAGCCTTTGACAGGTTTCAGACCCTGGTGTCCACATGGACGCCTTTATGGGGATGGACACTTTGCTCCATCATCCGGATCAGAGCTTGGGTATCGGTTTGCATGTTCTCCATTGCCTTTTTCATAATGGCAATACCCGCTTGCTGCTTAAGCGCGCTCTGATGGTAAATAACCGATATGGCCGCTATGTTCACGGAAACCGCTCCTTTCCCACAAGGCTGTATTATTTATTTACCCGGAAAAAAACAGGCGTACACAGCCAAAAGCAAAAACCTCCCCGCCGGATTCAGCGGGGAGGCAATCATTCTGCCCATTATCCGAGAGGATGAATCTTGTATTCGTAGTTCACCATATCCGAATCAATCTTGTATTTCTGTGCCTTCCGATATTCAAAGAATTTGGCCGCCACCTGGGGATACATGGCATAGGTCAGGACATCCTCTTCCTGTTCCATGTACTCGGCCATTTCCTCCCGGATCTTGTCCAGTTCGTTTGGAATCAGATCGGCAGGTCTGCAGGTAATGGGCTCCTCATCCCCGATAATCTTCTTCCTGATTTCATCGGAGATAGGCGCCGGCGTTTTGCCGTATTCACCCCTGACAAGACCCTTGGTCTCCTTGGGTACCATTTTGTAACGCTCACCCGCTATTACATTCATCACGGCCTGGGTACCGACGATCTGACTGGTGGGTGTGACAAGGGGCGGATAACCCAAATCTTCCCTTACCCTGGGCACCTCTTTGAGAACATCCATGAACAGATCTTCCCGTCCGGCCTGCTTAAGCTGTGAAACCAGGTTTGAAAGCATACCGCCAGGTACCTGGTAGGTCAGCGTGTTCACGTCCACGCCCATCACCTTGGTGTTCAAAAGGCCGCTGCTCAGGTACTTTTCGCGAAGTTTTGAGAAATACTCGGCGATCTCGCTCAGAAGCCCCAGCTCATACCCGGTATCGTAGGCTGTTCCCTTCAGGGTCGCCACCAGTGGCTCAGTGGGCGGCTGGGATGTTCCCATGGCCAGCGGGGACAGGGCGCAGTCCACTACGTCCACTCCGGCTTCAATGGCCTTCAGATAGGTCATGGAACCGACGCCGCTGGTATAGTGGGTGTGAAGCTGAACGGGGACCTTCACGCTTTCCTTGAGGGCCTTTACCAGTTCATAGGCCTGGTAGGGAACCAGAAGCCCGGCCATGTCCTTGATGCATATGGAATCGGCACCCATCTCCACAAGGGTTTTGGCATCCTCCACAAATTTTTCAAGACTGTGGTAAGGACTGATGGTATAGGAGATACATCCCTGTGCATGGCCGCCTTCCTTCTTGCAAGCCTTGATGGATCGTTCCACATTCCTCAGATCATTGAGGGCATCGAATATCCTGATGATATCAATACCGTTGGCAACGGCTTTCTGGATGAAATAATCCACCACATCGTCGGCATAATGTTTGTATCCCAGCAGATTCTGGCCACGGAGCAGCATCTGCAGTTTGGTGTTTTTCGCTTTTTCCCGGATCTTCCTGAGCCTTTCCCAGGGATCCTCGTTGAGGAACCTCAGGCACGCATCGAAGGTGGCGCCGCCCCAGCATTCCAGCGAGTGGTACCCTACCTGGTCCAGCTTTTCCACGATGGGCAGCATTTCCTCCGTGGTCATCCTGGTGGCGATCAGGGATTGGTGCGCATCACGCAATACGGTTTCTGTAATCTTAACACCCATGGTTCATATGGCCTCCTGATCCCGCTTAGTTCAAGGTCGCGATGATATCCCCGCTGTTCACCTGCTGGTTCCTGGAAACATTGATGCTTGCGACCACAGCATCGCTGGGGGCGAGGATCTCGTTCTCCATCTTCATGGCTTCGAGGATGGCGATAACCGTTCCTTTTTTCACGCTGTCGCCCACTTTCACCCTGATATCGAGGATGGTTCCGGGCATGGGAGCGGTAATTTTGATCGCACCCGCCGTACCTGCAGGCGCAGGCTCGGCCTTCGGCGCAGGCGCTGCGGCAGGAGCCGGTGCGGCAGCTGCAGGCGCAGGCGCCGGTGTGGCTGCCGACACGCTCTGAGGCACAGCCGGAGCCGAACCGCCAACTTCTTCAACTTCCACTTCGTAACGATTGCCGTTTACATTTACAACAAACTTTCTCATTCGGGTTACTCCTTCCATCCGCCGGCAAATTATCGGCTTGATCACATGATGCGGCGGCATATATCAGAATCTTTACTGCAAATTATCCCGCCGGAATACAGGCATCGGTCATGCGGCATCGGATGCCTATGCCTTAAAGCGGTATGTTTCCATGCTTTTTGGGCGGCCTTGTCTCACGCTTCCCGGCCAGCATATCCAGCGCGCTGGCAATGCGCTGGCGGGTTGTGGCAGGCTCTATCACATCATCCACATACCCTCTGGCGGCAGCGATGTAGGGGTTGGAGAATTTATCCCGGTATTCCTGGATCTTCTCCTTCCTGAAGGCAATCGGGTCTTCCGCCTTGCCGATCTCCTTCTTGAAAATAATATTGGCAGCACCGTCCGGGCCCATGACAGCAATTTCGGCTGTCGGCCAGGCCAGCACCATATCGGCGCCCAGGTGCTTGCTGTTCATGGCTATATAGGCACCGCCGTAAGCCTTTCTGACAATGACGTTGATCTTGGGAACCGTCGCCTCGGAAAAAGCATACAGCAGCTTGGCACCATGCCTGATGATGCCGTTATGCTCCTGCTTGACGCCGGGAAGATAACCCGGAACATCCGTAAAGGTGATCAGCGGGATGTTGAACGCGTCGCAGAAGCGGACAAACCGCGCCCCCTTGTCGGAAGCGTCCACATCAAGCACGCCCGCCACCACCTTGGGCTGGTTGGCAATGATACCAACGGTTCTGCCGCCAATCCGGGCAAAGCCCACAATCAGATTCTTGGCAAACCCTTCATGGACCTGGAAGAAATCCCCATTGTCCACCACCCTGGTGATGATGTCCAGCATATCGTAGGGCTTGTTGGGATCATCCGGAATGATGGTATTCAGCGCATCATCCAGCCGGTTGACATCGTCTCCGGCAACCACGATTTCCGGATCGCTCAGGTTGTTGTCGGGAAGGAAGCTGAGCAGCTTCTTGATTTGTGCAAAACAGGCTTCTTCATCCGGCGCCCGGAAATGGGCCACGCCGCTGACAGAGCTGTGTGCACCCGAGCCTCCCAGGGCATCGAAGGTGACATCTTCACCAGTAACCGCCTTGATGACCGACGGCCCGGTGATGAACATATGACTGGTTTTGTCCACCATGAAAACAAAATCCGTGATAGCCGGAGAGTAAACGGCGCCACCTGCGCAAGGCCCCATGATGACTGAGATCTGCGGAATGACACCCGAAGCCAGCGTGTTCCTCCGGAAAATTTCGCCGAATCCACCAAGGGCATCGATGCCCTCTTCTATTCTGGCACCGCCGGAGTCATTGATGCTGATAAAGGGCGCCCCCATCTTCATGGCAAGGTCCATGACCTTGGTGATCTTCTTTGCATGCATCTCACCAAGGGATCCGCCGATCACGGTAAAATCCTGGGACGCGACATAAACCAGTCTGCCGTCGATGGTTCCGTAACCGGTTACCACACCATCACCGGCCACTTTCTTTTCCTGCATGCCAAAATCCGTACCCCGTGTTTCCACGAAGGCATCCAATTCCACAAAGCTGCCCTCGTCCAACAGGAGCGCAAGGCGTTCCCGGGCCGTGTGTTTCCCGGCCTCATGCTGCTTGGCTATCCTGGCTTCCCCGCCTCCCTGGAGAATACGCTCTTTGCGTTGGCGAAGGTCATTAATCTTTTCATATGTTGTCATTTTTTCACCTCAAAACACGCTGATCGGTCGGTATACAATCAGTTCGTTAAATAATTAACCTTTTAATTATAACTAGGTCATAATAATTATATATGAGTCCATTTTTAATTGCAACAATTATTGGAAAATGATCTTATACGTTCTTTTCAATGCAGACCAGGATGGGAGGACAGTTGATCTGGTTGATGAATTCGGTTTTCATGACGCTGAACCGCCTGGGATCCAGGCCGCTGAGATAATCCAGGAGGGCATCCCGCTCCTCAAAGCCCGTATCCCCACCGTAATAGATCACGATGATGACCAGACCGTCATCCCTGAGCAGGGCCAGGGATTTCTCAACGGCCGCTATCGTGGTATCTGCCCGGGTATTGATGCGATGATCACCGCCGGGCAGATAGCCAAGGTTAAACATGACCAGCTTGACAGGCTCAGATACGTATCTGTCCATATGCTCATGTCCGTCATGGATCAGTTCACACCAGCCCAGAACAGCCTGGGACTCAAGTCGTTCCCGGGTCCGCTTTACGGCTTCCTCCTGTATGTCGAAGGCATAAACCTTGCCCGTCGATCCTGTCAGCCTGGCCAGGAACAACGTATCGTTTCCGTTTCCCATGGTGGCATCGATGACCATGTCCCCCGGCTTCACAACGGCTTCTGCGTATTGGTGTGCCTGTATCAGGGCCTTATGCAAAACCGCCATTCTCTTCAACCCTCCCTTGCCGCCGAATGCCCGGCATGTCGCGAAAACAGCATGGCCGCCTCATGCGCCAGCCCAACTTATACATTATAACACATCTCCCTGGCATGATGCCCTAACGGCGGACAACTGCAATGGGTATTTTCCCTCGGATCAAAAAACGGGACGGCCCCATGGAACCGTCCCGCCAACAGGCTTGTCAGCGCCTATGGTTTTGTGAGAATGGCTCTGCCTGAAAGCATCAGCTGATCTTTTCGCTCAGCCTCAGCGTATCAGCAACCATGGCGATGAATTCCGAATTGGTAGGCTTTCCTTTCCGCGTATTGATAGTATACCCAAAGAGTTCATTGATAGTATCCACCCGGCCCCTGTTCCAGGCAACCTCGATGGCATGCCGGATAGCCCGCTCTACCCTGCTGGGGGTTGTCTTATGCACCTTGGCCAGTTCCGGATACAGCCTCTTGGTCACGGCGCTGATGATTTCGCGGTCCTTGACGGCCATCATGATGGCGTCACGCATATATTGATAACCCTTGATATGAGCGGGTACACCGACATCCCGCATGATCTGGGTGATTTTGGACTGAACGCTGTCAGCACTGGAAGCGGTAATCTTGGTAGTAGCAGTCGTGGTAGCAGTATTTGTGTCCATCCGAAGGACGGTCGGGCCGTGGCTTCTCACCAGTTCCCTGATTCTCTCGACAAGTACGCCCAGGTCAAAGGGTTTGACAATGTAATAAATGGCACCCAAAGCGAGGGCCTGCTGGGTGATCGTGTCCTGGCCCACAGCCGAAAGGACGATGAACAGAGGTTTTTCCGACGGACTTACATCCTTGAAACGGGTCAGTACGCCCAGTCCGTCAAGCCTTGGCATGATGATATCCAGCACAACAATGTCCGGTTTGGCTTTTTCAATCATTTCAATGGCATCTTCGCCATTCTCCACTCTGGCAGTCACTTCAATATCATTCTGACTTTCCAGAAATTCACAGATAATCATACCAAATGCGACATTATCATCCGCTACCAGAACACGAATTTTATCTTTCACGCTTTACCTACCTCCTTTGTGTCTCTAGTGCTAATTATATTGTTCTATTCCACTTTTTACAAGTAAACTTTTTATATTACCTGAATTTGTTTGAAGAGCTCCGTCTTTTACCACGTCAATCTCTGTCAATTCAGGGAAATATGGCGAAAGATGTCTCGACGGTGTGGCTGCATCAGGGCATAAAAAAACCTGCGTACAGGACGCAGGCTGAAATGTCAAAGTTCAATCCGGTTTATGCATCCGGCGCGATCACGGTCACATGGGTGACCGCGCTGCTGATATCCAGGTTGATGATTCTGTCTGCAGAGCTATAATTGGATGATTCATAGGTTTCGCCATCCCTGCCGAGGGTTATGCCATCCCCATTGATGCTTTTCACCAGGGAGTCGGACCTGATGCGGATCCCTGTGCCTTGGGGCAGGGTAATGCTGAGGCTGACCACGCCGCCATTGCATTCGATATAGGTCTCATCCTGCAGCTTTCCCGCAACAATCCTCAGATCACAGGTACCGGAGTTGATCTCGCACTGCTCGAGTGGGAAACCCGAAAAGTCAAGAATACCGTCCGCCGCACCGGCATTGAACTCCAGGTTCCACTTGACGGAATTGCTCAGAACCGCAGAGAAGTTCTTTCCCGAATCCACCGCAAAAGGCTTCCATTGCTGGGAACAAACGATTCTGCTGTCCCGCCCACCGGTATAACCGTATTTCAGACCCTTGATGTCAGAATTCACCTGTGTCAGAACCGAGTCGGACGCGCCGGTACGAAGGGTGACTGCCCCGACGTTGATCTCCATCCTGGCATACTCCATGCCGTCTTTCAGCTCAATGACATGGATTTCGCCGCTTTCCATGGTATCGTAGCTGCCGTTGCCCAGGTAGATGCCATAGCCGATAACAATACCAAAGGCCAGAATCCAAACCACAACACGCATCACGCGGAATTCCTTTTTCAAAAGAAGCGTGATACCTGCCGCCACAATGAAGACAGGCCATAACGTACTGACAGCAACCACCGCGGAAACGATATCGGCAGCAGCAAACAACCAAAGTATGCCGATGGCAATCAGCAGCAGGCCCCATAGGCTTCGCCATTTTCTCATATCATCCATCCTTCCGGGATTCCAGTCCCTATATTTTCTTCCCGCCGAACAGCATATAGAGCCCGCTTATCACCAGCAATCCGGCGATGATATAGCGCCAGTCGAGCCAGGCAAAGAACATCCGCGCCAATAGGAAGACGCCTGCCGCGATCAGCAGGATACCGAAAAATATCCTCGCGTTTTCCCTGTCCACAGGCTCACGGTATCCCGGCTCCTCCCCAAAAAAGCTCTCGTCTTGATAAGCCTGGCTGTAACCATGGCCGCCATAGCCCGGATCGTGGTAAGCCCGGCCGTCATCGGGCACAAGGATAACCGCCAGGAAATAGACAAACAGGCCTGGCAGCAAGCCGCTGGCAAGTATGGCAGCAAAGGCCAGAAGCCTGACAATGGATTTGTCCATACCGAAATAATCCGCCAGGCCTGAGCACACACCGCCGATAACCCTGTCGTCCCTTTTTCTCAGAAATCTTTTTCCCATACCTACACCTCTGTCGGGGTAAATCTGAAAAAGCAATGTCCTTTACTCATAATGATATACGAAGACGGGCCGGCATTGTCTGAAACATGCCTGAAAAGATATATCGGGACAAGAACATGGAAAATTTTACAGGATCGCAGGGAGCCGTCAGCAAGGCAGAAGAAATCCTGAAGAAATGCTTAATATCCCAGGTCCAGAATCCTGGCCGATATCTCGGCAAATACCGGGGCGGCGCTTTTTCCGCCGCTGGTACCGTCTTCAATGAAGACGCACATGGCGTACCTCGGGTTGGATACGGGGAAATACCCAACAAACCAGGCATGCAGTACATCCCGTTGGTCCCGTATCCACCCGGTTTCAGCGCTGCCCGTTTTTCCTGCACTTCCGCCAAAACCCTGGATATTGGCCAGTCGGCCTGTACCGTCTTCCACGGTCATCATCATCATTCCCTGAAGGGTTTCGGCGGTTCTCTTGTCAATAACCCGCTCCCATGCGGGAGATTTGATGTTACGGATCCTTTCGCCCCGATCGTTGACGATGCAGTCTATAAGGGAAAGCCGGTTGAGAATTCCGCCATTGGCGATAACGGACACCAGGTTGGCAGCCTGGACGGGTGATATGAGCAGGTCGCCCTGGCCGATGGAGATATTTGCCACTTCTGCCGCAGAAGCATAGCCCATGGTATTGGGCAAAAGCCCGTAAGGCTCGTCGATGCCCTGAAGGTACAGTCCTGTTCTCTTTCCCAGGCCAAGCTTCTCCGCCATGGCAATGATATCATTTCTGCCGACTTCCTGGCCGAGGGCGATGAAGTAGGTATTGCAGGACTGGGCAAACGCCTGGGCCATATCCAGGGTGCCATGGCCGCCGCTGTCATAGCTCCAGCATTTCATCATCAGATTTCCCAGCATGGCATATCCCGGACAATCAAAGGTCGTATCGGGCGAAATCCCTTTTTCCAGCGCTGCCGCGGCCGTGACAATCTTGAAGATGGAGCCCGGGGTATACTCGCCCAAAGCACGGTTGAACAGGGGTTGGGCCGGATCGTTCAGGGCGGTGCTGATACGGGCGGGATTAAAATTGGGTCGCGATGCGATGGCCAGTATATCACCGTTGAGGATATCCACAATCACTACCGCGCCCCGCTCCACCATCCTGTCCATGGCTTCCTCGACGATCTCCTGCATATGATAATCCAGTGTGGTTTTGATGTTGAGTTTTTGGATACCGGTGGTGTCCCAGATGCGGTATCCAAACTGCTCCATGGCCGTATTGCCCGCATCGGCCAGCACCCCTGCAAAAACCCCGCCGCCCTTCTTCAGGGTATCCTGATAGGCCTTCTCAATGCCGGACAGTCCGGTCTCCCCTTTTTCATCAACATAGCCGATCAGGTGCACAGCCAGCGTCTCTTCCGAGCTCCGAACGGGTACTTCCACGATGCTCAGTCCGGGCACGGCGGCGTCCCTGATGGCCGCCGCACGTTCCTCTGCCACCCTGACAGCACTGGGCAGAAAGCTTTTGGATACAGCAGACTCCAGGTCATGCACGGGCACATCCAGAAGTCCGGACGCCCGGCTCAGCCCGGACGCATCCTTCAGCAGCTCTTTTGGCTGAATGACGGCGAGGAACTGTTTCCGTCGGTTGGTAAACCGGATGCCGTTCCTGTCCAGGACATCCCCCCGCTCGGTATAGATCCTGACATGCCTCCAGCGCTGGACTGCGGCTGCCTCGGAGTATTCCTCTCCCCTCACCGCCTGGATGGAAAAAACCCTGAAGACAAGAAGCATCATCAGGATGAAATAAAGATACCTGATAAACGAAATGCGCGATTTCATGATCATACTCTCCCCGAAAGGAGTATGCCCGAAATCGCGCAGCTTCATAAGCAGCGCAGCGTCAGACAGGCTGAAAGGAGCTTAGCGGAAGACTTCCCAGTAACGCCTGGCGTGTTCAATGTCTTCCATCACCTGCTTCTTTAGCGCATCGATGCTCTCGAAACGCTTTTCGCCCCTGAGCTTTGTGAAGAAGGAGACCTCTATTTCGCTGCCATACAGATCCTCATCACAGTCCAGGATATGGGTTTCTATGCTGAACCGGTTCTCCCTGCCCCTTACTGTCGGGGCATAACCCACGTTGGTGACGCTGTTCAGCCATCTGCCGCGGCTCAGGGTCTTGGTGATGTATACGCCGTTGGCCGGCACCACCATCTCCGGATCAGCGATGATGTTGGCCGTGGGAAAGCCCAGGGTTCGCCCTATCCTGCGTCCGTCCACAACCGTGCCTTTCAGGGAAAAATGGCGTCCCAGAAGCTGGAACACCCGCTCCATTTTCCCTTTCCGGATATATTCCCGTATGAGCGTACTGCTCACAATTTCCGAGTTCACCCTGACTGGCGGAATCACGATCACCCGGAAGCCGTACTTATCTCCCAGGCGCTTCAGCAGCTCGGGTTCTCCCTTGCCCATATAACCGAACCGATAATTGAAGCCTACTACGGCCAGCTTCATGTTCAGGCCGTCTACCAGGATGTCCTTTACGAAATCCTCCGGCGAAAGGCGTGAGAAGTTTTCGTCGAAGTCCTGGTAATACAGCCAGTCTATATCATGGGCTTCCAGGATCCTGATCTTCTGTTCACCGGATGTGATAAGCGGATTGACCAGATTCTTTCTCAGAATGTTTTCCGGATGTTTACGGAAGGTATAGACCACGGAGGCAAGCCCGTTCATGCGACATTCGCTGATCAGGGTATTGAGCAGCGCCATATGGCCGATGTGAAGCCCGTCAAAATTGCCCAGACCTACCCCGGTGTGCACAGCCTTATCCATTTGGTTGCTTTGCGTGATGATTTTCACTTTTACTGACCCCCCAGCCATTTATGGCTTCTGACCCTGCGGGTCCGGCCCCGGCCTTCAATTCTGCCTAATGCGATCAGGTTGCCGTTTTCATGGTATACCCTGACCAGGTCCCCAACATTGCCCAGGGAATCGGGGCACGGTACAGCCATGCCGTTTCTGAGCCTACCGGCCTCTTCTCCGTCGGCGGTAAAGCACGGAAACTGGACCAGCGCAATATCCATGCCCAGAACAACATCCTGCAGGGTGCCATTCTCCGCGCGTTCCTGAAGTTCTTCAAGGGTAACCGCATCTTCCAGGCGAAACGGACCGGACCTGGTCCGGATCAGGGATTCCATATGCCCGCCGCAGCCCAGTTTGGCACCGATATCAGCACAAAGGGTTCTGATATAGGTGCCCTTTGAGCAGGAAACGTCGAATACGGCCCGCACGGCTTCTCCTTCCCTGACGATTTTCAGGTTTTCTATGGCCTTGATGGTTACAGGCCGTGGCTTCCGTTCCACCTCGATACCCTGCCTGGCCATTTCGTAAAGCCTTTTGCCGTCCACACGTATGGCTGAATACATGGGCGGGATCTGCATGATATCCCCTACGAAGGACCGTATGGCTTCTGCTATCTCGTCATCGCTGTGATGAACCGCCCGCTCCGCCAGGATACTGCCTGAAGCGTCCTGGGTATCCGTTTCAATCCCCAGTCTCAGCACCACGTGGTAGGCCTTGTCCTTCTCCATCAGGTACTCAATAATCCTGGTGGCTTTGCCGATACAAACAGGAAGCACCCCAGTCGCGTCAGGATCAAGGGTGCCGGCATGTCCGATTTTTTTGATTCCCAGAATCCCCCTCAGCTTGTGAACCACACCGAAAGAGGTCATGCCCGGGGGTTTGTTGATGTTGAGTATCCCGTCCATTTACGCATCACCCGTCAGGCTGGCCTTTATGGCATCTGCAAGGGACTTGACAATATCGTCCAAATCCCCCTCAGCGCTGAAGCCGGCAGCGCGTTTATGCCCGCCTCCGCCAAATTTTTCAGCAATCTGCGCCACATCCACATACTCGTTTGAACGCAGGCTTCCCTTGAAAAGTCCCGGCTTTTCCTCCCTGAGGAACAGGGAGACTTCCACGCCCTCCAGGTTTCGCCCGATGTTCACAAGCCCTTCACTGTCCTCAATCTTTGCGTTAAAAGAGGAGAGATCATCCCAGCGAAGACAGGCAACAGCCAGCTTCCCGTCGAAAAGGAGCTTCAGCGAATTCATGGTCTGTTTCATCAGAAACAGCTTCGCATGGGATATCCTGTCGAACACCTTTTTATTGGCGTTGGTGAAATCGATGCCGGTTTTCATCAGTTCACCGGCTATCACCATGGTCTCCGGCGTGGTGTTGGAGAAACGGAAACCGCCGGTATCGGTGATGATGGCGGTATACAGGCACAGGGCAATATCTTTGGTGATGGGCGCTCCCATATAGTCGGTCAGAAGCCGGTGTATGATCTCACCGGTTGCTGCTGCACCCGTATCCACATAGGAAACATCCGCTTCCATCTTGTTGGTGGCATGGTGATCCACGCTCAGGCGTATCTCCGCGTTCTGGTAAACGGCCAACCGTTCCCCCAGCCTGTTGATATCTCCATTGTCAATATTGATGGCCACCTGGTACCGCCCTTCCGGGCTTCGCTTGATCAAATCCTGCCCGGGCAGGAAATCCAGTGTGGCAGGAACATCTTCCTCGATGAGCACGTGGGCCTGGCAATGGCTGCTGTTCAGTGCCAGCGCCAGGGCCAGTGATGCGCCCAGCGCATCCCCATCCACATTGAGATGGGGCAGTATGGCAACGCTTCGGGCCTTGCTGAGTGCTTTCGCAATGGCCTCCAGTTTCTGATCAGACATATTCTTTCTTTCCTTCATTCAGAATTGGCATCAGCTGTCGGATGCCTGATTGCCCGAACCTCCCATAGTTTCCTCGATGAGCTTGCTGATATGCATCCCCTGCTCAATGGATTCATCCAGCTTGAAATGGATTTCGGGCGTGTAACGCAAACTGATTCTCTGTCCTACTTCCCGGCGGATAAACCCCGCGGCGCTTGTCAGGGCCGCAATGGCATCCTTCTTCTTGGTTTCATCGCCATATATGCTGACGTAGACCTTGGCATACCTCAGATCCTTGGTCACTTTGACAGCCGTAATGGACACAAAATCCGGCAGTCTTGGATCCTTGATATTTTCCCTGATGATATGGCTCAGTTCCTTTTTGATCTCTTCTGCAATTCTGTCGGTTCTATCCATATCCATCCCTCTTCCTTATCATCAAAGGTCAATGGTCATCTCACCGTCCGGTGATTTGACGCTTAATACTATAATATACCCTTTTCCGGATTATTGCCCCGTTCCTTGTCCGGTATCCGGAACAAGCTCAAAATCCGCCGGATTGAAAATTCACCGCCCCGGATCCCGGGGCGGCGAATTCACCCACACCGCTATCCTCTAAGGGGATCAGCGCTTTATTTCTTCCATGTGATAGGCTTCTATGATGTCGCCTTCCTTGATGTCATTGAACTTCTCAATCATCAGACCGCATTCATAACCGGCTGCAACTTCACGGACGTCGTCCTTGAAGCGCTTCAGCGAAGCCAGCTTGCCTTCGTAAATGACAATACCGTTACGCACAAGCCGGATGTCGGAGTTTCTCGCAATCTTTCCGTCGAGAACATACGCACCGCCGATGGTTCCCACGCTGGAAACCTTGAACAACTGCCGGATCTCCACATGACCGTCCACAACTTCCTTGTAGGTGGGCTTGAGCATACCCTTCATGGCATTCTGGATGTCCTCGATCGCATCATAGATAACCCGGTACAGCCTTAAGTCAACGCCTGCCGCCTGGGCTGCTTCCATGACATTGGCCCCAGGACGGACATTGAAGCCGATAATGATGGCGTTGGACACATTGGCCAAGGAGACATCGGACTCGGTGATGGCACCAACTGCGCCATGGATAACCTTAACCTTGACCTCCTCATTGCTGAGCTTCTCCATGGACTGCTTGACGGCTTCCACGGAACCCTGAACATCCGCCTTCACGATCAGGTTGAGATCCTTCACCTGGCCCTGCTGGATCTGATTGAACAGATCCTCCAGGGTCACCTTACCCCGTGAGCCGATGAGCTTTTCCCTGGCCTGCTCCTTGCGCTTCTCGGCAAGCTGCTTGGCAAGCTTCTCATCCTCAACCACATAGAACAGTTCGCCGGCTTCCGGCACTTCCGAAAGGCCGAACACCTCCACCGGAACGGAAGGTCCGGCTTCCTTGATCTTCTTGCCCTTGTCGTTTACCATGGAGCGGATATGCCCGTAAGCCGAACCGGACAGCACGAAATCGCCGACCCTGAGGGTTCCTCTCTGTACCAGCAGGGTTGCCACAGGGCCCCTGTTCTTATCCAGCGATGCTTCGATGACCGTACCCTTGGCCTGCTTGTTGGGATTGGCTTTCAGCTCAAGGATATCCGCGGTCAGGAGCACCATCTCAAGCAGCTGGTCAATATTCTCACGCTTCTTGGCCGATACGGGAACGGCTATCACATCGCCGCCCCATTCCTCGATCAGCAGGCCGTGCTCGGCAAGTTCCTGCTTCACCTTATCCGGATTGGCATTGGGTTTGTCTATCTTGTTGATAGCCACAATGATGGATACGCCTGCAGCCTTGGCATGGTTGATGGCTTCCACGGTCTGCGGCATCACGCCGTCATCGGCGGCCACAACCAGGATGGCAATATCGGTTACCTGGGCACCCCTGGCGCGCATGGCCGTAAAGGCCTCATGGCCCGGCGTATCCAGGAATGTGATATCCCGTCCGTTCAGGTTGACCGTGTAAGCACCGATGCGCTGGGTAATGCCGCCTGCTTCGCTTTCCGCAATATTGGTGCTTCTGATGGCATCCAGCAGCGAGGTTTTACCGTGGTCAACATGGCCCATGACCACAACAACCGGTGCGCGAGGCTTCAGATCTTCAGGCGCATCTTCGCTTTCATCGAAGAGAATATCCTCTTCGCTGACCACAACGGCCTTATGCACCTTGACGCCGAATTCATCGGCTATGATGGCCGCCGTATCAAAGTCCAGTTCCTCGTTCTGGGTCACGGTAATGCCCATCAGGAACAGCTTCTTGATCACTTCGGCAGCCGTCTTCTTAAGGGCCTCGGCCAGTTCCCTGACCGTAATGGTCTCAGGAATGGTGATATCGGTAAGGACAGCCTTGGGAGGCGCCTGCTTCTCTTCCTTCTGAAGCTTTCCTTTCTTCAGCTTCTTTTCAACCCGCTTGACATTCTTGACCTCATGCTCGTCATCGTAGAAGGTATCGATCACGAAATCGTCCGACATCATATCGGATACGCTGGCCTTATGTCCAACGATATCGATCTTCTTCTTCAGGCGGCCTTTCTGCGGCACTGTTGTAGGCCGAACGATTTCCTTTTTCTGCTCCTTCTTTTCTTCCTTCCGCTTTTCCACAACCTGCATTTCTCGGCGTTCTCCGCGTGTGAACACCTTTTCTTCAGAAGCAGCGGACGCCTTGGGTATGACAAGCTGGTTGCCCCTTCTTTCGGAACCTCTGTCTTCCCTCCTGGGGCGACCATCTCTCCCTGCATGGCCGCGATCGCCGTAAGGCGCTTTAGCCACTGCTTTGTCGGCATTAGCCGGCCTTCCTGCATGCCTGTCCTCAGGCGACCTTCTTTCATCCTGCCTGAATTCACCGGGCTTTCTGTGCGCTTCGCCCGCAGCGGCCGCACCGGCGGCAGGAACCTTGGCGCCGCCTTCGGATGCAACCCTGGTTTCAGGCTTTTGCTCCCTGGGCTGTTCGCTTTCAGCCCTGGCAGCGGCAGGCTGTTCAACGCTTCTACGGGCGGAACCTTCGTTCTTCGCCTCTTTCTGTACATCCTGCACAGCCTGGGTCCCGGCTTTTTGCGCCTGTTTTTCCTTCTCTTCGGACTTGTTCTCCTCGGCCTTGACCACGTCCGCTGCCGTCTGGGGCGCCTGCACTTCCGCTTTCCTGGTTTCCGCTGATGATGTTCTTTCCTGCTGCATGTTCTCCTGTTCTTTCACATTGCTGTGAACTTTGCTATCAGATTTATCCGTCAAGTCAGATACATGGGCTACTTTTTTTATGCTCAATATGTCGTCAACCGGCTTCTTGATCTTGTTTGCTGCAATGATTGAATCCAGGATGCTGTCACCGGATTCCCTTTTCTCATCAGGCTGGGGTTTCGCTTCTTCTTTCCTGGGGCGTTTTCTGATACCGGCTATGACGCTGTCCGGATCGCCCCTGACAAACCCGGCCATCAGCCCGTCGTTGGAGTCCGACGCACGGACATAACTGCGCCGCTCCCGCTTTTTATCCTTTTGATCATCCAAACCCGAATCGTCGTGAACCACGACCTCTGTTTTCCTGATAATGCGGGGAACGCCCCTCTTTACAACAGCTTCAGGTCGGTCGCTTTTTCCGGATTCATTCTTTGAAGCCGGGGCATCGTTTTTTTGGGTACGGTCAACTATCCCTATATGTTTATAGAGCCGTTCCAACTCGTCATCCTCAAGAGTCGACATATGACTCTTCGGATGGATGCCTATTTCCTCCAGCTTTTCCATGAGCCTCTTGCTTGTCACATTCAGTTCCTTCGCAAGCTCATGTATTTTCAGTTTATTCAAAAAAGCCACCCCCGTGTATTCTGCCAATGGCCCCAGCCATCAACGCAATTTGTCGTGGTTTGATTCATCCTGAATCATTTCTTCAATCCTTGAAGCAAAGCCCATATCAGTAACGGCAATTACTGAATACATTTCTTTTCCCAGGATTTCTCCCAGGCGCTGTCTGGCGCCGAAACGGATGATTGGAATGCCTTTTGCGCCGCAGATCCCCAAATACTTCTTTTCCGTGTTCGGAGAAGCATCCTCCGACAGGATGACGCAAGCCGCCTTGCCGCGTTTGATGGCGCTTTCAACGGCACAATCGCCGGCCGCAACCTTGCCGGCCTTTCTGGCCAGTCCGATAAAGGAATATATCCTATTTTCCGACATAGGCCTCCATCTGCCGCGTAATCTCGTCGTAAACTTCCTGTGGTATTTCGCATCCGAATTCACGGCTCAGGCTCTTCGCTTTCCTTGCCTGTTCAAAGCAGGCCATATTCTTGCAGATATATGCGCCTCTGCCGTTCTTCTTGCCGGTGGGATCCACAAAGATCTCACCTTCATTGTTCCTGACAATTCTCAGAAGTTCCCGCTTCTCCTTCATCTCCCTGCATCCAACGCATCGGCGCATGGGGATCTTCTTTTTCCTGATCATCCGCTCACCTCATCCCAATACGCGCATAGGCTCAGAGATTTTCATCATCAGCTGTAACCGTTTCGTTGTCATAATCGGAATCCTCAGCCACCGCATTGGCTTCAGTATTCTCTGCTGCGGACATCTGGATATCTGCCTCATCGGGAACCTCGGCATCGTCGTATGCCGCATCCCCTTCCTCCTGGCCGGATAACGCTCCAGGATGGAAGAGCTGGGATTCTATCTGGCTCCTGAATTGTGACTCGCTCTTAATGTCTATCTTCCAGCCGGTCAGCTTTGCGGCAAGCCTTGCATTCTGGCCTTCCTTTCCGATAGCCAGCGACAGCTGGAAATCGGGAACGATCACCCTGGCCACCTTGGCTTCTTCGTCCAGATCAACCTGTACCACCTTGGCCGGGCTCAGACTGCTGGCGATAAACTCTTCAGGATTGCTGCTCCACTTGATGACATCTATCATTTCACCCCGCAGTTCATCCACGATGGCCCGGATCCTGCTGCCCTTCTGGCCGACACAGGCACCAACGGGATCCACGTTTTCATTCCTGGAGTGGATAGCAATCTTGGTTCTGGAACCGGCTTCCCTGGCAATGTTCTTGATCTCCACCGTACCATCGGCGATCTCAGGAACCTCCAGTTCCAGAAGCCTTTTCACCAGTCCCGGATGGGTCCTGGAAACATAAATCTGGGGATTCTTATTGGTTTTCTTCACATTGATCACATAGACCTTGATGCGATCATGGACATTGTATTTTTCTCCGGGTGTCTGTTCACCGGGCGGCAGGATAGCCTCCGCACGGCCCAGGTCGATGATGACATTCTTCCTGTCAAACCGGCTGATAATGCCGCTTACAATGTCCTCTTCCTTATTGGCGAACTCATCATATATAATGCCGCGCTCTGCCTCACGAATCCTCTGCATGACAACCTGCTTGGCCGTTTGCGCCGCAATTCTCCCGAACTTCCTGGGTGTCACTTCCACCTCAACGATATCGCCGATTTCAAAGTCCGCGCCGAACCGTTTTGCCTGTTCAATGGACAATTCGGTGGCAGGATCGGTTACTTCTCCCACGATGGTTTTATGCGTAAAGACCCTGACGTCTCCGGTTGTCCTGTCAATCACGACCTCTACATTCTGAGCCGAGCCGAAATTTCTTTTATATGCAGAAATCAACGCCTGTTCAATGGCTTCCACCAGAATATCCTTATTGATGCCTCTCTCTTTCTCCAATTGTTCGAGGGCGTGAAGCAACTCAGCGCTCATTTCCCCAATACCTCCAATTCAGAATTTGACAATAGTTTTTGCCTTCGCGACCTGATCAAGCGGGAAGGTCTTCACTTCCTGTGAATCCAGCCTGATCGCTATCTCCTTGCCGTTAAACGATTCAAGATGTCCTTCGAATTTTTTTACACCGTCAACGGCTTTGAACAACCGGATTTCAACCAGCTTTCCCAATGCTCTTTCATAATCCCTTGGTTTCTTCAGCGGGCGCTCCAGACCTGGAGAAGACACTTCAAAGTAGTACGGATGGGATATGGGATCTCTTTCGTCGAGTATCTTATTCAGGGGTTGACTAATGCGTTCGCAATCCTCATGGCTGACGCCCCCATCTTTATCGATGAATACACGCAAAAACCAGTCGCTGCCTTCCTTGACAAACTCCACATCAACCAGTTCGCACCCCGCTTCCTCAACAATGGGAAGTGCCAGGGACCATACCAATTCGGATATGCTTGTTTTAGCCATTCAAACCTCCATACACAAATGCAAAGAGTGGGAACTACCCACTCTTTGTACAAAGACGCTTCGATCAACCTCATTGTAGCATAAAATAACTGCTGTGGCAACACCTTTTTGCTTCAGGCCTGCCGGATATAAATTGCAATATTAAATGCCGTGAAAAATTTGGTAAATCCATTGCTTACTGGAATAAATTCTATACATCATACCGCCATTTCTATGGCTGACCTATAACCAAACATTCTTCTTGGATATTCATT
>NZ_FQZP01000017.1 GCF_900142095.1 Thermoclostridium caenicola | reverse complement strand
CTTGGCAGGAAAGGTACCTCTTCATAAAACCTTTTATTGCATGAAGGACATACATAGCGTCGTTTCCGCAGATGTATGAAAGTATAGCTTCCAAACGAAGATATATCCTTAATTTGTTGTTCTCTGTAATCGTGAATCTTGTCCGTAGTCCGACCACAGCGGGGACACTCATGGGCTTTTCGCTTCATTCTCATATAAATGTGGAACTGATTGTCCTTTCTTTCTGCGAAGGTAACGGTTACATCTTCAAATCCAATAAATTCTCGCGTATAATCTTTGTAGAGCATGGTTGATTCTCCTTTAAAATGATGGTGTGAGTAACTACATTTTACTAGAGATTTCACTCCATGCTCTCTTTATTTGCAAAAAATGTTGGAGTTCCGAAGTTTCTGTCCCTCGGCACCCCAACATTTATTATAGAACCCAAAAAAACCGGAAGCTGAGCTTCCGGTCTCGTTGGTTTGCCTTAGTGGAAGGACTTCCAGAAATCGCCCTCGGTATCGATCAGGTCCATGATCTCGGAATAGGGGATATAAAACTCGGGGATTCCGGCCGCATAGGGGGCAATTTCATAAAGGCTGAAGTAAACGGTAAGCCCGTCCATTCCCAGTTGGAAATTCCTGATTTGATGCGGCTCGACGGTATCATAATAATCGTAGGACTCCTCGTTAAGCTTACGGGCAGCTTCGTTCACTTTTTCGCTCAGGCGCCTGCGGGCATCCTCCGGTGATTTGAAAAGGTGGTCAATTTCAAAATTTCTGCCATCCTGGATATTGACGTACAGATTGATCCAGTAATATCCCGGGTGAGCTGCACCCAGCCAATAATCGCTGACATTCAGTTCGATATGCAATAAATCCTTTATGATGTTCACAGAGCAGTTGATTCTCGTATCCGGGAAGAAATAGTGATCCACCTCGGCATATGTACCGTCAAAGCTCACATAGCTTTCAGCCTCCTGCTGAATGAACCGGTTCAGCTGTTCCTCAATCCAGGCATCCTCCAGGCCTTCCAGGATCGGATAGATGATGGTGGTGTAATCGTGGGGATATTGGGTGACAAACCGGGCCTTTATGCCGCCTTCCAGCAGGGTCAGTTTTTCATCCTTTGAAAGGATCTTGCCTGACCGCTCGGCAACCGTCAGTTGCTCGTTAATGGTTCCCCTGAGCAGGGAACCGTCTGCCAGCATGAGCCCGCGGCCCTCGAATTCCGGCAGATCCGTCGCCCTGTTCAGCCGGGAATCCAAATAGTAAATCTTCTTTCCATCGCTGACACAGGTGTAGCTCGCGTCAAGATCGTCCAGCTCCAGGAAGACCCAATCGGTATGCTGTTTCAGATCCTTGCTGAAAAGTGCCTTCTTGCAGTATTCCACATACATCGAAGGGAAAAAGGCATCTTCAGGCAGTTTCTCTCCCACAGCAAAGGAGCCGTTGCGCATCCTTCTGATACTGATGTATTCAGGCTCCAGCACGTAACTGCCCTGGGTATCGATGATGCCATAAACCAGGTATTCGTCGTATGTGCCGCCCTCAACCCCCACAATGGCCAGGCCATCCCTGAAGGGAGAAGCCGTAATGAATCTGGGTTCAATCACCCTTTTCCCGCTGGTGTCCTCATAGCCGAAAAGGCCGGTTTGTGCATCCTTTATCATGCGAAGGCCTGAGGAAACCTTCTCGGTCAGATCATTCCCCTGTTTGTCGATGAGCACGGAAGGCCCGCCGTATTCCATGGCAACCTCTGCAATGCCGTCGCAGAATTCGCCTGTATTCTTATAGGGAACCTCCAGCACTATCTTTCCGGTTTTATCAATATAACCGCTTTTTCCGTTTGCAGAGATTTTGGACAGCCCATCGCTGAACTGGTAAATCCAGTCCGCCTGCTCAAACAGAAATGCGCCGTTTTCGTCGTAGGCACGGGCACGTCTGTTCCCGTCATAGATCAGCGCGATGAACACCCCATCGCTGTATGTGATGATGTTGGCCTCGGGGCTGACCACAAATTTCCCGCTCCTGTCGATAAGCCCCAGCTTGCCGTTTGCATCACCCGCTATGGCCAGGCCGCATGCATAGAAAGGCTCAGCGCTGCCAAACCGGGGTTCAATCACTATATTCCCGGCCTGGTCCATATACCCGTAGAGCCGTTCAAAGTCCCGGCTCTCAGCAAAAGGAACCAGTTCCCTGGGTTCCGGCTCCTTTTGGGGAGCAGGGGTCTCAACAGAAAGCTTCGGAGTTTCCGTGGCAACAGGTTTTTCGCCAGCAGGCTTTTCCACAGTCTCTGCGTACCGGCCGCAGCCCGATACGATCAGGGTGAATGCCAGCATTAACCCTGCAAGATTTTTTGCTCTTCGCAGCATAGATGTCTACCTCCTTGATGCAAATACCGGCCTGCTCCGGCGCGGCAAGCCGATTATACCCTTAACCTCTCCGAGAGGATTTGAATTACCGGGATTAATTGAATGCTTTCCAGAAATTACCTTCCGTATCGATCAGATCCATGATCTCCGAATAGGGAATATGGAACATGGGCATTCCGGCAGCATATGGGGCAATTTCATACTGGGCAAAGTAGATGGTGAGCCCGTCATCCTCCAGGTGGAAACGCTGTATCTGTTCTGGCACCACCTTGTCATAGAAATCATAGAATTCTTCAGCCAGCTCCGCAATTTGGTCGTTCACCTTTTCACACAGGCGTTGCCGCGCTTCATCGGGCGATTTGAAGAGGTCGTCGATGGCGTATCGCCTGCCATCGATGAGGCTGATGTATTCGTTGCTCCAGTCATACCCCGGATGGGCTGCGCCTATCCAGTATTCATCCACCGACAGTTCGATGTGCAAGAGGTTCTTGATGATGTTCACCGAGCACTGGATATCGGTTATAGGGAAGAAATAATGGTCCTCTTCGGCATATGTCCCGTCAAAGCTCACGTAACTTTCCGCCTGCTCCCGGATAAACCGGTTCAGCTGATCCTCAATCCAGACATCCTCCAGTCCATCCAGGACCGGGTACATGACAGTGGTATAGTCATGGGGATAACGGGTGACCGACCGGGCTGTCACGCCGTTTCCCAACAATGTCAGCTTTTCATCCCTCACCAGGATGTTGCCCTGCCGATCGGCCACCGTCAGCTGACCGTTTATCTTTCCCCTCAGCAGGGAGCCGTCAGCCAACATGAGCCCTCGGCCCTCAAATTGCGGCAGATCGGTTGCCGGATTCAGCTGGGCGTCCAGATAGATGATCTTCGTCCCGTCACTGGCACAGGTGTAGTTTGCATCAAAATTGTCCAGTTCGAAATAAATCCATTCGGTATGTTTTTTCAGGTCCTTGCTGAAGAGGGCTTTTCGGCTGTAATTCGCATACATGGACGAGACAAAGACATCTTCGGGTATTTTCTCGCCCACGGCAAAGGAACCGTTCCGCATCCTCCTGATATCGCAGTATTCAGGTGCCAGCACGTAATTCCCCCGCGTATCGATGATACCGTATAACAGGTCGCCGCTGTCGTTCACACACACAATGGCCAGCCCGTCCCTGAAGGGGGTGGCGCTGTAATACTGCGGTTCAATCACCCTGTTGCCGTCCTTGTCCTCATAGCCGAAAAGGCCGGACGTTTCATCCTTAAACATGCGCAGCCCTGAAGAGATGGTATCGGTCAGATCGTTTCCCTGCTTGTCAATGTAAAGGGAAGGCCCGTCATATCTCATGGACACCAGGGCGATGCCGTCATAGAAATTGTCTATGCTCTTGTAGGGGACCTCCAGCACCAGTTTTCCCGTTTTGTCGATATAGCCCGCGGTTACGTCTGAATACCGCCGGGAAAGGCCCTCGCTGAACGGATAAATATAATCGTGCTCAAAAAGCAGCGTGCCGTTTTCATCATAGGCGCGTGAAACGGTCTCCTCGCCGTGGATCAGCACAATGAAAACACCATCGCTGTAACTGATGCTGTCAGCCTCGGGTTTCACCAGGAACTTCCCGGTCCTGTCAATAAGCCCCGCTTTGCCGTTGGTGTCCTTCACAACAGCCAGACCGCATGCATGGAAGGGTTCTGCACTGCCGAACCGGGGCTCGATCACAACGTTGCCGTCCTGATCCATATAACCGTAAAGCCGTTGAAAGCCCCGGCTTTCGGAAAAGGGGAGCAAATCCCCGGCCGTCCCGGACCCGTCCGCAGGCTCAGGTGTTTCGGCACTCGGCACCGGTGTGACAGTGTCTGTTTGCTCTGCATTTACGGGCACATTATCAGGCACTTCATACCTTCCGCATCCCGCAAATGTCAGAGCCATGACCAATAAAAAAACCAAAATAGCGTATGATCCGCGCTTCATAGCTTTTCCCCCGCTTAAGAAAAGCCGGCCTGCAGGCACACGGCAAGTCGGCCAGGGCGTCAAATATATGAACTGATTGTACCATAAAGATCCATGCCAAAGAAAGGATATGATCACTTTATATATCAGGTACCCTCCTGCATGGCACAAAAGCCTGCAAAAAACCGGCCTGCCAAATATCCCTTCAAAGGTGCATGGCAAGCCGGTCAAGGCTTTCAAAAGCGTATTTCTGACTGTATCAATCCAAAGGCAAATCAGAAAACATTTCCGCGCTTCAGCAGCCGGGCAAAAGTTTTTTCAGGAATTGGCCCGTATAGGATTCCTTAACCTGGGCGACCTCTTCCGGTCTTCCGCAGGCCACGATCTGTCCGCCGCGGTCACCGCCTTCCGGACCCAGATCGATGATGTGATCGGCTGTTTTGATCACGTCCAGGTTATGCTCTATGACCACCACCGTGTTGCCGGCATCCACCAGCCGGTGCAGGACCTCGATGAGCTTGTGGACATCGGCCATATGAAGGCCGGTGGTGGGCTCGTCCAGGATATACATGGTCCTGCCGGTGGCCTTTCTGGACAGCTCGGTGGCCAGCTTGACCCGCTGGGCCTCGCCGCCCGAAAGGGTGGTGGCCGGCTGTCCCAGGCGGATATAACCCAGGCCCACCTCATGCAGGGTCTGCAGCTTTTTCTGGATCCTGGGTATGTTCTCGAAGAATTTCAGGGCCTCATCCACCGTCATGTCCAGCACATCGGCAATGTTCTTACCCTTGTATTTGACATCCAGCGTTTCGCGGTTGTAACGCCGTCCCTTGCAGACCTCGCAGGGAACATAAACATCGGGGAGGAAGTGCATCTCGATCTTGATGATGCCGTCACCGGCACAGGCCTCGCATCTTCCGCCGCGCACGTTGAAGCTGAACCGTCCCGCGGAATACCCCTTCATCTTGGCATCCGTCGTTTCGGCGAACAGGCTTCGGATCAGGTCGAACACACCGGTATAGGTGGCCGGGTTGGATCGCGGGGTCCGGCCGATGGGGGACTGATCGATGTTGATCACCTTGTCCAGATGCTCAAGGCCCAGCATGTCGCGATGCAGGCCGGCCTTGGTCTTGGCATGGTTCAGCTTGCCGGCAAGCTTTTTATAGAGGATCTCATTCACCAGGGTACTCTTGCCGGAACCCGATACCCCTGTCACGCAGGTAAAGACGCCCAGCGGGATATCCACATCGATATCCTTCAGGTTGTTTTCCCGGGCCCCCAGGATCCGGATAACCTTGCCATTGTATTCCCTTCTCTTTTCGGGCACCTCGATGCGGATAGCGCCGCTTAGGTATTTTCCCGTAATGGAATTGGGGTTCTTCTTGATGTCCTCAACGGTGCCCTGGGCCACCACTCTTCCGCCCTGTTCGCCTGCGCCCGGGCCCATATCGATGATGTGGTCCGCCGCATACATGGTGTCCTCATCATGTTCCACCACCAGGAGCGTATTCCCCAGATCCCGCAGCCGCTTTAGGGTTGCGAGGAGGCGCTCGTTGTCCCGCTGGTGGAGGCCTATGCTTGGCTCGTCGAGGATGTACAGGACACCCATGAGCCCCGAGCCTATCTGGGTGGCCAGCCGGATCCGCTGCGCTTCACCGCCGGACAGCGTGCCTGCAGCCCGGGACAGGGTCAGGTAGTCCAGCCCCACATCCATCAGGAACTTCAGCCGTGCACGGATCTCTTTAAGGATCTGCGCGGCAATGGCCGCATCCCTGGGCTTAAGCTCCAGGTTGTGGAAGAATGCCATGCACTCCCGCACCGACATGAGGCATATTTCATGGATATTCTTCCCGCCCACGGTAACAGCCAGGCTTTCCTTCTTCAGGCGCTTGCCCTGGCACACCGGGCAGGGCGTCTGGCTCATGAAGGATTCGTAATACTCCTTCATGCCGTTGGACTTGGTTTCCCGGTAGCGCCTCTCCAGGCTGTTGATGATGCCTTCGAAGGAGCTCATGAAGGTGCCGCTGCCATATTCCTTGTTATACTCGACCTTGATCTTCTCTCCACGGGTGCCATAAAGGATTTTGTCGAGTATGTCCTCAGGCAGATCCTTTACGGGCGTGTCCACGCTGAAGCCATAATGCCTGGCCATGGCGTCCAGGTACATTCTCCCGTAGGCATCCTCGCTGGAAAAATTGAAGCCGGCTGCCGTAACGGCGCCTTCAGCCAGGGATTTGGTTTTATCAGGAATGATCAGGTCCGGGTCCATCTTGAACAGCACGCCCAGACCGCTGCATTCGGGACATGCCCCATAAGGATTATTGAAAGAAAACATCCGCGGTGTCAGCTCCGGAATGCTGATCCCGCAATCGGGGCAGGCATAGTTCTGGCTGAACAGCATTTCTTCCTTGCCGATGACATCGATGACCAAAAGGCCGCCGGCCAGGTTCAGGGCGCTTTCTATGGAATCGGTCAGGCGTTTTTGAATATCTTCACGGATGATGAGCCTGTCCACAACAATTTCAATGGTATGCTTTTTGTTCTTGTCCAGGCGGATGTCATCCTGGATCTCCATGACTTCCCCGTCGATGCGGACACGGACAAAGCCCTTCTTCCTGGCATCCTGGATGAGCTTTGTGTACTCGCCCTTTCTTCCCCGGACAACGGGGGCCAGGACCTGAATGCGCGTGCCTTGCTCCAGGGCCATTACCGCGTCCACCATCTGGTCCACCGTCTGCTGGGCGATCTCCCTGCCGCATTCGGGACAATGGGGTACGCCTATCCTGGCAAACATGAGCCTGAAATAGTCGTAGATCTCGGTAACCGTTCCTACTGTGGATCGGGGATTCCTGGAGGTGGTCTTCTGATCGATGGAGATGGCCGGCGACAGGCCTTCTATGGACTCCACGTCGGGTTTTTCCATCAGGCCCAGGAACTGTCGGGCATAGGACGAAAGGGATTCCATATAACGCCTCTGGCCTTCCGCGTAGATGGTGTCGAAGGCCAGGGACGATTTTCCCGAACCGCTGAGCCCGGTGATCACAACCAGCTTGTCCCGGGGTATCTCCAGATCTATGTTTTTCAGATTATGCTCACAGGCACCTTTAATTCTGATGCAGTTTTCCATGGCGCATTCTTCCTTTATATCGCTTTAGGTTTATTATGCATCCTTTCGGTCCTTCCATAAACCATACCCATTATACCGAACATATGTACGGAAATCAACAGATCAAAAAACGGCACATGGGATGATCTGCCATGTGCCTTGAAAAAGCCGGCATGTCCATGGACAGGATGGCTGCGCAGGACCATTCACGCGTCCATGGCATGCTTTCTGAACCGTCAGGTGCCGGTGTCAGCATCCCCCGGCCTGAACCGGCCCTTTATATGGTGAATTTCTGGACATATTCCTTCAGGGTCACAACGCTTCTGTTGGCCTTTTCCGCCATTTCAAGAACAAGATTGCTCTTGTCGGATACGCGGGTGGCCATTTCCGCGAGGGATGACGCACCTGAAGCGCCTTCGTTGGCTGCCCTGGACACATCATTAATCGCCTGCATCAGATTGCTGATGGAGGCCATGAGCTGTTCGGATGTGGCGCTGATCTCCTGCATCATATTGTTAACGTACTGGGCATCCAGATCATATTGCTCACCGATTTTTACCTGGTTGTCGTAGTCGTGGACCACCCTGCCGCTGATGAAATCCAGGATGTTTTCCGAGCTTCTGGCCAGGTTGCTGACAGCCTCGGTTACCGAACCGGTTACCGTCTGGATTTCTTCCACGGTTCGCCTGGAGTCTTCCGCGAGCTTTCTGATCTCATCGGCCACCACCGCAAATCCGGCGCCGTATTCGCCTGCCCGTGATGCTTCTATGGCGGCATTCAGGGAAAGCAGGTTGGTCTGGGCGGCTATTTCCAGGATCGCATCGGACAGTATCTGGATCTGACCGATGGATCTGGAACGCTCAATGGCCGCTTCCAGCTGTTTCTGGCTCTGACCCAGAAGCTCAAGGGCGGACTGTTTTGACGCGATGGCTTTCTGCCTGAGGTCAGCCGCACGCTTTTTGATTTTATCCGCTGTCCTGCTTCCTTCTTCAGCGCGCTTGGCCATATGCGCCACAGCCGCTTCGATCTGGGTCGATGTCGCATTCATTTCCTCAAGGGAAGCAGCGGTTTCCTGCATACCGGCAGAAAGTTCCTGGGTGGTTGCGGAGGCATCTTCCATATCCCCCTTGAGTGCCTCCATATCTTTTACGGTCTCCACGAGGACATCTTCAATATTTTTTGACTCTTCAAGAATGGTTTTTACCATGCTGCGCGTGGATTGCTGCATGGTTTTTGAAGCCTTGACGATATCTCCAATCTCATCCTTCAGCCGGGTATCCGGTATCTCCAGATCAAAACGGCCTTCTGAAATCCTGACAAGATGTGTGGTCACAGCGTTCAAAGGCCTGACAAAACGTGAACCAAAAAGGTAAACGACGGCAGATGCGACCAACAACGCTATGGTCTGGTGTACCCAGGTACTCACCAGATTGGCGTTTACCATGCTCCGTAATTTTTCCTTGTCATAGCCTACATACCACATGCCAACAGGCTGCCCTGCTTCATCCAGCAGCGGGGTATAATAGGCGATGTATGTTCTCCCCGCCACTTTGGCCTCCCCGGAGTAGGTTTCTCCTCTTCCAAGGACAGCCTGTGAAACCTCCGGCGAAGCTTCGATGCCGACAATCCGGTTGCCATGCTCATCCGTAAAAGTGGTCACAACACCTGTGTTACCGCGGAACAGCGTGGCAGTAAAGTCTTTACTCGCGATGAGTGAATCGAGCAAATCCAGGTAATCATTAACCGGGGTATCACCCTTATAGAGAGCGTCCCCCTCCACTCTCCATGGTCCGGGATGTTTGGCATCAAACATCAAAAGACCCAACCGGTTCAATTCTGCGGCACTTTCAAGCATCTGCTTTTCAAAGGCTTTTCGCATGCCGTCCGTCATGAGAAGAGAAACAAGCGTCGAGAAGATGAGAAGTGTAACAAGAAAAATGGTCATGAGCTTGCCTTTCAGTTTCATATCAGCCCCCCCTTGGCTTGCTGTAACTGTGAAGCAACTTGATGTTTCCATTATACGATAACACCTATGGCCCCACAATACAGGCAATGTCGTTTCCTGAGTATCTTTGTCGAATATTGTCGCATCCGGTGCCGGATATCTGTTCGGCCCTGCTTGACATGGCTAAAAAGCAATTGATATAACAGAGTTGGCATAAAGGGGGTAATGACAGATGGCCAGCATTTTTCTCAGGTTCCCTCAGGGCAGGGCAAAGGCTCTTACCCTTAGCTATGACGACGGCGTGGAGCAGGATATGCGCCTGGTTGAAATCATGAACAGGCACGGACTTAAGGGCACCTTTAACCTCAACAGCGGACTGTATGCCCCGGAAGGCACAGTCTATCCCAAAGGCCAGATCCATCGCAGGATGACAGAAAGGCAGGTCACCGAAACATTCCTGAATTCCGGGCAAGAGATAGCGGTCCATGCCCTGACCCATCCCTTTCTCGAGCAGCTGCCTCCGGCCATGGTGGCCAGGGAGATCATCAAGGACAGGGAAAATCTGGAAAGGCAGTTTGGTACCATTGTCCGCGGCATGGCCTATCCCTACGGTACATACAGCGACAGCGTGGTGGAAACCATTAAAGCATGCGGCATCGTCTATGCCAGGACCGTGGAATCTTCCCACAGTTTCAATCTGCCAACGGACTGGCTGCGGCTTAAACCAACCTGCCACCATGATTCCGAAGCGCTGATGCCCCTGGCGAAGCAGTTTGCCGAAGAAAGTCCCCGCCATGCCCCCTGGCTCTTTTACCTGTGGGGACACAGCTATGAGTTTGAGGCCAACAACAACTGGCATGTCATAGAGGAGTTCGCTTCCTACATGGGCGGCCGGGAGGACATCTGGTACGCTACCAATATCGAGGTATATGACTATGTGGATGATTTCAACCGGCTCCAGTTCAGTGTGGAGAGCACACGCGTCAGGAATCCCGGCGCAAGAAGGCTCTGGTTTGAATGCGACGGCAGGCTCTATGAGATAGGCCCGGGTGAAACCCTGGAGATCGCGTGAGCCGCGCGCATCCATTTCCGGTAGCCTGTAAAGCCATTTCCTGCCGCATCAAATAACTCGGAATATTAATGAAAAGCCGCTTGCCTTTTCCGGCAAGCGGCTTTCAAATTCTGCCTTTACGCCATTAATGAGCGCTTATCCTTCCCGTCCAGCCAAAACATGCGCATGCATGATATGAACCCTGCCCGCTGGCCTGGAGCATCGTCCTGGTAACAGAAACGTATGGGATTTGGGCGAGCGGGAAGCTGAATGCCCGTTTAATAGTAAACAGGGTAACTATGCATGGCTTCCAGAACGAAACCGCCGTGGCTGGTGCGGAAGACGATGCCGTAAGGATCCCGTCCATCCCTGACCCTGAAGGGAATCCATCCTTCCACAATAGTTCTGGGCTCGATGGTATAAGGCAGGGCTCTGTCACCCAGAAGGGCCATATCCTTCTCAGTGAACTCCACGCCGGAGAGCCCGCCCCCGGAGACGAGCAGCTGGTCGATGGTCATAACCTCATCGGAGGTATTGGCTATCTTGACCTTGACCGCCGCCAGGAAACCGTCACCCTTGTCGATAGGGCCAATCTTCCCGTTTTCCAGGATCATCAGGTTACAGGCTGTCATCTTGGCTTTCCCGTTACCAATGACCTGCTTGAAATGCTGGGCTATGCGGAAAGGATTGCCGTTTTCATCTTCCAAGATGTATCCGTACTTGTAGTATGGGGTGGTGTCGGTCACATCCACGGCATCATCCAGGGTGGGGAAATAGAAGGGATGGCCGACGGTGTGGGACATGCCGCCGAAATCCAGGAATACAAGGCCCGCATCCGGGTGTTGAGCGGTTACAACCACGCGCCTGATCTCGCCGGGGGCAATGGTGACAGGGGCTCCCTGCACCTTGGATCCGGCAGCCTCATTGCCTTCTTCATCCAAAATGGAGTAGAACATGTTTTCATCGGTTATGACAAGATCGGTGCTTCCCGTGTTGCCGATGTCGATGACCAGCCTGGCCGGGCGCTTGGTAAACTCCCGGATCTGATACCTGTAGTTCTCATGATAAACCGGGGTGAGGATGCTGGTGTAATAAATGTCGTTTACGGTAAACGGCGTTTGTGGGTCCATATTGAGATCCGGCAGCTGGGCCATCGGGATAAACTCTATCACACCGCTGCCCGCCTCTTCTCCGGCCGCTTCGGCAGCAATCTCCGGTACAGGCGTATCATCCGCATTTTCAGAAATATTGCCCCCGTCGGAAACGCCGTCAGTGACGGGTTCTGCGGTTGATTCCTGCTCCTGGGCTTCGGTCTGGACACCTGCAGACGCTTCCTCCATGGAATCAGCCTTTGCCGCGGGTTCTTCCGAACAGCCCGTCAGCAACATGGATAAACCAAGCAAAACAGCTGCAATTTTCCTCAGATGCATAGACTCACTTCCTTGTCATAAAATTTTATGAATTTCCATTAAACCCGCTCCTGAAGCTTGTTTCATGGGATCAGACATATTATACAACGGAAAGGCATTCTCTTTCCAGCGTTTGCCATTGATTTTTGCACCTATGAAAACCACCAAAGGTACTTGAACCTATGACGGTTGGATTCAAATACCAGGCATTCTTGTCTGATAAAAAAATGTTGGAATCCGAAGCTTTCATCCTTCGGCATCCCAACATTTATTGAAGAATTTGATATAAAACTAAAAAGAGCCGCATTTCTGCAGCTCTTCCATGCATATTTGCCTGAATACCCGTTATCTCTTGGAGAACTGGGGAGCGCGACGGGCCTTTTTGAGACCGTACTTCTTTCTTTCCTTCATTCTCGGATCGCGGGTCAGGAAACCGGCCTTCTTGAGCGCCGACCTGTAGGCTTCATCCACCTTGAGCAGAGCTCTGGCAACACCATGACGGATTGCGCCGGCCTGACCGGTGAATCCACCACCCTTAACGTTAACCAGCACATCGAACTTGCCAACGGTTTCGGTCAGAACCAGGGGCTGGTTGCAGATAACCTTAAGGGTCTCCAGTCCGAAGTAATCATCAATGTTTCTGTCATTTATGGTGAAATTACCATTGCCCGGAACAAGCCTGACCCTGGCAACGGACTTCTTTCTTCTGCCTGTGCCGTAATACTGTACTTTAGCCATTAAAGAATCCTCCCCTCATCCATTATATGTTGAGCTCAAGCACTTCGGGTTTCTGAGCCTGGTGGTTGTGCTTGTCTCCGGCATAAACCTTGAGTTTCTTGAACATTTTCCGCCCCAGGCTGTTGCTGGGAAGCATTCTCTTGACTGCCAGTTCAAATACGCGTTCAGGCCTGGTTTCCAGAAAACGTCTGTATTTGATTTCCTTCAGATTGCCTATCCAGCCGGTATGGCGCCTGTAGACCTTCTGATCCAGTTTCTTTCCTGTCAATACCACTTTGTCTGCATTGATCACGATGACATAATCACCCGTATCAACATGGGGCGTATACTGCGGCTTATGCTTTCCGCGAAGAATCTTCGCAACCTCGCTGGCAGCGCGGCCGAGAACCTTGCCCTGGACATCGACTACATACCATTTCTTCTCGACCTCTCCCGCTTTTGCCATAAATGTCTTCATGAGTTACCCTCCCTATTCCTATATTTTCGGGTTATCCCGCTCGTTTAACGATAACACCAGGGGATCTGCCCGTCATTTACGCAAAAAAACCGCCGCAACAGGCGGCGTTTTATATTTTATACAGGCGGTTCCAGCTTGTCAAGAACTATACCCGTTAATTTTCATATATCTCTCTCTAGCTCACTCAATATCTCTTTTTTTCTGTTATTCTCTCCCGATTTCGTTTGCCGTTCCATTTTTCGTTTCAGGCCCTATCAGAAGAAGCTCCTTATCACGAGATAACCGATGAGCAGGCAGATCCCGAACACAACGGTCTGAATGAGAGCCAGTTTTGTCTGCTTTTCCTGCTTCTTTCTGCTTTTCTCCGCCTCTATGGCATCCCTGGCCGCTGCCCGGGCGTATTCCCGATCCATTTCCTTCTCATATTCCTCCTGGTATTTGGGCTTGTACATGTCATCACCTCCGTCCTATCCTATGCCATTGCCCGCAGGATTACCGCTGCGTTGACGCTCCACTCGCAATGCCATGGTATAATCCCGCTGGGCTATGGCTTTTGAGTCATTGCGAGGAGCGCCAGCGACAAAGCAATCCAAGTGGCTTCCTGGGCTAACCATAGGCATATAGAGATTGCCACGCCCCGCTTGCGCGGTGCTCGCAATGACAGAACAGGTATGACTTTTGCGGGTGTCATGAGATTGCCACGCTTGCTTTGCTTGCTCGCAATGACACCTGATCGAAGGGAGCCCGTAAAGGTTAAGGACGCATTGCGATAAGGCGCCAAAACATCCTGTGAGAATGGGATCAGGGCGGCTGCTGTTTGAGCGAAGCGAGTTCAGCCGACCCCCATTCGAACAGCAGATGTTTTGCAGCCGTGCAGCACAGCGGCCGGGCTTTACGGGCTCCCGGCCACAGAGATTACCTCGCATCGCTTACGCATGACTCGCAATGACAACAAAGGTACGGCTTGCGGGCGTAATGAGATTGCCGCGCTGCGCTGACACGCCGGCAATGACATGCAAATAAAAAAAGACGGTTCCCGCTGTTGCTGTGAACGGCGGAAACCGTCCTTTCATTTTTCAAACCAGTCGTTACAGGATAACATCAGAAGGTCGCTGCCCCCGGAATTCTGAAGACCAACTGGCCATTCTCGAAATCCAGGTTCACCGTATCGCCTTCCTTGACCTTGCCGTCCAGGATCTCCTCGGCCAGCTTATCCTCCACCATCTCCTGGATGGTCCGCTTCAGCGGGCGGGCACCATATGTCTTGTCATAGCCTTTTTCCGCAATATAATCCTTCGCGGCTTCGGTATAGGTGACCGTGATGTTTCTGCCCTTCATCCGCTTGGCGACTTCATCCAGCATCAATTGGGCAATCCGCTTGATTTCATCGCGGTTCAGCGGATGGAAGACGATGATCTCGTCCACGCGGTTCAAAAACTCCGGACGGAAGGTCTTCTTGAGCTCGCCCATCACATTCTTCTTCATGTCCTCATAGTCCTTGGCAGCATTCTCCTCTGCTGCGCCGAAGCCCACCTTCTTGGGCTCCACAATATCCCTGGCACCCACATTGGAGGTCATGATGATGACCGTGTTCTTGAAGTCAACGGTCCTGCCGGTTGAATCGGTAAGCCTGCCGTCATCCAGGATCTGCAGGAGCATGTTGAAAACATCGGGATGGGCTTTTTCAATCTCATCAAACAGGACCACCGTGTAGGGCTTTCTTCTCACCTTTTCAGTGAGCTGTCCGCCCTCGTCATAGCCCACATAACCCGGCGGCGAACCGACCAGGCGCGAGACGCTGTGCTTTTCCATGTACTCGGACATATCGATCCGGATCATCTGGTTTTCGTCCCCGAACAGGGCTTCCGCCAGGGCCTTGGACAGCTCGGTCTTACCCACACCGGTGGGTCCGCAGAAGATAAAGGAACCCACAGGACGCTTGGGATCCTTCAATCCCACACGCCCCCGCCGGATTGCCCGGGCTACGGCGCGCACGGCCTCTTCCTGGCCGATCACCCGCTGGTGGAGGACGCTTTCCAGGTTCTTCAGCCGTTCGCTCTCCTGCTGGGCGAGCTTGGCCACCGGAATGCCGGTCCAGGAACCAATGATTTCGGCGATCTCGTCCTCGGTCACCACCTGGGTATCCCGCTGGTTCTTCATCTTCCAGGCTTCCATGCGGGAATTGAGCTCGTCCTTCAGCTTGTTTTCCTCATCCCTCAGGGCTGCCGCCTTCTCGAATTCCTGGCTGATGATGGCGTCCTCCTTCATCTGGTGGATCTCTTCCATCTTTCTTTCCAGTTCCTTAAGCTCAGGCGGTGCGGTAAAGGAGCGGAGCCTTACCTTGGACGCAGCCTCATCGATCAAATCAATGGCCTTGTCCGGCAGGAAACGATCGCTGATATACCGTGCAGACAATCTGACGGCCGCCTCAATGGCCTTGTCGGTTATCTTCACCGAATGGTGGGCTTCATACTTGTCGCGGATGCCCTTGAGGATTTCGATGGCTTCCTCCTCGGTGGGCTCCCCGACGGTGATGGGCTGGAACCTTCTCTCCAGGGCCGCATCCTTCTCGATATGCTTACGATATTCATCCAGCGTGGTGGCGCCGATGATCTGGATTTCACCCCTTGCCAGAAGGGGCTTGAGGATATTGGCGGCATCGATGGCGCCTTCCGCCGCGCCGGCACCCACAATGGTATGCAGCTCATCGATAAACAGGATCACGTTTCCGGCATTGCGTATCTCCTCAATGGATTTCTTCAGGCGATCCTCGAACTCACCCCGGTATTTTGCGCCGGCCACCATGGAGGAAAGGTCAAGGGTCACAACCCGCTTGTTCTTCAAGGTCTCCGGCACATTGCCCTCCACGATCTTCTGGGCAAGGCCTTCACAGATGGCCGTTTTGCCCACGCCGGGCTCGCCGATGAGGCAGGGGTTGTTCTTGGTCCTGCGGCTTAGGATCTGGATAACCCGTTCAATCTCCTTGTCCCTGCCGATGACCGGATCCACCTTTCCTTCCCTGGCCAGGACGGTGAGATCCCTTCCGAACTGATCCAGGGTGGGCGTTTCCACATCCACGGCCTTCGGTCTGTTGGCATTGACCGCTGCCGGAGTGTCCTCGGTCAGCATGGAGATAATGCTCTCGTAGAGCTTGCGGATATCCACACCCAGCTCATTGAGAATCCTGACGGCCACGCTCTCCCCCTCGCGCATGATCCCGATAAGGATATGCTCGGTGCCGATGAAATTCTGACCCATGCGCCTGGCCTCGGCATAACTGAGTTCCAGCACCCTCTTGGTCCTCGGCGTGTAGGTAACCGGACCAGTCGAACCGTCCCCCCGGCCTATGAGCTCCAGGATCTTCTGGCCGATGCCCTCGGGGGTCACATTATTGAGGCTCAGCACGCTGGCGGCTATGCCGGTCCCTTCCTTGGCCAGTCCCCACAGGACATGTTCGGTTCCCACATAGGAATGGCCAAGGGACAGAGCGCATTCCCTTGCCAGCATGAGCGCGGTTTCCGCCTTTTTCGTATATTTTCCGAAAATCATGATTTCACCTCTTTGTAAATATCAATCAAACCGTTTATCCTTCTTGGCTATATGGTTTCGGATATAACTTGCGCGAACAGCTTCCATTTCATCGGATCGCAGGGATCTCCCGGCGAACTTCTGAAGGCTGCCCGCCTGAATCCGGAGCATCATTTCGTTCACATCGGTCTCATCCAGGTTGGTGATCAATCCGGCAAAAATCCCGAACCGCACATCCGAAAGCCTTTCCATGGCTTCTTCGGAACTCAGCGTGCGGGCATACTTCAAAATGCCGTAGGATCGCATGATCTTGTCTTCCATCTGCAGGCCGTTCCGCTGCATCATCTCCCTGCGCAAAAGCCGCTCCTGCTCAGTAACCTGGTATGCGATGGTCTTCATGCTCATCACGATATCCTGCTCGCTCTTGCCCAGGGTGATCTGGTTTGACAGCTGGTACAGGCACCCGCGTGCCTCCGTATTCTCCCCATACAGCCCTCTCACCGAAAGGCCCAGTTTCCCGCAATTCTCCAGCAGGGCGTTGATATGCCCCGTCATGGTGAGGGCGGGAAGATGCAGCATCAGGGATGCCCGGATGGCCGTACCGATATTGGTGGGACAACTGGTGAGAAAACCGAAGGTGTCGTCGAAAGCGAAGTCAATCTTCTGGGACAACAGGTTGTCGATATAGTTGCATATCTCGGAGGCCTTTTCCAGCTGCATGCCCGCAGCCAGGCACTGTATCCTCAGGTGATCCTCCTCATTGATCATGATGCTGATCTGTTCATCGTTGCTCAGGATCAGCCCCACTTCCTGGTCCGAGGCAGCCAGCTCCTTGCTGACAAGGCGCTTTTCCACATAGACCAGCCGCTCGTTCAGGTCCATGTTCTTGAAATCTATCACCGTGAAGCCTCTTCTGAACTCCGCGTCATCCCCCGTTAAGGCCTCCACGGTCTTTCGGATGATCTCCCGCTGCTGTTCCCGGCTGCATCTGGAAGGGAACGGATACTCCTCGAAATTGCGCGCCAGCCGGACCCTGGTGCTCACCACCACATCGGAATCAGGTCCCTTATCGATATACCACCGCTTCATTGCCGTCCACCCCTTCTTGATTGCAACTGGCGGATTCTGTCCCTGATCTCTGCGGCCCTTTCATAGTTTTCCACCCTGATGCATTCCCTAAGCTCCCGCTGCAGCTTTTCAACCTCCAGTTCGGCAGCGTGGGCCGCCGCATAGCTTTCGGGAACCTTTCCCTGGTGTCTCGTATTTCCCTGGATGCGTTTCAGCAGAACCTTCATGGGCTCGCGGAAGACATCGTAGCAATGGCTGCAGCCCATCTTTCCCGTTCTGTTGAATTCCTCCACCGTCATCCCGCAGCGGTCGCAGGCAACCTGGGTGGCGGTTCCTATCTCCTCGTCTCCCCAGCTGAGGCCCAAAAGGCCTGATATCAGCGTGTTCAAATCAATCTTGTATCCCTCTCCGGCGCACTGGCGGCACATGTACATGTCGGTTTTCTTGCCATTGATGATCTGTGTCAGGAAAACCGTTGCTTCCCTTTTTTTGCAAACCTGACAAATCGGCATAACCACCATTCCCTTCTAGCGACGCGCCGGTGATACAGAACCCTATATCACCGTCAGACTCGTGAGCATATTCTTCAATATCATGGCCCTGACATCATCCCTTCTATCCATCGGGACCTCCATGAGAGCCTTGTCCGATGTTGCAGCCCGCATGAGCATGGCCTCCCTGTTGCTGATGATGTTGTAGTCCACGAAGTTGTTGATGAAAACCTCACAGGTATGCTGTGAAATCTTATCCCCTATCGATGTAATAATATGCATGATATAATCTGCGGCAGAATTGGTATTCAGCCTGCGGATGCTGATATACCCGCCGCCTCCGCGTCGGCTCTCGACATAATAGCCTTTCTCGTTGGTAAACCGTGTGGATATGACATAATTTATCTGGGAGGGCACGCAGTTAAACCGGCTGGCAAGCTCGTTGCGCTGTATTTCAATCGCACCGTCCATATCGTTTATCATTGACTTGATAAATTCTTCAATGAGATCACTGAGCCTTGCCATTCCATCACCCCTTTGTATCAATTTGACTATCTCTGACTATTATAACGCATCCCCTTGATCTTTTCAAGTATGGCCAACTCCCGCGCCGTTTATTCAGGCAGGTCCGCGCCATGCCCGACTTTGCCGTCCAGGCAAAGATACCCCGCTGGTTATAGCGGGGTATCTTCAGGACAACCTTATGGATAAGCAGGATATGAATGCATCATCCATGCCATGATCATTCTTCATCCGCATTCTCCCGGGCAGCCTCGGCAATGACCTTCTCGGCCACGTGGGGAGGCGCTTCTTCATAACGCTCAAACTTCATGGTGTAGCTGCCCCTGCCCTGGGTAATGGACCTTAAGTCGGTGGCGTAGCGGAGCATCTCGGCCTGGGGTACCTCGGCAACCACCTGCTGGAGCCCGTTGCCATACGGATTCATACCCAGCACACGGCCGCGGCGCTTGTTCAGGTCGCCGATGATATCGCCCATGTAGCTGTCGGGAACCACAACCTCCACATGGCAGATGGGTTCGAGCAGCACCGGATTGGCCTGCTTCATGCCTTCCTTGTAGGCAAGGCTGGCTGCGATCTTGAAGGCCATTTCCGAAGAGTCGACTTCATGGTACTTACCGTCCACGAGGGTCGCCTTCAGGTTCACCACGGGATAGCCTGCCAGCACGCCCTTCTGCATGCTTTCACGGAGACCTTTTTCAACGGCCGGGAAGTACTGCTTGGGAACGGCACCGCCGAAGATCTTTTCTTCAAAGGTCAGATCCTCGGATTCGCCGGGTTCAAACTCGATCACGACAACGCCGAACTGGCCATGGCCGCCGCTCTGTTTCTTGTGCTTGCCTTCCACTCTGACCTTCTTGCGGATGGTTTCGCGGTAAGGCGTCTTGGGCGTGACAAGCTCAACATCAACCTTGAATTTATTCTTAAGCTTGCTGGTGATCACATCCAGGTGCTGATCACCGAGACCATAGATCAGGGTCTGCTTAGTCTCCGCGTTCAGTTCCATCTTGAAGGTCGGATCTTCTTCCAGCAGGCGCTGCAGACCGCTGCCGATCTTCTCTTCATCGCCCTTTGCCTTGGGCATGACAGCCATACCCAGCATGGGCTGCGGGAACTTGATCTCCTCGAGGATGACCGGCTTTTCCTTGGTGCAGAGGGTATCGTTGGTCTCGGTCACGGTCAGCTTGGCCACCGCACCGATATCACCGCAGGCCAGTTTGCTCACATTCAGCTGCTGTTTGCCCTTCATGACGAACAGGTTTCCGATCTTTTCGGTCTTGTCCTTCTTGGGATTGTATACGGTGGTATCGGCGGAAAGCGTACCGGAAATAACCTTCAGGAAGGAGATCTTGCCGACGAACGGATCGACAATGGTCTTGAAGACCTGGACCGCCAGGGCTTCCGATTCGCTGGTCTTGAGGGTAACAGCCTCATTGTTGGCGTTCCTTGCCGATACGGTTTCCTTTTCGATATGAGCCGGGATATAGTCCAGCACGGCATCAAGGAAGAGGCGGACACCCAGCTTCTGAACGGCGGTGGTGCACAGGACGGGCGTAATTTCGCCGGCCTTGACACCCAGCTTGATCCCCTGAGCGACTTCTTCGTCGGTGAAAGGCTCACCGGCAAAGTATTTTTCCATCAATTCCTCGCTGGTTTCCGCAACGGCCTCGAAAATGCCTTCCTTGTATGACTCCACTTCGCCCTTCAGATTGTCGGGAACATCCTTTTCCTGATATTCCTTGCCGTTGAAGGTGACGACCTTCATCTTGGGAACATTGATGATACCGGCAACCTTGCCGTTTTCAACATAGGGTATCTGGAGTGCAATGACGCTCTTTCCGAATTTATCCTTAAGCTGATCAAAGACTTTGGAAAAGTCTGAGTTTTCTTCGTCAAGCTTGCTGATAACAAACATTCTGGGCAGCTTTTTCTGCTCTACGGCTTCCCATGCCTTTTCGGTTCCGACCTGCAAACCGTCCTTTGCGCCAACCAGAATGGCCGCGCCATCTGCAACCGCGAGCCCCTCAAGCATTTCCCCGGCGAAGTCAAAATAGCCGGGCGTATCGATGACATTGATCTTCATGCCCTTCCATTCAACAGGCGCCAATGCGGTTGAAATGGAGATTTTTCTTTTGATTTCCTCAGCGTCGAAGTCCATGACCGTGTTACCGTCCACAACACTGCCAAACCTGTCGGTGCCGCCGGAAATGAAAAGCATCGCCTCGGCCAGTGTTGTCTTTCCCGAGCCTCCATGGCCCAGCAGGCAGACATTGCGCACTTTGTCCGCACTATAGTCTTTCATATACACATTCCCCCTTTTGGTAGCTGACTCGACATCTCCTGCCCAGTTGATTTATTTCCCTAAACAGGTGTGTCCGCAAGCAGCATGGTTTTGCTTTAAAATGCCTGAAAAAACACGGGTTGCCCTAACGCGATCAAAGCAAGTTCTATTATATCAGATTTTAGTCCAAGTACACAAATTTTTATGGCAATCCCGCCGCGAAAATCGTATTGCTTGACAAAGATCGATGCTGTCAAGCCATAAAACTGGCACTGCAAAACGCACGCCACCAACCGGGCAAGACCGGTTTTTACGCGACCCGGGCCTTCCTCCCGGCCCTCAGTCCGGGTTCCTCAGGATGGCTTCAGCCCACAAAAGGTCTTCTTTCGAGGTGATCTTGATATTCCTGCTGCTGCCCTCAACCATCTTCACCCTTATGCCGATGCGTTCAGCCAGCATGGCGTCGTCGGTTCCCATGATACCGCTTTGCCTGGCATGCTCATGGGCCTTAAGGATGATCTCCTTTCTGAAGGCCTGGGGGGTTTGGGCGCTCCAGAGCAGCGTGCGATCCGGGGTCTGGAGGATGTAGCCTTCCTGGTCCGCCTGCTTGATGGTATCCTTTACCGGCATGCCCACACAGGCGGCACCGTATTCCCTTGCGCCCTCGATGCTCCTTCTGATGATGGCTTCATCCACAAAGGGCCTGGCCGCGTCATGAATCAGGACGATCGCCGTATCCTCCGAAAGCAGCTTCAGGCCGTTATACACCGATTCCTGGCGCTCGCTTCCGCCATAGGTCCATCGGATGTCCCATGGGAGCTTCTGAATGATCGCCTTCACCTGCTCCTCGTCATCCTTTCCGATCACCAGGATGATATGATGGATCAGGCCGCTCCCGATAAAAGCGCGGATGGTCCTTTCCAGCATGGGGATGCCGCCCAGTTCGGCCAGTACCTTGTTGTATCCCAGGCCGGTCCGGCTTCCCCTGCCGGCGGCAACAATAATGGCGCTTACAGCGCCTTCATTGTTCATGTCCCTATTTCTTTGCATATGTATCCTTTCCTTTATTTAAGTCATGCCCGTCCTGTTGGTCAGTTGATCTTGGCCACGGGAAAATGGACGGTTTTAAAGCGGGCAAAGATCATGCGGCCGGCAGATGTCTGGAGAACGCTGGTCACCACCACGTCGATAAGCTGGTTCCTGAACTTGTTGCCGCCCTCCACCACGACCATGGTGCCGTCTTCCAGATAGCCTATGCCCTGTCCGTTTTCCTTGCCCTCCTTGACCACCCGGATGGTCATTTCCTCGCCGGAAACCGCCAATGGTTTCAAGGCGTTTGCCAGATCATTGATGTTCAGCACGGGAATCCCCTTGAGCCGGGCTACCTTGCCCAGGTTGAAATCGTTGGTGATGATCTTGGCCTTGAGCTCCCTGGCCCGGTTCAAAAGCTGCTCATCCACCTCAAGGTTGGGATCCCTGTTCTCCTTGCCGATTCTTATGGGGAACTTCTGATCGGATTTCATGGTGTTCAGAACATCCAGGCCGCGCCTGCCCTTGGCCCGCACAATATCATCATGGGAATCGGCCAGGTGGCGGAGTTCCTCCAGGACAAACCCCGGGACCACGATTTCGCCTTCCAGGAAACCGGTACGGCTGATGTCCAGGATACGGCCGTCTATGATGGCGCTTGTGTCAAGGATTTTAATCCTTGACCGATCCGTCCCGTCCCCCCTGAAAGGAATCGGGAAAATGCTGTCGTGCCTTTTGAGCAAAGCAAAGTAGACGCCGCATATCCCGAAGAAGATGTTGATCATGATGGACAGGAGAACACCGATGACCGGGATCTTGACGATGGGAATGGAAATGAGGTTGGCGATGATCAGCCCGACGATGAGGCCCGCCGCGCCGATCAGCAGCTCGTAGAGGGTAAGGTTCTGCAGCGCGCGTTCCAGGCGTTCCACCGTAGCAAGGGTGATGCGTATAATCTTTCCGCCGATCACATAGAGGAAGATGCCGAACGCAAGGGATGCGAACACAATGATCCCGATGCCCGATACCGAGGTGAGATATTCGGTCATGCCGTTTTGTATGAAAAGAAATCGGACGAGCGTCATGCCCGTCAGTGCGCCGGTCAGCCCGAACGCGCATTTTATAATCTTGTCCAGCATGCAAACTCCCCAGAAAAGCGTATTATCGGAGTTCTATGGAAAGCTGCTGATCCAGCAGTCTCATTTTCAATGAATCAGGTTGAAATCATGGTATTGATGAGAGCTTCCACATCCATCGGGCTCATGTTCTTCGCCAGCACCAGTTCGCTGATGAGTATCTGCTTGGCGCTGTTGAGCATTTTTCTTTCCCCGGTGGAAAGGCCCTTTGTTTTTTCCCTTAACATGAGGCTCTTGACGACATCAGCTACTTCAAAAACATTACCGCTCTTGATTTTGTTCATGTTTTCGCGGTATCGCTTGTTCCAGTTGGTGTTTTCTTCGTGAGACTTGGTTTCGAGAGATTTGAATACAGCATCGGCGTCTTTACGGTTGATGATGCCCCTGATTCCGATACAGCTCGCGTTGTTGATGGGTATCATGACCTTCATGTCTCCTACGGGTATTCTCATCACGTAATACTGTTTGCGTTCTCCGAGGATTTCCTTCTCCTCAATGGCCTCAATGATACCCGCGCCATGCATAGGGTAAACAATCTTATCCCCTATTGCGAACATAGATCAACAGCTCCTTTTTCATACATCATCCGCCTGCTCATGCCCGACACGCGGGAAGCAGGCGCAATATTATGTATGAAAGCGCCCATGCATGCATTTGTGCCATTCCATGAATAGGCCTTAGGTATAGTATACTATATGGCCTTTCAAAAGTCAAAAACAGCATGCTGTACCAGTAGTTTGCATCAGGGGTTCCCGCGGGACACTACTATTTTATCCCACCGGTCAGAAAATCATACCAGCAGGCGGCGCGCCAGGCAGCAGGCCTATTCGGCCTGGAGCCTTGCCCAGGTATCCATGATGCTGCGGTAACGCTTTTCAATCTCAGCCTTGGCTGTCTGGATCCGGCTTTCGATGTCATCCACGTATTCCTGCATGGTTTCCACGATGGGAAGGTATCCCTCTTCCGCCCTGACCAGTCCGGCCAGTTCGTAAACCGCCTCCGTGCAGTTCATGGCCGGCCTCCCCGGCCGTTCTTCCAGGAGGCTGGCGAAAATGTCGGCTATATTGAGAATCCTGGCCCCGCTCGCGATATCCCTGACCATGAGCATGTGGTTTCCGGATACCTCGCCTTCGGTCCCGCAGGCCGCATGCATCATGTTCATGATATCGCCCAGCCCGGCTTCCTTCAGGATATGCGCAACGGTTTTCAGCCTGCTGCGGATCAAGAGGTGCTCCTCATAGGCGTTATCCGCCGTTACCGGGCCTTCACCTGGCCGGGGCAGCCTGCCCAGATTATAGATCAGCGACGCAAGGCCCAGCATATCCACCAGCTTCCAGTTCTGCTTGGTCAGCCTTGCCAGGAAACGGGCCAGGGTCTCCATCACCCGCGCATGGGCATAGAGATGGGGCATTCGGAAAAGCAGGGTATAGACATAGGTCCTGATGATGCCTTCGATCTCGGACCTGCCCACATGGAGCCTGCCCGATACGTTCAGAAGGTTCTGCATGAAATCGCCGGAAGCCGCTTTTTTCAGAATACCCGCCCTGCAGAGCTCCGCAAACACGGATACGTTGCGGCTGTCATGTCCCGAACTTTCCAGCCGTTGTACCATTTCCTCTTCCATGCAGGTTCCGGGATCGTCAAGGATGAGACATGCCGCTTCGTCCGCAAGCGACAAAATATCCGCCTCGTCGGGATAATCCATGGCTTCAAGGGCGGCACCCCTTTCAGACCAGGGCAGGTGGTGGTACAGGACCGCCTCGGGGCACCGGTCGTACGGATAATATTCCTTCATGACCAGGCAGGCATACAGGCTGTGACCGGGTATTCCCCGCCTGCCCGGGTTCCTCCACCCATCGGATTCGCCGGAAAGGGTTCCCATATCGCGCAGCATGGCCGCCGTAATGAGGCCTGCCAGCCTTTCTCCCCTGATCCTGAGTTTCAGGCCCATCTTCAGGACCAGATAGGCAGTTACGGCCGCATGGCACGCCATTTCAGAGTCAACGCCGGCCATGGATTCCCTGAGCAGAATGAGCAGGTTCCCCAGACCCACCAACTGGTGCTTCCCCATAGCCCGGATGATCTCCCGGGCCTGTTCGTAGGGCTCTGTCAGCTCACTGGAGGGCATGCCCAGGAAATAGCCCTGGGCATAGTCAATTCCCATCCTGCACAGGGTCTCCAGTTCTTCCCTGGTTTCAATGCCCTCGGCCAGGACCCGCGTTCCCCTGTAGCGGGCATAGCTGATGATGTCCTCTATCATATGCTGCTTGCGTAGATCTGAATTGACTCCGCGCACGAGTTCCTTGTCGATCTTGATGATATCGGGCTCAAGGGCCAGCAGGGCCAGGTGATTGGAATAGCCTGAGCCGAAATCGTCCAGGGCGAATTTTGCGCCCGCTTTGATCACGATGGACTTTCTCAGGTTGATCGCGTCCGGATCCATCCGCTTTCTTTCCATGACCTCGAAAACAACCTTCATATGGCCGAAATAGCGATCGCGGATGTCGTTGTAGTCCTGCTCCTCCAGGGTGGCAAAAGGCGCGGTGTTGATGAAAAGATAATGGTCACGGAAGTGTTCATCGCGCAGCATATAGGCATCCAGCGCATTGTACACCATCCGTTTTTCAAGGATGGCATAATGGCCCGTCGCCTCGGCATCCTCGATGAGCTCCTCGATGTTCCGGTATATGGGATTTGTCGGCCTGGAGAGGGCCTCAAAACCGTACAATTCACCGGTCTTAAGGGAAACAATGGGCTGGAAGACAATGCTCAATTGGTTTCTGTCGATGATATCCTTGATGAACGTGCGGCGCAGGGCTGCCCGCTTGGCTTCCTCGTAGCGCTCCCGGTTGAACGGGTTGGGGCTTTCCCTTTCCCCCCTTAAGACCTCATTCTCGGCAAAGGACGCGTACTCCAAAAGGTCCGCCGGCACATCCCCGTCGATGCCCGAGAGGGCATATCCCACGGCAAGCTGGAAGCTCACCGCAATGCCGTCCACATCGCCCATGTACTTCTGAACCTTCTGGATGATCCCCTCCATCTCTTCCCGGAAGGATTCCAGGCTTCTGACATGGGTAGCCAGCAGCAGGAAATCGGCCCCCAGCCATCTGAACGGAATCAGGCAAGGGGTCAGGAATTTCCTGAGCACCTCGGCACAGACCCGGATATAGGAGTTGCCGGCGATCATGCCGTATCTTTCCTGGAACTCCTGGTAGCCCGTCAGTCCGATATAGACGAAGGCCACCATTTCCCCATCCGCACACTCGGCCATGGCTTTGCCCGCCACCTCGGTGAGGGCGTTCCGGTTGTAGAACCCGGTCATATTGTCGCGGATGGCCCGTTCCTTTTCCAGGTTGCGCTGAACCACCTCGCGGGTGATGTCCATAATGGCTCCTGTAATGCGGGCGCCATCGGCGCTCAACCGCCCCCAGAGCTTCAGCCAGCGGATTTTCCCATCCTCCCGCGCCACGCTGAATTCAAGATCCAGCGGCTCCTGATGGCTGACGCACCTGTTGACCAGCTGTTCGAATGTCTCTTTGGAGATGCTGAAACTGAACCGCTCGAACAGATCATCGGCGGTGATTTCGAAAATGTCCTCATTATCCTCAAGGAAGGTAAACAACCCGGTGGCGAAGACAAAGATCCGATGGACATAATCATATTCGAAAAAGTCAATCCTTACCCCGGTCTCCTTAAGGGTTCTCATCTGGCTGTAAAAATCAGAGATGCTTTCCGAAAGCCGCTCGTTCCGTTTGAGCTCCGATTCCAGCCGGAGGTTTTTCTCATCCAGGAACTTCAGCGACCGGTTGAGCATGTCCGACAAAACCGTGACAGCCTGTGTCCCTTCGTCCCGTTCAAGGGATACCCCGATCTCGCCCCCGATGTCCGAAAGGATTCTCGCCAGATCCTCCAGCTCCCTGGCCGTTTTTCGTGACATGGCAAATTCAAAGCAGAAGCTTGCGACATACAATATGGCGCAAACGATGATCACAATTCTGCAAAGCGCAGCATTATCTACTTCAGCGGTCATGGCGATGCTTGTCGCCATAAGGGCGATAAAGGACAAAAGCCCGATGAGGCTCATGATCGTTCGCAGCGCCATGAATGACTTTGCCTTCTGTACAGCAAGCTTCATGTCGGTCTCACCTTGAATGAACCCTTTTATCTTTATGTATATGGCAAGGACTCAGCTAAACTATAGATAATATCGGCCTCTTCGCTGAAAAACAATATCATAAATATTATGACAAAAACCTTAAAACTGCAACAAGGATATTCTTTAATTGCGTCGAACTTATTATATCAATTATAATTGTATTTGATTGTACTCGTATTTAAAAATGGTATTGCAACAGACTTACACCATTCATGTACCTGCGAAGGGGGGAACGGCTCTGTGAGAAGTATCAGCTCACGTATCATCGTATCGTTCAGCATCCTGATCCTGTTTATCGGCATGGGCCTTGGGTCGGCATCCTATATAACGTCGGCCAGGGCGCTGAACAGCGTTCTTGACGAAACCATGCCCAAATTCGCAACCGAAGCAGCATTAACCATTGAAGACAGCATCCATAGCCATCTCAATGTACTGAGTCTGGTAGCCTCATTGGATACAATCAGCAAAGCATTATCCGATGACGATTACAGCAACATTATATCAGCATTGGATGAGGAATCCAAGAGGGCAGGACATCTCCGGATGATCCTGATCGACAGGAACGGAAAGGCTGTCACTAACACCGGCGATATCCTGGACATGAAAGACGATCCCCTGTTCCAGGCAGCGCTCTCGGGAAGGAGCGTCGTCTCCGATCCGCACCGCGAAAGCGGCGGAACCGATATCGTGATGACCTACGCTGTTCCGGTGATGGCCAATAATGCTGTTTCAGGCGTGCTGATGGCCATCCGTGACGGACTGGAACTCAGCGAGTTCGCCCGGCGGATCGAATTTGGACAGACGGGCGAAGCCTTCATCATCAACAGGCAGGGGCGAACCATCGCCCATGCGGATACACAACTTTTGCTGGGCATCATCACAAACCGTTCGGCAGACGCCACAACCGGAGCCACCCAGGTTCTTTCATCAGATGATGTGGACAGCATGACCTCCGCAACCATCAGGGAACTGGACGGCAATGATCTGGGATTCGAGAATTTTGCCGATGTGCAGAAAAAAATGACCGAAGGGCAAACAGGCTTTGATACATACAAGTACAACGGCATCACCAAACTGACCGGTTTTGCGCCCATTCCAGGCTATGGCTGGTCTATTGCCATATCGGTAGACCAGGATGAATTCATGGCCTCACTGGGTAAGCTGAAAAGCGCAACCCTGGGTATATCCGGTTTCTTCCTGATCGCCGGCATATTGGTAGCCTTCTTCATGGGAAAAAATATATCCAAGCCTGTTACAGATTTAACAAATCAGTGCCTGACCATGTCCGAAGGTAACTTTACGCCCATGACAAATGATAAATATGCCAGCCGGCGCGATGAGATAGGCGCCCTGGCCAGGGGATTCAAAAAGATTAACGACAATGTGGCCGAAATCATCCGGAAAGTTGTCCAGGAAGCCAGGAGCGTGGATCACGCCAATTCGGTAACCGGCGAAAACATGGCCAAACTGACCGAGGAAATCCATGTCATCGCCTCCATCACACAGGCCCTGTCTTCAAAAATGCAGGAAACATCGGCCATGGCTGAAGAGATGAACGCCACCACTACCGAAATCGAGGCCGCCATAGAATCAATTGCCCATAAAGCCCAGGAAGGGGCGGAATCAGCCAGCGAAGTGAGCCACAGGGCACAGGAGTTGAAGCACAACGCAGAGGAATCCCAGAGAAGCGCCCAGGACATCCGCAGGAACAATTCGGCCAAGCTCAGGGAGGCCATCGAGAAATCCAGGGCCGTTGAGCGCATCCACCTGCTCTCGGACGCCATCCTGGAGATAGCCACCCAAACCAACCTGCTGGCCCTGAACGCTTCCATAGAAGCCGCGCAGGCAGGCGAATCGGGCAGGGGCTTTGCGGTTGTGGCTGAAGAGATCCGGAAACTGGCCGAGAATTCCAAGGAAACCGCCACAGAGATCCAAAACGTGACCCAGCAGGTCCTGGAGTCGGTGCAGCACCTGTCCGAATGCTCCGAGCAAGTGTTGCAATTCCTGGACAATAAGGTTGCGAAAGACTATGACATGCTGGTACAGACGGGCGAGCAGTACAACAGGGATGCCCGCATGATTGACGATATGGTTACCGAATTCAGCGCCACTTCCGAACAGCTTTACGCTTCGGTCCAGAGCATCCTCAAGGCCATCAACGATGTTTCGCAGGCGGCCGTGGACGGTGCTTCCGATACCATGGATATGGCCAATGAAGCAAACCTGGTGGCCTCCAGGGCAAGCGAAGTGCTGGAGCAGGTCAAGACGGTGAAGGAAAGCGCAGACAAGCTCATGGAGGCTGTGTCGGTGTTCAGGGTATAAGGACATCGACGTATGCAAAACCAAAAAAGGCTATCCCGGAGTTATGCTGCTTTCGGGGCAACCCTTTTTTATGTCAGAATGAAGTCCTATTCGGATGCTTCCGGATAATCATTCACAAGATAATACAGGGGCGGCTCGTCTTCCTCAATGGTCGGGAACCTTCCGATTTCCTCATGGAAGCGGTTGTCGGTGTAATCGTCATTGCACTCCGAAACTTCGCCAACCAGTACGCGGCCCTTGCCGGGTTCTCCCCAGAACGAATGGTATTGGCCGGGATAGAGGGTGATGCTTTCTCCGGGCACCAGTTTTATGGTTGCACCTGCCGGTACCTGGTATTCCCTTCCATCGCTATGTACCGTTACCGGAGTATTTGCAAATTCCCCGTCACTTGTTGCGTTAAACAGCCGAATCATCAGGTTCCCGCCGCCACGGTTGATGATATCCTCGGTCTTTTTCCAGTGGAAATGGAACGGGGTAACCTGGCTTTCACCTACAATCATGATTTTTTCGGCATAGGTCTTCCGGTATTTGGGTATGTTGATATTTCCGTTTCGCAAGGTGAAAAGGAACAAACCCGTATGCTGATAATCCCCGCTTCCGAAATCGGTGATATCCCATCCCAGGTGGTTATCCCTGATTTCGTCATACTCCTTCCCCCTGGAGCGCCATTCTTCGGGAGACCAGAAAGCAAAGGGAGGCAATGCAAAATGGTGTGCCTTGAAAAATTCGATGCCGTCCTGAATAATCCTGTTGATCTCCGAACGTTTCATGGATCACACACCCTTTCTTTCATGCCATTTCGATTCGGGACTCAGGCTTTCCCGGACAATTCAGCCCAGAACATTGCCATAGAAGACTTTCATCGCTTTTTCGGAATCCTTTTTCATGGCTTCCAGCGCGGCGAGGGCAACATCGTGGAACAGTACGCTTTCCTTTCCGTCAAGCAGTTCCCTGGCCGCATGCACAGCCGCTTTTGACATATAAGTGTAGTAGTTGATCTTGCGGATGCCCTTGTTGATTGCCGCCATGTAATCTTCACGGCTCAGGCCCGAACCGCCGTGCATGACCAGGGGAATTCGGGTCAGTTCCTTGATTTTCCCGATCCGCTCAAAATCCAGGTTGGGTTTTTCCGTATAGATGCCATGGACTGTCCCGAAAGAAGCGGCAAGGGCATCGATATGCGTCATTTCCACAAACCTTTTTGCCACTTCGGGCTCGGTATAAACCCCCTTTTTTTCACCGGCACCTTCACTGCTGTGGGAACCCGAACCCATTACCCCGATTTCAGCTTCGATGCCTGCGCCGCATTTTCTGACCATCCTGACCACCTTCAGGGTATTCTCCACATTTTCATCAAAAGCAAGCCTTGAACCGTCATACATCACCGAAGTAAATCCCAGCTCCAAAGCTTTTTCGATATAATCCAGCGATTCCCCGTGATCCAGGTGAACGCATACCGGAACCCTGGCTTTTTGGGCGCAAAGCACCATGATGGGGCCAATGGTTTCCAGGGGCATCACGCTTTCATGGACCTGTGCATGGGCAATGATCACCGGAACCTGATAAGTTTCAGCATTCTGCAAGACGGCCATAATGCTTTCCAGATTAGGGGTATTGAAGGCTGCGACCGCGCAGCGATTTTTTTCGGCATAAGCCATAACTGCCTGTAAATTGACCAGCATAATTCCTCACCCTCTTCCCTGTCAAAAGGTTCCATCAGCAGCGCATATCCCATATGGAACATATCCGTTTCAATGGCGTCAAAATCCATATCTTCCATGGAAAAACGCCTGCTCACGCCCCTGGCAAAAAAGAAGGTCCTCTCCCCCGTAGATTCGACGGTCATGCAGTCAGTAAACGCGGTCAGTTCCCCGTCAAATACTTTGATGCCCTCTGTGTGAATCCCGTGTGCCTTAAGAACGCTTAATACGAACTCACCGTTTTCATCGTTGCCGATGCCGCCGTAGGCATAAAGCGGAATGGCAGGATCCATCCTTGAAAGGTTGATAAGGGTGTTGGGCACACAGCCGCCCACACTTCTTGTGCATGACAGGATATTGCTTAACATGCCCTTCTCGGCATAGCGATCGATGACTTTGTTATAGTCCACCGTTATGGTGCCTGCTATTGAAATGCCCCTTTCCATAGCCCCCACCTCCTCCTGCTTTTTATTGTTTCAGATATTGATTGATCCTTCTTTCCAGTATCTTCAGGGAACTTTCGACATTCTTATCATATCGGATGATCTCCTGGATGCCCCCGTTGGCTATGGCAATGGCCTCGTTGTATTTCAGGATTTTGGGAGCGACGGTCCCTTCCTCGATCACCCTGCTCAGCAGGACTTTGTCGATAACCTTTTCGCTTTCTTCCATGTCTTCCTGCAGGATCAACTCGGCTTCCCTTGAGCTGGTCACCTTTTTCAATACCGATGCGCCCTGGGAATACCGGAAGATATCCATCTGGATTTCCTCATCATAGGTCAGGAGCTTCAGAAACTCCCAGGCCAGCTCTTCATGGGCCGTTTTGCTGCTTATCCCCATCAAGAGCGTATTGACTTCGGAGATGTTCCCGCCGTCCTTGCCGGCCGGAAACGTGATGCAGTCCCATTGGAAATTAAGATACTTCTTGATCTTGTACGGATAGGTCTTGTACGTCCGGTACTCCGCAAAGGAAAGGGGCATAAACACGACATTTCCCTTGTCGAAGTCCTCCTGCGTAACATTCTGTTTATTGTTCAGATCATACAGCATTTTGATAAACTTTACGGCATCCACCACTTTATCATCGGAAAGATCGATTTTCATGTCATCTTCATCAAACAGGGCGGCTCCGTTGGTGCATGCCGCATCCAGCCAATCGTAATTATAGATGCCGAACTGGTCCAGAATCCCGTCGCCGTCGATATCCTTTGTGACTTTTTGGCATATATCGTACAGATCATCCCATGTCCAGTCGCTGCTTGGCACACCGATTCCTTCCTTTTCAAGCAGCGTCTTGTTGACAAACATCAGGGTGGGAACCGTTTCATAGGGAAGCGCATATTGAATGCCATGGTATTCGCCCGATATCAGGGCCGTTTTGAAATATTTGTCTCTGTCAAAGGATGCATCTTTTTCTATCAGTTCATCCAGGCTCTTTAATATTCCCAGCGAAGCAAACTGGTTGAAATCGTCCGACAGTATCATAAAGACATCTGGGGTTTTCCCAAGCAGCACCTGCTTGGAAAGCCATTCCGAGTAATCGTCCTTGAGAATGCCGCTGTAATAATGAATTTTCACATTTTTATGCTTCTGCTCGAACAGCTGGATGGCCTTGTCAATAATGACATAGCTGTTGGCATTGGCCACATCCCAATTGCTGCCGGCAAACATCCCGAATTCAAGAACAATGGTCCGGGTCCCGGCATGGAAATATAAACCTGAAGCAAGTGCCAGCACAGCCAATATGGCTGTTATGATTATGTATTTGCGCCTACTCATAGTGATGCTCCATCTTTACTTTCCCAACGCCTGACTGGATCGCCCAGATGGCAAGCTGGGTCCTGTCCCTTAATTTCAGTTTGCTCAATATGGTGCTGAGGTAATTTCTAACCGTTCCCTCGGACAAGTTGAGCGTATCGGCGATTTCCTTGTTGGAAAGCCCGTAAACAACCTGTTCAATGATCTTCCATTCGGTCTTTGTCAATTCCTCTATGTCCTGTTTGCCTACCTCAATGGGATAATAGCCCTTGGCCATCTGAGAGAATAATTTGACCACCTTGGTTGCGATGTCGGGATTGATCATCGCCCTGCCGCTGTATACCGTATGGATTGCTTTTACCAGTTCATCTATTGAAGCGCCTTTCAGAAGATAGCCGCTCGCGCCGTATTTCAAGGCGTTATAGACATATTCGTCGTCATCAAAGGTCGTCAATATGATGATTTTGATATCGGGATAGTTTTCTTTGATGATCTTGGTGCACTGCACGCCGTCCATCTTGGGCATGCGGATATCCATCAGGATGACATCGGGTCTTTTTTTACGTATGCTTTGGATAACTTCCTGCCCGTTTGCAACAACATCGGTGACCACGATGTTCTCCTGGTTATTCAGGACAATCTGCAGGCTTGTACGAATGAGTTCCTGGTCATCAGCAACCAATACTTTAATCATATTCCTCACCCCACCTTATCGGTATCCGCGCAGTTACCGTGAAACCATTCGTACCGTCAAATTCAACAGTACCATTGAGCATTTTTATTCTTTCCATGATATGCCTTGTACCAAATCCTTTTTTCATATCCTTACAGCCGATGCCGTTGTCCCTGACTGTAAGTATTATTTCACCTTCCCCGCTTTTGATGTTTACCCATATCTGAGAGGCTTTGCCATGGCGGATGGCGTTGGTCAGGCTTTCCTGTATGACCCGGTATATGGCATCTTCTTCATCCGGGGCAAAATGCAGATTGACATCGGTTTCAAAGTACACATGGGTGTTTGTCATCAATTCGGTTTCAATGATCATCTGATGAATGGCCGACTCCAGATTCAGCCTTTCCAGGGCGTCGGGCCTAAGCTTATTCACCGATCGGCGTATTTCATTGATGCCTTCCCTTGTCACTTTTGAGATCATCTCAAGCTGCTTTTTGGTTTCCTGAGGATTTTTTTCAACCATGGTAATGCATGCGTCAATCCCCGCCGATATGCCGGTGAGGGTATGCCCTATGGTGTCATGGATTTCCCTTGCAAGGCGGTTGCGTTCCTTTGTTTCACCCATCTTTTCCATGAGCCTGGAATACTCCTTGAGCTGCTCATTGGCTTTCTGCAGGTCCTCATTGGCCTTTCTCAGCTGCTCGTACAGGCTGTTGACCTCATCGATGGTTCCTCTCTGGTTTTGGATCACATAGATGCAATAGACAATAAAAATCAGTATATTGGTAGAAACAACGATGTTGTAGAATCCCAGCAGGTACTGCTGCGTCATGGCATCATAAAAGCTGATATAATCGTTGATGGAGTACAGCCTGAAATTGATTGAGAGCATCTCATAATCAGTAATAACAATACTCAGAACCGAGATAAACATCAGGACATACTTTCCCCTTGTCCCCTTTGTATAGGCGATGATATTGGCAATGACAAGGAAAAGTATTCCGTTATAGTTAAAATTCAGAACAGAGACAATGACAATACTGAGGATAAAATCGATAAGCAGTGTAAGGTATACTATCCTGCCGTTGTTCGGATAGATGAATTCACGGACAATAAAAGTCAATATCAGTATGCCGAACAAGCCGACCGACAGGTAAATATTGACGTACGGCTTCCACGGCAAAGCACTGACACTGCCGAGAAATTCCCTTGCAATAAAGTTATTGCATATCTTCTGGGTGGTGATATAGATGAATGCGGTTACAAACAGTACAGCTATTAAGTTGATGGCTATCAGCAATACTTTAAAATATGTAAACTTTTTCGCCTGCATAAACCGCCCTTCGATCAAATCGCCTTATTGCCATCCGTCAATTGAAAACTCATCCAGGTTTTCTTTTGTTATCAGAGTCACCGGAACAACGATGTTTGTCTCGATTTCTTCCCCGTTTAAATACGCATAGGCCACTTCCGCCGCAATCTTTCCCATTTGATGGGGATACTGGGCGCTCGTGCCTTCCAGGTATCCTTCCTTGATCATCATTTTTCCGTCGGGAGAGCCGTCAATGCCGTATATGAGAATATCGCCGGTCATATGATGGGATGCCAGCGCAGCCAGCGCGCCCAAAGCCGTCGGATCGTTGCCTCCCAATACCACATTGAAGGATACTCCGGATTCGATAATGTCATCCATCACTTCCATCGCAATCTCCAGTTCCCCGCCGGCGGCTTTCTGGACGACGACTTTGTAATTGTCATTCCCCTTAATGGTATCCAGGAACCCCTGCACCCTTTGGGTAATGGAGTTGATGATGGGCTGGTCCAATATGACAATTTCCGCGGAGTCCAGCTTTGACATCATGTCCAGGGCGCACTGGACTCCGGCATTATAGTTGTCCGATGCAATGATGGATACGACATATTCCTTGTCGTAAACCATGGTGTCTACGTTAAATACGGGAATACCCGCTTCCTTGCAGGCAATCAGAGCAGGTTCGACTTTTTTCCAGTCAACGGGGTTCAGAAAAATGGCCGCAACCCCTTCCTCGATCATCTCATATATCTGGCTGTTCTGTTTTTCCTGATCCTGGGCAGGATCTCTGGTGATTAAGAAATCCCCGTTTGCCTCCACCACCTCGTTGATGCCGCCGTTAAGTATCGAGAAGTATGGATTGTTCATGGTCATGTAGGTTGCGCCGAATTTTCTTGGGGTGTTGCTTGATTTCTGGACACGATAGAACAGTTCGATATATCCCAGTAAAGCGATGAGGGCAACGGATATGAACACAATAAACAGCAAAAGCTTCCCGCTAACCTTTTTCAGCATCTGTCCATACCTCTTGTTCCGATGGCCGTCTCTACCTTTATCATAACATGTACGGTGCATCTATCGACAGATTACTTTACGCTGACCTTGATTCTGTCTTTATTTTCCTGCCTGAGGTAATCAATGAATACAGCCAGCAGGATGACGGCACCCTTGATAACGTATTGCCAGAAAGAGTTCACGTTCAAAAGGTTCAATCCGTTATTGAGTATGCCTATGATCAAGCCGCCGATGATAGTACCGCCAATTTTACCGTAACCGCCTGCCATGCTGGTTCCGCCGACGACAACGGCAGCAATGGCATCCATTTCAGCACCTTCGCCCGCAGTTGGCTGACCGGAGTACATTCTGGAGGCCAGGACGATTCCCGCAAGCCCTGCCATCAAGCCGGAATAGGCATAGACGAAGAACTTGACCCGCGACACTTTTATACCCGAAAATTCGGCTGCCTGCGCGTTGCCACCCACCGCATATATGTACCGGCCCATTCTGGTCTTGTTCATAATGATTGCCGTTACGATCAGAACGACTATCAGGATGATGACCGGCGTCGGAACGGAACCGATGTAACCTGCTCCGAGGAATTGCCATTCTTTCGTGACAACCCTTACGGGTGAGCCCCCGGTGTAAACATAGGCCAGGCCTTTGGCGATATTCATGGTGGCCAATGTGACAATAAAAGGAGGAATTGTTGTCCTGGAAATGACCACGCCGTTAAAGAGGCCGATGGTTAAACCTACCAGTACGCCTATCAGCAGCGCAACGCCAAGGGGCAGATTATATCGCACAACCGCACCTGCAGCAAGGCAGCCTGACAAGGCAATGATCGAACCCACCGACAGATCGATTCCGCCCAGGATGATGACCATTGTCATCCCACAAGCCAGAAACAGGTTTGTTGAAATCTGTCTCAGCACGTTAAAAATATTTTTTACGGTCAGGAATGTTTTCGCAGTAATCGGATTTACGGACAGCGCCACGCACAGCACCAAAAGGGCGATAATGATTCCCAGATTGTCTTTAAACCAATGCTTAATACCATTTGCCAAATAGGCAACGTTGCTTTTTTTGCTGCTTGCCGCTCTTTCCATACCTCTCCTCCTTAAACAGACTATTTTGCCGCCAGCCTCATGATTTTTTCCTGCGTCACCTCTTCGTGGTTGAGGCACCCTGTTATCCTTCCCTCGCACATCACGTAGATCCGGTCGCTCATGTTGATGAGCTCAGGCATTTCAGAAGATATCATGATAATGGCCATACCCGATTTTGCAAGGTCATTCATGATAGCGTATATCTCCGATTTAGCGCCTACGTCCACGCCCCTGGTCGGTTCATCCAGGATCAATATTTTGGGAGAAGTGGCCAGCCATCTGCCAATCATCACCTTCTGCTGATTTCCGCCCGAAAGCTTTCCTATCGCCTGTTCCATGGAAGGCGTTTTTGTAGACATCCGGTCAATGTATGCCTGTGTAATTTCTTCTTCTTTCCTGCGATTGACCGCAATACCCCTGATAAACTCCTTAAGCACCACAATGGTTGAATTAAACCTGACGCTCTGCACGTGGAACAGCCCTTCAAGTTTGCGATCCTCAGGCACCAGGGCTATCCCCTGTTTTATGGCGTCGGCAGGCGATCGGATGACCACCTTTTTGCCATCGATATAAATATCTCCGGTATATTCCCTGGTAAGGCCAAAGAGGCATTTCATCAGTTCGCTTCTTCCGGCGCCCACCAGTCCTGCAAAACCGACGATTTCTCCCTTTTTGACTTCAAAGCTGACACCCTTGACCATTTTACGGTCGGAGATGTTTTCACATTTTAAGATGACTTCCCCGTCTTTTTTGAAATCCCTGGTATAGTAATTCTTCAGCTCGCGGCCCACCATCATGGCTATCAGCTCGTCATTGGTGGTTTCCCTGACCACCTTTGTTCCGATATACGAACCGTCGCGCATGACGGTCACCCGGTCGCAGATTTCCGCAAGTTCGCTCATTCTGTGTGAAATATAGATAATGCCTACTCCCTTGGCGGTAAGATTGCGCATGGTTTCAAAAAGGAACTTGACTTCCTTTTCGGAAATGGAAGAGGTCGGTTCGTCCATGACAAGGATTTTTGAATTGTAGGATATGGCTTTGATGATCTCCACCAGTTGCTGCTGCGCAATCGTCAAATCCCGAATCATGGATTTGGCACTGATGTTGACGCCATAGCTGTCAATTAACCGCTGCGCCTCCTCATACATCCTGGCAGCATTCACAAGCCCCCCCTTCACGGGTTCCCGGCCCAGAAAAATGTTTTCAGCCACTGTCATGTAAGGGACCAGCACCAGTTCCTGGTGGATAATGGATATCCCGTATTTTTGCGCGTCGTGGACTTCCCTGATGTCCACTTTCTTTCCTTCAATATATATTTCTCCCTGGTCGGCGGTATAGATGCCGCCCAATATTTTGATCAGCGTGGATTTCCCGGCACCGTTTTCGCCAAGAATGGCATGAACTTCGCCCGCTCTGAGCTCAAAATCGACCGCTTTCAATGCATAAACGCCGGGGAAGGTTTTATGTATGTTCTTCATTTGCAGCAATACACCGTTAGCCAACCGATCACCCACTTTCCTCCGACTTTTTTAAAAAACAGGGCGTTGCAAAACGCCCGACAGTAAATGGATATGCAGTACGTTTTGCAACAGCCCACATTGAGGAATTATTGCCAGGAGTCTATGCCGAACTCCTTCACATTCTCAGATGTGATAAGGAAGGTTGGAACAGGATACCTGGCATCCACTTTCTCACCGGCCAGATACTTATACATCACTTCTACCGAGATCTTGGCTATATTGATGGGAGACTGGGCGCCGGTACCTTCAATCAGGGAATCTCCGCGGGCAAGCTCGGCCTTGATGTCAGGGGAACCGTCAACACCGTAAATGAGCACATCCTTAAGTCCTGCGGCATTGGCTGCTGCCAGGGCACCAAGTGCGGTCGGGTCATTTCCGCCGAAGATTGCCACTACGTCGCTGTGTGCCTGCAGCAGGTCTTCCGCGATACCCATTGCCACTTCAAGGTTACCCTTGGCATCCTGTTCTGCGACAATTTCAAAGCCCTTTCCTGCAATGGCGTCTTTGAAGCCTCTTTCCCTGTCGTTAATGGAGTTCATTGTGGGAGAATCGAGGATGATGATTTTGCCGCCGCCCGGCACCTTCTTGACGAGGTCCTCGCCGCATACGTAACCGGCATTATAGTTGTCCGAACCAACGTATGAGAAGCAATAGGACAGATCGGCCACTTCCGTGTCAAAATTGAGGATGGGTATTCCGGCTTCCTTCAGCATGTCAAGGGCGGGCAGAATACCTTCGGCTTCGGCGGGGTTCAGGAAGATGGCGTCGATTCCCTGCGTGATCATGTCCTCAATCTGTGTAATCTGACGGGTAACATCATTGGCAGGGTCAGTGGTGATCAGCTTATCCCCTCTTGCTTCCACTTCTTTTCGGATGGTTTCTTCAAGAATGACAAAGAACGGGTTTGTACCATCCATACAGGTGTAACCGAAAGTCCATCCGCCTGCCGGCCTCTCTCCAAGGGGCCCTGCCTGCTTTTGCTCTTGTGAAGAGCCTGTCGTACCCGCACTCGGAGCGGGGGTCGGGGTGACATTGCTTCCGGTCGCCTGCTGCGACTGACCGCAGCCGGTCAGCAGTAAACAGAGAACCAATGCAGTACACAGCAGCACACTAAGTAACCTTTTCATTCGGATCCCTCCTTTTTTCTTTAGCATATTCCTTCGGGCATTTATTTTCACCTGCCTTCTGTAATGACAATGACATGACTTTTGTAATATTCCTCTTTGAAAATCTCAAACTTCCTCATGACATCGTAAACATAGGCGCCATAAGACAGGACGGGCGAGCTTTCTGCGCTTTACATGAAAAGAGGAGCTGTCTCAAGGTACACTTGAAACAGCTCCTCTGTTGCGCCGCAATAGGCTTGGCAGCATTTGAAGGCCGAAGGGCAAACGCCGGACGTCCGGCCTGACCCCCAAATCATGCAAAAATCCCTGAAAGCTATATCACAAAGCTTTCAGGGATTTCTTCCTTGGAGGCGCCACCCGGATTTGAACCGGGGAATAAAGGTTTTGCAGACCTCTGCCTTACCACTTGGCTATGGCGCCAAATGCGATCCGGCCTGCTTTGCAGCCATCAGCCATGATCGAGTTATTAATGATGAAAAGCCGCAGAAAATACATCTCCCGCGATATACTCTCTGCGGCAATTATCTTTTGGAGCGGGATACGAGATTCGAACTCGCGACTTTCACCTTGGCAAGGTGACACTCTACCACTGAGTTAATCCCGCAGGTATGGATTTCTGTTGTTGCAACAAAAATCCCTGGTGCCCAGAGCCGGAATTGAACCAGCGACACGAGGATTTTCAGTCCTCTGCTCTACCAACTGAGCTATCTGGGCAAATCATCCACAGAAAGCGCTGCCTTCTATGGATTGAGTGGCGACCCGGAAGGGACTCGAACCCTCGGCCTCTAGCGTGACAGGCTAGCGTTCTAACCATCTGAACTACCGGGCCATAATGGTGGGAACAATAGGGATCGAACCTATGACCCCCTGCTTGTAAGGCAGGTGCTCTCCCAGCTGAGCTATATTCCCATCTTTCAAGGTTCCGCCGTTACTTTTTCGTATCACCGACGGCGCTTTATCAGTATACAAAATCCTAGGCATCCTGTCAATACGGAAAATCAAAAATTTTTTAGCCTTTTTTATCCTAACCTGGCTCCCCTTGTACGTTTCCGCCGGCAGAAGGCCGTCCGGAAAAGGCCTTTGCCCCCTGCCCGTGCCCGTCCCCCAGGCGGCGGATGATGTCAAAGAAACACGAAAACCCGGCTGAAGCGCTGAACCCAGTCAGGCGCCCAGCCGGGGTTTCCGCAACATTCCTCGCCCGCCGTTAGGCACGGGCTGCATCCTGATAAAGCTTTATTCCTTCTCAAACATGTCCTTGCCCACACCGCAGTCGGGACATACCCAGTCGTCAGGAAGCTCTTCAAAAGGTGTTCCGGGCGCTATCCCGTTATCGGGATCACCCACTTCAGGATCATAAACATAACCGCAGATCGTGCAAACCCATTTTTCCATACCCATACTCCTTTCTGAAACGGCAATTTGACAATAACGGCTCCGCCAATGGCGGCATACTCAATTATGGTATTGCCTGAACAATGAATATATACCCTTTCCGGGAAAAGAAAAACCAGCGACGGGATCAATTAAATTTGGACAGGGTCAGGTTATCGCGGATGGGCAAGGTGATAAACTCGTTGAAGGCCATATACATGCCGCGGGCAATGATGTCGGCCATGCGCATGACCACCGACAGCCTGGTGCTCTGAAGCACGAGGAAATCCATGAATCCGCCTGTGTTGACGATGCCGGTGATATGCATATCCCCCACCGGCGGGAGATCCTTTTTCAGCCCTGCGCCCGGCTTGAGCGGGCCGCGCCCGACCGAGATGCTGCCCACATGCTCCAGGATGCCCAGCGAGGCATCGATCGCCACAATAAAGGCGCAGGGATATTGGTAGGCCGTTTTGATCAGCACTTCCTCCAGGTTTTTGGCATGAACCGGCTCGTCAAGGGTGCCCAGCACATGGATCCCCGGCAGCCTCCACCTGCTCAGCATGTCGCCCACCAGCGGACCCAGGGAATCTCCCGTTGACCTGTCGGTGCCGATGCACATCACCACCACGGGCCGCTTAAGACCAGGCTCCGTTTTGTTTTTCAAGCCGGCAGCGGTCATCAGCTCGGACACCGCCCGTGCTATCTTGAATGCGGCAAATTTATCATCTGACCTGAAATAGCCTTTTGTGTCCAAATCCACACGCAACTTTCCAATATCCGTACTCATTACATAAGTATTCCCGCAGCCTGTCCCAATATACTATTCAAAACCATTTTCCCGAAGGCCGCGAAATTGCATATCATCACGCTTTTGGGCTGATTGCGCATGCCTGTCCGCGGCCGGAACCACGGAAAAAATCCCCTGAAAAGGCTTTTCATTCTCCCGTGCCGTCGGCTATAATGATGGTATTATGTGACCAAATAAAAAGGAGGTTCTCAGGAATGCTCGTTTTCCTGGATTTCTGGGATACAGGCCAGTAACACATCCTTGCCCGAGGTCCCCCATACTTGCGCTCGTCGTGCCCGTCACTCATCAGAACACAAGTATTGGAGGATCCGCATGAAAAACATCAAGCTTTTTTACATCCTGAACTTTTTGAGAAACCTGATACCCATCTGTCCGGTTTATGTTTTGCTGTTCCAGTCCAAGGGACTTTCACTGGGGGAAATTTCCCTTTTGCTTGCCATTTGGGCCGTTCCCGCCGTTGTGCTGGAAATACCCACGGGCATCCTTGCCGACAACTGGAACCGGAAGCATATGCTGACCCTTGGCTTTTTGCTCAATGCCGCAGGCTTTATGCTGTGGTATTTTTCAGAAGGTTTCGCCCTTTTCGCCCTGGGCTTTATCCTGTGGGGCATCAGCGAGTCGTTTTTCTCGGGAACCTTCGAGGGCCTTTTATTCGATACCCTGAAAGCATGCGGCAAGGAGGATGAGTTTGATCGGATCTATGGCAGGGCGAATTTCTTTGCCGGTATCAGCATGGCTATTTCCATGTTCACCGGCGGCTTTCTGTCCGCCGCGCTGGGTATGGGCAACGCCCTCCTGCTGTCGGTCCTGAGCGTTATGGGAGGCTTCCTGGTATCCTTTTTCCTGAAGGAAGTCAACTACTATCACAGCAAAACCGGAAAGAAACAGGGTTTGAGGCAGGGGATGAAAACCCTGAAAGAGGCTGCCCTGTTCCTTACAGGCCAGCACAAAATCCTGCTGGTGGCCCTGGCCGGCATCTTCATCGTGGGCATTGCCAACATTATTGATGAGTACGATCCGCTGATCGCCGAAAGCTTTCGTCTGGATCTTACCTGGATAGGCATATGGGAAGGCTGCCGCTTGCTGCTGGGTGCGTTGGGCAGCCGGATCGCCTGGCGCGTGAAGGGTCTGGCCGGCAGGCTTCGCTTCGGGGACATCTTTGGGGTCATATGGACGCTTTCGATCGTATCAGCAATCTGCATGGGCATTTTCGGCCTTCGGCCTTCATGGCTTCTGCTGCCCCTTTACGGTTTGTTCTACCTGATGATGGCATCGGCCGAGGTCCTTGTGGAAGACTGGCTGCAGCAGAAGATCGAAGAGCAGGGCCGTGCGACCGTTCATTCGTTGTTCTCCCTGGCCTTCGGCGGTTATGGCATTCTCTTCTGCAGCGTCTTTGCCGTGGTCATGCCGGAGTTCATGGCATCCCGCGTCCTGATGGGCGTATCGGCATACATGTTTCTTGCCTGCCTGGCAATGGGCGCCGCGTACAGGGTATATGTCCGCAAAGGGACGCGCGGATAATATGGCCGGATCTGAAAAGGCCGCCTGAAAAGGCGGCCTCAGATTGTCGAAAAACAGGCATTTTCACGTGGGTGAGAATGCCTGTTTTCTTTGAAATATCAAAAATATAGCCCAAAATCGATAAAATAAAGGGC
>NZ_FQZP01000016.1 GCF_900142095.1 Thermoclostridium caenicola | reverse complement strand
TTTCAGTTCGTTCTTTGTCAAGGTGATCTGCTCCTTGCTCATACTGACATTTTCTCGGATCAGTTACACCCTGACAATATCACAGAACAACAACATGGATGATCTTTTTGCTTGACAAACAGGCGCTAAGGCCTTAAAATAGTCTTTGCGCCAGCATGGTGGGTATAGCTCAGTTGGTTAGAGTGCCAGGTTGTGGCCCTGGAGGTCATGGGTTCGAACCCCATTACCCACCCCAACAAGTCAGGTCAACAGAGGTTGGAAACTGAGACGAGCTCCGGTTTCCAACTTCGAAACTGACTTTTTATTTTTTCAAAAGCGTTGCTTGACAAAGCGGCAAACACTGATTATAATTGTTGTTGCGTCTTTTTTATGGTGGGATGTAGCCAAGTTGGTAAGGCACCAGACTTTGACTCTGGCATGCGTAGGTTCGAGTCCTGCCATCCCAGCCAGATATGACCCACTAGCTCAGGCGGTAGAGCACTTGACTTTTAATCAAGGTGTCCGGAGTTCGAGTCTCCGGTGGGTCACCAGGGCCCTTGCAACGCAACGTTGCAAGGGCTTTTTGTATCACTGGATGTTTTCGGTGCAGCCCTTGATTTCCGGTACGTCATACTGTAAAGCCATGGGACCGGGAACTGTATCGGAGCAGCCGGTGATAGGGCCATGGTTTGGTTCAATATCTCATTGCGCATTCAAGGATATTCATATATGATATGTTCATGATAACCTTGTTGCAAGGGAGAATGGATATGCGATTGCGTGCTACTGTATTGACAGTTATGGTGTGCCTTTTGGTAATGGTGCTGGCCGGCTGTGGTAAGGCGGAATACCTTGGAAAATACTATAACGAGTATGACGAATCGATATATATTGAACTTAAGGCCGACAACGTGCTCGTTGTGAACATGGGCAGCACCGTGATGGAGGGGACATATGAAGTTAACGGAGAGGACATCACCTTGAGTTTGGTAGGGATGAAAACTTGGGGTAAGATTTTTGGCAAGATGATCCTTGACCCCGATGGTACTGCCTGGTATAAAAAGTAGGTTTCAGAAATCAACGTCAGGCACAGAACCGGTATCCGGTTTGTGCCTGAATTTGTTGTTTCATTTGTGAAAAAGAGGGGTAAAAAATAATTTAGCGCACATTTATGAGGAGGTCACTATGAAATCGACGGGTATTGTGAGGAAACTGGATGAACTTGGACGTGTTGTGCTGCCTGTGGAGCTCAGACGCAAGCTCGGTATTGAAATCAGGGATGCCATGGAACTCAAAGTGGACGGCTGCTATGTTGTCCTTCAGAAATATAAGCCCAGATGCACGTTCTGCAAGACCACCGAGAACGTGATCGAGAAAAAGGACAAGTTGATCTGCGAAAACTGTCTCAATGAACTGAAAAACCTGAAATAATCTGCAGCATATGATCGCATATCAGGGGCACCATTCGGGCAGCCCCTTTTCTTATGCCTGTTTCTCTGCATAATTCTGTGCCGAAGTGGCAGATTAAACATGTTACAGGCCCTTTTCCGAATATTTATGAATTTTTATTCAAAAATTCTTGATGGAACGATGGGCTTTATGTATAATGCACATTATGTATAATGCACTTGCAATTTTGCAGAAAATGGAGGTATTGGAATTGGGAAAAGCCCTTATTATCGGTGCAGGCGGCGTGGGCAACGTGGTTGTCCACAAATGCTGTCAGAATCCTGATGTGTTTGAGGAGATTCTCATCGCGAGCAGAACAAAGTCAAAGTGCGATGCGCTCAAGGAAAAACTGGACGGTGGACGGACAAGGATTCAGACCGCCCAGGTGAATGCGGATGACGCAAAGGAAGTGGCCAGACTCATCAATGATTTCAGGCCCGATGTGGTCATCAATGTGGCATTGCCCTACCAGGATCTGGCGATCATGGACGCCTGTCTGGAGACCGGGGTACATTATCTGGACACGGCCAATTACGAGCCTCCCGAAACAGCGAAGTTTGAGTATAAGTGGCAGTGGGCATACCATGACCGGTTTAAGGAAAAAGGCATCACCGCCGTGTTGGGATGCGGATTTGATCCCGGCGTAACCGGCGTCTTCTGCGCCTATGCCCTTAAGCATTATTTTGACGAGATCCACTACATCGATATCCTGGACGCCAATGCCGGCGACCACGGTTATCCTTTTGCCACCAACTTCAACCCGGAGATCAATATCCGTGAGGTAACCGCCAAGGGCCGCTATTATGAGGACGGCCAATGGAAGGAGACAGAGCCCCTGTCGGTAAAGAGGGTATATGACTTCCCGCAGATTGGGCCCAAGAATATCTACCTGCTCTACCATGAGGAACTGGAGTCCCTGGCAAAGAATGTCCCGGGCATTAAGAGAATCCGTTTCTGGATGACATTCTCCGACAGCTACCTCACCCACCTGAAGGTGCTTGAGAATGTGGGCATGACCTCCATCAAGCCCATCCTCTTTGAGGGGAAGGAGATCATACCGTTGCAGTTCCTCAAGGCGGTGCTGCCCGATCCGGCTTCCCTGGGTCCGAGAACCAAGGGCAAAACCAATATCGGCTGCATCATGCAGGGCGTCAAGGATGGAAAGCCCGTCAAATACTATGTGTATAATGTCTGCGATCACCAGGAGGCCTATGCGGAAGTGGGATCCCAGGCCATATCCTACACCACCGGTGTTCCGGCCATGATTGGTGCCATGATGATCATCAAGGGAATATGGAAAAAGCCCGGTGTCTATAATGTGGAGGAGTTCGATCCCGATCCGTTCATGGAAGAGCTGAACAAGCAGGGATTGCCGTGGTACGAGGACTTCGCTCCCGCGTTGCTGGATTGAGGGTGAGTCTATGGAACTGGACTTTCATAAGCTGCCCACACCCTGCTATATCGTGGATGAGCGCCTCCTGAAAAGGAACCTGGAGATCCTGGATTCGGTCCAGCAGAAAACCGGATGCCGTATCCTGCTGGCCCTGAAGGGATTCTCCATGTATGCCGTTTTTCCGCTGATTCGGAAGTACCTGAAAGGCATTACGGCGAGCTCCCTGTTCGAGGCGCGCCTTGGCTTCGAGGAAATGGGCGGGGAAGTGCATATCTATTCTCCCGCCTATATCGAGGATGAGTTCGATGAGATAATGAAATACTGCGACCATATCGTCTTCAACTCCTTCAGCCAGTGGCGCAAATACAGGGATAGGGTAAGGAATTATCCCAAACCCATCGAGTGCGGCATCCGGGTCAATCCGGAGTATTCGGAGATTGAAACGCCCATCTATAATCCCTGCTATGCCCATTCCAGGCTCGGGGTAACCCTGGACAACTTCAGGCCCGATGAACTGGACGGGTTTGTGGGCCTCCATTTCCACACCATGTGCGAGCAGAACTCCGATACGCTGGAACGGACCGTCAGGGTCATCGAGGAAAAGTTCGGCCCCTATATCGGGCAGATGAAATGGGTGAATTTCGGAGGCGGCCACCACATCACGCGTACGGATTACGACCTGGCAAGGCTGGAGAGGACCATTCTGGCCTTCCGGGACAAGTATGGCGTGGATGTGTATCTGGAACCGGGAGAGGCGATTGCCCTCAATACCGGGTACCTGGTGGCCAGCGTCCTGGATATCGTCCGCAACGGCATGGATATCGCCATTCTGGATACCTCTGCGGCATGCCACATGCCCGATGTCCTTGAAATGCCCTATCGGCCCAACATCATCGGTGCGGGCAAGCCCGGCGAATATGCCCATACCTACCGGCTGGGCGGTCTCACATGCCTTGCCGGGGATGTCATCGGCGACTATTCGTTCCCCGAGCCGCTGAAGCCGGGTGACAGGCTGGTATTCTGCGATATGGCACACTACACCATGGTGAAGAATAACATGTTCAATGGCGTGAACCTGCCGTCCATCGCCCTGTTCAGCGAAGAAGACGGGATCCGGATCCTGAAGCGGTTCGGGTATTCCGACTACAAATTGCGCCTGTGAGAATGAGAAGCCGTACTCAGCGCGTTGATTATGCTGCCGGGGCATGGCGCTGGTTTCTGAAAGCCGTTGTTGCATGACAGATAATAGCGACTGCGTTCCCTTTGCGGCATGCAGAAAAGTTGATGCATGTAAAACCGGATTTGTGCAGACGAACCGGTTTTATCTTATCCGGTAAAACCGGTATCAGGATTAGGATGGAAGGTTGATTGCTATGAACAAGACGGATGTGCTTAGCCGCTGGACGAAAGAGAAGTCCGAAGAGCTTTACGGCATAAAAAACTGGGGCGCCGGATATTTCTCCATATCCGACAAGGGAGAGGTAGTTGTCAACCCGTACAAGGACCAATCTTCGGGTGTCAGCATCATGGATATCATCTCCGGCGTCCGGGAACGCGGAATGGACATGCCGGTCCTGCTTCGGTTCGAGAACCTGTTGGACGCGCAGATCTCCTTTTTGAACAATTCCTTCAGGGAAGCCATGGGGAAGCTGGGCTACAAGGGCCAGTACAAGGGGGTTTATCCCATCAAGGTCAATCAGCAGCAACAGGTGGTCGAGGAAGTGACCCGGTTTGGGGAGCGTTACCACCACGGCCTGGAAGTGGGCAGCAAGGCGGAACTCATTGCCGCCCTATCCCTGATGAAGGACAGGGAGGCCTGCCTCATCTGCAACGGCTACAAGGACGAAGAATTTGTGGATCTGGGGCTCTATGCCGTGAAGATGGGGTTCAAATGCATCTTCGTGATAGAGATCCCCAATGAGGTGGATATTGTGTTGGAGCGCTCCCGTGCCCTGGGCGTAAAACCCATTATCGGGCTCCGCATCAAGCTCTCGTCGAAGGCCGGCGGCCACTGGACCGAGTCGGGCGGGGACCGCAGCCTGTTTGGCCTGAACATGTCCCAGCTCATCGAGGTGGTGGATAAGCTCAAGGAAGAGAAGATGCTGGACTGCCTGAAGCTGCTCCATTACCATCTGGGCTCCCAGATACCCAATATCCGTGATATCCGCGCAGCCGTCCTGGAGGCTACCCGTGTTTATGCGGAACTGGTCAAGGAAGGAGCGCCCATGGGCTACCTGGACCTGGGCGGAGGCCTGGCCGTGGACTACGACGGTTCCAATACCAACTTCACCCACAGCCGCAACTATACGGTGGAGGAGTACTGCACCGATATCGTGGAAGCGGTCATGACCGTGCTGGATGCCGAGAAAATACCGCATCCCATCATCGTGACCGAATCCGGACGCGCGGTGGTGGCCTATTACTCGGTGCTCCTGTTCAACGTGCTGGATGTGGAAAGGTTTGAGACCTATGACGTGCCCGAACAGCCCGATGAGAACGCATCGGAACAGATCAGGAACCTGTATGACGTTTACAGAAACATCTCGGTCAAGAACATCCAGGAATGCTATAACGACGCGCTGTATTACCGGGATGAGATCCGCGACATGTTCAAGCATGGCCGGATCAGCCTGAGAGAGCGCGCCCTGGCCGAAAAACTGTTCTGGAATACCATGTACCAGATTGCCAGGGAGAAGGAGGAGCTGAAGCATTTCCCGCCGGAACTGGAGGATATCGAGCATGCCCTGGCCGACATCTATTATGGCAATTTCTCGGTGTTCCAGTCCATTCCGGACAGCTGGGCCATCGATCAGCTCTTTCCCATCATGCCGGTGCACCGCTTGCTGGAACTGCCCAGAAGAAACGCGGTGATTGCCGATATCACCTGCGACTGCGACGGCAAGATCGATCGGTTCATCGATCTGCACGATGTGCGCAAGAGCATTCCGCTCCATGAACTGAAAAACGGCGATGATTACTACCTGGGCGTGTTCCTGGTGGGCGCCTACCAGGAAACCCTGGGTGATCTCCACAACCTGTTCGGCGATACCAACGTGGTCAGCGTCCGGATCAATCCCGACGGCACCTTTGATCTGACCAAGGAACTTCATGGGGACAGCGTGTCCGATGTCCTGTCCTATGTGGAGTATGATCCCAAGATCATGTGCGCGAATTTCCGGGAAACCTGCGAGGAGGCTATACGCAGCGGTTACATCAGCGCCAGTGAAAGACGCGAGATCATGCGGGCCTATGAAAACGGATTGAGGGGATACACCTACTACGAGCGCTAGGCGGAACATTCCGTGTATGACCCATAAATTGGATCCTTTCTCGCCTTCTTTCGTGGATGCCAGTCCCGTGGTCCAGTTGGTATAATTAAAGGAAGAAGGTTATGAGAAAAGGGGGAATCGGGATGGAAGACATGCAGGATCTGCGGCTGGCCGTTCTGATAGATGCGGATAATGTGCCATACAGCAATATCAAGGCGGTGATGGAGGAAATCGCCCTGTATGGCACACCGACTTTCAAGCGAATCTACGGCGATTGGACAAAGCCCACCCTGTCCGGATGGAAGGGTGTGCTTCTGGAAAACGCCATAACACCCATACAGCAGTACAGCTATACAACAGGGAAGAACTCCACCGACTCGGCCATGATCATCGATGCCATGGACATCCTCTATTCCGGGAAGGTGGATGGTTTTTGTATTGTTTCCAGCGACAGCGATTTCACACGCCTGGCCATCCGCCTGCGGGAAGCGGGCATGAAGGTGATCGGCATCGGGGAAAAGAAGACCCCCAGCCCGTTCATTGCGGCATGTGACAAGTTCATCTACCTGGAGATCATCGGAAAGTCGGAAGAGAAGAAGGAAACTCCGCCGCCCAAGGTTAAAAGCCCGAAAACCAGCAAGCCCAGCAGTGAAGCCGAGAGCGATGACAGGATCCCTGAAGATGTGATAAAATTGATATCTTCCACCATATCGGATCTGGCCGACGACTCGGGATGGGCTTTCCTGGGAGAGGTGGGAAGCCTCATCCAGAAAAAAAGACCTGATTTTGACTCCAGAAACTACGGGTTCAACAAGCTGACCCCGCTTATCAAGGCTATCAACCGTTTTGAGATTGACGAGCGGGACACCGGAAAACCCCATATCAAGCATATTTATGTCCGAAACAAGAATGTGAAATAACTTTGCCAGTCATTTCATATGGTACACATATAGCATGGATGCTGGAGTATGAATGTGTAATGCCTGAACACCGATTGACGGAGGTATGGGTTTGTCATATCGCTATGCTGGCTTCAGACAATGCCAAAGATGCGGTTCCTATATACCAATTAACTGGAAGCATTGCGGACGATGCGGCCACCCCGCTAAACGCCGTTCCGGGGGCTGGGGGTGGGCCTTTTTTGTGCTGCTGGTTTTTGCGGCCTTTCTGTACAGGGCCCAGATCGCCCAATGGGTCCAGGGGCGCTTCATGATTCCGGACAGGGAGGATGTCACTCCCGGGAAGACAGCCGGTCAGATTCCGGCCGCTGAGCCTTTCCGGCCCGAAACTCCTGAAACCTCTTTTCGGGCAGGGAATAACAGTACTGCAGAACCTGTCGCGTCGTCCGGGCTTTCACCGGACATGGCCGGGGATACCGGCTTAGATCGCAAAACCGGTGCGATGACCGGCGAGCGGAAGGAGGCTACCAGCCTTACCTACGGTCAGAAAATCGAGCGGATACATACGCTGATCCGGGAAGCCCTGAAGGATGCCAGGGAGCAGGTTTCCCTTCCCGTCCTGGGAACGGAAAACGATTCCGAAATCATTTTTGACATCATCGAACAGATCGTCCTGGAAGACCCTGAGATCATGTTTTATGAGGGCTGCCGCTACCGGTCGGACGGCCAGCTGACGCTGAGATACAGCAAAAGCCGGGACGAAGTCTTAAGCGCCGTACAGGCCACGTCTCAGCGGGCTGATGAGATCATCGCCGCCATTATTGAGCCGGGTATGACTGATTTTGAAAAGGAACTGGCCATTCATGACTATATCGTGAACAATTGCCGGTACGATATAGAGAACCAGCGAAAGGGCAGTACACCACCGGAAGCCTATACGGCCTATGGCGTCCTGGTAAACGGTTCGGCCGTGTGCGAAGGGTATGCCAAGGCCATGAAGCTGCTGCTGGATCGGGTGAATATCCGCAGCCTGGTGGTGGTCGGATATTCCAAGGGAAATGCCCACGCATGGAATATGGTCTGCCTGGACGGGCAGTACTACCATGTGGACACCACCTGGGATGATCCGGTGATGGCCGGCGGTTCGCAGGTTTTGACCCACGTCTATTTCAATTTGGCAGACCATGAGATTCAGAAGGATCATTCCTGGGACAAGGCGGCTTATCCCCAATGCGTGGATACGCTGTACAACTATTACCATTACTATGGGCTGACTGTGGCTTCTCCTGATGAATTTTCAGGCCTTGTGGGAGCGGCGGTCGCCGACGGCAGGGATCACCTGTCCCTGCGAATTCTCGATTATGACACGGGAGGTTATGATATCCCAAGGCTTATCCAGAACACGGCAAATGCATGGGGGATCAGGGGCCTGACCTATTCGGTCAACGATGCGTACGGCGTGGTGGACATCTGGGTCAGGTGAAGGCTTATCTCCCGCAGCTTATTGCCGGGTTTGGTTCTTAAGAAAAATGTAAGAAATCCGTCAGGCCTTTCGTAAGGTTATCCTGTTAGGATAATGCCCGGGCTTGAAGGGTTTCTTTCTTTTTTGCTGAAACTTTTTGCGCCGTATTGTATCATGGTGGATGGGAGGTGGCTGCATGGATAAGCCCGGTATTCTGGTGGTGGATGACGACCGGGAGATCGTCAGGGCCATAAGCATCAACCTTGAAAACGAGGGGTACCAGGTTTATAAGGCCTACGATGGTCTCCAGGCCCTGGATATCCTGGCGAACCACAGCATTCAGTTGATCCTGCTGGACATCATGATGCCCAGGCTGGACGGTCTTTCGGCGACCCTGAAGATCCGCGAGGAAAGGAATATACCCATCATCATCCTGTCAGCCAAGTCGGAGGACAGCGACAAGATCCTGGGGTTGTCCATGGGCGCCGACGACTATGTGACCAAGCCGTTCAACCCGCTGGAACTCGTGGCAAGGGTCAAGGCCCAGTTGCGCAGGTACATGATCCTGGGCGACGTGAACGGCGCCGAGAAGAAGAATGTCCTGCGTACGGGCGATCTCTGCTATGATCCGGAAACCAGGACCCTGACCCTCCTGGGTGAGCCTGTCAGGCTGACGGCTACCGAAACCAAAATCATGGAGCTTCTCATGCGGCATCCGGGAAGGGTGTTCCCGGCAGAGGAAATCTATGAACGGGTCTGGGGCGAGCCGGCCTTCCATGTGGAGAATACCGTCATGGTGCATATCCGGCGGATCAGGGAAAAGATAGAGATTAACCCGAGAGAGCCCAAATATCTGAAGGTGGTGTGGGGCATTGGTTACAAGATCGAAAAAATCTAGGGCTTTTCTGGCATGGCTGTGCTTCTTTCTCGGGGTGAATCTTTTCATCGCGCTGGCAGTTGTGGGCCTGGCAGCTGCCGAGGATATTGTCAGCCATTTTGATGACATCATGGCCATTATCCGGTGGGACATCAAGGATACCTCCAGGTTCAAAGAGGACATATCAGAGCGTTTTGAACATCTTATGCGGGTTGTCACCGGCACCGACTATATGGAGAGTTATGTCAGCACCTTCAGGGATGAGGGTGAGAACCTGCTCTATTATGCCGAAAATCTCATCACAGGCAAAAAGATCGGAAATGTGGATAAGGAAGCGGTGCTTGCCCGGGAGTCTGCAACCACCCTGGACGGGACCGTACTGCAGGCAGGGGACAAGGTGATCCTGCCCCAGGGCTATGACTATTATCTTTACTACAACGGTACAAGCGTCATGGCGCAGAACAGGAACCGGCCCGTAAACGTTTACAGCGAAAGAAGCGGCTACCAGGACACCTGGCTGGGAGGTTATCTGAAAAAGGGCATCCAGCATCCGGAGATCCGCATTCTTCTTATGGTCAGAAAAGATATCGCGGAGAATCCTTATGGCATCAGCAGCCTCTACCGGATATGGCAGCGGTATGCTGAAGCAAGATGGCTTTGCTTCGGGTTTATTGGAGCCATAGTCCTGGACTTTGTCCTGATGCTGATCGCCCTTCTCAAAAGGCGGACCAAGCGGGAGTTTGACGAAACCCTGGCCCGCATATCGGGGCGCGTGTGGTTTGAGGTAAAAGCAATTCTTTCGCTGCTGGTTCTGTTGTTTCTCTACCAGCTTTGGGAAAACACCGGTGATACCTTTTTAAGTTGCATGTTCTCCCTTTGCGGCCTGTGGTGGTTCTACATCATGCTGGTGGATTGGCGGGTCAACAGGAAGCGGTTCTTCACGCATAACTCTATCACCTGGCTTGTGGGTGTTTATCGGAGATTCGAGAGCAGGAAGCCCTTCCAGAAAGCGTTGCTGTGGCGGATCCATGCCCTGGTTGCGGCAGAGGTGGTCCTGGTGTTCCTGGCGTTTTGCTTCGCAGTCGCCGGGAACAGGGCTGCGCCCATAGCCATGTTTTTTGTTGCTGCCGGCTTCTTCCTGCTTTATCTGTACCTCAAAAACTACAGGCAGACCGTGGACGAACTTGGCCTTCTCGTGGATCGGATTGCGGACATGAAGAACGGGAAGTATGAAACCGCCTCATCCCTGTCCCCCAACTCGGATCTCCGCATGGCCTGGGAGAACCTGACCCATATTCAGAACGGTATCCAAAAGGCCGTGGAAGAAAAGCTGAAAAGCGAGCGCATGAAGATGGAGCTCATCACCAATGTCTCCCACGACCTGAAAACGCCGCTGACATCCATCATCAGCTATACCGACCTGATCGCCAGGGAGGAAGGCCTGCCGGACACGGTGAAGGATTATGTGAGAATACTTGCCCAGAAGGCCGACCGGCTCAAGACCCTTATCCAGGACCTGTTTGAACTGAGCCGTGCCGCCAGCGGAAACATGGTGCTGAACATGGAGCGGCTTGATCTGGGCAGGCTCCTGGAGCAGACCCTGGCCGACATGAATGAGGAGATTGAGGAGTCCGGCCTGATTTTCAAGGTCAAAATACCCGACGCGCCGGTTTATGTCCTGAGCGACGGCAGAAGGCTCTACCGGGTATTCCAGAACCTCATCTCAAACGCGCTGAAATACTCCATGGACAGGTCCAGGGTTTATGTGGATCTGACTGTGGATCAACACAAGGCAAAAGTGGAGATCAAGAATATCGCCAACTATGAGATGAACTTCGACGCGGATGAGATCGTGGAGCGCTTTGTGCGGGGGGATAAGGCCCGTTCCACCGAAGGCTCGGGTCTCGGGCTGGCCATTGCCAGCAGCTTTACCCATGCCTGCGGCGGAAGCTTTGATATCAGCATCGACGGCGACCTGTTCAAGGTGACCCTGGTCTTCAGCCGGCTGGACGATGATATAGGGGACCGGACAATGGAAGAAGAAGCGCCTGATTCGGATGCCGGTGGGTACGGGGAGGAAACCGCCCAATCCCTGGATGAGGCTGACGGGGATACGCCCCTGCTTCAGGGTGAGAGTGAAGTTCAGGAATCCGGCGTGTCTTATGAAGACGCTGAAGATGTGGAAGAATCCCCGATGACCGAAGATGCCTGCGAGGATTCCCCGGAAAACAGTGAAGGAGCATCCCGGCCCGATGATGGCGGGGACACCCTTGAAGAAAATGAAGGACGGAACAGTGAGGATGCTGCCACAACGCCTTGAAAACCAAATCCCCTATGATTTTGGGCAGAGCGCGTCATTTTCTCACAGCGTGGGAACGCCCGGCCTGAATGAAGCGTTGCTGACAGCCCTTTCATCGGTAAGATGAAAGGGCTGTTTTTTTGCGTCTTATCGCAATGCGACCTTGACTTTTACGGGCTTCCTTTCTGCGCGGTTGTCATTGCGAGCGCAGCGTCAGCGGAGCGTGGCAATCTCAGGATAAAAATTGTCAAAAAACCGACAAAGTATGCAGCGTATATGATACAATACACTTATCGAATTATTTCAGAAAAGTGAGGGAGACAGCTATGGAGTATCAGCAGTTGAGGGAACAATTGTGTGACATCTGCCACAGGATGTGGCAGCTTGGTTGGGTTGCAGCCAACGACGGGAATATCACCGTCAAGATTGAGGACGATCTGTTCATGGCAACGCCCACCGGCATCAGCAAGAGCTTCATGACACCGGAGAAGCTGGTGCTGATCAACGCCAAAGGCGAATTGGTTTCCGGCGCCCCGGGATATAGGCCGTCCAGCGAGATCAAGATGCATATGCGCTGCTATGAGGAACGGCCCGATGTGGGAGCGGTTGTCCATGCCCACCCGCCGACAGCCACCGGGTTTGCCGTTGCCCATATACCCATGGATTCCTATTCAATGGTGGAGACCGTTCTGACCCTGGGATCGGTTCCCATTGCCCCTTTCGGCACCCCTTCCACCTATGAGGTGCCGGATGCCATTTCGCCCTTTATCAGGGAGCATGACGTGGTGCTTCTGGAGAACCATGGGGCCCTTGCCCTTGGGGCCGATCTGATCACCGCCTATTACCGGATGGAGACCCTTGAGCTCCAGGCCAAGATCAGCCTAACGGCCAGGCTCCTGGGCGGCGAGCGGGAAATAGCCAAAGAAAACATTGACCGCCTTATCAAAATGCGGGAAGGATTCAAACTGACCGGCCGCCATCCTGGATACAAGAAATACAGCAAATAAGCCGGAAATCCGGCAGTATGGGCCACAACACGCAACGCATGGCCGGATTTCGGAGAATGATGTCCCGGCCATGCGTTGACAAGCCATCAAGGAACGGATACAATGAATCGATAGACTGACGAAACGATGGGAGTGTGGCCGACCATGTTGATGCAGGCTCCGAAAGGGACCCATGACATACTGCCGGACGAGATAGACAAATGGTACTACGTGGAGCAGAAATTTGCTGAAGTGTGCCAAAGATTCGGCTACAAGGAAATCCGCCTGCCGGTTTTTGAGCATACCGAACTGTTCCAGCGGGGCGTGGGCGATACCACCGATATCGTCCAGAAGGAAATGTACACCTTTGAGGACAAGGGAGGAAGAAGCCTGACCCTGCGTCCGGAAGGTACGGCGGGTGTGGTCAGAAGCTATATTGAGCATGGCATGGCCTCGTGGCCGCAACCCACAAAACTGTTTTACAATATCACGGCTTACCGCTATGAAAAGATGCAGAAAGGCCGGTTCCGCGAATTCCATCAGCTCGGCGTGGAACTGTTTGGAGCGGCGGATCCGGCGGCCGATGCGGAAGTCATTTCCCTTCTGGTCATGTTTTTTGACAGTCTCAATATCAAAAATCTCACCCTTAATCTGAACAGCATTGGCTGTCCCAAGTGCCGCGGCGAGTACAACCAGCGGCTCAAGGCATTTCTGGCTGACAAGATCGATAAGATGTGCGATACCTGCAGGGAGCGTATCAACCGGAATCCCATGCGCATCCTGGACTGCAAGGAGGAAGGTTGCCGGTATTACCTCAAGGAGGCGCCGACCCTGCTGGATCATGTCTGTGAGGATTGCAGGAACCATTTCGAAAAAGTGACCCAAAAACTTCAGGATATCGGTATCCATTACGAGATCGACAAGGGGATCGTCAGGGGTCTGGATTATTACAACCGGACGGTCTTTGAGCTTGTCTCGCGCAACATCGGCACTCAGGGCACGGTTTGCGGCGGCGGCCGCTACGACGGTCTCATTGAGCTCTGCGGCGGTGTGCCGACGCCGGGTATTGGCTTTGCCATTGGTGTTGAAAGGCTGCTCCTTGAGATGGAAAACCAGGGTATCGAGATCCCGTCAAAAGGCAGACCGGACATTTATCTCGGCCCCATCGGCGAGAAGGCGGAGAAGCTCTGCGAAAAACTGGCCTGGAACCTGCGCGCCAAAGGCATCACCTGCATCAAGGATATCATGGGCAGGAGCGTCAAGGCCCAGATGAAATACGCCGACAAGCTGGGCGCCAGGTATGCGCTCATCATCGGCGATACGGAAGTGGAGAGCAATAAGGCTGCCCTGCGGGATATGACAACCGGCGAGGCAAAGGATATCAGCCTGGATACCCTCACCGACAGGCTGGTCAAGACTAAGGGAAACTTATAAGGAAAGGTAGATAGATGGTATGGCTGAGACCCTGAAAGGCATGAAAAGGACACACCGCTGCACGGAACTGACCACGGCCGATGTGGGCAAGGAAGTTGTGGTCATGGGCTGGGTGCAGAGAAGAAGAGATTTGGGAAAACTGATTTTTGTCACCCTCAGAGACAGAAGCGGCATTATCCAGGTTGTTTTCAACAGCGAGACCAACCCTGAGCTCCATGAAAAGGCATCCCAGGTCAGGAGCGAATATGTCCTGGCCGTGCGTGGAACCCTGGCCCGGAGAAGCGAGGAGGCCATCAACCGGAACATGGTGACCGGAGAGATAGAAATCATCGCTTCCGAGCTCAGGATTCTCAATAAATCCGAGGTACCGCCCTTCCATATCGAAGAGAATGTGGACGCCAACGAGGCGCTGAGGCTCAAGTATCGTTATCTGGACCTGCGGCGCCCGCATCTGCAGAGAAACCTTCATCTTCGCCATCGCATCGCGAAGATCGCCCGTGACTATTATGATGATAACGGATTTTATGAAATAGAGACGCCGTTCCTCACCAAGAGCACGCCGGAAGGCGCCAGGGACTACCTGGTGCCCAGCCGCGTCCATCCGGGCAAATTCTACGCCCTGCCCCAGTCGCCCCAGATATTCAAGCAGCTCCTGATGGTGTCCGGCTTTGACCGCTACATGCAAATTGTCAAATGCTTCAGGGACGAGGACTTAAGGGCCGACCGCCAGCCGGAGTTCACCCAGATTGACCTTGAGATGTCCTTCGTGGATATGGAGGATGTCATTGCGGTCAACGAGGGGTTTATCAGCCGCCTGTTCAGGGAAACGCTGGGCCTTGACATACCCGTTCCCTTCAAACGGCTGACCTATAAGGAGGCAATGGAGCGTTACGGCTCCGATAAGCCCGATACCCGTTTCGGGCTGGAACTGGTGAACATCTCCGACCTGGTGGCCGAATCGGGCTTCAAGGTTTTCCGGGACGCAGTGGAAAACGGCGGCAGCGTGCGCGCCATCAACGCCAAGGGTGCAGGCGCAAAATTCTCCCGCAAGGAGATCGACGCGCTGGGTGAGGTGGTCAAGACCTACAAGGCCAAGGGCCTTGCCTGGATGGTGGTGGAAGCGGAAGGCCTCAAGTCCCCCATTGCCAAATTCCTCACCGAAACCGAAATCGGGCAGATTAAGGAACGGCTTGGCGCAGAGCCCGGCGATCTGCTCCTCTTTGTGGCGGACAAGGATGAAATCGTATTTGACGCCCTTGGACATCTTCGCCTGGAACTGGGCGAGAAGCTGGGCCTCATCGACCATAAGCGCTACGATGTCCTGTGGGTGACCGAATTCCCGCTTTTGGAATATGATGAGGAAGAACAGCGGTGGGTGGCCAAGCATCATCCCTTTACGGCACCTATGGACGAGGATATTGATTATCTGGATACGGATCCCGGCAGAGTCCGTTCCAAGGCTTACGATATGGTCATCAACGGCTACGAGGTCGGCGGCGGCAGCATCCGAATCCACAGCCAGGAACTGCAGGCCAGGATGTTCCGGGTCATCGGGCTGTCGGATGAGCAGGCCGGCGAACGCTTCGGATTCATGCTTGATGCCTTCAAATACGGCACGCCGCCCCATGGCGGGATGGCCTTCGGCCTCGACCGGTTAACCATGCTGCTGGCGGGCACCGACAATATCCGGGATGTCATCGCGTTCCCGAAGGTACAGACCGCTGCCTGCCTGATGTCCAACGCCCCCGACGTGGTGGACGAAAAGCAGCTTGAAGAACTCCATATCAAGACGACGGTGAACGATAAAAGTGAAGCATAACAAGATTCTGAGAGAAATTCTGGATTGGGCGCTGCATTTCGGCATCGCCGTATTGCTGGTCCTGCTCGTTGTGTTCTTTCTGGGCAGGATCACGGTTGTTGAAGGCACTTCCATGGTTCCCACCCTGAACAATGGCGATGTGCTGATCATTGAGGCGATAACCCCCCGTTTTGGCACGTTGCAACAGGGCGATATTGTGGTCTTGCGTATCCCCGAGCTCCTGGGAAGCGACAACCGGAAATACGCCATCAAGCGTATTGTTGCTGTTGAAAACCAGCATCTTCAGATAAAGGAAGGCAAGGTCTACGTGGACGGGAAGGAGCTCCGGGAACCCTATATCAATGGCTCCTACACCCAGGAGATGAGCGATTTCTACTCGGATATCATCGTGCCGGAAGGTTGCATCTTTGTGATGGGCGATAACCGGCTGCCGGACAAAAGCCGCGACAGCCGGGTCTTTGGCCCTGTAAACAAGGATCGCGTCATAGGCAGGTGCATCCTGCGCATCTTCCCATTCAGCGATTTCGGTTCGGTTTGACAAGAAAGTGCTCCCCTCTTTGTGGGCGCATATGGTAGAATAGGATCTGGGTACAGGCATTGCCAAGGATAAGCCACCATTTCCTGAAAGGACGGAAAAACCATGGAGGAAAACGTTCTCAAGAAGTCACCGCTTTGCGAGGCGTTTAAGCAGATCATACCCGTCGAGCAGTTCCGGCAGGATTTTTCACAGGCCTTTATTACCAATCTCCATTATCATAAATCCGAAAAACGCATCGAACTCTGTCTGGATATCGGGAATAAGGTTGCTCCTGACCGGATCCAGCAGCTTGAAAAAACCATTTCCGACTATTTCAACACACAGGTGGATATCCATCCCGGCTTTTCCATCCCCTTGCCGGAAGAATTGGACGACTGGCACAAGGAGATGCTCACCCGTTATACGTGCCGCGGCAGGGCCCATCTGGCTCCTTTTCTGAAAGGCGCCCGGTTCAGGCTCAGGGGCAGGAATCTGACGGTCTGCCTGCCCGGGGCAGGGGCTTCGGTGCTGAACGTTTCCGGTGCCGGAAAGCAGATGGAGAAAGCCTTCAAGATGCTGTTCCGCAGCGATGTCAAGGTCTCATTCAGTGAGCCGGAAGGCCAGGAATACGCAACGGCCGATTATATCGCAGAAAAGATGGAGGAGGAAGCCCGGATCGTGGCCCAGGTGCTTGCTGCCGGTGAAAACGCCGCGCCGAAATCCGGGAACAGAAATGGGACGCCTTCTTCCGCCGTGCAGGAAAACGGTGGCTTCAGATACAGAAAAAAGGCTGCGGAAAAGGCCCCGGCTGCCAACAGCGAGAATATGGTTTACGGCAGGCCGTTCTCGGGTGAAACCCTGCGCATGGCGGACGTAGATATGAATTCCGGGAATGTTGTCCTGTCCGGCCAAATTATCAAGATGGAGACCCGCGAACTGAAAAGCGGGCGCACCCTGCTCACCATGGACATCACCGACCGCACTTCTTCCCTTACCTGCAAGGCCTTCCCCAATGAAAAGGAGATGGCGCAGATCAAGGAGAGGCTGAAGGTGGGAAGCTATGTCCGTGTCAATGGGGATGCGGAGTTTGATGTTTTTGAGAAGGAACTGACCATCAGGCTCAAAGCCGTTGAATGCCTTGAAAATCCGCCTGGCAGAAAGGATCAGGCTGAGCATAAACGGGTGGAGCTCCACCTGCATACCCAGATGAGCCAGCTGGATGCCATCACTTCCATAAAGGATGTGCTCCAGCGGGCGGCCGAATGGGGGCATAAGGCCGTGGCCATCACCGACCACGGCGTGGTCCAGGCCTTCCCCGAAGCCCAGGAAGTTGCCGCAAAGCTCAAAAAGTCCAACAAGGAGATCAAGGTGATCTATGGCATGGAAGCCTATCTCCTGGTGGATGAGCGGTACAACAGCAAGGGTGAATTGGACTACAAGAGCGGCGATACCTATCACGCCATCATCCTGGTGAAGAACCAGACGGGTTTGAAGAACCTGTATAAAATCGTTTCGGAGAGCCATCTGAAATATTTCTATAAACGGCCCAGGGTGCCATGGTCCCTGTTTGAGCAATACCGGGAGGGGCTTATCCTGGGCAGCGCCTGCGAGGCCGGAGAATTATTCCGGGCCCTGCGGGAAGGCAGGCCCCAGGAGGAGCTTGAGGCCATCGCCGCCCGCTATGACTATCTGGAGATACAGCCCGTCGGCAACAACCAGTTCATGATCCGGGAAGGCCTCGTTCCCAACGAGGAAGCCCTGCGGGATCTCAACCGCCGCATTGTGGAACTGGGCGAGAAACTGAATAAGCCCGTGGTGGCCACCTGTGACGTCCATTTCCTGGATCCTGAGGATGCCATCTTCAGGCAGGTCCTGCTGGCCGCCCAGGGATACAGGGATGCCGACAAGCAGGCGCCCATCTTCTTCAGGACCACCGAGGAGATGCTGGAGGAATTCGCCTACCTGGGCGAGGAGAAAGCCTTTGAGGTGGTTGTGACCAACCCGGTGGCCATCAGCGAGCTCATCGAGGATGTACAGCCCATACCCGACGGCACCTACCCGCCCCATCTGGAGGGTGCCGAAGAGGAAATCAGGCACATGAGCGAGCTTAAGGTCAGGGAACTTTACGGGGATCCGCTGCCCGAACTGGTGCAGCAGCGGGTGGATCGGGAGCTGGGTTCCATCATCAAGAACGGCTTTTCATCCCTTTACATGATCGCCCAGAAGCTGGTCCAGAAATCTCTGTCCGATGGCTATCTGGTCGGCTCCAGGGGTTCCGTGGGTTCATCCTTTGTGGCTTATCTGATCGGCATCACCGAGGTCAATGCGCTGCCGCCCCATTACCGGTGCGGGAACTGCAAGTATTCAGAGTTTTTTGTGAAGGACAAGCAGATTGCCTGCGGCTACGACCTGCCCGACAAATTATGCCCCAACTGCGGTCAGCCCCTTATCAAGGACGGGCATGACATTCCCTTTGAAACCTTCCTGGGATTTGACGGCGACAAGGAGCCGGATATCGACCTCAACTTCTCGGGCGAATATCAGCCGCGGGCCCATAAGTATGCCGAGGAACTGTTCGGAGAAGGTTATACCTTCCGGGCCGGCACCATAGCCACCATCGCGGAGAAAACGGCCTTCGGCTTTGCCAAGAAGTACCTGGAAGAGAGAAACATACCCGGCACACGGGCTGAGATGGAGCGCCTGGCTGCGGGCTGCATGGGCACCAAGCGCACCACTGGCCAGCATCCCGGCGGCATCATGGTGGTGCCCCGATACAAGGAGATCTATGATTTCACGCCCATACAGCATCCGGCCGATGACCCCGATTCAGGCATCATTACGACCCATTTCGACTACCATTCCATCAGCGGCCGTATCCTCAAGCTGGATATCCTGGGCCACGATGATCCGACGGTCATCCGCATGCTGGAAGATCTGACGGGTGTGGATGCCAAGACCATCCCGCTGGACGATAAAAGGACCATGGGCATCTTTTCTAGCACGGAGCCCCTGGGCGTTACCCCCGAGCAGATCGACAGCCCGGTGGGAACCCTCGGCGTTCCCGAATTCGGCACCAAGTTTGTCAGGCAAATGCTGGAGGACACCAAGCCCACCACCTTTGCGGAACTGATCCGCATATCGGGCCTGTCCCATGGTACCGACGTCTGGCTCAACAATGCGCAGGATCTGGTGAGAAACGGGATCGCCACGCTGCCCGAGGTTATCTGTACCCGTGACGATATCATGATCTTTCTCATGATGAACGACCTGCCGCCCCTGACGGCCTTCAAGATCATGGAGAGCGTCCGAAAGGGAAAAGGGCTGACGCCCGAACAGGAAGCCCTCATGAAGGAGAAGGGCGTTCCCAAATGGTATATAGAATCCTGCAAGAAGATCAAATACATGTTCCCGAAGGCCCACGCGGCGGCCTATGTGATGATGGCCTTCCGGATCGCCTGGTTCAAGGTATACCATCCCGAAGCCTTTTATGCCACCTATTTCAGTGTCCGGGCCGACAGCTTTGACGCCAACATCATATCCAGGGGAGCCGACGCGGTGAACCTGGCCATCAGGGAAATTGAGGAAAAGGGCAAGCTGGCCACCCAAAAGGAGAAAGACCTTCTGACCATCCTGGAGGTGGCCCGGGAGATGTATGCCCGGGGCATCCGGTGCCTGCCCGTGGATTTGTATAAATCCGAGGCCACCCGGTATATCATAACCGAGGATGGCATCCTGCCGCCGCTTACCGCGCTGCAGGGACTGGGGGCCTCCGCGGCGGCCAGCATTGTGGAAGCGCGTAAGGATGGTGAATTCGTGTCCATAGAGGATCTGAAGATGCGATCCGGCGTGTCCAGGGCGGTGATCGATATCCTGGCGGAGCACGGCTGCCTGGACGGCATGGAGGCAAGCAGTCAGGTTTCGCTGTTCGGATAAAAACAGGAGGGGCATTTATGAAAGATATGAAGAAGAAGCTTGAAAAGACCGTGGAATATCTGAAGGGCATGATCGATGGCGTTCCGGAGATCGCCGTCATCCTGGGTTCCGGGCTTGGAAGGCTGGCCGATTTCATTGAAGGCAAGCAGGAGATCCCTTATGGGGAGATTCCCAACTTCCCCAACACCACTGTTCCGGGTCACGAGGGAAAGCTCATCTTCGGGCGGCTTGGCGACAGGAACGTGGTGGCCATGAAAGGGCGTTTCCATTATTACGAGGGTCATGATATGAGCACCGTGGTCTATCCTGTCCGGGCCTTCGGCCTGCTGGGCATCAAAAACCTCATCGTCACCAATGCGGCCGGGGGCGTGAACACCGGCTTTGAGCCCGGGGATCTGATGCTCATCAGGGACCATATCAGCTTCTTTGCCGAAAACCCTTTAAGGGGTGAGAACCTTGATGAATTGGGCCCTCGGTTCCCCGATATGTCCGCTGCCTACGACCGCACCCTGCAAAAGGTGGCGCAGGCGTGCGCGGAAAGGATAGGGATCGACCTCAAATACGGTGTTTATGCCTACTGCAAGGGGCCTTCCTTTGAGACGCCGGCTGAGATCAGGGCCCTGCGCGCCCTGGGCGCCGACGCGGTGGGCATGTCCACTGTGCCCGAAGTGATCGTGGCAAGGCATATGGGGATGCGGGTGCTGGGCATATCCTGCATCACCAACATGGCGGCGGGCATCCTGGACCAGCCCCTCACCCACGAGGAAGTGATGGAAACCGGCAAAAAAGTGGAGCAGAAGTTCTCATCGCTTGTAAAGGAGATTGTCAGCCAGTGGCCATAAGGACGGAGTTTTTTCAGATAATACCTGGAAAAGCAAGGAGTTGTTCCGCCTCTCTCTCGGAACAACTCCTTATTGTGTCCAGATGGTCTATTCGGCGAAGGTGTAATTCATGGGTACACAGATTAGGATTTCATTGCCCAGCAGTTCTCTGAAATGCTCGAACCACCCGACGATGGCAAAGGTTTCGGCCGAAAAACGGTAGACGGAACGGGGGAAACGGATTTCCGTGTTAAGCCGATCATAGGTTTCGGGCACAAAGAACAGTTTGACATCCAAATTCGCCTTCAAGAAATCCGCCAGGTTTCCGGAAATGTTCCTGTTGACCCGGACCTCCAGCTTATCGATGTCCATCCTCACTTTCTTCATGGTAAAAGGATACATGGTGTTTACTGTATCGACGATTCCGTTGATGTCCAAAGGCACGTCAAAGGCGGCAACGGTGATGTACTCCCCGGAGGCGTATCTGGACAGAAACGCTTCATCGCTTGGGCTGAGCGCATAAACAAGGGCGAAGGATAGGACAAGGGCGATGGACAGGGCTATCATCACCCATTTGTTCATGGCTATTTCACCTCCATTCGTTTGATGGGGATGTATCCCAGCGCAAAGGCTGCCAGGGTGATTACGGCCAGCTTAAGGGATAAAAGGCCCGGCGTGGGATTGTGGAACAGCCGGCCTATCAGCCCGAAGACGGAATCTCTGAAGTCATCCAAATATATCAGACCCAGAATGAACGCTGCGCCGATCACACCGACGGGGACCTTGTGGCGGTAGAACCAGGCGGAGACCATCCAGGTGAGGGCGGTTATGCAGACAATGGCCATATAGGATATGGCAAACCCAATAAGGAAGCTGCTTTTAGTAATGGCCAACGAATAGAAGAAGTTAGTGGTTACGCTCAGGGTCAGTTCCGCTAAGAGCAGTTCAACGAGATAGAAAAAGCAGGACATCAGCAGCATAACAAGCGGCAGCACCAGGATGAGCAGGATGTGGCACAAAACCAACAGATCCCTGTCCACAGGGAAGGAAAATTTCTTTTTGAGCTCGGAATTGCTGGTTATCACCATCATGGCGACAGGCAGCATGATCATGCAGTTGATCAACGCGGAGTTCAGGGAACTGCTGCTCGACGCCGACGGCGTGATCAGGAACTTGCTGATGATAAGGCCTAACAATATCGAGAAGTAGATCTCGAAAAATGACTTGAAATCCAGGTAATAGCCGTACAAAAGCGCTTTCATGGCGCGAAGCCTGCTACTTTGCGATAACATCAAGAACACCTCCTTTGCCTGGTGCGGTCAGGTTGACGCAGACGTCCTGGACGCTCATGGCGCTGATCTCAATGCCCTGCATTTCCAGCTGCCGCAACTCTTCCGCGGTCAGATGGTTGACGATACCAAGGACCAGCCTTTCACCCATGGACTCCCGGCAGATGACCTGATGCCGTCCGGCCACCTCTTCCAGGACCTTTCTGTGGCCGGCCAGGTATAGCGCATAGCGCTGCACATCCTCGATGGCCTTGTGAAAAACCAGCTTGCCGTTATCGATGAGCACCACCTGCTCCATCAGGTTTTCGAGCTCGCTTATCAGGTGGCTGGAAATGATGATGGTGCGGGGGTGGTTGGCATAATCCTTAAGAAGCAGGCTTGCGAATTCCTTGCGGTGGGATGCATCCAGCCCGAGGGTGGGTTCGTCCAGCATGGTCAACGGACAACGGCTCATGAGGGCGATGACCAGCGAGAAGAGGGTCCGCATACCCCTGGAAAGCTTCTTTATCCTGGCCTTTACGGGTATGTTGAAGTACTCCAGAAGTTTTAGCGCCAGGGTCTTGTCAAACCGGCTGTAGGACAGGGCTGCCCGGTCCAAGAGATCCCTCAGTGTGTCTGAATCCCGGAACCTGTCATCGTCCATGTACATGATGTTGGAAAGTACGTGGATATTATCAAAGGGCTTCTCGCCAAAAACCAGCGCCGTACCCTCCGTGGGTTTCAGATAACCGGCCAGGGTTCTCATCAGTGTGGTCTTGCCGGCTCCGTTACGGCCTATCAACCCGACAATGCAGTTTTCCTGCAGCTCAAGGTTGATGCCCCTGAGAGCGGTTTTGTCCCTGTAGCGTTTGACCAGATCTTGCAAAATGACAACATTCATGAGGGGTCCTCCTTTTCGGGAATGGTCGTTTCCTGGATCATGTGGATGAGTTCCTCCTTGCTGATGCCGAGTCTCTCCGCCTCCAGAACCAGCTGCCTTAAGCTTTCTGCAATGGCCGGACGCCTTTTTGCGCGAATCATGGCTTTTGCCCCCTTCGACACATGCATGCCGAGCCCGCGCACCTTATACAGGATGCCTTCCTGCACCAGGAGGTTGATGCCCTTGGCCGCGGTAGCCGGATTGATGTTGAACATCCTTGAAATTTCATACTGGGAGTAGCATTCCTTTCCTTCCTCTAGCAGCCCGTTGAGGATATCGTCCTCAATGCCTTCGGCGATCTGGATATAAATGGGCTTTATATCGGCCGGATCAAATTTCATTACATCACCACGCCATTACTACATTACTCATGTAATGTAGTATATAACCTGGCTCTTTATTTGTCAACAGGGAAATTCCAGATACAAGAAAACAGGCTAACCTTTATTTTTCAGCCTCAGTCTGATACAATCCAATTACAGTGACGCACTTTCATGCAGGGAGGTGCCGCGAGCCTTCCTGTTTCAGAGAGGAGAATTTGAAGCATGAAGAGCATGATTCGGGATATTTCTCTGGCAGATTCGGGCAGGCGCAAGATCGAATGGGTGAAGCGCCATATGCCCATCCTTTCCGGGCTTGAGGAGGAGTTCAAGCGGACGCGACCCTTTGAAGGGGTGAAGATATCCCTGTCCATCCACCTGGAAGCGAAAACGGCCTATCTTTCGAAGGTGCTGGCCGCCGGCGGGGCGCAGGTGGCCGTTACCGGCAGCAACCCCCTCTCCACCCAGGATGATGTGGCGGCAGGCCTGGTTGCCGATGGTATGGAGGTATTCGCCTGGTACAACGCAACGCCTGAGGAGTACAGGGAGCACATCCGGAAGACCCTGGAGCATGGGCCGCATATCGTGATAGACGACGGGGGTGACCTGGTCAACTGCCTGCATAATGAGCTGCCGCACCTTCTGCCCAATGTCTGGGGCGGCTGCGAGGAGACCACCACCGGTATTCTCAGGCTTAAGGCTATGGAGCGTGACGGAGCCCTCAAGATACCCATGATGGCCGTCAACGACGCCATGTGCAAGCACCTGTTCGACAACCGCTACGGCACCGGGCAGTCGGTCTGGGACGGCATCAACCGCACCACCAACCTGATCGTGGCCGGCAAGACCGTGGTGGTCGCCGGATACGGCTGGTGCGGGAAGGGTGTTGCCATGCGGGCCAAGGGGCTTGGTGCGCGGGTGATCGTCACGGAAGTGGATCCGGTCAAGGCCATTGAAGCCGTGATGGACGGCTTCTCGGTGATGACCATGGATGAGGCGGCACCCCTCGGCGATATCTTCATCACCGTCACCGGATGTAACCGCGTGATCTACGGGGATCACTACAAAAGGATGAAGGATGGTGCCGTGCTTTGCAACGCGGGCCACTTCAACGTGGAGATCTGCATCCCCGAACTGGAGGCCCTGGCGGTGGAAGTCCGCGAGTGCCGAAAGGACATCACCGGCTACAGGATGGCGGACGGCCGGTGGATCTACCTTCTGGGCGAGGGCCGTCTGGTCAACCTGGCCTGCGGGGACGGGCATCCTGCCGAAATCATGGATATGAGCTTTGCCGTCCAGGCCCTGGCCTCCCTCTATATCGTGGAAAACAGGGACAGGCTGAAGCCGGGCGTGTTCGACATCCCGGAGAGCATCGATCAGCGGATTGCCATGAAGAAGCTGGAAAGCATGGGCATACGCATCGATACCCTCACGGCGGATCAGGAGCAGTACCTGGGCAGCTGGAATCTGGATTGATGCTCGTTATCCGGTATTTGCTCCGTAAGCTTCAAAAGTAAGCATGAGATAGAAAAAGAAAGGATGTATGACGCGCGTCATACATCCTTTGTTATTTGGAAGAAACCATACCCGGAATGGTTCCGGCGCCATTCATTATTGAACATACGGTTACCTCAGTCAGTTCTTCGAAACCGTTATATTCCCCGAAGTGGTTTTTACGAATACGGCAAGGGAACCGTTACCGACGCTTCCGCGCAGGTATTTCTCTCCGGAGGAAGACTTTTCGAGGCTGAAATCCGTCCTGATGCGGCCTGAACTGGTCTGCGCGTCCAATGTAAACTGGGCGCTGCCGGGAAGGCTCAGGTTGACGCTTCCGCTGGAAGATGCGATTTGAATGGATGAGGCCGGTTTCTCGCACTGGAGGGTGATGCTGCCTGAGCCCGAGGACAAATCCGCATCCCCTTCAAGACCCTTCACCGAAATCCTGCCCGAAGAAGTCTGGATGGTTGTCTGCCCTGAGCGGGCAGTTTCGGCGCTGACATCTCCGGAACTTGAGCGGATGACCAGCTTACCGGTACTGACGCGATCCAGTTTCGTGGAACCCGAATTGCCTTCAAGGACAGCTTCTCCCGATACGGTCAGACTGGCGATTCTCTTGTCGCCCGAGGTGTTCTTCAATGTCGCGTTGGACGCGATGAGGCTCTCAATGACGATTTGCCCCGAGGAAGCATCCGCTGAAAAACCTTCCCGGACTGTGATGTCTCCCAGGTAGATATCCCCTGAGGAAGCCATAAAGCTGGCGCTGGATGCCTGAAGCTTCTCAACCCCGATCCTTCCCGATGTCGCGTGGACGGAAGCAATGCCGTTCACCTCCAGGTCTCCAAGGGAGATATCTCCTGACGAAGTAGCCAGCTTACAGGAATTCAGCTTCAGCCTGGAAGCGTTCAGCCTGCCGGATGCACCGTTATAAGCCAGATGGCCCGTAAAGGATTCGGGAATCTCCAGCGTCAGGCGGACGTCACCCGAATAGAACATGGCCTTGGAGGAAGATTTTTTCTTTATCTCAATGCGCAGCGTATTGCCGATGACATCGGCTTCGATATAGGGAACGAACGAAGCGTCCTGGGTGCGCACCGTCCCTTTCAGGGAAACCATAATTTTTGGGGAATCCACTACAATAATATCGGTATCGGTGCCTGATGCCGAAATCTCTATCCCGCCCACGGGGCCCGCATCGAACTCCCTGAAATCGTTAACTTCAAATGTCTCAAGATCTGTGAAAAGCATACCCGTGAATCCTCCCAGAAAATAAACGATCAGCACACCACCCGTGAGCAGCACGGACGCCAAAGTCCACATGATGATTTTTCTGGTGCTCATCGCAAAACCTCCCGCCCGGATTTGCATTCTAATGCAAGAATGCTCAAACCCCGTTTTCGGGCTATGGCATTCCTGCGTTTCACTTTTCCACGGATTTTTGCACAAAAATCATAGCACAGGCTGCCTGCCAGAACAAGGAAGCCAACCGGAACTTAATGGTTTTCTAATCGCATTTTAATGAAGAGGTGGGAAGAAGCGTCAGAATTTGCCTGCAGCCTGGCTGCAGCAGGTATCTTATTGCCTTTCTGGCGCCTGGATTTTCCTGTTGTGTTCGGCCTTCAGCCTGCCGTAGGTGTGCATGTAAAAATAGAGGGCGCACAGGGACAGACCGGCGGCTGCCGAACCATGAATCAGCGGCGGAATCAGGATATCAGAAAGACTCAGGGCAAAGCTGAGGGTCATCAGGAAGACGCCCAGGTGGAGCATCAGGCGGGAATGGTTTCTGCCGACAAGCCGGGCGATGGTCAGGAGCAGCTGAATGGCGGCAAGAGCAAGCGTGAAATACCACATATAGAACCTGCAGTCCAGTTCCAGCAACATGGCTTGCATGAAGATGGCCGCCATGGGCAGAAGAATCAGCAAAGGATGAAGAAATCTGAGGAAATCGGATGAAGATCGGATTAGGGATACCAGGGTCAGCGCCAGGATCAGCAAAAACCATGACAGATCCAGGTACAGGGAAGCGATGTGTATATTGTGGGGTCCTGCAAGAAACGAATAGGAACCGAGAATCAGCGGGATGGCAAAGGAAAGGGCCATGGCCTTCAGGCGGGGATCCTTTGGGCCGACGGACAGACCTGACAAAAAAACATAGGAGGAAAAAACGAGCAACAGCAGCAGTTGGATTTGATTCTGGAAGCTGAGGTAAAACATCGGGAACCTCCTTGCGGGCATCCGCGGCAAGGGCCGGGAAATGGGCAGTAAACGGCCGCGCTCTTGTATAATATATCGGTCAGATTTCCGGTTTTCCGGCAACCGGCAGGTGCAATGCCGGGACGGTGGACCTGATGCGGTATGATCTGGAATAAATTTTATGATATAATAATTTAACTTTAAAGATGCAAACGGCTAAGCTGTTTAATCATATTCTATCAAATAAAAATACCCATGCAATGCCACAATAATGTTGAAGCGGACGTTCCGACCTGCCATGGACCCGTTTCACGGCTTAGCGAAAATTTTGGAGGGATCCACTATGGAATCGACCACAGTGAAAACATCCGCGGAAAAGCTTGCGGAGAAAAACGGCATAACCTTTTACCGGATTAACTCTGAGAAGTTCAAAACCAACCGGGTGGATGTCTTCTTTCTGGATAGCCTGGAAAGGGAGCGTGCATCCGGAAATGCCATTATACCCTCGGTGCTTAAGAGGGGATGCCAGAAATTTGCCACTCAGCGGGAACTGGAGATTCGGCTGGAGGAACTGTACGGTGCCGATGTGGACGGCGGTTGCAGCAAGAAGGGCGAAACCCAGATCGTCAGCTTCCACATGTCCCATATCGCCGATGCCTACACCAGCGGTCAGGACAATCTGTTTGACCAGTGCAGCCAGCTCCTCATGTGCATTCTTCAGAACCCTGTCGTGGAAGACAACGGCTTTAAGGCTTCGGTATTCAGGCAGGAACGGGATAACCTGATCGATTATATCAGAAGCCGGATCAACGATAAGATGCGGTTCTCGTTCCTGCGATGCATGGAGGAGATGTGCAGCGGTGAGGCCTTCGCCATACCCGATGAGGGCTATGAGGAGGATGCGCTGCTTTTGACCCCGCAGAAAACCTATGCCATATACCAAGAGATGATCACTTCCTACCCTTGTTTTGTCTATATGTCCGGCTCCATTGATGATGCAAGCGCCCACCGGTTTATTGAACAGTTTACGCAGATCCCCCGCGTCAATGTGGGCAAAACTGTGCTTCCCGATGTGACCAAAACCGTTAAGGAAGTCAGGCGCGTGGACGAGAGCATGGATGTCAACCAGGGAAAGCTCTGCCTGGGCTTCAGGACAAATGTGGGGCCGTCATCCCCTGACTATTACCCGCTGGTGGTGTACAACGGGATACTGGGCGGGGATGTCCACTCCAAGCTGTTCCAGAACGTGCGGGAGAAGGCAAGGCTGGCCTACTACGCCAGTTCGGTCCTTGAAAAGTACAAGGGCCTCATGGTGATCATGAGCGGCATCGAGCAGGAAAATCGGGCCAAGGCCGAAGAAATCATTCTGCAGCAGTTTGAAGATATGAAGGAAGGCAGGATCACCCAGGATGAGATCGATGCCACCAAGAAATCCTTAAGAACGGGAATCAAGACCATGCAGGACAGCCAGGGGGCCATTGTGGACTTCTTCCTCAGCCAGCATTTGACCCAGGATGGGGAGGATTTCGAAACCATGGCCCAGAAACTGGATGCGGTCACCATCGACAATGTGGTGCGTGTGGCCCGGAAGATCCAGCTGGACACCATCTATTTCCTGAAACCCAACCAGGTGCAGGCATAATATGGGACACAGCGGCCATGTCCTGAAAAGGAGGATGCATGATGAACTATAAAACCATAACCTATGAACGATTGGGAGAAACCCTTTATGAATACGATCACCCGTCAGGTCTCAAAGCCTTTCTGGTGAGAAAGCCCGGATACAACAAGAAAACCGCTTTGTTTGCCACCGATTACGGCTCCATCGACAATGTTTTCAAAAAGAGCGATGGTCAGGTCATGCGCGTGCCGGACGGCATCGCCCATTTTCTGGAGCATAAGCTGTTCGAACAGGAGGACGGCAACATGCTGGACAAGTTCTCCAGGATGGGGTCCTCGCCCAACGCCTTCACTTCCTTCAACCAGACCGCATACTATTTCACCTGCACCGACCTGTTTGAAGAAAACTTCAGGATGCTGCTGGACTATGTCCAGAATCCCTGGCTGACCGATGAAAACGTGGAGAAGGAGAAGGGCATCATCGGTCAGGAAATCCGCATGTACGAAGACAGCCCGGACTGGAGGCTGTTCTTCAACCTGCTGGATTGCCTGTATGTCAACCATCCGGTCAAGGTGGACATCGCGGGCACACTGGATAGCATCGCGCAAATCAACAAGGAGCTTCTTTACGAATGCTACAATGCCTTCTATACGCCCAGCAATATGGTGGTGGTCGTATCAGGCGACGTGGATCCCGAGTTGGTTTTCACAACGGTTGACAGTATGATAAAATCTAAGGACAGGGGAAAACCCGAAAAGCGTTATCCGGAAGAACCGGAGGAAGTGAACTTGACGTACAAGGAGCAAAAGCTCCGGGTGTCCATGCCGCTGTTCAACATGGGTATCAAGGATCCGGTACGCGTATCGGGATACGAGCTGCTCAAGCGGCGGACAGCCCTTGGTATCATTCTGGCCGCCATCATGGGCAGAAGCTCTGAGCTTTTCAACCGGCTGTATTATGATGGGCTGATCAATGATTCCTTCCGGTTTGAGGTTTCTGCCGACCAGAGCTATGGATTCGTCAACTGGGGCGGTCAGTCCTCTGATCCCGAGAGGGTTGCCGGTGAGATTCGCAGGGAGATCGAAGCCACCGTTGAAAAGGGGTTGGATCAGGAGGTTTTCGACCGCATCAGGAAATCTCATGAGGGTGTTTTCGTCAGGACGCTCAACTCGCCCGATGTCATCGCCAGGGAGATGATGGACTGCTATTTCAACAAGACCAGCTACTTTGAACTGAGCAGGATTTTTGAGGAACTGGATCTGGCATATACCAACCAGATTCTCCGGAGCCTGTTTACAAAAACAACCGTCCTGTCGGTGATCCATCCGATATAAAACGTGGAGGTAAGTCATATGGGGGTCGACTTTATTGCATTTCCGAAACTTGGCATAAGACTGGAGGTGAGCCCGGAAGCCTTTGAGCTGGGACCGGTTTTTGGAATCGGGCCCATCAGTGTTCATTGGTACGGCATCGTCATTTCCGTGGCCATCCTGCTGTGCCTGATTCTGGCCACGAAGCAGGCCGAAAAATTCAGGATCAGGGAAGAGGACCTGATCGACATGTTCCTGTTTGCCCTGCCCGTATCCGTCATCTTTGCCAGGCTGTTCTTTGTCGTGTTCAAGTGGGATTTGTTCAAAAACGATCTGAAGCGTATCCTTTATATCTGGGAAGGCGGCCTGGCCATTTATGGCGCTGTGATAGGCGCCGTGCTTTCGGTCTTCATCTTCTCCAGGATCAGAAAGATCCGCATGTGGACCCTGGTCGACTTTGCCTGCGTATATCTTCCTCTGGCCCAGGCCATCGGCCGCTGGGGGAATTTCTTCAACCAGGAGCTTTACGGTAAAAACACCGATCTGCCCTGGGGTATGACCGGAAACATTATCCAGACTTTCCCGGACCCGGGCATCGATCCGAATAAGCTTGTCCATCCCACTTTCCTGTATGAGTCCATATGGAACTTTCTGGCGTTCTTCATCCTGTTGGCCATCAGGAAAAGGAACAGGGTGCCTGGCAGGGTTTTTGCCTGGTACCTGATGCTGTACAGTTTTGCAAGGTTCAATCTCGAATTTCTGCGGGTGGATGATTTCCAGTCGGGCAACAACGTGCGATACAACCAGGTCTTTGCGGCGGTATTGTTCGTTGGCGCCGCCATCTTCCTGTTCATCGCTGCCATCAGGGCAAAAACCCGGAAGGAAATACCGGCAGAAGGCGGTCAGAGCGCTTATGCCGAGGTTCTGAATCGTCTCAGGGAAGAAGAGAAACAGCAGGAGAGAATAGTTTCCAATGACACGGCCACGGTTTTGGCCGATAATGAGAATGGGAAGGCGGCAGCTGAGCCCGTCCCGGAAACCCGGGATAAAATTCCGGCAGGTGCGGATGACGCTGCAGCTGAAACCGCCGAAAACCCCGACGGAACCGTTGACACGACACCCTCCGGCAGCGGGAACTGAACCGGAGCGGCTTGGGGCTGAACATCCAATCATTCAGCGACGAGGGATTATTATCGGTTTATGTATGCCATAGAAAAGAACAAGGGACCATCGCTGGTTAAGAATATTGACTGGTTCATCATCATCAATGTCATCCTCATCAACGTGATAGGCCTTATCGTGCTGAAAGGGATGGCCGATCAGAAGGAAATCCCCAATCTCTTCATGAAACAGCTGATCGCCTCCATTCTGGGGATCGCGGTCATGATCATCGTCATGATCATCGACTACAAGGATCTGAAGATACTGGGGATACCGGCCTATTTCATCACGGTTTTCCTTCTGGTGGCCGTTCTGCTGGTGGGCGTGGGAAGAGAGGAAACGGGAACCCGGGGCTGGCTGATGCTGGGGCCTTTGAGCGTTCAGCCGTCCGAGCTGGGCAAGGTGGCCATGGTCATCGCCGCGGCCTTCTATTTCGAAAGGCTGCAGCAGGGCCGAAGTCTCAAGCATGTTCTGCTGCTCCTGGCCTCCACGGCGCTGCCCATCGGTCTTGTGCTGCTTCAGCCGGATTTCGGCACCGCCATGGTCTACGTTTTCATGTTTCTTTGCATGCTTTTTGTCAGCGGTATTAAATACCGTTATATATTCATTTTCGGCGGGTCTGTCCTGCTGGTGTTTCCGCTGCTGTGGTTTACCGTGCTGGTCAATGTTCTGCCGAATCACATGATCACGCGCATACAGTCCTTCCTTAATCCTTCAGCACATGAAAACAGCGGCGCATACCAGGTGCGCATGGCCATCCGCCATATCGGAAGGGGGCAGCTCACCGGGGTGGGTCTCGGCAAGGGCAAAGCCACCTTCATGGTGCCCGAGGTGGAGACCGACTCCATCTTTGCGGTGGTAGGAGAGGAGATGGGCTTTGTTGGCGCTGTTGTGCTGGTGGCGCTGTTTGCCGTACTTTTGCTGCGTTGCCTCTATATTGCGCGCTTTGCCAAGGACAAGTTCGGAACCTTCCTGGTGATTGGCCTCATGGCCATGTTCCTGTTCCACTTTGTGGAAAACGTGGGCATGAACATCGGCATCCTGCCGATGACCGGTATTCCGCTGCCCTTCGTCAGCAGCGGTGGATCCTCGGTGGTGGTCAATTACCTGGCCGTTGGGATTATTGTCAGCGTCTCCATGCGGCGTCAGAAGCCCATGTTTGAGGCCTGAGACCGTACAGGGAACCCGGCGGAAGGGATCGGTTCCACACATGAAATATTAAAATTTTGTTACAAAATTTCAATAAGCAAAATTGCATAATATTTGACAAAACATTGCCCGAACATATTTAGTGTATTGTTTATTTATACAATACAATATATGGTATTTGGTGAACCTGCAGGGATGTTCCGGACGGAGCATCCCTTTTTTGCTGACCTTCCGGCAAGGTTAAGCGAAGGGTTGACGGGTGCCGATAGATGGAGTAGAATACAATGTAAGTGGAGCAAAGTGGGTGAAAGTGGTGGGAGGTTTTAACGGCAAATACACGAATACGTTGGACGCAAAAAACCGTGTTTTCGTGCCTGCCGCTTACCGTCACAAGCTGGGTACTGAGTTCATCATTACCCGCGGTGAGGATCAGAACCTCTACCTTTATCCCATGGAAGCCTGGGAGGAGTTTGAAGAGAAGATCAAGACCCTCCAGACCAGCAGGCAGAACTACCGGGCCATCATCCGCCACTACTTTGCCAACGCAGTAACCTGCAGCCTGGACAGCCAGGGGCGGTTTGTGATTCCCCAGGAGCTGAAGGATTGGGCCGGGTTGACAAAGGAAGTGCTTTTCGCCGGTGTCGACACCAAGGTGGAGATCTGGGATCCGCAGAAGTATGAAGAAGTGACCAGCTCCTATGACATCAACGAGATACTGGACAGCCTACCCATAAACCTTCCGTAAAAAGCTGAAAGGATGAGAATCCGGCCTTGACCTTTGAACACAAACCCGTCATGCTGGATGAATGCATAGATTATCTGAATATCCGCGCAAACGGCGTTTATGTGGATGCCACCCTGGGCGGAGCCGGGCATTCATCAGAGATTTTGAAAAGACTGGGGCCGGAAGGTCTGCTGATAGGCATCGATCAGGATCAGGACGCCATACGGGCGGCCGGGCAAAAGCTTGAGAACGTGCAAACCCAAGGACGATACGTCCTTTACCATACGAACTTTGAAAAAATAAGAGAAGTCATCGGGATGCAAAAGCTGAAGGCAGTCGACGGGGTACTCATGGATCTGGGCGTTTCCTCCTACCAACTGGATGAGGGAGAAAGAGGATTCAGCTACCAGCAGGATGCGCCCCTCGACATGCGAATGAACAAAAGCGAAGAAATGGATGCCGCATGGGTTGTCAACAACCTGAGCCGCGAGGAACTGACCCGAATCATCCGGGAGTACGGAGAGGAGAAGTGGGCTTCGCGGATAGCGGAATTCATTGTGAAAAGCAGAGAAACACAAAAGATAACCACAACAGGTCAACTGGTGGACATCATCAAGGCGGCCATACCGGCCGCTGCGAGACGGGAAGGACCGCATCCGGCCAAAAGAACCTTCCAGGCCATCCGCATAGCGGTCAACAGGGAACTGGAGGTTCTGGAAAAAACGCTGGGCGAGATCATCGATTTTCTGAATCCCGGAGGCCGGCTGGCAGTAATCACCTTCCACTCCCTGGAAGACCGGATTGTGAAACAGATTTTCAAGGACAAGGCGCAAGGCTGTATTTGTCCCGGGGATTTTCCCAAATGTGTCTGCGGCAGGACGCCGCAGATAAGGATTCTGACAAGGAAGCCTGTGACGCCGTCCGAGGATGAGCTCGAAAGGAATCCCAGAGCCAGGAGCGCCAAGCTCCGGGTTGCGGAAAAGCTTTAATTGATTGACTTAAGCCGGTGCAAAGGATAAAAGCAGAATTTACAAAAGAAGAATATCGGAAAGACACAAAAGAACGGTAAGAAACCAAAGCGCAAAGGCTGTATCCACCAAAGAAGACCATTTGCCGGCGAAAGCCGGAGTTACAAAAGATTTGAACCAGTTACCAAAGATAAAGTGGACAAGGTTTACACAAGAGAAAAGGAAAAGTTTACAAAAGAGAAGCAGGTAAGAAACAAAGGAAACACACAAAAGAAAAGTGAGCTGGAAAGATTATCCGAAATGATCTTCTCCAGGGTCTGCCCGAGGGCAGACCCGGAACTTCATCTCTGATGTCGGCGAGAGGTGGCGTTACGGTAAAGTACGCCACGTTGTTCTCTTTAGGGAACTGTGAATTGCCTGAGATAAGGCGTGCAGCCATGAGTTACGGTCCGTTCAGCGGAGATAAGGTTCAAATGTCGGCAGAAGAATCCAGACAGCGCTGCAAAAGTGGAAACGAGTCCGGAAGGGAGGTACCATCACATGGAAACCAGAAGTGGTTATGTTTACGGCAGTGTGGCGCCCAAACTGCCCCAGAGGCCGGAGCGGCATGAAACGCATCAGCCGAAGGAGCGCCAGGTAAGGGTATCCCGCGTTGCTGTACCGAGGTATGCCCATATTCCCAAGGGCAGGCTGTGCTTCTGCATTGTGGCCCTGGTTGCCATGTGCTTTGTGGTGCTCTACCGCTTCTCCTTGCTGGCGGATCTGAATGCCGCCATGAACAGGATGAACGAGGAATACAATACATTGAGGAACGAGAACAGGCTCCTGAAGGTTGAAATAGAAACCAGCATCGATCTGGACAGGGTCAAGCAGATTGCGGAGACCGAACTGGGCATGCACAAGCCCGATCGGTTCCAGATTGTTCCGGTAAGCGTTCCCAAGAATGATTACAATGTGGTGCTGGATCAACAATACATCGAAGAAGCATCCGGGGGCCGGAAATCCTTGCTGGAAGGTATCCTGGATGCGGTGCGGGCGGCTTTCCCGTGACAGGTATGACCAGCAATGCCCCGGAACCGGCTTTCTTATGGAAAAGAAATATAATGAGCGCGTCAGGTATATATTTTATACAGAATCATGCAGGACCATGGATTGATAGTGAAGCATACAGCGGATCAGTCCGTCGTCCTTTTTTTGCAGGAGAAATCAGATGAAAAGCGGTAATGGCAAATACAGAACAGGTACGCAGCCCAGGACTGCTTTGAAAGCTCCGGTGGACTTGAAAAGCGTCAGGAAGAAAAAGCAAGCGGGGGAAATTCCCACCCAACCCAACACGCGAATGTTGAAAAGAAGGGAATTCTTCATGCTGCTGGTCTTCACCCTGTCGCTTTTTTTCATGCTATACAGGGTGGGATTCATCCAGTTTGTCAAGGGTGAGGAATACCAGAAAAAGGCGTATTCGACCCAGACCCAGAAGCGGATGATCAATCCCAAGCGCGGCACCATCTACGACCGGAACGGGAAGGGTCTGGCCATCAGTGCGTCGGTGGACACCGTCTCGGTTAATCCCAACGGCCTCAGAAGCGAAGTGAAAGAGCCGGAAAAGCTCCAGCAGCTGGCCCAAAAGCTGGGAGAGATGCTGGAGATGGATGCCGGGGACATCCTGGAAATCTTCTACAAGAACTCCCGTTTTGAATACATCAAGCGAAAAATAGACAGGGACCTGGGCGCCAGGGTGAGAAATTATGTGATAGGCGAACTGGGTCTCCAGAGCATTTATATCGATGAGGATTCCAAGCGCTATTACCCCAACGGCAGCCTGGCGGCACACGTCCTGGGTTTCACGGGAGTTGACGATCAGGGACTGGCCGGTATCGAGCTGAAGCTGGATGCCACCTTAAGAGGCATGCCGGGCAAGATCATGAACGAGGTGGACGTGCTTGGCAGGCCCATCAGTTTCAGCAAGGAACGCTACGTGGAAGCTGTGGACGGCTATGACGTGTTCCTCACCATTGATGAGACCATCCAGTATTTCACCGAGAAGGCCCTGGAACAGGCTGCGCTGAACTATAACCTGAAGAGGGGTGCAGCCGCCATCGTGATGAACCCCAATACAGGGGAGATCCTGGCCATGGCGTCCTATCCCGATTTCGATCCCAACGATCCCGACGCCAAGCCGGATTTTGTGGACGATCCGGACTGGAAGGGCTTTTCCAGCATTGAGAACACCAATCTGCTCTGGTCGACCGTGTTCCGCAACAAGGTTGTCAATGATACCTATGAGCCGGGTTCCACCTTCAAGGCCATCACTGCGGCTGCAGCGCTGGAGGAAGGCATTGTAAGGCCCGAAACCACGGTGGTGTGCAAGCCCTATTCCCTGGCCGGGCATACCATCAACTGCTGGCACGCGGGCGGGCATGGTCAGCAGGATTTCGCCCATGCGGTGTATAACTCCTGCAACCCGGTGTTTGTGCAGGAGGCCCTGGCTGTCGGCATTGACAAGTTCTACAGCTATGTGCGGATGTTCGGATTCCAGAAACGGACCGGACTGGAACTGGCCGGGGAGCCCACCGACGAAGAATACCGGAATCTCTGGCACAAGAATCCCACCGAAATCGACCTGGCGGTGGCCGGGTTCGGACAGCGCTTCCAGATAAGCCCCATTCAGCTGGCCACTGCATATTGTGCCATAGCCAACGGTGGCAACCTGATGAAACCCATGCTCGTCAAGCAGATCAGCGACAGCAACGGGAACATTATACAGAAGTTTGAACCCCAGGTGATCCGTAAGGTCATCTCGGAGGAGACATCCCGGACCGTCAGAACCATCCTGGAAGGTGTAGTATCTGAAGGAACGGGAAAAAATGCTTATGTCAGCGGTTACCGGATTGCAGGCAAGACCGGTACGTCCGAAACCCTTCAAACCGAGTCCGAAGGCCGCTATGTTGTGTCCTTCGCCGCCATAGCACCTGCCGACAAACCGGAGATCGTGGTCCTGGTGGTTCTGGACCATCCCCAGGTGGAGATGCACCTGCGGTCTGGCGGTATCCTGGCCGCGCCGGTTGCCGGGAAGCTCTGCGAGGACATCCTGGAATACCTGCAGGTGGAAAGGCAGTACAGCGAGGAAGACATGAAGAAGATGACCGAAGAGGTCTATGTACCTTCGGTGGTAGGATTGACCGTGAAGGAAGCGGTTGAAAAGCTCAAGGCCTATAACCTGAATTACCTGGTGGAAGGCAGCCAGGACGAAAATGCCGTCGTGACGGCTCAGACGCCCAGGGCCGACTTCAGTGTTCCCAGGAATTCCACGGTAATCCTGTATACCGAAGGCAGCCCGCAGGACAATATGGTGCCCATGCCCGACCTTACCAACAAAACCGTGGACGAGGCTACGGCCACCATGCGGAGCCTTGGGCTCAACATCCGGATCAAGGGCGAGGGTACCGCGCTGAGCCAGCAGTATGAACCGGGTACGCTTCTTCCGAAGGGCGAAGTGGTAGACGTGGAGTTCATGCTCCTGATCGCCGATTAGGAAGGAAACGGTACGAATCTAAACAGGCGGAGCCTGTAAGGGAAGGAAGGATAGCATGAAACTGAAGGATTTGGTTGAATCCCTGGAATTGGTTGAGGTCCGTGGCGGACTGGACAAGGAGATCAGGGGAGTGACCTATGATTCCCGCAAAGCCTTGCCCGGATACCTCTTCGTATGCATAGACGGTTTCACCACCGACGGTCACAAATACGCCCAGCAGGCGGTGGACAACGGGGCATGCACCCTGGTGGTGGAAAAAGATATCCATGTGATCGGCGAGGATGTCACCATCATCCGGGTAAAGAATTCCCGGGAAGCCCTGGCGCTGATATCTGCCAACTGGTTCGGAAATCCCTCCCGGAGCATGACCCTGGTGGGCGTGACCGGCACCAAGGGCAAGACCACCACCACCTATATGATACGTTCCATCCTGGAAGAGGCTGGGAAAACCGTGGGCCTCATCGGCACCGTGGCCAACTGCATCGGTCGCGAGAAGATCCCCGCAAGGCGCACCACGCCGGAATCCTATGACCTCCAGGAGATGTTTGAGCGCATGAAGGAAAAGGGGGCCGACACGGTGGTTATGGAGGTCTCCTCCCAGGGGCTCAAGCTTCACCGGGTAACCGGCTGCGATTTTGACATCGGTGTCTTCACCAATTTCTCGAAAGACCATATCGGCGGGTTCGAGCATCCGGATATGGAGGACTATTTTGTCTCCAAGCTCCGCCTCTTTACCATGTGCCAAAAGGGCATCGTCAACGTGGATGCCGCCTACTCCGAGCGGGTTCTGGACGGCGCAACCTGTGATATTCTGACCTTTGGCATAGAGAAGCCGGCAGATGTGCGGGCCGAGAATATCACCACCCATTCCAGCTCAGTGGAGTTTGATGCGGTAACCCCCTGGTTCAGGGAACGGATCAGTGTTTCGGTTCCCGGCTTTTTCAGCGTATACAACGCGCTGGGTGCCATCGCTGTCTGCGGACTTTTGGGCATACCCTTTGAAGCCATCCGGGATGGTCTGAAGAAGGTACAGGTACCCGGACGCGCCGAGGTGGTGCCCACTCCCGGAAAGGACTATACCGTGATGATCGATTATGCCCACACACCCGACAGCCTGGAGAACATCCTGTCCACCGTGAAGGAGTTTGCCAGGGGGCGCCTTATCAGCGTCTTCGGCTGCGGTGGTGACAGGGACCGCACCAAGAGGCCGCTCATGGGCGAGATATCGGGCCGGATTGCCGATTTCACCATCATTACCTCCGATAACCCCAGGACCGAGGAGCCGGCGCAAATCCTCAGGGATATCGAGGAGGGTATCAGGAAGACCAATGGGGAATACGTGGTGATTGAGGACAGGACCGAGGCCATCCGCTATGCTATGAAAAACGCCCGAAGCGGCGATGTGATCGTTCTCTCGGGCAAGGGCCATGAAACCTACCAGATTTTCAAGGACAAGACCATCCATTACGACGAGCGGGAGATCGTCGAAAACATACTGAAGGAGCTTGAGTGATACATGAAGGAAATGTATGCCGCCGAAGTTGCCCGGGCGGTCAATGGACAACTGGCTGCCGACGGGAATATAATGATCAGGAGCGTGTCCACCGACACCCGAAGCCTTGAACCGGGCTGCCTTTTTGTCGCCATACGGGGAGAGCGCTTTGACGGACATAATTACATCCGTGAAGCGCTGGACAAGGGAGCAGTCCTGGTTATGGCCGAAAAAGGAGCTTCCATTCCCGACGGCGTCCCGGCCGTGCTGGTGGAAAAGACGGTGGAAGCGCTGGGAAAGCTGGCGGAATATCATCGCTCCCGATTCCATATACCCGTGATCGCCGTAACCGGAAGCGTCGGCAAGACCAGTACCAAGGAAATGATCGCCGCCACTTTGTCGGCAGGGCTTAAGGTGCATAAAACAAAGGGTAATTTCAATAACGAGATTGGCCTTCCCCTGTCGGTGCTGGAACTGGATGACTCCTGTCAGGCCGCCGTGTTCGAGATGGGGATGCGGGGCTTCGGCGAGATCGATTACCTGACCCGGATCGTGCGCCCCGATATAGCGGTTATCACCAATATCGGCATATCCCATATTGAACGGCTGGGCTCGCGGCAGAACATTCTCAAGGCCAAGCTGGAGATCATCCGCGGCATGCAGGATGACGGCGTCGTACTGCTCAATGGGGACGATGAACTGTTGTCAGGCCTGAAGGGCCTTCTTAAGCAGAAAACCCTTTTCTACGGCATGGATGAAACCTGCGATATCCGGGCAAGCGATTTACTGTCCAAAGGGGAAGAGGGGATCAGCTTCTCGGTACAGTGTCCCGCCTGGGAGCATCGGTTCTTTGTGCCGGCACCGGGGATTCACAATGTCCAGAATGCCCTTGCGGCCATCAGCGTGGCCATGACGCTGGAATTTGACTGCGGGACCATAGAAAAAGGCCTTCTGAGCTATACCGGGGACCGCATGCGCATGAATATTGTGGACGTGGACGGCATCAAGGTCATCAACGATGCCTACAACGCGGCTCCCGCTTCGGTCAGCTCGGCACTCAGGGTCCTGTCGGAGATCGGCGTCAACCGGCGCAAATGGGCTGTCCTGGGCGATATGCTGGAGCTGGGGGAATGGGCTGAGGATGCCCACAGGGAAATAGGCATGCAGGTGGCTGAATCGGGGATAGACTATCTGGTTGCCATCGGTGACCTGGCCCGCTGGTATGTGGAAGGTGCTTCCGACCACGGCATGCCCTTGGAGAACACCAGGCTGTTTCAAAATGCCGAAGATGCGCAAAACTATTTAAGCCAGAAATTAGCCAGAGGCGATGTTATCCTTTTCAAAGGATCGCGGAAGATGAATCTGGATCTTCTCGCCGACAGGCTTTTTGGCGGCAAGGTTACAGGGGCATCCCGGAATACTGAAGCGCAGAACAAGTGAGGGAAAAGGAATGAATAAAATCTTCAATGTCATACCGCACCAGTTGCTGGCCTATCTCATCGCGTTTGCCATGTCACTGGCCCTTGCCAGGATTATGATTCCCCTGCTGAAGCGGCTCAAATGCGGTCAGACTGTGAGGGAGGAAGGCCCTGAATCCCATAAGGCCAAGAGCGGAACGCCTACCATGGGCGGACTGCTTTTTCTGATACCCATGGTCCTGGTGGGCGGCTGGTATGCCATAAAGGATCATCGCATCCTGGTCCTGATCCTGGTCACCCTGGGCTTTGGTCTCATCGGTTTTCTCGACGATTACCTGAAGGTTGTAAGAAAGCATAACACCGGCCTGAAACCAAAGCAGAAGATGCTGGGCCTCCTGATCGTGTCGGGTGCCTTCACCTGGTATGCCATAAGCTATATCCCTTCTGCCAGTACCCTGGTCATTCCCTTTATCGGTTTGAAAGCGCCCGTTACGCTGCCTGTGGCCATCGCGGTGCCTTTCTCCATCTTTGTGCTGGCAGCCTTTACCAATGCCGTTAACCTTACCGATGGTCTGGACGGTCTGGCGGGCACGGTGACCACCCTTGTCCTGCTCTTCCTTACCGTCATGTCCACATTCCGGGACGACTGGGAATATATCCGCACGTTCTGCGCCATACTGGCGGGAGGCCTTCTGGGTTTTCTGGTCTTCAACCTGCATCCCGCAAAGGTGTTCATGGGCGATGTGGGCGCATTGGCCCTCGGCGGTGCCCTGGCAGCCATGGCGCTGATGACGGGCACGGCAATCTATCTGGGGATTGCAGGCATAATCTATGTGGCTGAGGCATTATCTGTAGTGATACAGGTTTTCTGGTTCAAGAGGACCCGGAGGAGAGTCTTCCTGATGTCTCCCTTGCACCATCATTACGAGTACAAGGGATGGAAGGAGACCAAAGTGGTGACAGTCTTTGCCCTGGTCACCCTTGCTGCCGGCGTCGTGGCTGTGCTGCTCCTATAATAGTATTCAGGACCCGGCTGTGATTCAGTTTTTTATCGGACCGGCTGACGGGCCTCCGCTGCAACAGTTGGCTTAGTTCACCGGCATAAGAAGGATGATTGCAGGATGAGAAAAAGGGAATATGACTTCTGGCTCCTCTTCGCCGTGATTGCGCTCACGGCCATCGGTATTGTCATGGTTTTCAGCGCCAGCTCCTATTATGCTGCCTTTACCGTCAACAACAAATACCATTATCTTATCCGGCAGCTGCTCTGGAGTGGTGTGGGCCTTGTCCTGATGTTTGTTGTCTCAAATATCGATTATCGCCGACTGGCGCTCCTTTCGCCCATCCTGATGCTGGTCAGCATTGTCCTGCTGATTCTGGTGGCCATACCCGGCATAGGTTCGGTATCCAACAACGCCAGGCGCTGGTTTAACCTTGGTTTTACCACCTTCCAGCCTTCCGAGCTTATGAAGCTCTCTCTGATCATGTTCCTGAGCTTCAGCCTGGCCAAGAACCACGGAAGATTGCGTTTTTTCTTCAGCGGCCTGGTGCCCTATCTGTTGATCGTTGGCTTTGTGGACTTTCTGCTTCTTCTGGAACCCCACTACAGCTGCGCCATTCTCATCACGGCTGTTGCGGCTGTTATCCTGTTCTGCGCCGGTGCGAGGCTCCTCCACTTTTTTGCCATCGGCGGACCTGCCCTGGCGGCAGCAGCCTACCTTATCTACAGTTCGGAATATCGTTGGAAACGATTTGTTTCGTTCCTTGATCCCTTTTCCGATCCCCAGGGAGCAGGATACCAGGTGGTGAATTCCCTCTATGCCATCGCTTCTGGTTCCATCTTCGGCAGAGGGCTTGGGAAAAGCCTGCAGAAGTATTTGTACATCCCGGAGCCCCAGAACGACTTCATCTTCTCGATCGTTGCCGAGGAACTGGGTTTTGTGGGCGCCTTCACGGTGATCGCATTCTTCCTGCTGCTTATCTGGCGCGGTATCCGCATTTCCATGAATGCGCCGGACATGATGGGCAGTCTCATGGCCATCGGGCTGACATCGCTGATAGCCATAGAAAGCATCGTCAACATCGCCGTTGTAACGGCCACCATACCCGTAACCGGCATGCCCCTGCCGTTTATCAGCTATGGAGGAACCTCCATGCTGTTCCACCTTGTGGGAATGGGGATCCTTCTCAACATCTCCAGGAACAACACATACAGCCTGGCCCCGGTCAAAGGGGCTGAGCTTCTGAAACGGGCCCGCCAGGGCGAGGGCTGAGCCGTCCGGAAAGCCAGACCCTGATGGCGTGCTTCAGGTTGTCCCCAACTCTAGATATAGACGGACAGGCTTCCAGTAACAGGATTTTCCCGGGAGCATATTATGAAATGTATTCAATTACTTAGCTTCCGGGGGTGTTTTGCGTGAGCAATCTCGTCATAACCGGAGGTTCGCGGCTTTGCGGCATCATTGAGGTGCCCGGAGCCAAAAACGCTGTGTTGCCGGTATTGGCGGCTACGCTTTTGAACAAAGGTACCAGCATCCTTGAGAATTGCCCGGAACTGGATGATGTGACCACCATGCTGGAGATACTTGGGGCCCTGGGCTGCGGCATCCGCAGGGAGGGAAGCAGGATTGAAGTGGATGCTTCCCGGCTGACGGCCAGCAGCATTCCTGAAGCGCTGGCGAGAAAAATGCGTTCATCCATCATTATCCTGGGCGCCCTGCTGGCAAGGTGCGGGGAAGTCCATGTGAGTTATCCCGGCGGCTGTGAAATCGGCTTAAGGCCCATCGATATGCATTTGAAGGCCCTCTCCCAGATGGGAGCCCAGATAGATGGTATCAACGATGGCATCCTGTGCTGCCGGGCCGAAAAGCTGACCGGCTGCGAGATCCTTCTGGATTACCCCAGTGTGGGCGCAACCGAAAACATCATGCTGGCGGCCAGTATGGCAGAGGGCGAAACCATCATCCGGAATGCAGCCAAAGAACCTGAAATTGACGATTTGCAGGCCTTTTTAAGAAAACTGGGCGTCCAGGTATCCGGCGCCGGAACAGGTGTCATCCGCATCCAGGGCACCCGCGAGATAAAAGCCGAACCCGTGCACAGGATCATTCCCGACCGCATTGTGGCAGGAACTTATCTGGCCGCCGCGGCTGCCACAGGAGGAAGCCTCGTGGTCACGGGTGTGATTTATGACCATATCGGATCGGTGTTGTACTGTTTGAAGCGCTGCGGCTGCCGGATAAAAAACTACTCTGGAAATGTGATCGCATTGGAGTCCAATGGCAACCTGACAGCCCTGGATCTGGTTCGAACCTCTCCCTATCCCGGATTTCCCACGGATATGCAACCACAAATGGTAGCCCTTCTCTCCAAGTGCAGGGGAACCAGTGTGGTTGTTGAAACTGTTTTTGAAAACCGGTTCCGCTATACCGAGCAGCTCATGAAGCTTGGTGCGGACATCAGTGTGCAGGGCAGGACGGCCATCATCCGCGGTGTCGACAAACTCAAGGCTGCCCAGCTGGAGGCCAGGGATTTGCGGGGCGGAGCCGCGCTGGTCATTGGCGCGCTGGCCGCGGAAGGCACATCCAGCATATCGGGCGTCAACTATATTGACAGGGGCTATGAGCGGATGGAAAAGGTCCTTTCCAGCATAGGAGCCGATATCAAACGGGTTGAGACCTGAAGGCTGTTATTTCCCCCCTCTCTCTGATATAATATGCACATGGGTGATGGTGCCGATGAGCCGTGGAAAAAAACGAAAGAAAAGGCTGCTGAAGATACTGTTTCTGCTGATGTGTCCGGTGCTGCTGGTGCTCATGCTTTTCTTTACACCCATTTTCACCGTTAAAAACATACGCGTTGAGGGTGCCGGTTATTACAGCGAAGAAGAGATCAGGCTCGCATCGGGAATTGCCTTGGGTGAAAACCCATACAGGCAGCTCAGGCTTTCTCCTGAGGCAATTCTCGGTTTGAGGCTGCTTGACGCGGAAACGGCCATTGAAGCCCTGCCCCGCATCAAGGAGGCAAGGGTATTTGTCATTTTCCCTAACGAAGTGGGCATCCGTGTTGCCGAAAGACAGCCGTCAGTCTATTTGCCCTATCTCGGAAGCTACCTGACCGTGGACGCTGAGGGCTACGTGCTTGAAGTCTGTCAGGGTTCTCCTCCTGAAGGGCTCAAGGAAGTGCGTGGTATTGATTTTTCCAGTTATTCAGTGGGCAAACAGCTTGAAACCTCTGATATCGGGCACGTCCGCCTGGCCGACAATATCGTCGGCGCCATCAGGGAATCCGATGAGAACTCGGACTTCCAGCTGTGGCCTGTGGTGGACTGGATCGATGTGGTGGATGAAGACACGGCCATGATGTCCTTTGACAACCGGGTCGTGGTACGGTTTGATCCGACGGACAGGCTTCAATATACTATTGATTTTGCCAAGCAGATTTTTTTCACAAAGATAGGCACGAGTGAACGGGGAAGACTGGAATTCATCAAAGGTCAGAACCCGAGTTTCATACCGGATTGAGGTGGTTTGATGATTCCCATACTGGGACTGATAGCAGGATTGATTATTGGCATTTTCCTTCCCTTCCACATCCCCCAGGCCTACTCCAATTATGCGGCTGTGGCCATACTTGCCGCGCTGGACTCGGTTCTGGGAGGCTTCTCGGCTTCGCTGGAAGGCAAGTTCGATATCAAGGTCTTCCTGTCAGGCTTTTTCGGCAATTCCCTTCTGGCAGCGCTTCTGGCTTTTATCGGGGACAAGCTGGGCATCCAGCTTTACCTGGCCGCAGTGTTCGCCTTCGGCAACAGGATATTCATCAATTTTGGCAATATCAGAAGGAAGCTGCTGAAGCTGGATGAAATGAAATAATACTATATATACTGCCTGAAATGGTCGGGAAGATGGAAAAAACGCAATATATTGATCCAAAAGGGCAGAATTTTTGAAAGAAATCATTGCGTTTGACAGGGTTTGTTAATATAATGGTAATATAAGAGATATGAGAACTGCTGTGTCCAGATTACAAGCCATATTGAATTACTTGCGATAACCGATAAAAGGGGGACACAAAAGTGTTGGAATTTGATATCGATATGGACAGTTTTGCCCGTCTGAAGGTCGTTGGCGTCGGAGGCGGCGGCAATAACGCGGTCAACCGCATGATCAGCGCCGGTCTGCGCGGCGTCGAATTTATAGCCGTAAACACGGACAAGCAGGCGCTTTTCCTTTCACAGGCCAATACGAAAATCCAGATTGGAGATAAACTGACAAAGGGACTCGGAGCCGGAGCCAATCCGGAAATCGGGGAAAAAGCGGCCAACGAAAGCCGCGATGAAATCGCCATGGCCATCAAGGACGCGGATATGGTCTTTGTAACCGCCGGCATGGGCGGCGGCACGGGTACCGGAGCCGCGCCGGTCATCGCGCAGATTTCAAAGGAAATGGGTATTCTCACCGTGGGCGTTGTCACCAAGCCTTTCACCTTTGAGGGCAAGAAGCGCATGCAGCACGCAGAAAAGGGTGTGGAAGCCCTCAGGGCCGTGGTGGATACCCTGGTTACCATTCCAAACGACAGGTTGCTTCAGATAGCCGATAAGAAGATGCCCCTGGTGAAGGCCTTCAGCCTGGCGGACGATGTGCTGAGGCAGGGCGTTCAGGGTATATCCGACCTCATTGCCGTACCCGGTCTCATCAACCTGGACTTTGCAGACGTGAAGACCATTATGCAGGATACCGGACTTGCCCATATGGGCATCGGAAGGGGAACCGGAGAGAACAAGGCCGAGGAAGCCGCAAGGCAGGCCATCTCCAGCCCGCTTCTGGAAACATCCATTGAAGGTGCCAGGGGTGTCCTGCTGAACATCACCGGTGGCCCTGACCTTGGACTCCAGGAAGTCAATATGGCGGCCGAACTGATTCAGGCCTCAGCCGATCCGGAAGCCAATATCATTTTCGGTGCCGTGATCGATGAAAACCTGAAGGATGAAATGATCATTACGGTTATTGCCACAGGCTTCGACAAAGGGCCTGAAATCAAGAGGCCGGAACGCCTGTTTGCTGTCGGCGGCAGCACCCAGAAGCTGGAGACCCCGGTGAAGAAGCTGGAACTGGACGATGACAACGAGGGTCCGGAGATTCCTGCATTTCTCAAGAGAAAAGGTTTCCGCTGATATTGACAGGACAATTTGCTCCATGTAAAATGTAAAGGCATATACTTGAGTATATGCCTCAGACTGTCGAAAAAGTCCAGTGAGAACTGGGCTTTTTTGCATTAATATAGTAAAATATTATTGGGTGACGGAAATGATAATTAAGAATGAAGA
>NZ_FQZP01000015.1 GCF_900142095.1 Thermoclostridium caenicola | reverse complement strand
AATGAATATCCAAGAAGAATGTTTGGTTATAGGTCAGCCATAGAAATGGCGGTATGATGTATAGAATTTATTCCAGTAAGCAATGGATTTACCAATTTTTTCACGGCATTTAATATTGCAATTTATATTTTCAGGCGGAAGCGTAAATTTTTCTTGCAAATCAAAGAATCCTGTAGTACAATATTTCATGCTGTGACATTGGCATACGATGAAGCTGCAGATGGCAGGTGAAACAGACTGGGAACTGCAGTGGAGAATGTCCGATTCCAAGAAACCGGGCGACAAGTCACTGTACATCATGCATGTTTATTTTTGTATGCTTGTATTGTGGCCCAGGTAAAATCTGGGCTTTTCCTATGATTAGACATGAAACACCCGGCAGAGTGTACAGAGTATAGCTTGTTGCGCCAGCAAAATCAATACTCGAGGAGGTTTGTATATGGCGAACAAACAGAAAATCAGAATCAGGCTGAAGGCTTTCGATCATCAGGTCATCGACCAGTCCGCAGAGAAGATCGTCGAAACAGCGAAGAGAACGGGTGCTAAAGTATCGGGGCCGGTTCCGCTTCCGACCAAGAAGGAAGTTGTGACCATCCTGCGTGCTCCCCATAAATATAAGGACTCTCGTGAGCAGTTCGAAATGAGAACACATAAAAGGCTTATCGATATACTTATGCCCACTCCCAAGACGGTAGACGCCCTGATGAGGCTGGATCTTCCGGCAGGTGTGGATATCGAAATCAAGCTTTAATTCATAAATGAAATATAATGTTAAGTTCGGCCGGCACGGCTGAACCAATGACAGGAGGTATTATTCAAGATGAAAAAATGCATGCTTGGCAAAAAGATAGGTATGACCCAGGTATTCACAGAGGATGGCAACATGGTGCCGGTAACCGTTATTTCCGCAGGACCCGTAGCGGTTGTCCAGAAGAAGACCGTGGAGATTGACGGCTACAACGCTCTCAAGGTCGGTTATGAAGATGTTCCGGCCAAGAAGCTCAACAAACCCCTGAAAGGCCAGTTCGAGAAGGCTAAGGTTCCTGCCAAGAGGTATCTGAGGGAATTCAGGCTTGACGATATTTCCGGTTTCGAAGTCGGCAGCGTCATCAAGGTAGAAGACATGTTCGCCGATGGCGACAAGGTGGACGTTACCGGTATTTCCAAGGGTAAAGGCTTCCAGGGTACCGTCAAGCGCTTCGGAACAGGACGGGGCCGTATGTCCCACGGTTCGGGCTATCACAGAGGCCTGGGCTCCATGGGTGCGCACTCCGACCCGAGCCGCGTATTCAAGGGTAAGGTCATGCCGGGGCATATGGGCGCTGAAAGAGTGACCGTTCAGAATCTGACAGTTGTGAAGGTAGATGCTGAAAGAGGGCTTTTGCTTGTCAAGGGCGCAGTACCCGGGCCAAAGGGCGGCCTCCTTATGATTAAGGATTCAGTGAAGGCAAAGGCATAACGAAATACTGGCTCGGAAGGAGGATATGATATGCCAAAAGTAGATGTATATAATATGGACGGCCAAAAGGTCGGCGATATGATTCTCAGTGATGACATATTCGGCGTTGAAATCAATACGGTGGCAATGCATGCCGCAGTTGTAAACATTCTTGCCAATGCAAGGCAGGGAACCCAGTCCACAAAGACAAGGGCCGAAGTCAGAGGCGGTGGCAGGAAGCCCTGGAGACAGAAGGGTACCGGACGTGCCCGTCACGGCAGCATCCGTTCACCCCAGTGGGTTGGCGGCGGTATCGCCCTGGGACCGAAACCCAGAAGCTACAAGTACACCCTGCCCAAGAAGGTCAGGAGACTTGCTCTCAAGAGCGCTCTTTCCAGCAAGGTTCTGGAGAACGACATTGTGGTTCTGGACGATCTGAAGCTTGATGAAATCAAGACCAAGCAGATGGTGAAGGTTCTGAACAACCTGAAAGTGGATTCCTCAGCTTTGATCGTGCTTCCTGCGGTGGATGAAAAGGTCATCAAGTCCTCCAGAAATATCTGCGGTGTGAAGACGGCTTTGGTGAACACCATCAATACCTACGACATTCTCAAGTACAAGAAGTTCATCGCCACCAGGGAAGCCATCGCGAAGATTGAGGAGGTGTATGCATGATGAAGCGCGCAGAGGATATCATCCTTCGCCCCTACATTACCGAGAAGAGCAATGAGGAAATAGCCGAGGGGAAGTACACCTTTATTGTGGACAGAAGGTCCACCAAGACAGAGATCAAGAACGCCGTTGAGAAGCTTTTCCAGGTGAAGGTCCTCTCAGTCAACACCATCAACTATCAGGGCAAGCAGAAGAGGATGGGCGTTCATGTCGGCAAGACCGAGGCTTTCAAAAAGGCGATTGTCAAGATCGACACCGATCCCAAGCCGGTTACCTATCTGACCAAGGGCGGCAAGGAAGTCGCAACCGCCAAGAAGTATAAGACCAGCATTGAAGAGTTCGGTGTAGGTCAGTAAAGTTTGAGATCATAAAGAGTCGGGCAGGTCGGAGATATAGGATCCGCAGTCGTCCTGATAACGGCCTGTTCCCAATAGAATAAAGGAGTGGAAGAAATGCCAATCAAGAAGTACAATCCGACATCTCCTGCAAGAAGATTCATGACTGTATCGACATTTGAGGAGATAACCAAGAAGGAACCGGAAAAGAGCCTTCTTGCTCCGCTGAAGAAGAAGGGCGGAAGAAACGCCTACGGCAGGATCACCGTGCGCCATCATGGCGGCGGCGCCAAGAAGAAGTACAGAATCATTGACTTCAAGAGGGATAAGGACAATATTCCTGCAAAGGTTACATCCATTGAATACGATCCGAACAGATCAGCCCGTATCGCATTGCTTACCTATGTGGACGGCGAAAAGAGGTATATCATCGCGCCCGACGGACTGAAGGTCGGCGATCAGGTCATTTCCGGACCCGACGCGGATATCAAGCCGGGTAACGCGCTGCCTCTGGAGAACATTCCTGTAGGTACCGTCATCCACAACATTGAATTAAAGCCCGGCAAGGGCGGTCAGCTTGTAAGGGCTGCAGGAAACCTTGCCCAGCTCATGGCAAAGGAAGGCTCCTATGCCCAAGTCAGGCTTCCTTCCGGTGAAGTTCGCAAGATCAACATCAAGTGCAAGGCTACCATTGGCCAGGTCGGAAATGTTGACCACGAGAACATCTCTATAGGCAAGGCCGGGAGAAAACGCTGGATGGGTATCAGGCCAACCGTTCGCGGTGTTGTTATGAACCCTGTTGATCATCCCCACGGTGGTGGTGAAGGTAAGTCTCCTATCGGTATGCCGAGCCCTGTTACGCCTTGGGGTAAGCCGACTCTCGGTTACAAGACCCGTAAGAAGAACAAGCAGAGCAACAAGCTCATCGTCAAGAGACGCAAGTAATAGGCTGGAAGGAGGTTTGTACCGTGAGTAGATCGCTGAAGAAAGGCCCTTATGTTGATGAAAAGCTGCTGGCCAGAATTATTGAAATGAATGATAAAAACGAGAAAAAGGTTCTGAAGACCTGGTCCCGCGCGTCCACTATCTTTCCGCAGATGGTTGGCCATACGATTGCCGTTCATGACGGCCGCAAGCATGTTCCGGTATATATCACCGAGGATATGGTAGGACACAAGCTTGGAGAGTTTGCTCCAACCCGTACCTACAGGGGCCACGGCAAGGACGAAAAAGGGACAAAGCTTAAGAAGTAAGCACTGTCTGAGTGGAAGGAGGAATTGATTTGGGCAGAAAGGTGATGTCAAAAGAGGAGCTGCTCGAGAAAAAGGACGAGCTGCTTGAACAATATGCGAAGACCCGCAGCAAATCCAAGAAGCTTCCTGTTCTGACAAAGAAGGAGCGGAAGGTACTTGGCATCGGCAAGAACGAAGGCCGTGCTGTGGTCAGGTATGCCAGGGTTTCCACCAGGAAGGCCAAACTGGTTATCGATCTGATTAGGAACAAGAACATTGATGAGGCTTATGCCATTTTGAAGTATATGCCCAGAAATGCATCGGAGATCATCTACAAGTTGTTGAAGTCCGCTGAAGCCAATGCGGTGAACAACAACCAGCTGGACAGGGATCGCCTGTATGTTTCTGAGATCTACGCCGATCCGGGTCCGACCCTGAAGAGGATTATGCCAAGAGCAAGAGGACAGGCATTCAGAATCCGCAAGAGGACCAGCCATATTACCCTGGTTCTCAAGGAAAGGGCAAAATAAGGAGGTTGCATTATGGGCCAGAAAGTAAATCCGCATGGACTGAGAATAGGAATCATTAAAGACTGGGACACAAAATGGTATGCCAGCGCCAAGGATTTCAGCAACTTCCTGGTAGAAGACGTCAAGCTTCGCAAGTATATCAAGAAAAAGCTCTATATCGCAGGGGTTGCCAGAATTGAAATCGAAAGGGCTGCGACAAAGGTCAAGATCAATATTCATGCCGCCAAGCCGGGTATCATCATCGGCAAGCAGGGAGCGGGCATCGAAGCCCTCCGCAAGGAGCTGGAGAAGATGACGGGCAAGAGCGTTCTGCTCAACATCACAGAGATTAAGACGCCCGAGACGAATGCACAGCTCGTTGCCGAGAGCATCGCTTCTCAGCTTGAAAAGCGTATTTCCTTCCGTCGCGCCATGAAGCAGGCCATGTCCAGGGCTATGAAGTTCGGTGCAAAGGGTATCAAGACCCAGGTTTCCGGAAGACTGGGCGGTGCCGAAATCGCGCGTACGGAGCATTATCATGAGGGAACAATACCCCTGCAGACACTGCGTGCAGACATCGACTACGGTTTTGCTGAAGCCGACACAACCTATGGAAAAATCGGCGTAAAGGTATGGATTTATAAAGGCGAGGTTCTTCCCAGCAAGAAGAAGGAGAAGAAGGAAGGGGGAGAAGCGTAATGTTAATGCCCAAGAGGGTTAAATACAGAAGGGTTCAGAGAGGCCGCATGACCGGTAAGGCTACCCGCGGCAACACCATTGCCTATGGCGAATATGGACTGCAGGCCGTAGAACCGGCATGGATCACAAGCAATCAGATTGAAGCGGCGCGTGTTGCCATGACACGTTTTGTCAAGAGGGGCGGTCAGGTATGGATTAAGATCTTCCCTGACAAGCCGGTTACCAAGAAACCAGCCGAGACTCGTATGGGTTCCGGTAAAGGTTCCCCCGAATACTGGGTGGCAGTTGTCAAGCCGGGCCGTGTGCTGTTTGAGATCGCAGGCGTACCGGAAGATATTGCCAGAGAAGCCTTGAGACTGGCTTCCCACAAGTTGCCCATCAAGTGCAAGATCATAGCGCGTAATGAAGAGGTAGGTGTATAGGATGAAAGCTTCTGAACTGAAAGCGCTCAGGGAAAAGACGCGTGACGAACTCAATGAGGAGCTCAACGAGCTCAAGGCCGAACTGTTCAAGCTCAGGTTCCAGCATGCCACAAGCCAGCTGGAGAATCCTATGAAGCTGAGGCAGATAAAGAAGGATATCGCACGGGTGCAGACCATCATCCGTGAAAAGGAACTCGGAATCAGGAAGGCTTAATGGGCCTTCAGGCGGAAGGAGGTTAGTTTCGCGTGGCAGAAAGGAATTTGAGAAAGACCCGCGTTGGCAGGGTTGTTAGTGATAAAATGGATAAGACCATTGTCGTGGCTGTTGAAGATAACGTAAGGCATCCGATCTATAAGAAGACCGTGAAGAGGACAACCAAGTTCAAGGCCCATGACGAGAATAATGAATGCAAAGTCGGTGATCGCGTTCTGATTATGGAAACCAGGCCGCTCAGCAGGGACAAGAGATGGCGTCTGGTCGAGATCATCGAAAAGGCGAAGTAAGAGGAGGCGCAGAACATGATTCAGGCACAGACCTATTTAAAGGCGGCTGACAACACTGGCGCCAAGGAATTGATGTGCATAAAAGTCCTGGGCGGTTCCAAGAGGAAGTATGCCAACATTGGCGATGTGATCGTTTGTTCGGTTAAGAATGCAACGCCCGGCGGTGTTGTCAAGAAAGGTGAAATTGTAAAGGCAGTTATCGTTCGTTCGGTAAAGGGTTTGAAGAGGCCGGACGGATCCGTTATTCGTTTTGATGAGAATGCAGCCGTTATTATCAAGGATGACGGTAACCCGAGAGGAACCCGTATATTTGGGCCCGTTGCAAGGGAGCTCAGAGACAAGGACTACATGAAAATCATTTCTCTTGCTCCGGAAGTGCTGTAAAGGAAGGAGGCTTGGCTCATGGGAAAGTTGCATGTTAAAAAGGGAGATATGGTATACGTGCTCAGCGGCAAGGACGCCGGCAAAAAGGGCAAGGTCCTCGATGTGGATCCCAGCGCCCGGAAGGTTCTTGTCGAAGGTGTGAATGTCGTTACCAAGCATGTTAAGCCGAGACCGAACAAGGGCTTCCAGGGCGGAATCATTCACCAGGAAGCTTTCATATACGCTGACAAGGTCATGCTCATCTGCGAAAAATGCGGTGTTCCTACCAAGGTTGGCAAGAAATTTCTTGATGACGGGAAAAAAGCGCGGGTCTGCAAGAAGTGCGGAGAAGTCATTGACATTATCCGAGAGAATAAAGACTAATCCTTAAGGAGGTTGACACGAGCATGCCAAGATTGCTTGACAAATATAATGCTGAAGTGGCTCCGGCTCTTCAGAGCAAGTTCAATTACAAAAGCCCCATGCAGATCCCGAAGCTTGTAAAAGTTGTTCTCAACATGGGTGTTGGGGATGTCAAGGATAACCCCAAGGCCATTGAGAGCGCAGCCAATGATCTTGCCACCATAACCGGGCAGAAGCCGGTTATCACCAAGGCCAAGAAATCAGTGGCAGCGTTCAAGCTTCGTGCAGGCATGAACATTGGCTGCAAGGTAACACTGCGTGGAAACAGGATGTACGAGTTTGTGGATAAGCTGTTCAATGTTGGTCTTCCGAGGGTAAGGGACTTCAGGGGCGTCAGCCCGGATTCCTTCGACGGAAGAGGCAACTACACCCTGGGCATCAAGGAGCAGCTGATCTTTCCGGAAATCGAATACGACAAGATCGACAAGGTGCGTGGTATGGACATCACGTTTGTTACCACAGCCAAGACCGATGAAGAAGCGAGAGAATTGCTGACACTTCTCGGAATGCCGTTTGCCAGGAGCTAAAGGAGGTATTTGCAGTGGCGAAGAAATCCATGATCATCAAACAGCAAAGAAAACCCAAGTTCTCAACCAGGTACTATAATCGTTGTAAGCTCTGTGGCAGACCCCATGCGTATCTCAGAAAATTTGGCATTTGCCGTATTTGCTTCAGGGAACTGGCGTACAAGGGTCAGATTCCCGGCGTAAAGAAGGCAAGTTGGTAACAGTCGCGAAAGGAGGTCTGTAACAATGCATGCAACCGATGTCATTGCGGATATGCTGACAAGAATCAGGAATGCTGCGAACGCAAAGCATGAAACCGTCGATATCCCCGCATCAAAGCTCAAGAAGCGGATTGCCCAGATCCTGCTTGATGAAGGATACATCAAGGAATTCACTGAAATCGACGACAAGAAGCAGGGAATCATCAGGATCACCCTGAAGTATGTTGAAAACAAGAAGAATGTCATCACCGGCATCAAGCGCATCAGCAAGCCCGGCTTGAGGGTGTATGCCGGCAAGAATGAACTTCCCAGAGTTTTGGGCGGCCTGGGAATCGCTATTGTTTCTACGTCCAAGGGCGTTATGACGGACAAGGAAGCAAGAAAGCTCGGCGTTGGCGGAGAGGTCCTTGCCTTTGTCTGGTAATTGGATAATCAATAAAAGGATAATAACAGGAAGGAAGAGTTCTGAAAAGGACAGGAAGCTGTCCTCAATCTAAGGACTGGAGGTGCACATAACATGTCCCGAATAGGTAGATTGCCGGTGCAGATCCCGGCAGGTGTGGATGTGACGATCAACGGTCAGCAAGTGACCGTAAAAGGACCCAAGGGTACCCTGGTTGAAACTTTCCACAAGAATATGAGCATTAAAAAAGAAGGAGATACCATTGTTGTCACAAGGCCCAATGACGAGAAGTTCAACAAGGCCCTGCACGGCCTGACAAGGGCGCTGATCAACAACATGGTTGTCGGTGTGACACAGGGGTTTGAAAAACAGCTTGAGATTGTCGGTGTTGGTTACAGAGCCCAAAAGCAGGGAAAGAAGCTCATTCTGACACTCGGATATTCCCATCCCGTAGAGGTGGAGGAACCCGCCGGTATCACCATTGAGGTTCCGTCGCCTGAAAAGATTATCGTCAAAGGCGCCAATAAGCAGGTAGTCGGCGAAGTGGCCGCAAAGATCCGTGCTAAGCGTCCGCCTGAGCCGTACAAGGGTAAGGGAATCAGATACACCGGTGAAAACATCATCCGCAAGGAAGGCAAGACCGGTAAATAGGAAAGGAGAGTGAGTGTGGCATGATCAAGCAGATTGACAGGAATAAAATCAGGATCCGCAAGCATGTTCGGGTGCGCAAGAAGATCTTCGGCACATCCGAAAGGCCGCGGCTCAGTGTTTTCAGAAGTGCAAAGCATATTTATGCCCAGATAATTGACGATACAAACGGCACCACTCTTGTTGCTGCTTCCACCCTTGACAAGGCCCTGAAAGGAAAGCTTGCCGGCACAGGAAACAAGGCTGCGGCCAGGGAAGTAGGTAAGCTGATTGGCAGCAAGGCTCTGGAAAAAGGAATCAAGCACGTCGTTTTCGACAGAGGCGGCTACCTCTATCATGGCAGGGTTAAGGAACTGGCCGAGGGTGCAAGAGAAGCCGGCCTGGAATTTTAGTCCGGATATCCGAGTAAGGAGGGGAACACATTGCAGTTGCAGAAAATTGATCCGAACACGCTGGACCTGAAGGAAAAGGTTGTTAATATAGGCCGTGTTACCAAGGTTGTTAAGGGTGGTAGAAACTTCCGTTTCAGCGCTTTGGTGGTTGTCGGCGACGAGAACGGCTATGTGGGCGTCGGCAGCGGCAAGGCTACGGAAATTCCCGATGCCATCCGCAAGGGCATCGAGGATGCCAAGAAGAACCTTATCTTCGTTCCCATGGAAAACACCACCATTCCTCATGAGGTTGTCGGTGAGTTTGGCGCGTCCAAGGTTCTGCTGAAGCCTGGTAAGGAAGGTACCGGTGTTATTGCCGGCGGTCCTGCCAGAGCTGTGCTGGAACTTGCGGGCATTCGCGACATCTACACCAAATCATTGGGTTCCAACAACCCGATCAATATGGTCAAGGCAACCATTGACGGCCTTTCAAAGCTCATGACCGCTGAAAAGGTAGCCAAGTACAGAGGTAAGAGCGTTGAAGAAATCCGGGGTTAGGAGGTAGCTTTCAATGGGCAATTTAAAAATTACTCTGAAAAAGAGTACAATAAAGGCAAAGCAGGATCAGAAGGCTACAGTAGCCGCTCTCGGCCTTCGCAAGGTTGGACAGACAGTCGAACAGAAGGACAATCCTCAGATTCGCGGTATGATCCAGAAGGTATCACACCTTGTGAGCGTTGAGGAAGTGTAAAGGAGGTGCAACCGGTGAAACTGTATGAACTGAGACCAGGAGCGCCCAAGAAGGCTCCCAAGAGAAAAGGTAGAGGCCATGGTTCCGGAAACGGTAAAACAGCCGGCAGAGGAACAAAAGGTCAGAACGCAAGATCAGGCGGTGGCGTAAGACCGGGATTTGAAGGCGGTCAGATGCCTCTTTATAGAAGAATCCCCAAGAGGGGCTTCAACAACTACGAGTTCAGAAAGGTATATACCGAGGTGAAGCTCTCCGATCTCGAAGTGTTTGAGAACGGCACCGAGGTTACAGCCGAGCTTCTTAAGGCAAACGGCATCATCAAGAAGATCAACGATGGCATTGTCGTTCTGGGTAACGGTAACCTGACCAAGAAGCTGCATGTTAAGGCCGCCAGATTTACAAAAACAGCCTCCGAAAAGATTGAAGCTTTAGGAGGAAAAGCAGAGGTGGTATAAATGGAAAACTTTCTGGCCCCGCTCAAAAATGCCTGGAAGATCCCGGATCTCAAGAAGAAGCTCCTGATCACATTCCTTCTTCTTGTAGTCTACCGGGTGGGCGTGTATATCCCTGTACCCGGACTCAGCGCCAGCGTTTTGGCCAGCATGGCTCAGAACCAGAGCGGCTTGTTTGGGTTCCTGAACATCATAGGCGGCGGTGCGTTTGAAAACGCCAGTATCTTTACCATGTCCATTACGCCCTATATTAACGCATCCATCATCATGCAGCTTTTGACCATCGCCATTCCAGCCCTGGAGAGGCTCCAGAAGGAAGGCGAGGAAGGCAGGAAGAAGCTGGCCCAGTGGGTGCGTTACGGAACCGTGATTTTGGGTTTCCTGCAGGCCACCTTCACCTATATTGGCTTCAGAGGCGCAATCGTGAAACCCAGCGTACTTTCATATCTGACCATCACCTTCGCCCTGACGGCAGGTACGGCCTTCATCATGTGGCTTGGTGAGCAGATCAACGAGTACGGTATTGGAAATGGTATATCCCTGATCATTTTCGTTAACATTATTTCTAGAGGACCCCAGGCAGCAAGCACACTGTACGGTATTGTCAAGGCTTATTCCCTCGACAATAAGCTGGCCATCGGTATCCTGATCGTGGCAGCCATCATCGTGGTCTTTGTTGCGGTGGTCATGTTCGTCATTTGGGTAACCCAGGCAGAAAGAAGGATTCCGGTCCAGTATGCCAAGCGAGTGGTTGGTCGGAAAATGTATGGCGGCCAGAGCACGCATATTCCTTTGAAGGTGAATGTTTCCGGCGTTATTCCCATCATTTTCGCCATGTCATTCCTGGCATTCCTGCCCACCCTTATCGGACTGGTGGCCCCCAATACCACCAGCAAGTTCCTCCTCTGGATTGCAAACTTCCATCAGCACTGGCTGTACATGGTGGTATATGCATTGCTGATCCTGTTCTTTACTTTCTTCTATACCATCATGGTGTTCAATCCGGTGGAACTGGCTAACAACATCAAGAAAAACGGCGGGTTCATCCCCGGTATACGTCCGGGCAAGCCTACCGCGGACTATATATCGAAAGTGCTGAACCGCATCACATGGTTCGGTGCCTTCTTCCTGGCTATAGTAGCCGTACTGCCCATCCTGCTCGGATTCGTTTCTGGCCTTCGGAACGTGTGGTTCGGCGGTACATCGGTTCTCATCATGGTCGGTGTTGCCCTCGATACCATGAAGGCTGTTGAGTCCCAGCTGATGATGAGGCACTACAAGGGATTCCTGGAATAAAACCTGGCAGCGGTACAAAAGCGGGTGTGTACCATCCGCTTTTGCCGCGCCACTGTCAACTGGGTTTTGGCGACGCCTTATAGAATACATTATATTATATATGTAAAAGAGGCTGGATACGCTATGAATCTGATACTGCTAGGGCCTCCCGGAGCAGGCAAGGGAACGCAGGCCGTGCTGCTGTCCGGAGCACTCAAGATTCCCCATATTTCAACGGGTGACATCTTCAGGTCAAACATAAAACAGCAAACCGAGCTTGGTAAAAAGGTATCGGACATCCTCGCATCAGGCGGGCTTGTTCCGGATGACCTGACCTGTGAGATCGTGAAGGACAGGCTGCAACAGGATGACTGCCGTAACGGCTTCATCATGGATGGCTTCCCGAGAACGCTCCCACAGGCCGAGATGTTCGAAGAAATGCTGAAAGCCAGGAACCAGAAGATAGACACCGTGATCAATATTACCGTTGATGACGACGTGATCGTGAAAAGGATGTCGGGCAGAAGGATGTGTTCCTGCGGAAAGGTTTACCACATCACCGGCAATCCGCCAAAGCAGGAGGGCATCTGCGATGCCTGCGGCTCGGCCCTCTATATCCGGGATGATGACCGTGAGGAGACTGTCCTCAGGCGCCTGAAAACTTACCATGATCAGACCAGTCCACTCATTGACTTCTACAGCAAACGCGGTCTGATTATCGAGGTTGACGGTGACAAGGACATTGAATCCACATTCAGGGATATCATGGCAGCCCTTGGGCGTCAACCGGATGGAGTATGAGCATGATCAGTATCAAATCCCAAAGGGAACTCGATAAGATGCGACGAGCCGGTGAAGTGGTCATGCTCGTCCATAAAAAACTGGAAGAGATGATCGCGCCGGGCGTAACCACCAGGGAGCTGGACAGGGTTGCCGCAGAAGTCATCAGGAGCAAGGGAGCAATTCCTTCGTTCAAAGGCGTGCCGTGTCCCTACGGTGGAATCGATTTTCCGGGAGTCATCTGCGCATCGGTCAACGAAGAAGTGATTCATGGTATTCCCGGGGACAGAGTCCTCAAAGCGGGAGATATCATCAGCATTGACACAGGCGCCATACTGGACGGTTATCATGGGGATGCCGCCCGTACATACCCCGTCGGAGCGGTGTCGCCTGAAGCCATGAAGCTGATCCGTGTAACCGAAGAAGCTTTCAACAGGGGCATGGCGCAAGCGGTGGAAGGAAACCGGATCATTGACATTTCCCGGGCCATACAGAATTACGTGGAATCGAACGGTTTTTCGGTGGTCAGGGATTATGTGGGCCATGGCATTGGTCGTGAGATGCATGAAGAACCCCAGGTACCGAACTATGTTTCCTCCTATAAAGGGGTTCGGCTCTCACCTGGAATGACGCTTGCCATCGAACCCATGGTCAATGTCGGAACCTGGCGCGTCCGTGTGCTGGGTGACAAGTGGACAGTGGTAACGGCTGACGGAAAACTGTCGGCCCATCATGAGAACACGATTGCCATAACGCCCAACGGACCGGAAATCCTTACCGCTCTTTATTGAAATTGCTGAAACTGAATTAGAATATTGAAAAAATAAGAAAAATCATATACAATATTGACTTGGGCTTTAGTCCAGAAACGGGGTGAATGGCTTGGATGCCGTGATCGGACGCTATGTATGGTCCAAGGCTGGCAGGGACAAAGACAGGCTTTTCATCATTATTGATGTGGCTGATGATGCTCATGTCCTGATTGCCGACGGTGATCTAAGGCCTGTAAGCAAACCAAAAAAGAAGAAACTCAAACATTTGAGGATTACCCATAAGATAGCAGATGAGATATCTCAAACGGTTCTGAGTCGAAAGAAGCTGACGGATGCCGATTTGAGGAAGGCGATTGAAAGGTATTTGGAGGAGCAATCGGCTGATTCTGCGTGCGAGGAGGGTTAAAGTGTCGAAGGAAGATGTCATAGAACTGGAAGGTACGGTTGTGGAAGCGCTTCCGAACGCCATGTTCAGAGTGCAGCTGGAAAACGGACATGTCATTCTCGCCCATATATCCGGAAAGCTAAGAATGAATTATATAAGAATTCTTCCCGGCGATAAGGTTACCGTTGAGATGTCCACATATGACCTCTCACGCGGCAGAATTACATGGAGAGGTAAATCGTGATTCAAGTGCCAGCATGATTGGAGGGTTGAGACAATGAAAGTAAAGCCGTCAGTAAAGAAGATCTGTGAAAAGTGCAAGGTTATCCGCAGAAAGGGCCGCGTTATGGTCATCTGTGAAAATCCCAAGCATAAGCAGAGACAGGGTTGAACCACAGCAAAGCAATGAAACGGATTGACAACCGGCGACCTTCAGGGCGCCGGTCATCATTCATAGCCGGGCTTTGCAGTCAGTCGGAAAACAGCGTCTCATGACCGGGTTTATTGGGAAATAAACCGAACAAGGCATAAGGGGTTCTGTTGTGACCTGGATCCCGCATGGTCCTGAATCAAAGGCTATTTTGCGGCGATCGTCCCCGACAGGTACAGCGGACCGTGACGGTGTTATGCCCGGTTGGCAGCAAAATGGTCTAAGGTTGTGTAATATTGGGAAGAATGATTTTTGTATGGCGGCTGATCCCTATGGGCCTTTTCAACCCTGGGGAGCATGCAAAGATCTTTATCATATAGAATAACCCAAATCAAAATGATTAATCAAACAGCTAACCAATCGGAGGTGTAGTGAATTGGCTCGTATAGCAGGTGTAGACTTGCCAAGAGAAAAAAGAGTTGAAATCGGCCTGACGTACATTTACGGGATAGGGAGAAGTCGCTCTCTGGAAATACTGGCTAAGACCGGTGTGAATCCCGATACACGTGTGCGTGATTTGACGGATGATGAGATCAGCAAGCTCCGCGAAACCATTGAAAAGGAATATACCGTTGAAGGTGATCTCAGAAGAGAGATTGCCATGAACATCAAGCGTCTTATTGAAATCAGATGCTATCGCGGAATTAGACATAGAATGGGTCTGCCGGTTCGTGGGCAGAGGACCAAGACCAATGCCAGGACCAGAAAGGGTCCGAGAAAGACCATTGCCAATAAGAAGAAGTAGTCGGGAGGTCGATGAATAAAAATGGCAGCAGCAAAAGTTGTTAGAAGGGCAAGGAAGAGGAAGGAAAAAAAGAATATTGAACGTGGCGCTGCCCACATTCATTCTTCTTTTAATAATACGATAGTTACCATAACCGATGTTCAGGGTAATGCTATATCCTGGGCAAGTGCCGGCGGGCTCGGGTTCAGAGGTTCCAAGAAGAGCACGCCCTTCGCGGCTCAGCAGGCAGCTGAAGCAGCGGCTAAGGCAGCCATGGAACATGGAATGAAGACAGTAGCAGTCTTCGTAAAAGGACCCGGTGCGGGAAGAGAAGCCGCTATTCGCGCGCTTCAGGCAGCAGGGCTTGAGGTTAGTTCGATCAAGGACGTAACCCCGATCCCCCACAATGGCTGCAGGCCGCCTAAGAGAAGAAGGGTATAATGGAGGTGTAGCAATCGATGGCTAGATATACAGGTGCATCTTGCAAGCTCTGCAGAAGGGAAGGGCAGAAACTCTTCCTCAAGGGCGAAAGATGTTATGGAAATAAGTGTGCTATCAGCAGAAGGGCATATGCTCCCGGCCAGCATGGCGCTCAGAGAAAGAAGCTCTCAGAATATGGTCTTCAGCTTCGCGAAAAGCAGAAGGCAAAGAGGTTCTATGGCCTTCTTGAAAGTCAGTTCAGAAAGTATTTTGAAATGGCATCCCGCAAGAAGGGTATCACAGGCGAACTCCTGCTTCAGATACTGGAAACAAGGCTTGACAATGTGGTTTACAGGATGGGATTTGCCACGACCCGTGCCGAAGCCCGTCAGCTTGTGACACATGGCCATTTCGAAGTTAACGGGAAGCGCGTCAATATTCCCTCATACCTTGTAAAGGTAAATGACGCCATCAGCGTCAGCGAAAAGAGCAGGAAATCCGTCAGGTTCAAGGAAATCCTTGACGTTACCGGCTCCAAGGTCGTACCGAAATGGCTTGAAGTCGATCAGGAAAATCTTACGGGCAAGGTCGTTGCACTGCCTACCCGCGAGGATATCGACCTCCAGGTACAGGAGCACCTGATCGTAGAGCTGTACTCGAAGTAAACCTATGGGTTACGATAGCTCTTGCGCTCGGAATTCTAATAACCCAAGGAGGGTTGACTGATGATCGAAATGGAAAAGCCAAGGATAGAGTGTGTAGAGAGCGCGGAAGGCAATACCTACGGGAAGTTTGTCATTGAGCCTTTGGAGAGGGGCTATGGCATCACGCTTGGCAATTCCCTGAGAAGGATACTGCTTTCATCTCTGCCGGGAGTAGCGGTTACATCCATCAAGGTCGACGGCGTGCTGCATGAGTTCACCACCATTCCCGGTGTTGTGGAAGATATGACCGAAATCATCCTGAACATCAAGGAACTTCGGCTAAAGCTCCACAGCGAACAGCCCAAGACCCTGTACATCGACTTTGAGGGTGAGGGCGAAATCAAGGCGTCCGATATCAAGCCGGATGCGGACGTTGAGATTCTGAATCCGGATTTGCATATTGCTACGGTGAGCGGAAACAACAGGTTCTATATGGAGCTCAACGTGAGCCATGGCAGGGGCTATGTTCCCGCTGAAAAGAACAAGATGTCCAATCAGCCCATCGGCATGATTCCGGTTGACTCCATTTACTCACCTGTAAAAAAGGTCAACTATACGGTTGAGAACACACGTGTCGGTCAGATTACCGACTATGACAAGCTGACCATTGAAGTGTGGACCGACGGTTCCATAGCTCCCGATGAAGCAATCAGCCTTGGGGCCAAAATACTGAGCGATCACCTGAATCTCTTCATCAACCTGACCGACAGGGCCAAGAATACGGAGGTTCTTGTTGAGAAGGGCGAGCCCGCAAGGGACAAGATTCTGGAGATGACCATTGAGGAACTGGATCTTTCAGTCAGGTCGTACAACTGCCTGAAGAGAGCCGGTATCAATACGGTTGAAGATTTGATCAGCAAGACCGAGGAAGAAATGATGAAAGTGAGAAATCTCGGGCGCAAGTCCCTTGAGGAAGTGGTCCAGAAACTGGCGGCGCTCGGCTTAAAGCTTGCTCCATCTGAAGATTAATGAGTAACAGTAACTAGGGAGGGAATATAAAATGCCTGCACAAAGGAAATTGGGAAGGCCTACGGATCAGCGCAAGGCGATGCTGAAAGGCCTGGTAACCTCTCTTTTCCAGCACGGACGGATAGAGACAACCGAAATGAGGGCAAAAGAAGTCAGGAATATCGCAGAAAAGCTCATTACCCTTGCTGTAAGGGAATGCGATAATTTTACATCCAAGAGTGTCACTGTCAGCGTTCCGGTTGTTGACAGCAAAGGCCGTAAAATCCTGAAAACCGTAACCAGCAAAAACGGTAACGAGTATCAGGTAGTTGAGAGGGAAAAGAAGGAAGAATTGAGGACTGTAGACGCTCCTTCAAGGCTTGCAGCCAGAAGGCAGATCATGAGCTGGGTCTACAGGGTAAAGGATCAGGAGGGTAAATCCATCAGCCTTACCAACAAGCTGTTCGATGAAATCGCTCCGAAGTACAAGGACAGAAAAGGCGGATATACCCGTATGTACAAACTCGGACAAAGAAGAGGCGACGGCGCGGAAATCGTTGTGCTGGAGCTTGTATAAAATACGACTGAATAGAATTTGGGTAAGCGATGGAGAGCGGGCAGGGGTTTCCGTTCTCCATTGTTCTTTCAGGACGGGCTTTCGTGTTGCAAGTCCATGACTGGATGGAACGCCCCGCTCTTGATTTCAGGAACACGGAACACAAATCATGGCAACTGTCGCGGATCAGGGGATGCATATGGTTGAGTTCAAGGATGTCTATTTTGAATATGGGACACATGCTGCCGGGCAGCCTTCCACACCGGCCGTCAACGGTATTACGGAATCCATCCGGGAAGGCGAATTTGTCGTGGTGTTGGGTCGAAACGGCTCCGGAAAATCCACCATGGCCCGATTGATGAATGCCTTGTTGCTTCCCACGGGTGGTACGGTGTGGGTAGATGGCATGAACACGGCTGAAGGCGATAAGATTTGGGAGATCAGAAGAACCCTGGGAATGGTATTCCAGAATCCTGACAACCAACTGGTCGCCACAACGGTGGAGGAGGATCTGGCCTTCGGGCCGGAGAACCTGGGTCTGGATCCGAGTGAAATCAGAAGGCGCATCGATGCGGCAGCCAGGTATGTGGGGATGGAAGAGCATATGAAGCATTCGCCCCATATGCTGTCGGGCGGACAGAAGCAGCGTGTCGCCATAGCCGGCATACTGGCCATGGAACCCAAATGCATCGTTTTGGATGAATCCACGTCCATGCTGGATCCGAGAGGGCGGAAAGAGGTCATCGATTTGATTCGCACCCTCAACCGGGAGAAGGGAATCACCATCATCCTGATCACGCATCACATGGAGGAAGCGGTACATGCCGATCGGGTGCTGGTCATGGACAGGGGGCGCATCGCGATGCAGGGCACGCCCAGGGAGATTTTTTCCCGGGTGGATGAACTGAAAAAACTAGGCCTCAGCGTGCCCCAGGTGACGCAGCTCATGCATGAACTGAAAGCCAAAGGGCTTGTACAGGCGGGAACTGCCCTTACCCTTGAAGAGGCGGAAGAAAGCCTGAAGGCAGTGCTGAAAAAGTCGGGGTTTCATCATCCGGCCCTGCAGGAACCGGCTGTGGCGAAGGAACCCGCAGAAGTGATAGTCAGTATCCGTGATCTGAGCCATACCTACATGCCCGGGACCACCTTTGAGAGAAAGGCGCTCCAGGAAGTGAGCCTGGATATCATGAAGGGCGAGATATTGGGCATCATAGGCCACACCGGTTCAGGGAAATCCACGCTGGTACAGCATCTGAACGGGCTTCTTAAGCCTACCTCCGGCAGCGTTACGGTGGACGGTCTGGAATGCGGCGGGAAGTCCCTGAAGGAGCTGCGCCAGAAGGTAGGTCTCATTTTCCAGTACCCGGAGCACCAGCTCTTTGAGGAAACGGTCTATAAGGATATCATTTTCGGGCTGTCCAGGCTGGGACTTCCCCAGGACGAAATCGAAAGGCGCGTAAAATGCGTCCTGGACATCATCGGACTGTCCGAGGAACTGCTGTGGAAATCGCCCTTTGAACTATCCGGCGGACAGAAAAGAAGGGTGGCCATAGCGGGCGTGCTGGTGATGGAGCCCGAGATACTTGTACTGGATGAACCGACAGCCGGACTGGATCCGCGGGGAAGTGAAGAGGTCTTTGCCATTCTCACCGAACTCAACAGGACCCAGGGTACCACGATACTCATCATTTCCCACAGCATGGAGCAGATTGCCGCCTATTGCGACCGGATTGCCGTGCTGAACCGGGGAAGGCTTGAGATGCTGGACACCCCCAGAAAGGTGTTCAGCCAGGAGGACCGGCTCCGCAGCCTGGGCCTGGATATTCCGGAAATCACCCGGCTTTTCCGCAATCTGCACCGGGCTGGCTATCCGGTGAATGGCCATGTACTGACCATTTCAGAGGCGGTCAGAAGCATTTCAGAGACTATGCTGGCCAAGGAAACGCACAAAGGGGGGAATAACGCATGATCGGCAATATCACGCTGGGACAGTATATCCCGGGCGAATCGGTTTTGCACAGGCTGGATCCCCGGTCCAAGATCATCTGGACCGCCCTGCTCATGGTGGCCGTGTTCATCATCAATACATGGCAGGAATATGTGATGATGGGCGCCTTTGTCGCCATCCTGCTCGTCATCAGCGGTATTCCGATCAAGCAATCCCTGAAAGGCATCAAGCCCCTGATGCTGATCCTGGCCATAACTGCCATCCTGAACATCTTTTTTGTCCAGGGTACGCCGCTGGTAAAGATTGGGCCCGTGGTAATTAGCTATGAAGGCCTTCTTTCGGCGATAATGCTGTTCTTCAGGCTTGTGATGCTGGTTATTGTGGCGTCGCTGATGACCCTGACCACCACGCCCATGGCCATGACCGACGGAATTGAACGCATGATGAAGCCCCTGGAACGGGTGGGGGTTCCTGCCCATGAGATCGCCATGATGATGTCCATCGCTCTCCGGTTCATTCCCACCCTCATGGAGGAGACCGGGCGCATCATGAAGGCGCAGGCTTCCAGAGGAGCGGATTTTGATACGGGAAATATCCTGAAACGGATCAAGAGCTTTATACCGGTTCTGGTTCCCCTTTTCGTCAGCGCCTTCAAGCGTGCCGATGAATTGGCGGAGGCCATGGAAGCAAGATGTTACTGCGGCAGCAAGGGCAGAACGCGACTGAAACAGATCCGGTTTACCCGGCTGGATCTGGTTGCAAGCCTGGCGGGCATCCTGTTCCTCCTGATCCTTTTCGGAACGCGCTTTTTGATGATCTCCCACTGAACCTGTGACAGATTTTGAGAACTTTTTGTTATTAAAAGGGAATAGCGGGTATATGATCATATTGAAGGCGCATGATTCATCCGTGCCGATCTCAAAAACAACATGATTTTGAGAGGACGATGCGCTCTCATGTATATCTCGGTGAACGTTATCAAAGAAAAAAGTTTTGATCCTGTCTTCAAGGTCAGGGTCAGCTACCAGGATCAGGAGGTTTCCTTCAGTGACGTTGTGGTGGAGGTCTTAAGACAGCCGCCCAAGGTCACCATCAATTATCCGGAGGAGATACGGAGCGTACTTCCGAATATCAATGTCAAAAAGCTGGAACTGGAGATCCTGAACAAGATTGCCGAGTTCCTTCTGCTCAATGCGCGTGCATGAACACAGGGTTCCTTTGGGGAACTTTTTTTATTCCAGGTATTCTCCCTTTTTTTGAACGTAAAGATTGCCCGATGTGTCCACTGCAGCATAGAAGACCATCCGGTAATCGGAAATGCCTCGCTCTTTCAGCTGCTGGTCCAGCCAGTTTTTGTCGATGTTCATTTTCTTCATGGTCTCTTCCATCAGGATTCCGTCAATGATCAGATCGATGGTGCATCCCTCGTATTTCGTTTCGATCTTCAGATCCTCAGGTGTGACCGGGCGCTTCTGGGACTTGAGGATGACGCTCAGCTGACCGTTGGTTTCCAGGATTGCATACTCCACGTCGCTGACGTTCTGCACGCTGTGGAATCTGAGCTGTTCCAGGAGCTCATTGATGGTGCACATTTCCTTGCGCATGGTCTTTTCAAGCATCCTGCCGTTACGGATCACGACGGTGGGCTTTCCGCAGATGTAGCCTCTTATCCTCACACCCTTGATGGAAATGTAGGAGATCAAAAGCTGGCAGGTGACCAGCACGGCGATGGGGATGAGGGCGTGGTGGAGCTTCCGGTCATCCTCGGTCAGAGGCAGTGCCGCAAGCTCCGAGATCATAACGGCTACGGCAAACTCAAAAGGCTGAAGCTGGCCGATCTGCCGCTTGCCCATAAGGCGCATGCTGACAATTATCACAATGTACAATAGCAGGGTCTTCCAGATCAAAGGCAGAATGCCTTCCAACTGATACAACCTCCGTCACAGGGAATGCATGAATTAGTGTGTCCCTGTCCAGCACGGATCATGCAGGGAGGCGTTTTCCGGGAAAGGCCGGCAGGAATGGTTCCCGGGATTTACAGAATAAGCCCTGCCGGCCGGAAAGATAAGACATGCGAAGAAAACCACAGGTTATGGTGCATCTCCCTCAGCCAGGAGCGATGCCAGCGGGGGGCATTCCTCCCGGAGGATGGAGTACAGTTTCAAATCGTGATAAACCCCGTTGTGGAAGGTGGCCTGACGCATGGTTCCCTCATAGGTGAACCCGCATTTTTCCACCACGCGGGCGCTTGGAAGATTTCCGCTCATCACATTCACCTGGAGCCTGTTGATGGGCCAGACAGCGAACAAATAGGCGCAGAACAGCATGAGGGCCTCAGTCATATAGCCCATGCCCGCGTATTTCAAATCGAACAGCTCGTAGCCGACCTCATAGCCCGACTGGTAGTCCAGACCTTTAAAATAGAGTATCTCACCCACATAGTCCCCTTCGTGGGAAAGGATCAGCATGCGTCCTTCGTCGCGGGACCAGAAGCCGGTCTCCCTGTATTCTTCCCTGAATTTGTTCAGGGGAGGGATTTGCAGGTGCCAGTATGGCCCTTTTTTATTGATGTCGGTGATGAGTTCGTATATGTGATCCACTTCTTCCGGGGAAACGGTTTTCAGGATGACTTTCTTTCCTCTAATCATGGCTTGTCCTCTCTTTGCGTGAAAAACAACCTTTTATTGACCATGCCATCATTATATCATATAATGAATGCGATCTCCGAACAACTGCAAAATGCCCCGAATCATGGTATTTTGCAGGATTCAGGAAAATAACGCAGGTTTATCGCTTATTATTGCATATAAAAGCGCCCAGAATGCAGAAGGAAGAATGGCCAAAGGCCGAGGGTGCCTGCCGCCGTGTCCGACAATACCCTTTGGCGTCTGAGGCGGAATTTCAGGGAGGATGTCCATGTACTACATAGGGATTGATTTGGGCGGAACCAATATTGCCGCCGGGATTGTGGATGAGAACGGGTCCATTGTCAGGAAGGGCAGTGTTCCTACAGGGAGGACCCGTGCTTCCGAAGCGATTGTCGAGGATATGTGCGCCCTGGTGAAACAGCTCATGGAGGAAGCGGGCCTTAAGGAGGACCAGATCCATTCCATAGGCATTGGAAGCCCGGGTGCACCCGACAGGAAGAACGGCATCATCATCTATAACAACAACCTGGGCTTCAGGAATGTACCCATTCGGGATCTCTTCCAGAAGCATTTCAACCTTCCCGTATACCTTGAAAACGACGCCAACTGTGCAGCCATTGCCGAAAGCGTGGCAGGCGCCGCGAAAGGCGACCCCTATGCGGTGGTCATCACCATCGGAACAGGAATAGGCGGCGGCGTGATCATCGATAATAAGCTGTATATCGGTTTCAACGGCGCAGGCGGCGAGCTGGGGCATGTTGTGATTCAAATGAACGGCGAAGCATGCACCTGCGGACGGAAAGGCTGCTGGGAGGCCTACTCCTCGGCAACCGCCCTGATTCGCCAAACCATCCGGGCGGCAGAAGAGAATCCCCAGTCGGCCATCCACAAGCTGGTCAACGGTGATCTGAGCAAGATCAATGCCAAAACCGCCTTCGACGCTGCACGACTTGGCGATGAAACCGGTAAAAAAGTGGTGGATCAGTATATAGAAATGCTGGCAGAGGGTCTGGCCAACATGATCAACATCTTCCAGCCCAATGTTGTGGTGCTGGGCGGCGGTGTTTCAAAGGAAGGGGAGTACCTGCTCGCCCCCTTAAGGGAAAAGCTGAAGGGCAGGACCTATTGTGCCGAGGGCCTCGAGAACCCGCGCCTTGTGGCCGCCCAAATGGGCAATGATGCCGGCATTGTAGGGGCCGCGTTCATATCCAGGGCCTGAATCGAACATGATTGAGCAGCGTTTGTAAGGTCTGATTCATGAGAAACATCAAGCTTATTTTGGAATACGACGGTTCCAAATATCACGGATGGCAGTACCAGGACAATGCCTGGACGGTTCAGCAGGAGCTGGCTGAGGCCATCAGAAAGCTGACCGGTGAGACGGTGATGCCCGACGGTGCCGGAAGGACTGATGCCGGCGTTCATGCCCTGGGGCAGGTGGCCTGCTTCAAAACGCAATCCAACATTCCTGCCGAGAAATTCGCCCTAGCCCTCAACAGCCTTTTGTCGCCGGGGGTCTGCGTCCTGCGTTCGGAGGAGGCGCCCCTCGACTTCCACCCCAGGTTTTCGGCAAAAGGCAAGCATTACCGCTACCTGATCCTGAACAGGAAGCAGCGCTCACCGCTTTGGGAGAACCGGGCCTGGCATGTGCGGGATGAACTGGATCTGGAGGCGATGGCCAAAGCTGCCAGCTATCTTGAAGGAACCCATTATTTCCGGGCTTTCTGCGCTTCAGGACACCAGAACAAGACCTTTGAGAGGACCATCACCCATTCCGCCTGGACCTTTCAGGGTGAAATCCTGTGTTATGACACCAAGGGAAATGGGTTTCTGTATAACATGGTCCGCATCATGACCGGTGCCATGGTGGATATTGGCAGAGGGCGCTACGCGCCGGAGGTCATCCTGGAGGCGTTTGAGACGGGCGACAGGAATACCCTGGGGATGACAGCCCCAGCCATGGGGTTGTACCTGGTGGAGGTCTTCTATTAGAATGGAAAGTGAGGCTGAGGCGCGGATGCTTTTGCCGGGCCGGCTAACGGCCAGGCAGAGGTTTTTCGTGTGCAAGGGGGAGCAAGGCGATGAAAATGTCCGGCAAGCTGTATAAGGGCGCAACCATCCTTGATGAAAGGATCGTGGACGTGGACGATGAATCGGGCACCTACCAGGACCGCCTTGAGCAATGCCTGGTGGCATTATGCTCCCAGCTGTCCATCGAAGTGCCCCTCTGGCTTACGAAAAACACAAGGGAGTATGTCCGGTTCCGGCGGACATCCTTCAATGCGGACCAGTTCTTCAGTGCGGTCCATTTTGACAGGTTTGAGATACGGATTGTCGAATAACGTTGAGGTGGTGTTTGATACAGGCGCTGATCGGCAGTTTTTTGCCCAATAAAAAAATCAACGCCTTCTATTGACATTGATTTTTCACTGTGTTAGAATTATTAACTGCATTATTGTAAATGACGTGTTGTATTTGGCTTTTGATTTGTGCATATTCACCGTAGTTTATTCATCCCTAGTATAGCACAATTGTATGAACAGTACAATACATGTCAATAATCTTTTGGGAACTTAAAAATATAGAGCGGGAGAATGATACTTTGGAGTGTATTGTTTGCATGCATAATCCAACCGGCCAATTACTTGCGGAAAATCAAGCATAGCCGCCGGAACAGATTGATCTTTCCCCCTTCTATATTTTTATGTTTTTTTGCCTAATTAATGAGTCCGACGAGGTGATATGAATGGTTCATCCGGTCAAATTTGGCAGGACGACGCGCATGAGTTATGCCAGAATCGAAGAAGTCCTTGAAATGCCCAATCTGATTGAAGTCCAGAAAAACTCATACAAGCATTTTCTCGAAGAAGGTCTCAGGGAAGTTTTAAGGGATGTTTCTCCCATAACTGATTATACCGGAAATTTAATCATGGAATTCATCGACTACACCCTCGAAACCGACAACATCAAGTACACGGTCGAGGAGTGTAAGGAGAGGGACGCCACCTACTGCGCGCCCCTTAAGGTGAAGGTCCGCCTGATCAACAAGGAGACGGGCGAGGTCAAGGAACAGGAAATCTTTATGGGTGATTTCCCGCTTATGACCGAAACCGGAACCTTCGTCATCAATGGCGCCGAGCGTGTTATCGTCAGCCAGCTGGTCCGCTCCCCGGGCGTTTATTATGCCAGGGAGAAGGACAGGTCCGGCAATAACCTCTTTTCCAATACGGTTATTCCCTATCGCGGCGCCTGGCTCGAATATGAAACCGATTCTGCCGAGGTCGTCTATGTGCGCATAGACAGGACCAGAAAGCTGCCTATCACCCAGTTCCTGCGCGCTTTGGGCTACGGTACCGACGCGGAGATCCTTGATCTTTTCGGTGAGGAGCCCAAGCTTCTGGCCACCATTGCCAAGGATGGTACCAAGAACAGGGAAGAAGGACTCTTTGAAGTGTACAAGCGCCTCCGTCCGGGTGAACCGCCCACCGAGGAGAGCGCCAGCACGCTTATCAACAATCTTTTCTTTGATCCCAAGCGCTATGATCTGTCCAATGTTGGCCGCTACAAGTTCAACAAGAAGCTTTCTCTTGCCAACCGGATCAGGAGCCAGATAGCGGCTGAGGATATTAAAGATAATAATACAGGAAAAGTCATTGTCAAGGCCGGAGAAGAAATCACCGAGGAAAAGGCATGGAAGATCCAGAATTCAGGAACCAATGTGGTTCATGTGGATGTGGAGGGCAAGCCGGTTAAGGTTATCGGTAACCTGACCGTGGATATGTCCGGCTATGTGGGCTTCGATCCTGCCAGGGCCGGTATTTCCGAAAAGGTCCGCTACGATGTCCTCATGGAGATCCTGAGCGAGTACAAAAAGGCCAAGGAAGAAGAGCTTATCGCCGTGCTCAGGGAAAACAGGGACCGCCTGATGCCCAGGCACATCACCAGGGAAGATATTATTGCCACCGTCAACTATCTCTTTAACCTGGATCATGGCATTGGCCATGTTGACGATATCGATCACCTGGGGAACAGGCGTCTCCGCTCAGTGGGAGAGCTCCTGCAGAACCAGTTCCGCATCGGGCTTGCCCGTATGGAGAGAGTGGTCCGCGAAAGGATGACCATCCAGGATATCGATGCGGCAACCCCCCAGGCGCTCATCAACATCCGTCCGGTTGCTGCAGCCATCAAGGAATTCTTCGGTTCCAGCCAGCTGTCCCAGTTCATGGATCAGACCAACCCGCTGGCAGAGCTGACCCACAAGCGCCGTCTGAGCGCCCTGGGTCCCGGCGGTCTGTCCCGTGACCGGGCAAGCTTCGAAGTGCGTGACGTTCACCACTCCCACTATGGACGCATGTGCCCCATTGAGACCCCGGAAGGTCCCAACATCGGTCTCATTGGTTCCTTGAGTACTTATGCCCGCGTCAATGAGTACGGGTTCATCGAAACACCCTACCGGAAGGTGGTAAACGGCCAGGTTACCGGCGAAACCGAATACATGACAGCCGACGAGGAGGATCCCTACATCATCGCGGAAGCCAACGAGCCGCTTGATAAGAACGGGTATTTCGTCAACAAGCGCGTCGGCTGCCGCTTCCAGGATCAGATCATCGAAGTGGATCGGGATAAGGTCGAGTACATGGACGTTTCCCCGAAACAGCTGGTTTCCGTGGCAACGGCTATGATCCCGTTTCTGGAAAACGACGACGCGAACCGCGCCCTCATGGGCTCCAACATGCAGCGCCAGGCTGTGCCGCTGATCAAGCCCGAAGCGCCCATCATTGCCACCGGTATTGAGTACCGGGCCGCAAGGGATTCCGGTGTCTGCATCATCGCCAGGAATTCGGGTGTGGTGGAGAAGGTTACCGCCAACGAAATCGTCATCCGGACCAATTCCGGTACCAAGGACTACTACAAGCTCCTGAAATATCAGCGCTCCAACCAGGGCACCTGCATCAACCAGCGCCCCATTGTCAGGAAGGGCGATGTGGTTGAAGAGGGCGATGTCATTGCCGACGGTCCGTCCACTGAAAACGGCGAGATCGCGCTTGGCAAGAACGTCCTGATCGGGTTCATGACCTGGGAAGGCTATAACTACGAGGACGCCATCCTCATCAGCGAAGAGCTGGTACGGGATGATGTCTATACATCCATACACATCGAGGAATATGAAGCTGAATCCCGCGATACCAAGCTGGGTCCCGAAGAGATCACCCGCGATATTCCCAATGTGGGTGAGGATTCCCTCAAGGATCTGGATGAGAGGGGTATTATCCGCATCGGTGCCGAGGTGCGTTCAGGCGATATCCTGGTGGGCAAGGTCACCCCGAAGGGTGAGACCGAGCTGACAGCCGAAGAGCGCCTGCTCAGGGCTATCTTTGGTGAAAAGGCCAGGGAAGTCCGCGACACCTCGCTGAGAGTGCCCCACGGCGAGTCGGGTATTGTTGTGGATGTGAAGGTGTTCACCCGCGAGAACGGCGATGAGCTGCCGCCTGGAGTGAACCAGCTGGTGCGCGTCTACATCGCGCAGAAGAGAAAGATATCGGTAGGCGACAAGATGGCCGGACGCCATGGTAACAAGGGCGTTATTTCCAGGATCCTGCCTGTTGAGGATATGCCCTTCCTGCCGGACGGCACACCGCTGCAGATCGTGCTGAATCCGCTGGGCGTTCCGTCCCGTATGAATATCGGTCAGGTACTGGAGACACATCTGGGTTATGCGGCCAAGGCGCTGGGCTGGAAGGTGGCCACCCCTGTATTCGACGGCGCCAATGAGCAGGACATCTTTGAGACGCTGAAACTGGCCGGGCTCCCCGAGGACGGCAAGACCGTGCTCTATGACGGCCGGACCGGTGAACCCTTCGACAACCGCGTCACCGTTGGATACATGTACTTCCTGAAACTGGCCCACCTGGTTGACGACAAGATCCATGCCCGTTCAACCGGTCCCTACTCCCTGGTTACCCAGCAGCCCCTGGGCGGTAAGGCCCAGTTCGGCGGTCAGCGCTTCGGTGAAATGGAAGTGTGGGCCCTCGCCGCTTATGGTGCTGCCTACTCGCTCCAGGAAGTCCTCACGGTCAAATCCGACGACGTGGTTGGCCGTGTGAAGACCTACGAAGCCATCGTCAAGGGCGAAAATGTGCCTGAACCCGGCATTCCTGAATCCTTCAAGGTCCTGATGAAGGAACTGCAGAGCCTGTGCCTGGATGTAAAGGTATTCAGCGACCAGAACGAAGAGATCGAGATCAAGGAATCGGTCTTCGATGACCTGGAGGAGCTGGATGTCAACATCGAGGGCCGTGAGGATGAGACCGCATCCTATCTGGACTTTGAGGATGAGGAAAGCAAAGATGTGATAGATGACGAGTTTGAGATTGACACCATCAGCGAGGCCGAGTTCAACGCGGCCGATGAGCTGAACGAGGATCTGGTCACCGACCTGCTTGGCGGGGGCGATCTGATCTCAGACGATGACGATGAGATATAGGAGGGTGACGGGCGATGTTTGAACTGAACAATTTCGATGCCATACAGATTGGCCTGGCTTCCCCGGAGAAAATCAGGGAATGGTCCCGGGGAGAGGTCAAAAAACCGGAAACCATCAACTACAGAACGCTGAAGCCCGAGAGGGACGGCCTGTTCTGTGAAAGGATCTTCGGTCCCACCAGGGACTGGGAATGCCATTGCGGCAAGTACAAGAGGGTCCGCTACAAGGGGATCATCTGTGACCGTTGCGGCGTTGAAGTCACCCGTTCCAAGGTAAGGCGCGAAAGGATGGGCCATATTGAACTGGCCGCTCCCGTATCCCATATCTGGTATTTCAAAGGCATCCCGAGCCGCATGGGCCTGCTTCTGGACATGTCCCCGAGAGCCCTTGAAAAGGTGCTGTATTTCGCGGCCTATGTGGTCATTGATCCCGGTACCACACCGCTTGCCTACAAGCAGGTATTGAACGAGAAGGAATACCGGGAAAGCCTTGAGAAGTTCGGCAGCAATTTCCGCGCCGGCATGGGCGCCGAAGCCATTAAGGAACTTCTGCAAAACCTGGACCTGGATAAGATGTCCAAGGAACTCCGCGAGGAGGTTGAAACCTCCAACGGCCAGAAGAAGGTGCGCGCCATCAAGCGCCTTGAGGTGGTGGAAGCCTTCCGTGCTTCAGGGAATAAGCCCGAATGGATGATCCTCGACGTCATTCCGGTCATTCCCCCGGAACTTCGCCCCATGGTGCAGCTGGACGGCGGACGCTTTGCCACATCCGACCTGAACGATCTCTACCGCCGCGTCATCAACCGTAACAACCGCCTGAAGAGGCTTCTGGACCTGGGCGCTCCGGAGATCATCGTAAGAAACGAGAAGAGAATGCTCCAGGAAGCCGTTGACGCCCTGATTGACAACGGCCGCCGCGGACGTCCCGTCACCGGCCCCGGCAACAGGCCGCTGAAATCCCTTTCCGACATGCTCAAGGGTAAGCAGGGCCGCTTCCGCCAGAACCTCCTGGGTAAGCGCGTGGACTACTCCGGACGTTCGGTTATCGTGGTAGGTCCCGAACTGAAGATTTACCAGTGCGGTCTTCCCAAGGAAATGGCGCTGGAGCTGTTCAAGCCCTTTGTCATGAAGAAGCTGGTTGAAAAGGGGCTTGCCCACAACATCAAGAGCGCCAAGAGAATGGTTGAGCGCGTGAAGACCGAGGTCTGGGACGTCCTTGAAGAAGTGATCAAGGAGCATCCCGTGCTCCTGAACCGTGCGCCTACGCTCCACAGGCTGGGTATCCAGGCCTTCGAGCCGGTGCTGGTTGAAGGTCGCGCCATCAAGCTCCATCCGCTGGTTTGTACCGCATACAACGCGGACTTCGACGGCGACCAGATGGCCGTACACGTTCCGCTGTCGGCCGAGGCACAGGCGGAAGCCCGCTTCCTGATGCTGTCCGCCAACAACCTCTTGAAGCCTCAGGACGGTAAGCCGGTTGTCGTTCCCACCCAGGACATGGTTCTGGGCAGCTACTACCTGACCATGGAGAAGGAAGCCGTGAAGGATGAGAACGGCAATGTGATCAACGGTGTTGTCGGAGAGGGCAAGGTCTTCTCGTCTCCCGAGGAGGCGCTGATGGCCTATCAGAATGGCTATGTCAGCCTCCATGCCAGGATCAAGGTGAAGAGAACCCTTGAAATAGATGGTGTCAAAAAGTCCAAGGTCATCAATACCACTGTGGGCAAGATCATCTTCAACAGTGCTATCCCGCAGAACCTTGGATTTGTGGACAGGACCAATCCTGAAACCATGTTCGACTACGAAGTCGATTTTGTGACAGGCAAGAAGGAACTGGGCAAGATCATCGATCGCTGCATCAAGATCAACGGAGCCCATAAAACGGCCCTTGTGCTCGATGATATCAAGGCATTGGGCTTCAAGTACTCCACAAGGGGCGCCATCACTATCGGTATTACCGATATGGTTATTCCTGAAGTCAAGCGGCGTTACCTCGAAGAGACCGACAGGAAGATCGAGGAGATCGAAAGACACTACAGGAACGGTCTTCTCAACAAGGAAGAGAGAAAGCGTGCCATCATCACGGCCTGGAGCAAGACCACCGAGGATATCAAGAATGCCCTGGTCAACACACTGGATCGCTTCAACCCCGTATACATGATGTCCCAGTCCGGTGCGCGCGGTAACATCAACCAGATCCGCCAGCTGGCCGGTATGCGCGGTCTGATGGCCGATACATCGGGTGAAACCATCGAAATCCCGATCCGGTCCAACTTCCGTGAAGGTCTGAACGTTCTGGAATACTTCATCTCCACCCACGGTGCAAGAAAGGGTCTGGCTGACACCGCCCTGAGAACGGCGGACTCCGGTTACCTGACCCGCCGCCTTGTGGACGTTGCCCAGGATGTGATCATCCGCGAAGAGGACTGCGGCACCACCGACGGCATCGAGGTCCAGGAGATCGTTGCCAGCGGCAAGCCCATCGAATCCCTGGCCGAGCGCCTGTCCGGTCGGTATGCGGCGGCCGATATCGTTGATCCCGCTACCGGCGAGGTGCTGGTCAGAACCAATGAACTGATCACCGAGGATATGGCCGAGAAGATAGAGCGCCTGGGCATCAAGAAGGCCAAGATCCGCTCCGTGCTCACCTGCCGCTCCAGGATCGGCGTATGTGCCCATTGTTATGGTATCAACCTGGCAGTGGGTGAAGAAAGCAACGTGGGCGAAGCCGTCGGCTTCATCGCCGCCCAGTCCATCGGTGAACCGGGTACCCAGCTCACCATGCGTACGTTCCATACGGGTGGTGTCGCAGGAGAAGATATTACCCAGGGTCTGCCGCGTGTTGAAGAGCTCTTTGAAGCGCGCAAACCCAAGGGACTTGCCATCGTCTCCGAGATTGCCGGTGTTGTCAGGATCAAGGACACCAAGAAGAAGCGCGAGATCGAGGTTGTTAACAACGAGACCGGCGAGATCAAGACCTATCTCATTCCTTACGGTTCCACCATCAAGGTGATGGACGGCGATTACGTTGAAGCGGGCGACGAGCTGACGGAAGGTTCAGTCAACCCGCATGACATCCTCAAGATCAAAGGCGTGCAGGCGGTGCAGTCCTATCTGCTCCAGGAAGTCCAGAAGGTTTATCGCCTGCAGGGCGTGGATATCAACGACAAGCATATCGAGGTCATCGTCAGGCAGATGCTCAGGAAAGTCAAGATTGATGAAGCTGGCGATACCGATATGCTCCCCGGCAGCCTGGTGGATATGTTTGAATTTGAGCGGAAGAACCAGGAAGCTGAGGAAAAGGGCCTGAGACCGGCCACCGGCAAGCGGGCGCTGCTGGGTATCACCAAGGCGTCCCTGGCCACCGAGTCCTTCCTCTCGGCTGCTTCCTTCCAGGAAACCACCCGCGTACTCACCGAGGCGGCCATCAAGGGCAAGGTCGATCCGCTGATCGGTCTGAAGGAGAACATCATCATCGGAAAGCTCATTCCGGCCGGAACCGGTATGTCAAGATACCGGGATATCGAACTGGATATCAACGATCCGGAAGAGGCTGTCTGAGAGAATCCATGACCATAAACAAGATGGGTATCCTGCAAAACGCGGGATACCCTTTTTTGGTGTTATCTGTCAGGAAACGTTCCTTTCCTTTCTCTTCACAAATTTGGAACATGCCTTCTTTGCGCTGCCGTCGCATTTTCTGACAGAGAACAGGCTGCAGACGCCATAGGACGGGATGTAGGGATGGGGATGGAATGTGAAGAACTCGCAGTTTGAACACCTGTAGAATTCCATCTTCATAAGATCTTCCATGTAGAAGAAACGGTGATTTGGGCAGCAGTAATCCCAGGTGACAATGCCTTTTTCGCGGCATAAAACGTCACCGTTTATCCCTACAGGCAGCCCTTTGACACAGTTCATGCACATTCTCGCTTTGGGCTGGATGACGGCAGGCAGGTTTTCCGTTCGTATATTCCTTTTTATATCCTTCTTCTTTCTCATCTGCCCGCTTTCCGCCTTTCACCACACTGGTGGAAACGTCAAACCATAAAACGTCGGTGTTCGTCAAAGAGATTATAGCATATTGCCCGAATGGACCGGGAAAAACCCACATATGATTATGATGTTGCGGAGGTGCAAAATGATGGACTTTTATTTTTCCTGCGGCTCTGATAAAATTTATCCAACAAGATCTAGGCACGGCATATGCATCATCAAAACGCCAAAGCCGCTCGTCATCCGTCAGACAGAAAGGCGTTCCAGGCAACCGACCCGCGCTGCAGGCGCAGACAGGAGGGACCATGCCCAGGCTCTATCGCGTCCGCTACATGCCCTATGAGATTGTGGAACTTTCCTCCGACAGGATTCTTTTCAGGGATCACCGGTATCTTGTCACGTCATGGGATCCCATCCATCCGAGGAACGATATCAAGAGCGGCATTTCCTGCATTTTTCTTGACGAGGGATGGAAAATTAATGCCATGAAGGATGCGCAGGGCAATATCACATGGTACTGCGATATCGTCGATGTCCGCTACGATGCGGAAGAGGATGCCCTGTATTTTCACGATTTGCTTGTGGATGTGGTGCTCAGGAAAGGTGCAAGGCTTGAGGTCCTGGATCTGGATGAACTGGCCGAAGCCTATGAACAGGGACTCGTCACAAAAGAACAGCTGTTACTGGCACTCAAACGATGCAATAAGCTACTTCAGAAGATCTACACCACGGATGTTCCTTCCTGGATAACTGTGATGATAACAAACTATACCCATAAAGGGGGAATCATGCTATGAGTCAGGACTTGACGGCCTACATAAACGCACGGAAGCTGGGGCTTAAAGAATATTCCAATTATATATCCCAGGGCCGGAACGGTTACCTGCCGTTTCTGGACGGTGCCCTGAAGAATATCGACATCGTGTCCGAAGTGGATATGGGCATTGTGGATATACCCCTGAAAAAGATCCGCGGCACCTATACCTATCTTCGGAGCATATCCTTCGCCCGCAATTACATGCCGCTCATGGATGTGGACACTGAGTTTGCCATGAAGTGGCAGCATGTATACAACATTCAGAATAAGAAGGGCCTTTCCGATCCGATAAAGGTATACGAGTACCTGAACTGGTTCTATGTTGTGGAGGGAAATAAACGGGTCAGCGTCCTCAAATACCTGGACAACTATTCCTACCAGGGGCATGTGACCCGGCTGATCCCGAAATATGATGAGAACAACAAGGATATCCGCCTGTACTATGAGTTCATGGACTTTAACAAGAAGACGGGCATCAATGAGATATGGTTCTCAAAGGAAGGCAGCTTCCAGGAACTCTGGGAGCTTATCAAGGATTACCGACCGTCCAGCAGGATGATCAATGAAGAGGACAGGTTCAGGTATTTTCTGAGCGCCGTTTACAACGCTTTCAGAAATATATTCTATGAACTGGGAGGCGGGAATCTGCCCATCACGACGGGCGATGCCTTCCTGGATTATCTCAAGATCCATGGCATCAAAGACGCCATACCGGAGGATGAACTTCGGGCCATCATGAAGCGGTTTATCGCCGAAATGGAATATCATAAGGGTGAGCAGGCCGTTGAGGTGCAGAAAAGCCCGCAGCTCAAGGTGGAATCCGGCTTCATCGGCAGGCTGACCGGCAGAATGCGCAATGAAAAGCTGAAGGTAGGCTTTGCCCATGTCAATGACGCCGCTTCTTCAAGCTGGGTCTATTCCCATGAGCTGGGACGGATGCACCTGGAACATGTGCTGGCCCAGAACGTGGAGACCGTGACGGTCACCGGGCTGCCGGAGAGCATTGAGGCTGCGCCCATCCTCCAGAAAATGATTGATGCGGGCTGCCAGATCATATTCACCACCAGCCCGTCCCTGATCAACGCGACCCTGAAGGTGGCCATGGAAAATCCCGGGGTAAACCTGCTCAACTGTTCGGCTATGCATTCCTTCAAACATGTGAACACCTATTTCGGCAGGATCCATGAGCCCAGGTTCCTGTGCGGCATTGTGGCCGGCGCCATGACCCGGACGGGAAAACTGGGCTATATCGCCCCTTTCCCTGTCAATGACGTCATCAGCAGTATCAATGCGTTTACGCTGGGTGCGCGCATGATCAGGCCGGAGGTGCAGGTCTATGTGGAATGGATGCAGACATGGAACTTTGCCCTCGCAACGCCCGAATGCACCAAAAGGATAGCCGAACAGGGGGCCGATATCATCTGCCACCACAATACCCTTGTCAACCGCCAGTTCTCAAGGGAGTACGGCGTGTATACTATCAAGCGGGACGAAAACGGCGACTATGTCCCTGAGAAATACCTGGCCGTGCCTGTCTGGAACTGGGGAATCTTTTATGAGAAGTATATCAGGAGCGTATTGGCGGGCGGTACCAGGCTGGGCCATGATCCGTCCTCCCCCGGTACCATGCGCAACTACTGGTGGGGCCTCGACTCCGGTTTGCTGGACTTTTTCTATGCGAGAACCCATATCCCCATTGAGACCCGGAAACTCATTGAACTTTTCAAGAGCGCCATCATTTCCCGGAGCTTTAAGGTCTTCACAGGCCCGATCCGCGACAGGGAAGGAAGGCTTGTGGTGGAAGAAGACGAGATCCTGGAACATCCTCAGATCCTGATGATGGACTGGCTGGCGGAAGGCGTGATATGCTCCATGCCGGAATCCAAGGGCCTCAACCCCTTGAGCGATCTTTCCACGGGCAAGATCGCGGGCGCATGATGCTTCAGATGTCCAGCAGGTAATAGCCGAAAGCGTCCACCACCAGCGTATCGTTATATACGATGGAACGCGGCGCCTTGCCGTATTTTCTGTGCATGTGGCCATGGATCATGAGACGTGGCCGGTATTTGTCCAGAAACGGCACAAAACATTGAAATCCGGTATGGCAGAGGTCCTTGTCGTCCGAGATGCCGTAAGCCGGCGCATGGGTGACAAGGATATCGAAACCTTTTTTGATCCAGATCTTCCTTTCCAGTCTCCGGATGCGCCTGGCCATCTGTTTTTCGGTGTATTGCCAGGGCGGAACGCTGTGGTAGGGATGATCATTGTACTTGATGCTGCCCCCAAGGCCCACGATCCGCAGTCCCTTGTATTCGACAAGCCTGTCTTCAATGCTGTCGCAGCCTTCGGGAGGGTTTGTCGCATAGCCGGTATCGTGGTTGCCATGAACATAGAACAGAGGGGCCTTGATCATGGTGGTCAGAAAAGACAGGTACTGGCTCTTGATGTCACCGCATGAGATGATCAGATCAACGCCCTCAAACCTTGACGCGTCAAAATGGTCCCATATATATTCACTTTCGGTATCGGCTACCGCCAATATGCGCATGAAGTGCCTCCTGTGCCTAAGAGAAAAGGTCTTTAATGCCCCGGTCCCTTTTGGTATAATGTTATAAATAAACAGCAATATCCCTGTCTTTGGATGGGAGGTCATTATGTCTGTTTCATTCCGGCATTTTTCGCCGGGATTTGGCATAATCGGCCTTAAACATTTTTATAGTAACATTTTACCCTAAAGGGTAACGCATATACAACCGGGTGGCTAAGCCCATGTGCATATGCAGTGCGGCTTTAGCCACATGAAAAAGGGGTTTGGAGGATTTATGAAAAAAGTGAAACTGGCGTTCCTTGGACTGGGAACAGTTGGATGCGGCGTCATGAAGGTCCTCAGGCAAAACGCCGAAATGTTCAAGAGACGGGAAGGCCTGGATCTGGATGTGAAATGGGTGCTTGTCAGGGACAAGTCCAAGCCGCGTGCCGTCGATATCGATCCCGCCACCCTGACGACCGATGCCGGGACGATCCTTAACGATCCGGAGATAGACCTGGTGGCCGAATTCATGGGTGGCGAGGAGCCTGCATTTACCTATATCAGAAAAGCCCTTATGAACGGCAAGTCGGTGGTAACCGCCAACAAGGAAGTCATCGCCAAGCATTGGCACACACTGGAGCAGGAGGCTGTGAAAAGCGGAGCCGGGCTTTACTATGAAGCCAGTGTCGCCGGCGGCATTCCCATCATCAAAACCATCCGACGCTCTCTCCAGGCTAACCACATCCAAAAGTTCATGGGGATTATCAACGGCACCACCAACTATATCCTCACGCGGATGTCGGAGGATGGATCCGATTTCAACACAGCATTGAAAGAAGCCCAGCGCCTGGGTTATGCGGAACCCGACCCGACCGCGGATATCGAGGGCCTTGACGCCAAGTTCAAGCTCTCCATCCTTTCCACCATCTGTTTCAGAAACCAGGTGCCGCTGGAACACGTCTTCTGCGAGGGCATTACCCGGGTGACTGCGGAGGATATCGCCGTTGCGCAGCAACTGGGATATGGCATTAAGCTTTTGGCCATCGGCAAGAAGCATGGCGACAGGATTGAAGCCAGGGTGCATCCCACCTTTATTCCGCTATCCCATCCCCTCTGCGCGGTGAGGGATTCCTACAACGCGATTTTCATTGAGGGGGATATCGTGGGGAACCTCATGTTCTATGGCAGGGGAGCGGGGGATTTTCCCACGGCCAGCGCGATAGTCTCGGATATCATCACGGCCTGCCAGAACGAGAACGGGCATCACCGGACGGGGATGGACGGGGCGCCTGTGATCTTTGAAAAGGACTGGATTTCCCGGTATTATGTACGCATGCTGGTTTCCGATCGTCCCGGTGTCCTGGCGGAGATTGCCGGCCTGTTCGGCAAGCATGGCGTGAGCATTGAATCGGTCATCCAGAAGAACAGGGGCGAAAACGCCAGCCTCATCTTCATCACTCATGAAGCCCATGAGCAATCCCTGCTTCGTGCCCTGGAGGATATGAAGGGCTGTGCTGCCGTTTCCTCCATTGAGAGCATGATCCGGGTGGAACGTTAGGAGGGCGGCGCATGGACGGTCAGAAACTTCTGGAAAGCGTCAAATGGAACAGCCAGGGGCTGGTTCCCGCCATCGCGCAGGATATTGAGTCCGGAGAAGTCCTCATGATGGCCTGGATGAACGAGGAGGCCCTGAATAAAACACTGGCAACCCGTCAGGTGACCTATTACAGCAGGAGCCGCCAGTGCCTCTGGACCAAGGGCGAAACATCGGGAAACCGCCAGCAGCTTGTTTCCCTGTTCCTTGATTGCGACGGGGATACCATCCTGCTGAAGGTAAGACAAACGGGGCCTGCATGCCATACCGGAAACAGGACCTGCTTTTTCAACGAGATAGAGTTTTGAGGAGGATTACGATGAGTGCGTCATTCCAAATTCTGGATGAAATATACCAGGTGGTGTCCGACAGAAAGGTGAATCCCAAGGAGGGTTCCTATACCAATTACCTGTTTGACAAGGGGATAGACAAGATCTGCAAAAAGGTCGGGGAGGAGGCAGCCGAGGTGATCATCGGCGCCAAGAACAACAATCCCGATGAGATCCGATACGAGATTGCCGATCTGCTCTATCACCTCACCGTATTGATGGTTGACAGGGGCCTTACCTGGGATGACATCTGCCAGGAGCTCCAAAAAAGAAGATAATTTTCCCGTTGACCGGTGAAAAATGAGGATAGCTGTCGCTATGACAGCTATCCTTTTTCATTTTCGCTATATTTTAACAACATTCCTAATTTTATATTGAAAAATATAAAAAATGCTGGTATAATACTAAACTGTAAATACATACATAATTATGGTGAAATATGAAGCAAGGGGAGATTATTGGGCTCAGATACAGAATATTGAAGCGCATTGGTCAGGGCGGCTATTCCACCGTTTTCCTTGCCGAGAACATGGTCCTGTCCAACCTTTGGGCCATCAAAGTCATCGACAGGGGCAATCCCTCAGCCGTCGGCGAGATGCAAGAGGTCAACATCCTGAAATGCCTGAATCACCCCATGCTGCCAAGAGTAGCCGATCTGTTCGAGGATGAACGGTACACCTACATCGTCATGGATTACATCGAGGGAAAAACCCTGGCCGAACTTCTGAAGGCGGGAGGAAAGGTCGGCGAAGCGCAGCTGATCGAATGGGCCAGGCAGCTCTGCGATGTGCTGGACTATTTGCATTCCAGGCAGCCGCCGGTCATCTACCGGGATCTGAAACCTTCCAACATCATCCTGGATGGCAGCGGCAGGCTGCACCTGGTGGATTTCGGTACCGCCAAGTCCTTCAATGAGCAATCTCTGGAGGATACGGTCTATATCGGGACACAGGGATATGCGGCGCCGGAGCAGTTCGGTTCCGGAAAATCCGATGAACGAACCGACCTGTACAACCTGGGGATGACCCTTTTCCATCTGGCTACGGGTGTCCATCCGGCAACCATCACCCATGATGAGATTGGGCATCACCTGGATCAAAGCAGTGTTTCGGAGGCATTTGCAAACTTTATAAAGGATCTTGTCAGGCATGATCCCGCAAAACGCATCGGGGATGCCAGGACCTGCCTGGCTTTGCTCAGCCGGATGAACAGCCTGCAGCATTCCGGAAGGACCGTGTCAGGTACGCATGGCAACTATGCCGGACGCCTGATCATAGGTGTGGCGGGTATCGCCCGCGGTACCGGGGTCACCTTCGCCGCGCTCTGCCTTGCCAATTACTTTGCATCCAGGGGATACAGGACAGCCTTTGCCGAACACTGCGGCAACGGGGATTTGGCGCGCCTGGAAGCCGTGATGGGCAGAAGCAACCGGTTGACCCATGTGGATGAGGACATTTTTGTGGCGGACGGTATCACTTATTTTAAGGCGCACAGCACACCAGCCAACCCCTATGGAAGGGGTTTCAGCAGGATTGTTGGGGATTTTGGCTGCCTTAGCGGCGAAAGAGCCATCAGTGAATTCAACCGCTCGGATATCCGGCTGGTCCTTTGCCCCACGGCAGACTGGAAGCTGGCTTTGATCCGGGATTTCATGGATCGGATGCGCCTCTTTGATCCCAACCGGGAATGGATTTATGTGTTTATGCCTTTCGGAAAGGCAGACATCAGGCAACTTAAAAAAACACTTCAGACAAACCATGTTTTGATTTTTCCCCATGTCTCCAATCCTTTCAGTCAAAACAGGAATGAACAAAAGAATATTCAGGCGGTTCTCGATGAGGCCATGCTGATGTCGGGAATCGGGTGTGTTCCGGTTTGATGCATGCACCCATAACGCATAATCTGCTCAAAGGAGGAGAGGGTTTTGTTTATCAAGCCCCGCCGCTTTCACATGGTCCTGGCCTTTTTGCTGGGACTGGCCATATCGGTTCTCCTGCTGACAGGAGGCTATCTGTACTACCGCTCGAACCTGGCCCGGCTGGAATCCGAGATGCGGGCGCAGATCACGGAGGAAACCCGGCAGGCCTTCAATGAGGAATATCCCATGTCGCTTGTCTATGTCTTCCAGTCGGATAAAAAAGCCGGTGAAACCATTGCGGATACGGATTTGGTACCCGCGGAGGTAAATGAACGGGTCATACCATCCGATGCCGTTCTGATCCTGGAGGAAGCCCTGGGGATGGTCATGCGTTGTGATATCACCAAAAACACCATCGTGACGCGGTCCCTGTTCTACGCCGAGGAGGAGTATCCGGATGATCTCAGGGTGATGGAATACACGGTGGTGAACCTGCCGGAAAGGCTGGAAAAAGGCGGATTCGTTGATGTGCGGATCATGTTTCCCAATGGCCTTGACTATATCATCCTTTCCAAGAAAAGGGTGGTTGACTGCCGGCATGGGGAAAACGGGCAAAACAGCCTGATTTGGCTTCACATGACCGAGGAGGAGATCCTCCGCATGTCCAGTGCCATTGTCGATGCCAGCCTGGTGGAAGGGTCCACCCTTTATGCGGTCCAGTATGTGGCGCCCGATATCCAGAAAGATGCTATAAAAACCTATCCGGCTAATCTTGAGGTCCTGGAGCTCATCAGCACCAATCCGAACATCGTGGACCGCGCCATCGAGGCGCTGGAAGTGAGAAACCGCATGAATTTTGAAAAACGGATCGATGAGGAGCTTGTCTTTTCAGGCAAAAGGGGTGTCTATGGGGAACCCGGCCGGTTCGGTCCGTCCCCTTCAGATATCGCAACGGAGCAACCCGATGACCGGCCCGTGGAAGATTCCCGGACCGATGATCTGAACAACCGGCTGTAGAGGAGGATGCGGCATGCGGATCGTTTTTCTGGGCTCCCATACCGAGAGCAAAAAGGTACTCCTGCTGAGCATCGCCCGGATACTGGCTTCAGCCTATTCGGTCAGGATATACTCGGCCTGCCGGTATGGTTATGATGAGGATCACGGGGATGTATACGATTTTTGCGGGACCGAGGTGCGCCAGTTTCATAACGGGGAACAGCTTGAGCAGCTCCTGCAGACCAATCCATGCGATTATGCGCTGATTGATACGGAGCTTGCGCTGAATGCTGGTCGTGATGTCAAGCTGGTCTCCCTGCTCAAGGCCGAGCGCTCAGCCTTTGAGCATACCGTGGAGCAGACCCGGGCCTTGCTGCAGCAATACCCCTATACCGATATCCACATCATCTATTATGACATCTATGAATACTGCCGGGTCAGCCCGGGCTTTTTGGAAAAGCTCTATTACCGCAGGATGTATGATGCGGTCAATGTGACCTGGAACCATGTCCTTTACTTTGAGGAAGGAAATGCTGCGGCCTTTATGGAGAGCCTTTACGAGGAAAAGCTTCATATAAGGAGGTTTTCTCCGGTCTGGAAAGCGCAGGTTCTCAACATCCTCAACAGCCTTACGGGGATTGAGCTGAAGCAGTTGAAGGAATGCCTGAAAAAGGCGGAAAGGATGAAGTAGTTTGCAAATCGCGTTTTGGTCAAACATGCACGGACAGGCAGCCACAACGGCCAATGCCGTGGCCGCAGCCTGTTTTCTGGCCCTGAAAACATCTTACCGGATCCTGGTAACCCAGAACCATATCGAAATGAATGCCCTGGAACATTACCTGTTAAGGAAAAGGGAACAGGCGGCCATCAGGATGCTGGACTATACGAATCAGGGACTGGATGCCCTCATCCGCCTATACAGGAACGGCAGGCTTCGGCCCGAGATGATTCCGGACTATACCTGGTCCCTGATGAAAAACCATGGCCTGGATCTCCTGTTTGGAAGCGCGAAGAGGGAAAACCTGTGCGCCGAAAAACAGGATCTGCTGCTGAACATTTTCATGTGCGCCAAAGCGTGTTATGACCTGATCATTCTGGACCTGCACAGCGGGCTTGAAGGGACCAACAGCCGCAGACTTCTGGAGAATTCGGATATTATCGTCTGCTGCCTCAGTCAGAACCGGGTGCTCCTGGATGATTTCCGCAGGACCATGGAGGAACACCCGGTGCTGGCTGGCAAAAGGACCGCTTACGTCATCTCCCGCTATGAACCCGCATCATCGCTCACGCTGGGCAACATCGCCCGGGAATACGGTTTAGATGCCAAATCTCTTTTTCCGGTTCCCTATCATGTGGGGTTCATGGATGCCTGCAATACCGGCCGGGTTTTTGACTTTATGGCATACTGCCTGCAGGCCAGGAAAGGACCGGATCATGAGTTCGCCCAGGCCTTTTCGGGGCTTGTTGACCATGTGCTGAAAGGGTGTGAAAAATGCCCGTCGCCGACCTGATCAACACGCTGTTCATCATCGTTATTTTAGCTTCTCTGGCGCTTTTTCTGGTGCTCTTTCTGAAAAGCCGCCAGATGAGGCCTGAGTTCAAAAAGGACCAGGATGCCTCCAAATACACCATACCGAGCCTGGTGGAACATATCAAGGAATCCCTTGACGCCATAACCAGGGCAAACCTTCTGGAACTGGGTCTCAATGAAGTGGAATACAAAAAGCAGGCCAATAAGCGCCTGGTGCTGAAGAAGGCTTTGAAAAACTGCATGCATGGCTCCATCGAGGACAAGCAGTTTGTCAAGGCATTTATCTATGATATCCTGAGCGCCTATATACCCAGGGATAGGCTTGGCAGCGCCATACCCTTCGATAATCCTTTTCTGCTGTCGGTAAAGGAAAAATTCTTCATCCTGCTCCATGAGTATAAAAAACGGTATGGTCAGGATGCCCTGGCCGTCCTGATTGAGTCCAACGGGCTGGACCGTGAGAAAAAATTATCCGATGACGACAGCTCCTGCTATATCATCACGGCCCGGGAGATAGAGGAACTCTATGAACGTGAAAGCCCCGTGCTGAGCCATGAGGACAAGCTTGAGATCATCACCCAGGCCGTTTATGAAAAATACAAGGGGCTTGGCGTCATTGATGAAATCCGGGATATGAACATCGACGGCGTTTCGGGAGGCGTTTCCGGCGTTACCGATGCGGATTTCTACGGGCCTTCATCAGGCTGGCCGTCCCGGGAGCCGGCCCAAAAGGTGCCGAGATCCTATGAAAGCATATGGATCTTTTTCAGGGGGAAAACCATCAAGCTGGATTTTTTGAGCTTTGAAAGCGAAAAGGAACTGCGCCGGGTCTGCCAGAACATCTACCGGTATAACCGGGGCGGCCAGCTGTCCGAAGCTACCGGTTACCGTGTGAACGAGATGAAGGACGGAAGCCGCGTTCTGGTGGTCAGGCCACCGTTTTCGGAATCCTGGGCCTTCTTTGTCCGCAAGTTCCATATCCGCGATGTGACGCTTGAGGGACTGATCACCGACAAGGGCGCAGAACTTCCCGTCAGTCTTATCAAGTACCTGGTCAAAGGCTGTATGATCACCGCAATCACCGGCCAGCAGGGCAGCGGGAAAACCACCCTGCTCATGGCCATGGTACGGCATATTTATCCCACATTGACCCTGCGGGTCCAGGAAATGGCCTTTGAGCTTCACCTGAGAAAACTCTACCCGGAACGCAATATCCTCACCTTCCGGGAAACTGAAAACATCTCGGGCCAGGAGGGTCTTGACATCCAGAAAAAGACCGACGGCAGCGTCAATATCCTCGGGGAAGTGGCCACCGACCCAGTCGCGGCATGGATGGTGCAGATGGCACAGGTGGCTTCCCTGTTCACCCTTTTCACCCATCATGCCAAAACGACCAGGGATCTGGTCTATTCCCTGAGGAATTCCCTGCTCAAATGCGAGATGTTCAACAATGAAAAGATCGCCGAACAGCAGGTGGTGTCGGTCCTGGACTTCGACATCCATCTTGCCAGGGATTTCAGGGGGAAAAGGTACATCGAGCGCATCACCGAGATCATCGAACTGCCTGCGCAAAAGCCTTATCCCCAGGCGTTCAGAGAGGCAAAGACCATGGCTCAGAAGCAAACCGATTTCATGGAGACCACCGCTGAATTCTACGCCAGAATGACCGACAGACCGAGCTTTGAAACGCGGAACATTATAGAATTCCAGGATGGGGAATACCGCATCGTCAACCCCATCAGCCGGGAAAAGGTCCGCCGCATGCTCCAGGCCATGTCCCAGGAGGATGGTGAAGCCTTTTCCGGGTTTCTTGAGAAGAACCGGGGTTTGGTGGGATGAACGCTTACCTTATCGTTGCCATTGCATGCGGCCTGGGCGCGGCAATGCTTGCCCTGCTGGCCGTCAGACAGCAAAAAGCGAGTCTTGGAGGCAAAAGCCTGAGAAGCGGCAGTGGGATCATAACCGCCTTTCTCATATACCTGTATGCCATTTTGAACCGCTGCCGTTTCTCAAGATATATCCTTCACTATATCCGAAAGCGGCTGGAGTTTTATACCCATTTCGACGAACGGACCGTCCGCAGAAAAACCGCTTCCGTATTTCTCATCACGGTGTCCGCTTTTGTGATGCTGGTGCTGTTTTTCTGGCTTATCACCCGCGATCCGGGTATGCTGCTTATATTTGTGCTGGTCTTGCTCCTCCTGGGGGATACCGTTATGGATATCTTCGTATCTCATATCCATATTAGGCTGCTGAAACAGCAGCTTGTATACCATGAACTGCTCAGGCACAAGTATTACGAGCTCAAGTCGGTGGAGGATGCCCAGTCAGAGGCTTGTGAGGCCTTGAATAAAAGAGGATTGTATGAGATTTACATGCAGGCTGAACGCATCAGCGACATCCTGTCCGGAGCGGATCAGGAGACCGGGCTTGAGCATTACTATGAGGTGGCGCCCAACAAATACCTGAAGCTCCTGGCAGGCATGATCTACATCACCAGGGAGTATGGGGATACCTGGAAGGACGGGGGTTCGGTGTTTGTCAGGGGGATCAGCCACCTGAGCGGCGAAATACGGGCGGAGATCTTCAAGCGGGAAAGGCTGAGATTTGCCTTAAGAAGCCTGAACGTTATCTCGCTTCTGCCGATTTTCTTCATCAAGCCCCTGCGGCAATGGGCAGGAAACAGTTTTACCCCACTGGACAACTTTTACAACAGCCGGGTCGGCATCGTCCTGGGGCTTGGAACGATTATCGCCGCATTGGCGGCGTGCATGGCCTTACGAAGAATCCAACGCTTTGACGGGCCGGAAAGGCTTTACGGTGAACGAAAATCCCTGGTGAACCGGCTGTATGACATGGGCCTTTATGCTGTCGTGGACCGGCTGGTGCCCGGCAACTACACGACGAAAAGAGCGAAGTTGGAATCCCTGATCAAGGGGAGCATGTCGGGCATCAATATCCGGATTCTTTATACGCGCAGGATCCTGGCAGGCCTTGCGGCGTTCATCATTGGGCTTGCCCTGTTTATCGGGCTCAATCTGAACTATGCCCACCGCATCCTGCATGTTCCGGAGATTCCGAGAGGGTACCTGGGAGGCAGGCTGTCCGACGCGGAGTATGAGAAACTTCAGGAGATAACCGATATGGACAGGAACATCCTGACGCGGATCCGCCATAAGCCCGATGAAGCACTTATCCGAGAGGCGCTGGCGGAAGAGGGAATACAGGATCAGGCGGCCCAGGACCTGGCCGTCCAGAGGATTCTGGATAAATGCCATCGCCTGGGCAACTGCAAGTTCAAATGGTATGAATTGCTCCTGTGCCTGTTGTTTTTTGTACTGGGATACCAGATACCTGTTCTGAACCTTCGCTTTCTGAAAGCCGTCAGGCGGATCGATATGGAGGAGGAAGTGGCCCAGTTTCACACCATTATCCTGATGCTCAAGGACATGAACCGAATCCATGTGGAGGAGATCCTGGAGTGGATGGAGATGTTTTCGGTCCAGTTTAAAGATCCCATCCAGAAATGTTTGGCCAATTTCAGTTCGGGTTCCGAAGAAGCCTTGGAACAGCTCAAGGAGGATGTCGCATTCCCACCGCTGGACGGGATCATTGAAAACCTCCAGCTGGCCAATGAGGAGCTGGGAGTTCAGAAAGCCTTTGAGGAACTGGAGGATGAAATGCGCTACAACCAGGAAAAACGCAAGGAGCTCAACGAGCATATTGTCGAAAGCAGAAAAAACCTGGGAAACATCGTGGGCTTTTTGCCGGTTTACGCACTCATCATCCTGTATCTGATCGTTCCCATGGTGGTAACCGGAATGCAGAGCATTTCGGCATTTTATGAACAACTATCGGGATTTTAAATCTGGAATAAGCAAAATATCAGGAAAGGAGATGCCGATATGGACAGTAACATTTCAAAAGCGCTTTGGCTGGGAGTTTCCATTCTGCTTTTCATAGCCGTTGTTACCATTGGACTGAGCGTATTCGGCTCCATGAAGAATGCCAGCGCCGCCGCCAACAGCAACATCAATTCCATTGCCCAAAGCATGGCGGAAGAAGACTTGCGCGCCTTTGACGGAAAAGAGGTCAGGGGGGAACAGATCCTCAGCGCCATCAATACGCTGTCAGGCAGAAGCGGAGAAGTGATCGTCCTTGTTGCCACATTGGGATCAAACGGTGGGCGCTCCCTGGACCTGGATCCTAAAAGGGGCACGGGTCTCAGCATCAGCAGCTACACCCAGTATGTGTCTGAAACAAAGGGGTCACTCTCTGCCGATGGCAACTGCGTCATCTTGTCCAACGGATCGGACGAGCTTTTGAAAAGCGTCAGCAAAACCGCGCGGGATGCGGCAAGAAGGGATGCGGAGAACAGCAACCTTCCCGGGAAATATATCAATCCGGCAGGCAAGTTCCGTTCCTATTTGATCTATGACAGCAACCAGGTGGTCAGGGGCATCATCTGCGCCCAGGTGGAATAAATGAACGAACAGATGAACCGGGCCTTGTACATAGGCTGCGCCTTACTGTTGCTTGTTCTGGCCTTTACGTCCTTCTTCTCGCTATACCGGGATTACCGGGACTATGCTTCCCGCGTCAGGGAATATACGGATACGCCCGGTGTGGCCACGATGGAGACTTTTTCCGGATGCTTCGGTGATATGACAGGCCACGAAGTAGCCAACTTGCTCCTTGCCAGAAGGCGGACGGACAGGGAGCGGATTCTGAATAGCCTGTATGAAGATACGGCAGGCCCGTCCGAATTTGGGGAATTGCCTGAGCTTGTGATAGACGGCGAAAGCTATGAGGACTTCCGGCTTGAGTCCATCGATCCTGACGGCACCTATCAGGCCGATATCCGCTTCAATGCCTACGGGAGGCCGGTCAGAATAGAGATAAGGGGAAGATGAGCATGGACAGCCCGTTGTGGAAGATACTCGGATTCTTCCTGGCCGCGGTCCTGCTGTTCCTGGTTCCTGTCATGAACATGCTGGAACGGCAGGACGATGCCGCCTACACGGTGGTCTTCACGGAAACCAACCGGTTTGTGGATTCCGCGAGGGATGCGGGTTATATAACGCCCAACATGTACAACGAGTTCGTGCGCAGGCTTAATGCCACCGGATGCACCTTTGATATCCGCATGGAGCATGTGCAAAGCCTGATCAATCCGGTATACCGTCAAAACGGTACAGTCCTTGAATTCACGGGGGAGTATGAGATCAACCGCATATCCCGGGGAGAGGATGCCATCCTGTCCGTATTGTTCCCGGATGAACCCGGCCCGGATGTGTTTGACAAGGCCAGAAGATATGACATGAAGGCCGGCGATTTGCTGTTTGTGGAGGTGCGCAACAGGGGAAAAACCATGGCTACGGCTTTGCGAGACATGCTCCTGCTTTCGGATACCCGAACGCCGACCATTTTTGTACGGGCAGGAGGGCTTGTGAGAAATGAGGCTGACTAGCCTGGCGATAGTGTTCATCATGATTATCGGTCCCTATTTAACCATTTCCGGCATACAATCCCGCATGCTGCACAAGGATCGTGAGCTTCGGGCCTATTACGATCAGTTGGTGGACAACGCGGTGCAGGATGCGGTGACGGTGCTGGCGCAGCAAAGGCGGCGGATGTCCGATGAAAGCGGATTGACCCTCCAAAACACCCGTGAGATCGCCGTGACCCATTTATTTGATGCCCTGTACTATGCTTTCGGGGTATACGGCAATGGAGCGGGCATGATGCGCGTGAAGGGCTGTATGCCCGTTATTGTTTTTCTGGAGCGCGACGGGTTTGTGGTTTATGCGCTGAACGAGTATGAAGGTCCTGATGGCTATACTATCATGGACTACTGTTGGTACCCGAAAAAACCTTACTCCGGCGTCTCTGCGGATGGCCGGTATTACGTCAGGTATACCCTGGAGGATGCGGTGATCGTTTGCGATGCTTCAAGCGGTGAGGAAATGGAAGGCCTGTTTACGGATTTCACGGCGATGTTCCCCCAATTTCAGACCCGGGAAGGTTTTGAAGCAGTCCGTCTGGCAGCTGTAAGTCAGGCAATTGAAAAGGACTTGGCAAGCCATATTGCGCGTTTCAATGGCTTCAGCGCCCGAATGGGCGTAACCTATAAGTTCCGGTTCCCAAGGATTGAGGACGCAGATTGGATAAGGGCCCTCACCGACGAGGGCATGCTGGTCTTTGCTCAGGGCTTTCCGGTCATAACCGGTGTCCCTTATGAAAACAACGCCTTTGGCGGCGCCCGAATCCTGCGCAGGCCGGAGCTTGTGGGCTACGAACATGACGGGAAGCCGGTCTATTGCCGGGATTCCTGCAGACAGTATATCGAGCTGAGCAGCAGGCCCGATTTTAACCAGGAAAGCCTTATCCGCTTTACCGATGCCCGGGATGCCGCATCCCAGGGCTATTATCCCTGTCCCATATGCCGGCCTTAGGCACATGGTGATGTGCATGGATTCGAAGGGTAATATCATCATGAAAGCCGTATTCCTGTATGATATGATACAGGAATGCACCGTTATATGCCGAAGCGGGCTTCCCATATAAATCCATCAGTTTATCAACGGAATCCCCAACGCGTAGACCAATAACCACTCACCAATCAGTATAACTGGTCGATGAAGCTATACTAACTTCTGAGTCCAGGTTGCTTCTGTTTTCAATAGCACTGCAGCTTGCTATTATAAAAATAAGCAAAAACAGTAGTAGACATTTTATTTTTTTCACTAACTATATCACTCCTTATTCACCCATGATGATATTTACGGCTTCATGGGAACCATACATTGAGGCTTTGCGACCGTTCCCATTGGAAAGAATTGCAGCCATAAAATCTATATAGTCGTCCGTTACGTTGTCCCAACAAATAAAAAGGTTCAGCATGGATATAGAAGACTGTGAAAGACATATATACAGAACGGTGATGAACCTCCTTTGGCAGGTGGAAGCAAAATATCACGAGAGCTATGTACGTGCAGACACCCGGAGGATACGTGAAGTGCTGGAAAGGATGCACAGGCATGCGGAAGAAGCTTCCTGGGAGTTGTATACCCTGTCACAGGAAGCACACAATGCTGCTGTTGGGTATCGGAATAATGAAAGTCAACTAGCCCGGCTGATAGCGCAAAGCAGTATAAAGTTTGGGCTGAACTTTGACATGCAGAAGGCGCTAAGCGGGATATACAGGGTAACGGGCGTATCAACCGCAATAGGCAGCAGGCTTGCAGTGGGAAATTTGAACATAAAACTGGGTACTGGAAGGGTTACCGCATTGCTGGCAGCCGGGCTTATCCCTGCCCTGATAAATGAAGCAGGAGTAGCCGACGAGCAGAAAATCGAAAAAAAACAACAGGAGGCGATGGCAAAGCTGGATGAAATCTTACGGGTCGAGCAAAAGATCATAGCAGGTGAAATATATCCGACTTACCATATTGCCAAGCTGTTGAGTGAGAAAAATGGTACCATCGATAAATTGCTTGAATATGAAAAAGACGAAGAATTAAAGGCTTTACTCATGCAGGTCAGAGAAGGGAGGATAAATACCTGGGAAGAATACAAGAAAAGTAAAGGGCTAAATAACAGAAATGAAACGGATCAGACATCAGTGTATAAAAATGAACAGAGTATCCAAAATGAAACTTTCAATGTGGTTGTAGCAGATCGATTAAGGGAAAAACTGGTAGACAATGCTTATAAATTAGTTTCATATGATTTAAGTAAATCGGGTAATGAACGAGTAATAAGAGAACCTATTTATAACTATTCAAAAGCAGGAAACGGCCCACTTACCAAAGATATGTTTAACGAGGATGGTACAATTAGGTATGTTGAAGGTGAAATGTATCTTGATTGTCAATCGTTGCAATCATCGTTGTATAAATCAGTCTTTCCTGATATCGACATAAGAGAATATTACAAATATGTTCCCTATCCTGCAAATGGCGGGTGCGATCATCTTAAATATATGGGGAAGGAAGTTGATTACAAAACTGATGGAAAATTTGATGAAAGTAAATTAAAGCTGGGTGATTTAATAATATATGATTATAAAGGCCCTAACATGCCACAGTCAAGTCCAAATTAGTGTGTAAATTACCTCGGTCATCAAACGGTAGCTAATGAGACAATAGCCTAAGCGTTTATGCCGCGAAAGCTGTTGACG
>NZ_FQZP01000014.1 GCF_900142095.1 Thermoclostridium caenicola | reverse complement strand
CCGTACTTTAAGCAATTGAAAGCAATAGCGGCTAGTATGAGCATTATTTAGTAATCTCCAAAGAAGGTGTCTAGCAAAATCCTACAACAAGTTGACACCGTCCGGCAAAAGCACTGTGTTGCACCGACAGCCGGGGAAATGGTAAGCTAATGTCGTAATGAAATGAAGCGTCAAACGCTTCAGGCAATACCGGAGGACTTGCAGATGGGACATTTGCTAACCCCTGATGCCTTTCTGAAATCCATCTATGCCATCCATCCCGATGGCCTGCGCAAGCTTGGCATCAAGGGCCTGATCCTGGATATCGACAATACCCTTGTACCGACCTATACCAGGGATGCGGACATAAAGATCAAAAGCTTTCTGGAGGAGTTGAACAAAAACGGCATCAAAACCGTGATCGTATCCAATGCCAAACAGGCAAGGGTAGAACAGTTTTGCCGCTATCTGAACATAGATTACATTTATAAGGCCAGAAAGCCCTTAAGCAACGGCTTCCTCAAGGCTGCCGGCAGGATGGGGCTTGAGCCCTGTCATGTGGCTATTGTCGGTGATCAGCTGTTTACCGATATCCTTGGCGGAAACCTTTTGGGCATGAAAACGTTCCTGATAAAACCAATTGATGACAACGAGCCCTTTTTCATTAAGTTCAAGCGGCTTTTTGAAAAACCGTTTCTCAGAGGCAGGCATTACATGGATAAATTATGATGAATTGTTTTTTCGGATATGCTATAATCCATATCAAAAGATGAGGAGGGAAAAATATGCTTTCAATAAAAAATTACATGGAAGTCATTGTGATGAATGCGATGGATGATATCCTCAAGGATATCAACATGTGCAAATGCGAGAAATGCAGACTGGATATTGCGGCCAAGGCCTTGAATGATTTGCCTCCTCAGTACATAGTCTCTGAAAAAGGGGTGATCTATTCCAAGATCAACAATCTGAAGGCCCAGTTCGAAGTGGACGTGATTGCCGCCATAACCAAGGCAGCCATACTGGTAAAAAGAAATCCCAAGCATGACGAAACCGGCGAGTAGGAGCATGATATCATCCTTTTGCCGAATTCCCATGTTTCGGATATTTTCTGTTGTCACGGCATAAAGCCTGTGCTATAATACTACAGGTGTTTTCAGTACACACGTTGCCCGATTTACAGTTTGTGCTTTGAAAAAAGTGGGCTGTAAAGCTGAAGGCGACGGAGGATTAACAAGAAGGAGGAATTGACATGTCAGTTATTTCAATGAAGCAACTGCTCGAAGCAGGCGTGCATTTCGGTCACCAGACCAGAAGATGGAATCCGAAGATGGCCGAGTACATCTTCACCGAGAGAAACGGTATCTACATCATCGATCTCCAGAAAACCGTCAAGAAAATTGAAGAAGCCTACTACTTCATCCGCGATCTGGTGATGGAAGGCGGAACCATTCTCTTTGTGGGAACCAAGAAGCAGGCTCAGGATGCCATCAGGGAAGAAGCTGAACGCTGCGGCCAGTTCTATGTCAACAACAGGTGGCTCGGCGGTATGCTGACCAACTTCAAGACCATCCGCAAGGGTATCGATCGCCTGAATGAACTGAAGCGATTTGAAGCTGAAGGCGTATTTGATGTGCTTCCCAAGAAGGAAGTCATCAAGCTGAAGCTGGAAATGGAGAAGCTCCAGAAGAACCTGGGCGGTATTGTTGAAATGAAGAAGCTTCCCGGCGCCCTGTTCGTTGTCGATCCCAAGAAGGAAAGAAACGCCATTCTGGAAGCACGGAAACTGGGTATCCCCATTGTCGCCATCGTCGATACCAACTGCGATCCCGATGAAGTGGATTATGTCATCCCTGGTAATGACGATGCGATTAGAGCCGTTAAACTCATTTCCTCAAAGATTGCCGACGCCGTCATCGAGGCCAGGCAGGGTGAAATGGGTTCTGCAGCCGTTGACGAGGCACCTGTCTCCGATGAGGGAAACGCTGCGGAAATGAGTGATGAAAATGAAAATATTGCAGAAGCTACAGTAGAAGAAGCTTAATTCGGGAATATGAACCAGTGTCAGGAGGAATGTACAGATGGAAATCAGTGCTTCAATGGTAAAAGAATTGCGTGAACGCACCGGAGCAGGGATGATGGATTGCAAAAAGGCCCTGATCGATGCCAATGGTGATGCCGAGAAGGCGGTTGAGCTTCTGAGGGAAAGGGGACTTGCCAAGGCTGCCAAGAAGGCCGGCAGGATCGCATCCGAAGGTATCGTTGATGCCTACATCCATGGCGGCGGCCGTATCGGCGTTCTGGTAGAAGTCAATATAGAAACCGACTTTGCCGCAAAGAACGAAGATTTCAGAGCTTTCGTAAAAGATATTGCCATGCAGATTGCCGCTATGAATCCGCAGTATGTGAGGAGAGAGGAAGTTCCTCAGGAAGTCATTGACAGGGAGAAGGAAATCCTCAAGACCCAGGCCATGAACGAAGGAAAGCCTGAGCACATTGCGGAGAAGATGGTAGCCGGCAGAATCGAGAAGTTCTTCAATGAGGTATGCCTCCTGGAGCAGCCTTTCATTAAGGACAACGACAAAACCGTTGAGGAAATCCTCAAGGAAAAGATCGCTCTCATCGGCGAGAACATCAATATTCGCAGGTTTGCCCGCTTTGAGCTTGGCGAAGGCCTGGAAAAGAAGAATGAAAACTTCGCTGAAGAGGTTGCCAAGCAGCTTAAATAATCGGCTTAAAGGGTATTTTGAGTTTTCAAAATACCCTTTTGGTATCTATACCATGCTGCCATCGATTGATTTCATTCTACTATGTTGGAGGCAACTATGGCTTTAAAGTACAAGCGCGTTATGCTTAAGATCAGCGGGGAAGCGCTCGCGGGAGAAAAGGGTTTTGGAATTGATCAGAACATCCTCAGCAAGATCAGTTCCAAGATCAAGGAAGCCCATGATATGGGAGTGGACATGGGCATCGTTGTGGGTGGCGGAAACTTCTGGCGCGGACGGAGCAGTACCGGAATGGACCGGACGACCGCCGACCATATGGGCATGCTGGCAACCGTCATCAATGCGCTGGCCCTTCAGGATGCCCTGGAGGAAAGGGGAGTCCCCACAAGGGTACAAACGGCCCTTGAAATGCCAAGGGTAGCCGAAACCTACATCAGAAGAAGAGCCATACGCCACATCGAAAAAAGGCGGGTCGTCATTTTTGCCTGCGGCACCGGTAATCCTTATTTCTCAACAGACACCGCCGCCGTATTGCGCGCCGCCGAGATAGAAGCCGAAGTCATCCTGCTGGCCAAAAACGTTGATGCTGTTTATGACAGCGATCCGAAGCTGAATCCCAATGCGGTCAAATACGACCGGATCAGCTTCATGGAAGTGCTCAGCAAGCAGTTGGGCGTCATGGATTCTACCGCCACATCCTTGTGTATGGACAATAATATTCCCTTACTGGTATTCAGCATAAAAGAGCCGGAAAACATTATCAGGGTTTTGAATGGTGATAATGTTGGTACATTTGTAGCAAGGGAGGTCTGATTATGACAAAGGATAATTACAAGGCATATGTGACAAAAATGGACAAGACCCTGCAGGTGCTGAAGGAAGAGCTTGCAGGCATTCGTGCCGGCAGAGCCAACCCGCATTTGCTGGACAAGATCACTGTGGACTATTATGGTTCTCCGACTCCTATCACTCAGCTGGCCAACATCACCGTACCGGAAGCCCGGCAGATCACCATCCAGCCTTGGGATGCCAAGATTGTGAATGATATCATCAAGGCCATCCAGACCTCGGATCTCGGCCTGAACCCCAACAGCGACGGCAAGGTGATACGCCTGATATTCCCGCCTCTGACCGAGGAAAGAAGGCGTGAACTGACCAAGGACGTCAAGAAGATAGGCGAAAGGGACAAGGTGGCCATTCGCCAGATCAGGCGTGATGCCCTGGAAGCCTTCAAGAAGATGGAGAAGAACAAGGAGATCACTGAGGACGATCTGAAGGATGCCGAGAAGGATATCCAGAAAATCACCGATGAATATATCGATAAGATCGATCAGATCGTTGATGCAAAAGTAAAGGAAATCATGGAAGTCTGATGTTTGTCAGGCTACATAAACGACGCATCATGACTAAGTGGGGATATTGAACCACTTAGTCATTTTCATATGGATGCCTGATCACAAAAGGCCAAGGAGAAAGTTTATATGCGAATCGAGGAGATCAGCGGAAATGACAGGGAACAGGCTTTAAAGCTAGTCCTGTCGGTTTTCATGGAATATGAGGCTCCGGATTACTCGGAGCAGGGTATGCAGACGTTCAAAGACTTTATTGGCAATCGGGAGGCCATAGACTGCCTGAAGATCTATGGGGCTTACCTGGATGATGAACTGGTCGGCGTCATCGCCACAAGAAACCATGGCAATCATATCGCACTGTTTTTTGTGGACGGCAGGCATCACCAGAAAGGCATAGGGCGAAAACTGTTTGAATATGCTCTTGAAAAAAGCACCGGCAACAAGATCACGGTCAATTCTTCGCCTTATGCGGTTGAAGTCTATAAAAAGCTGGGCTTTGTGCCCAACAGCGGAGAACAGGTTGTGGACGGTATCCGGTTTACGCCGATGACGTACATAAAAGGATAAGGAACCAGGTGATTGGGATGTGCGGAAGGTTCTATGTGGCAGAAAAGGATCTGGACGATTTTGCGGCACTGGTGAATCAGGTGGAAAAGCATTTGCTGAAGAAAGCCGGCGAGATCTTTCCGGGAGATTATGCACCGGTGATTACGCCGGGGAAGAATCATGAAACCGGCCTGGAAGAGGGGGGTAGGCCCGACCAGGTCCATGCCCTGAAATGGGGTTTTCCATCAAAAAGCGGGAAGCTCATCATCAATGCCCGCTCGGAAACCATCGCGGAAAAGCCCATGTTCCGACTGCCGTTTGAGCGCAGAAGATGCCTGATACCTGCCCGGGGATTTTTTGAATGGAAGGACAGCGAAACGGGGAAAAAGCGCGTTAAGTTCTACATCGCTCCGCCGGATTCAAGCCTGATTTTCCTTGCCGGTATCTACTGGTTCTTCAATGACAATTCGGGAAACCTGATTCCGTGCTTCACCATCATCACCACCCAAGCCAATGAGGATATCCTTCCGCTGCACGACAGGATGCCCGTCGTCATCGACAGGGAGAATAAGGACACCTGGCTCTATGGTGACCACCGTTCAGAAAGCGTCAGGAGCCTGATGCTGCCCGCACGAGCCGGGCTTCTGCTGCCTTCATTGGCCGAGAAAGTGGACCAGTCCTGAAAAGGTGGTGATGTGATACTGTCATGACATGGCAACATCCTGCTATTGCGGACCTGGTCTCGCATCAAAAAGAAGGAACAACATCTTGTCGTCTTGATGTAATGACGTTATACTATATCATTACAACCTGGTTATAATAAATTGGGGAAGCACGCCAGCATTCCGTTTTATATGCCATTGGCGCATACTCAAGAGGTTCATGATGAACGCTTTTATGAAAAAAGTTTATGAAATCGTATCACGCATACCGAAAGGAAAGGTAGCCACCTATGGCCAGATAGCGGCTCTCTGTGGCAATCCGCGAGCAGCCCGGGTTGTAGGATGGGCCATGCGGCATGCGCCCGAACACCTGGCTCTTCCTTGTCACAGGGTTGTGAACCAAAGCGGAAGGCTGGCGCCGGATGATGTCTTCGGCGGTCAGCATATCCAGCGTGAAATGCTGTTGCAGGAAGGCATTCCGTTCAGGGAAAACGGATGCATCGATATCAAAAAATGCTTATGGATTCCCGGACAGTCTGACCGGATGGTTCCGTAATCTGTGTTCACCGTCTTTCAGCAGTTTGACATTTGGGAGGATGGGGTTTTGTGAGAGAGAAGCGGTATAAAAAATATAATTCACATTATACAAAATAAAAATTTTGTTTAATATAGAAGGGTAAGTGGTATAATATAAGCATCAGGGATTCCAGGATTGTCCAAAATCCATCCCTGCTTATAGAGTACATAAACGGATAATGCTTACGAATACATACTGAAAGGATGTTTTTATGTCGGTGATTTCCTATGAGGACATGCCTGATATCGCCGTTGAATTCCTCAATTACATGCTGACTATCAAGGGCAAATCCATTAAGACCGTTCAGGAATATTATTATGATCTGCGCACCTTTTTCCGCTATATCAAGCTGACCACACGCCCTGGCTTCAAGGACGCGGATTTTGATACCATCGATGTTCGGGATATTACACTGGATGACATCAAAAAAATTGATCTGGCCGATCTGTACAGCTTTATGTCCTTCATCAGCAGGTTTCGCGGCAATTCCGCCGTTACCCGTGCCAGAAAGGTCGCCTGCCTGAGATCCTTTTATAAATATCTCTTTACCAAGGTCAAGCTGATCGACTACAATCCGGCCGCTGAACTGGATTCTCCAAAGGTGGTTCACCGGCTGCCCAAATATCTCAATGTGGATGAAAGCATCCAATTATTGGAAAGCGTTGAAGGCAAGAACCAGGAAAGGGATTACGCTATCCTGGTCCTCTTTCTGAACTGCGGTCTCCGGTTATCGGAGCTCGTCGGGATCAACCTTTCCAACATACGCGGTGACACCCTCACCGTTATCGGCAAGGGCAACAAGGAACGCACCATTTACCTGAACCAGGCCTGCCTGGACGCGATCAACGCCTATCTGCGCGTGAGGCCTGTGGAAGGTGTCAAAGACAAAAACGCGCTCTTTTTAAGTGAAAGAAAACAGCGAATCAGCCCGAAAACCGTTCAGTACCTTGTAAAAAAATACCTGGGCGCTGCAGGTCTTGACACACAAAAGTATTCCACCCACAAGCTCAGGCATACTGCGGCCACGCTCATGTACAAGCACGGTCATGTGGATATTCGCGCCCTTCAGGCCATTCTGGGCCATGAGAGCATCGCCACCACCGAGATATACACCCATATTGACGACGACCAGCTCCGCAGGGCTGTTGAGAGCAATCCCCTTTCCAGCTATTCCGGGCGATTGAAGCAAAGGGGCAAAACATCAAAGGCCGGTCCCCAGGACTGACGGAACCGGCCTCTAGCAGACAAGTTAAGGCGCATCTGACGGGTTCATTTCTTTGCGTATTTATTCCGCAATTCCCGTTCAAGCTCCTCTGCCACTTTACTGCCGTAGTGGTTGAAAATTAGCGCAGCAACAAATACGATACCGCAAAAAACGATAACGCCGATATCTAGCACGCTCACGGGAGTGCCACCTCCTTACCCGATATTCAAGATTCAGACAAAGAGGTACTTATTTGAATTTGCTCCCGTGATAGCGATTGGACAGAGCTTCGCGAATCTCCCTGCGCAGATCGGAAAAAAAAAGCCTTCTGTAATCGGATTTGGCTGCCCAGGCTGCGAGGGCAAATGCCATAAAGGCTGCCAGGCCAACGTATGCAATAATGCCGAGGACGGATCTTCTGGCCTCATCTTCCGCAAAACAGAGGGCTGTTGGACCGGTTTTGCTGAGCGAGAAAAAAAAGCCATCAAAAGATCCCTGGCGGTTATCCGTGCCAAAGGATAAACCGGCCAGATTAATGATGCATACCAGGATGAGAATGATGACGAACAGAATCCTGAACTTTTGCCTGTTCAATGGGATGTCTCCAGTCCAAAGCATGATACAGATTCCATTATATCATAGAACAGCCTTGCAGGTTCAGGTGTAGTTTACCACAGTCGTCATTGCCTACAGGTCCCGATCCGGTTTTGTCGCCTGTTCCAGCATGGCCAGGTAACGCCAGGCATGGTCGTTGTCTTCGCCGCACATTTCCGGCGTTGGCTCCAGTGAGACGCAAACGGCCGGCCTTTCAGGTTTCCCAAAAAGCTTGCAGCGGTTGTCCTCCGTCAGATTGACGCACCTTTCCCCTGCTTTCTTGCCATGCGGCATCCCGGGGATGGGCGAAGATATGGAGATGACTACGCAGCACGCGCCGCAGCCCGGCCTGCATTCCATAGCACGACCCCGCTTTCCGACAAATGATGCCACCCTGCCGTCCTTACCGGCAGGATTCGCTATTCATGATGCTTATTGATTGCAGATCGGCCAAAAATAAGGGTTGTACCGCCGTACAACCCTTTGCCGTTTTCTATTTCAGGAATACCGAGTAACCTTTGAACGCCGCATAAACATCTACCTTGCTGACCACTTCGAAGGGTGCATGCATGGATAATACCGGCACGCCGACATCCAGCACATCCACGCCCAGATTGGCGATCATCATGGCGATGGTACCGCCGCCGCCCTTGTCAACAGCGCCCAGTTCGGTGATATGCCAGGGGATCTTGTTTTCATTGAAGAGCCTGCGAATCTCGCCGACAAACTCGGCATGGGCATCGCTGGCTCCCGATTTACCCCTGGAACCGCTGAATTTCAGAATGGCAAGGCCTTTTCCGAGATAGGCCGCATTCAGCTTGTCGTGCGTATCGTCAAAATTGGGATCTACAGCAGCATTCACGTCAGCAGACAGCATCTGCGATTTGTCCAGGCACGAGCGCAGCAGGCGGTCGGAATAGGGTTCCTGTGTCGTCAGCGCACAGAGATCGGCCAAGAAGTTTTCCAGAGCCCTTGACTGGGCGCCGGTATTTCCTACGCTTCCGATTTCCTCCTTGTCGGTGAGGACGCAAACCGCCGTGTATTCAGGATTCTGGGTTTCAAGGATGGCCATCAGGGCCGGATAGGCGCAAACCCTGTCGTCATGTCCGTACGCACCGATCATGCTCCTGTCAAATCCCAGGTCCTGGGCCTTGAAGGCAGGCACCATTTCCAGTTCGGCGGATATAAAATCCTCTTCGGTGATGCCATATTTCTCATTTAAAATCTTCAGGATGTTCAGCTTAAACCGGTTCTTGGCCTCCTTGTCGGGATCCGGACGGGATCCGGCCAGCACATTCATGGCTTCGCCCCTGAAGGCGACATCCAGCTTCTTGTCCATCTGATCTTTGGCAAGGTGAGGCAGCAAATCGGTGATGGTAAACACGGGATCGCCCTCATCTTCGCCGATACAGATATCGATTACCGAGCCGTCGGCTTTCATGATGGTACCATGCAGGGCCAATGGAATAGCCAGCCACTGGTATTTCTTTATTCCGCCATAATAATGGGTCTTCATGAAGACCATATCAGTGGATTCATAAAGCGGATTCTGCTTGATATCCACCCTCGGCGAGTCGATATGGGCGCCGATCATTCGGGTACCGGCTTCACAGGGCTTGTTGCCGATAACGGCCAGCATCATCATCTTTTTCTTCACGATGCGATAGACCTTATCGCCGGGTTTCAAGGGCGTCTTGTTCTCCAACACCTTGTCGAGATCCACAAAGCCATTGCGGATGGCCAGTTCTTCTGCTTCGCGGACAAACTCCCTTTCCGTTTTGGCCTTGTTCAGGAACGCTTTATAGCCTTTGCAGAATCTTTCTATTTCCCGCTCGCTCATGGAAGGATTATCCCACGCGTTCCCGGTTCTGTAAACCAGCTTTTCTGCGGGATTGGTGGCTTCCGCAGCCTTATTCTTGGGAGGTCTTCCCCTTCTTCTTGCGGGTTTTTCTGCAGCGGCTGCCACGGCATCCGGGTTTTTTCTGGGTCTTCCGCGCTTTCTCTTTTCTTCAGCCATATTACGGGTTCTCCTTTCTTTTTTCCGCAACCATTTATTTCAATGCAAAAACCTTCGTTCTGATGCGCATTATATATACCTATTATTTATTATACCACTTTTTCTCACAGCTAATATTTCCAGCGCTAAAATTATGCCCAAAAAGAACCGGTCACAGCCATACCGGACTGTGACGCGTCAAACAGCGGAAATGTGAAAGGCCATATGGTAAAACGGGGATGGATCAGAGTATGATGCAGATCAACCCGCCGCTGCCCTCGTTGATGATCTTTTGCAGGGTCTCCTGCAGCTTCAGCTGGGCATCTTCAGGCATCCGGAACAGCTTGTTCTGGAGGCCTTCCGATATCAGTTCATGCAGGGATTTCCCGAATATATTGGATTCCCAGAGCTTTTCCGGCGCGCCTTCGAATTCTTTCAGCAGATAATTGACCAACTCTTCCGATTGCTTTTCGGAACCCACCAGCGGCGCTATTTCGGTCTCGATGTCGGCACGGATCATATGAATGGATGGCGCGCTGCCTCTGAGCTTGATGCCAAAGCGGGTTCCCTGGCGGATGATCTCCGGAGGCTCCAGGGTAAGCTCGTCGATGCTGGGCGTTACGACACCATAGCCCTTTGTCCTGACTTCCTGGAGCGCATTGGCGACCTTGGCGTATTCAGCACGGATGGCGGACAGTTCCTTGAGCACCGAAAACAGGCGCTGCTCGCCGTCGATCTCCAGACCGGTCTCCTCCTTGATCACCTTGAAGAACAGGCCATCGGAAGGCTTCATCTCAAGGCAGACTTCTCCGGTACCCATCTTGACATCCTGGATGGCGGTTTTGCTCAGGAAGTCATAAACATTGAATTTTTCTGCTGCTTCATAGACATTCTGCACCGTGGATCTGTCCGAGAAGGCGTTCCTGATGGCATTGATCAGCTCTTTCTTGAGCCAGTGTTCATTGTCCAGCGAAAGGATCCAGCCTGGAATGTTGAAGCAGATTTCGCGTACCGGGAAGTCAAGGAGAATGCCGTTCATAATCCTGTTGATGGATTGAAGTCCAAGGTTCAGACAGTCAACCGGTATCACCGGTTTACGGTATTTGCTGCTCAACTCTTCTGCCAGGGCTTTGCTTTCCGGGCTTTCAGGCGTGGTCGAGTTCAGCAGGATGACAAACGGTTTTCCTGATGCCTTCAGTTCATTGACCACCTGTTCCTCGGCTTCTTCGTATTCTTCCCTGGGAATATTGGTGAATGAGCCGTCGGCTGTAATCAGGATGCCAATGGTGGAGTGATCATTGATCACCTTCCTGGTGCCAATGGCTGCCGCTTCCTCAAAGGGTATGTCATAATCATACCAGGGCGTCTTGACCATCCTGGGCATTTCACCGTCCATATGGCCGATGGCGCTCTTCACCAGGTATCCCACGCAGTCGACCAGCCTGACGCGCATGCTCACATTGTCGTCCATGGTCACCGTAACCGCTTCATTGGGAACGAATTTGGGCTCAGTGGTCATGATCATGCGCCCTGAAGCGCTCTGGGGTGTTTCATCAACGGCCCTATCCCGTTCGTAGGGGTTCTTGATGTTCGGCAAAACCAGGGATTCCATAAAGCGTTTGATAAAAGTTGATTTACCGGTCCGTACCGGGCCGACCACTCCTATGTATATATCGCCATTTGTTCTCTCAGCAATGTCGCTGTATATGCTGTACAAAGCTTCCACGGCCAATCCCCCTCTGTTAAAGCCTGCGGCACATGCAAACAGCATGGCCAATCGGTCAGTATAAGTATATTGGCCGCCCCTGCGAGATATGAAAAAATTTTGGGCAGCATTATGATTTTAATATTTTCAGACATGCAGCATAGCGGCCGGTCTTTACCGGGTTCAGCCGCCCCCTGGACGAACAGTTGCCGTTTCGCAGGCATACGGCATGACGGCGGGCTTTGCAGCCTCCCGGCCTGAAGCTTTTTTTCGCATTGCTCCTCGAATAACATTTTGTGTAAAAGAAGATTGCTGCGAAACCACTTTGCATGGATCGCAATAACAATAAAAAGAGCGGATCCATGTCCGCTCTCATAAATCCATGCCATATGATGCATCCGATAATGCCATGACGCTTATTTATGGTTTTCAAAATTCAGAACGCATTTGTCCGCCCGGTATTTGCTGACGATGTATTCCACCGGCTGGCCGTTCTTTGCGTAGAGCATGTTGCTTACACGGATCAGCGGCTGACCCGGCTGTACCTTCAGATAGGCCGCATCCTTCTGATCGGTATAGATGACCTCCAGCACGCTCCTGGAGGTGCTGGGAATCAAGGGATACTTGCCCCTCAGAATATCGTGCGAAGGCTTTTTCAGGCGAATGTCCTCGCAGATGTCCGGAAAATGGTACAGAGGAATATAGGAGGTATTCAGGGAGAATACGTCCCCGCCAAGATTGTTGATGTAGGTAATGGCTGCGAATTCCCCGGGCATTTCCGGCTTGAGCCCGAACAATTCGCCAAGCTTCTCATCCTGTTTGCTGCTGACAACCTCAATGGACACGATGTTCTTCTCGGCAGGATTGTTGCTATCCAGGATGGAATCGGTAAAACCGGTGTAATCCTTGACATGTATGTGGGTTTTCCGGGTAGAAACAAATGTACCCTTCCCCTTGAGCTTATAGAGATGCCCGCTGGCTGTCAGCTCGTTGATGGCCTGACGTACGGTGGGTCTGCTGATATCATACTTTTCACAGAACTCCTGTTCTGAAGGGATTTTGGAATCTGCCTTGAACTCACCCTTTTCAATCTTGTCCAGGATGAGGTTCTTCAACTGGCAATACAATGGCACATTGCTATATTTATTAATGTCTACCATACCAAAACCCTCCATCGCATAACCATATGACGTAATGACAATATAACATGAAAACAAGCTCGGTTCAATAGGACTATCAAGCTATTTCGGTCATGCTTTCAGTTCCACATGGACGTCTGATACCTGGTTGGACCGCAGTAAAGGATAGACATGGGTTTCCAGGAATTCTTCCACCTGTTCACGGCTGCGCCCGATATAGTTGGCGGGAGCAAGAACCGCCATGATTTCATCCTTTGTCATGCCAAAGGCCGGATCGTTGGCAATGCGATCGATGAGATCGTTGGGCAAACCATCGACCTTGATGCGCCTGGCTGCAGCCATGGAATGCTGACGAATCTTTTCATGGAGCTCCTGGCGGTCTCCCCCTCTCTTGACAGCCTCCATGAGGATGTTCTCAGTGGCCATGAAGGGCAGCTCTTCCATGACATGCTTTTCGATGATCTTGGGATAGACCACGATGCCATCGGCAATGTTCTGGTAGATGTTCAGTATGGCGTCTACAGCCAGGAAGGCTTCAGGAATGCTGATTCGCCTGTTGGCCGAGTCATCAAGCGTTCTCTCAAGCCATTGGGTGGATGCTGTAATGGCTGGATTCAGCGCGTCCACGATGACGTACCTGGCCAGGGCGGAGATCCGCTCGCTGCGCATGGGATTTCTCTTGTAAGCCATGGCAGACGAGCCGATTTGGTTCTTTTCAAAAGGCTCTTCAAGTTCCTTCAGGTTTGCCAGAAGGCGCATGTCATTGCTGAATTTATAGGCGCTCTGGGCAACTGCGCTCAGGGCATTGAGAATCCTGGAATCCTGCTTTCGGGTATAGGTTTGTCCTGAAACCGGAATGACCTCGGTGTACCCCATCTTCTCGGCGATGAGCCGTTCCAGCTTTTTAACCTTTTCATGATCGCCGTCAAAAAGGGCCAGAAAGCTTGCCTGGGTTCCCGTTGTCCCCTTGTTTCCAAGAAGCCTGAGATGGGAGATCACAAAGTCCAGTTCCTCCACGTCCATCAGCAGGTCCTGAATCCACAGGCATGCCCTTTTCCCCACCGTCACCAGCTGGGCCGGCTGGAAATGTGTAAAGCCCAGGGTCGGCATGTCCTTATATTTCTCCGCAAAGCGGCTGAGCTTCAGGATGACCGAAAGGACCTTGTCCCTGATCAGCCTGAGGGCTTTATGATAGATGATGATATCCGTATTGTCGGTCACAAAACAGGATGTTGCGCCGAGATGAATAATGCCCTTGGCCTTTTCGCACTGGGTGCCGTAAGCCCGGATATGGGACATGACATCATGTCGGGTTTCCTTCTCGATCTGCTCGGCCAGTTCGTAATTGATTTCATCACGGAAGGCCTTGAGTTCATCAATTTGTTCCTGGGTGATATCCAGTCCCAGTTCCTTCTCGGCTTCAGCCAGGGCAATCCAAAGGGACCTCCAGGTTTTGTACCTGGTATCGGGAGAAAAAAGCTCAAGCATTTCCTGGCTGGCGTATCTCAGATTAAAGGGGCTTTCATACGAATTTCTGGACAAGATATGTACCTCCGGAAGCGATAATATGTCAACCTGACATCAGTACATTAGTACATCAATACGATAATATATCATGTTCATATTATCGGTGCAGTAGTATTATATATCTAAACCATCCAAAAATCCAGTAAAAAAAGAGTGAATTTATTAAGTTTATTCACTCTGCACAAATGAAGATGATATATGTGTGTGGAGGTTGCTTTATACCATTTTTTCCAAAACCGCCAGCTCAACGCAGACGCACAGGATCTCGATGGCTGTTTTCAGCTCGTGGAGCGGCGGATAAGTAGGCGCAATCCGTATGTTGGAATCGTCCGGATCTTTGCCGTAAGGGAAGGTGGCTCCCGCCGGAGTAAACGTAACCCCCGCTTCCTTTGCAAGTTCCACGGTGCGGCGCGCACAGCCCTTCATCACGTTGAGGCTGATGAAATAGCCTCCACGGGGCTTATGCCACGTGGCAATCCCCTTCCCTCCCAGATTCTTTTCCAGAATATCCAGGACGGTTTCAAACTTGGGCCTGAGGATTTCGGCGTGCTTCTTCATATGCGCCTTAAGGTGTTCCGGATCCTTCAGAAAACGGACATGGAGCAGCTGGTTGATCTTATCGTATCCAATGGTCTGAATGGATATCTGCTTTTTCAGGTGGGCAATATTTTCCTTGCTGGATGCCACAATGGCCACGCCGGCTCCAGGGAAGGTCACCTTGGAAGTGGAAGCGAACATATAGGCCCTGTTGGGATGAGCGGCCTTCCGGCATTCCTCAATGATATCCAGCAAAGTATCGGGCGTGTCATACAGATGATGGAAGGCATAGGCATTGTCCCACATGATGATGAAATCATCCGCTGCGGTTTTCATGGCTGCAAGACGTCTGACAACCCGGTCCGAATAGGTGATGCCCGTTGGATTGCTGTACATGGGGATGCACCAGATACCCTTGACAGACGGATCTCTGGAAGCCAGATCTTCCACCATGTCCATGTCGGGACCCTCATCGGTCATGGGAACGGTAATCATTTCGACGCCAAACTGCTGGGTGATGGCAAAATGGCGATCATACCCCGGGCTGGGACATAAAAAGCGTACCTTTTCCAGCCTGGACCAGGGCTGCATAAAACCGTTGAGGCCAAACAGAAAGGCCTTGCTGATCAGGTCATACTCGAGATTCAGGCTGGAATTTCCGCCCACAAAGATCTCATCGATTGAAAGGTTAAACAGCGAAGCAAACAGCCTTTTGGCTTCAACAATGCCGTCCAGCCCGCCATAATTGCGGCAGTCGAGCCCATCTTCGGAGATCAGATCCTTCACGTTATCAAAAAGGCCCATGGAAAGATCAAGCTGGTCACTGCCCGGTTTACCCCTGGACATATCCAGCTTGAGGCCTTGATTTTTAAAGGCTTCATACTTTGTCAGCAATTCTTGTCTCCGTTCAGACAGCCTGCTTGAAGGCATGTTCATACATGCTTCCATCTTTGCTCCTCCTAAAATTTAAGCTACGTTTTATTCTAGCGGAAGCATGGTGATTTTGCAAGTTTTATTTTTAAATATTGCAAAAGATTTTCCCTGATTTCCCATCGGACTGCCTGAACAGCTTGATTTATTGCAGAAATAAAGGCCCGGTGCAAGCGGGCTTGCTGTGATTTCCATGACGGACATTTGCATGTTATGAGCCAGTGCTATTCAAAATTCTAGTTATACCAGTCCTGTGGTCCCTGGCCGGAAAACCTGCTGCGGCTGGCTGTCACGCCTTATTGCAGCATATGCACCCAATGATCAACCACCTGGTTCAGATAATCGACAAACTGCATCCTTTCCGCGCTTTCCATGGCGATGAGGGAGCTTTCCCCGATGATCTCGTCCCCCTTGTAAACCGAGACTGTGCCCAGGATGGTTCCCTTGCGGACAGGCGCTTCCACATCCTGCAGGAGCGAAATACGGGTTGACAGCATATCCTTCTCGCCATGCTTCAGGATGGCCTTCACATCATTTGCCACACCTGCCGTAATGGTTTCCTTGTGGCGGGCGCGGATCACCGGCACCTCGCCCATGATATTCCCTTTCCGGAGAAGCTGAACATAACCGTAGTTTTCAAAGGCATAATCCAGGATTCTCATGCTGCTTTGGGCCCTAAGACTCCTTGAGTCGCAAAACAGCACCACCGAGATGAGCCGGATATTGTCCCGTGTGGCCGACGTGACCAGGCATCTTCCGGCCAGCCCGGTATACCCGGTTTTTACCCCATCCGCCCCCTCGTAAAGCTCCAGCATTTCGTTGGTATTGGTCAGCGTCCTTCCGTCATAATAATATTCCCGCGTCCTGACAATCCTGTTGAAAACAGGGTTCTGCAGGGCATAGCGGGTGATCTTGGCCAAATCATAGGCTGTCGTGTAGTGGTCTTTGGCATCCAGCCCGTGAGGGTTGGAAAAATGGGTTTCATAGGCGCCTATTTGGCGGGCCTTCTCATTCATCATGTCGGCAAATGCCTGAACGCTTCCCGCGCAATACTCGGCAATGGCCACCGCAGCATCATTTCCGGAGCAGAGCATAAGCCCGTAAAGCAGATCCTCCATACGGACGTTGGTTCCTGCCTTCAGACCCATAACCGAACCGCCAATGCCGGCTGCCCTGCCGCTGATGGGCACCCAGGCATCCATCGGACAGTTTTCAATGGCCAGAATGGCCGTGATGATCTTGGTGGTGCTGGCCATGGGCCTTTTCACAAACGCGTTCTTCTCGTACAGAATGGTTCCGGTATCGAAATCGATGACACAGGCTGAACGGGCATTGATTGTCGGAAGGGATACGGGTATGGCCTCCTCCGGAAAAGCCTGATCCGAAAAGAAAGGTTCCACGAGATCGGGCAAGATCCCGGGATTATCCTCAGGATCGGGTAAAGCAGAAAGGGTGTCCGGTGAGGTCCCGTTGGGCGCATTGAAAATGCTTCCGAAAACCAGGTTTAGGATGAGAATAACGGCTATGAGATAGAGCAGGTCTCTTGCTTTCAACTCGGTTCCCACCGGATATTGTACTACCCAGTGTCATTTATATGTTTTTCAGGGGCCTATAAAACCATCCTTACGCAATATTTCCACAATCCTTTGGATGGTATGGGACAAATCATTGTCGGAAACCACATGGTAATCGCAGCAGGCCTTGTAAATGGGGTATCGTTTTTCCGCCAGGGAGCGGAGCGCTTCAGGACCGTTTTTCAACAGCGGACGGCCCGAACAGTCAATGTCTTTGACGATGAAGTCAACAGGCCTGTCGATGAAGATGATAATGCCGTTTTTCTTCAGGGCTTTAACGTTTTCTTCCCTCAGGACAGCACCTCCGCCGGTGGAAATGATCACGCCTTCCAGGGCAGATACCCTGGAAATGATTTGGCTTTCCACCTCCCGGAAATAATCCTCCCCCTGTTCAAAAAGCTTTGGAATGGGGCCGAAATCCTTTTCTATCAGCGCATCGGTATCCAGGACAGGCCTTTTCAGTTCCTCACCCAGGCGTTCAGCCACCGTTGTCTTGCCGCATCCCATGATCCCGATCAATACGATGTTTTTCATATACTCCCCCTGATCTCGTCCATGACTTTGCGAATGAGGGCCCTGTCCAGGGTTTTACCCTGCCAGATCTCTTCTGCGCGGAAGGCCTGGGCCACCAGCATGTACAGGCCGTTGTCATGGCGTATGCCCAACTCCTCCGCATATCGGAGCAGGACGGTTTTCTCGGGATTGTAGATCAGATCCATCACAAACCCTGCCCCATCCAGCTGATCCTTGCGAAGTGGGCTTCTGTCCACATCAGGATACATGCCCACCGGCGTGGTGTTGATCACCAAATCATAGCCCCTGGCCGAGAAGGCATCGAGGCTGATACCGGCAAGTCCCGGGAACTTCTGCACGGCACTTTCCGGATCGCGGGATACGAGGGTGATGGTTGCCGCGCCATGATCCTTCAGGTATGCCACGACGGCTCGGGCTGCGCCTCCGCTTCCCAGCACGGCGCATCTTGCGCCTTGGGTTTTTGCACCACAGGCCTCCAGGGCCATGCCAAAGCCGTCGTAATCGGTATTATAGCCCCTGTAACCTTCGGTCAGGCAGATGGTATTGACAGCGCCGATATGGGCCGCCTCGTCGGACAGGGAATCCAGATAGGGCATGATGTCCTTTTTATAGGGAATGGTGACATTAACACCCCGGTAGCCCAGGGATTTCAGGCGCTCAAGAAGCCCGGGAAGCTCTTCGGGACTTGCTTCAACCAGGTCATACTGTCCCGGTATCCCCATTTCCCCGAACAGAAGATCATGAATCTTCGGGGACAGGCTATGGGAAAGCTTTTTGCCGATAAGGCCGTACTTTGCCCCAGAACTTTCCGAAGGCATGGAAAGAAGCCTTGCCTGGAAATCCCGCGAAGCCTTCATGATGGCGGTATAGACAGATGCAATGGACGCCTTGTATGCCGGATTATCCACCTTTGACAGGATGCGTTCAAGAATCTTTTGCTCCCTTGCCGGATCGTGTATGGCCATGCCGGTCCGTTGCTTATAGGCCGCAACCTCCCGTACATAATCCATCCTTTTTTCCAGGAGCCGGGTTATGGCTTCATCCACCTCATCAATTCCCTTTCTGATAGCATCCAGGTTGTCTGCCGCAGACATGGTCCTATACCCCCCATCATGAATCGTACCGTCATGCAAAAGCAGGTCAAAGCATTCTATCTGAACCGGAAACGTCCTTCCTGAGACAGTCGCTTCTTTTCCTGGGCATTTTTCAAATGGCACACGCATCAACTCATAAAACGTGATGTCTGACGTTTATTGGCCTTGCGAACCAAACTGCGCAAGCATCAGATCGCACAGGGCTATGGCGCAGGCCGCCTCCACCACGGGCACCGCCCTGGGAACGATGCAGGCATCATGCCTGCCCTTTATCTCAAGCTTTGCGTTCTCCATCTTCATGATATCGATGGTATCCTGGGCCTTAGCGATGGAGGACGTGGGCTTGAAGGCTACCCGGAACACAAGGGGCATGCCGTTGGTGATGCCGCCGTTGATACCGCCGTTATGGTTGGTCCTGGTGCGCACCTGGTCGCCGTCCATGTAAAAGCTGTCGTTGGCTTCGCTGCCTTTCATCCCGGTAATGGCAAAGCCTGTCCCGAACTCCACACCCTTGACGGCGGGTATGGAAAACAGCATGGAAGCCAGCCTGCCCTCCACATTGCCAAAAATGGGCGAACCCAGTCCGGCGGGAAGACCAATCACTGCTGTCTCGATGATGCCGCCCACCGAATCCCCCTGACTGCGGGCTTCTTCTATGATTTCCATATAGGCATTGGCGCAGGAGGCATCGTTCACGGGCATCTCCATGCGCCATAATTGCTGTAATTGCTCCCTGGAAATGCGGGTCATGTCAAACCCCACATCCTGGACATCGCCGATGCGATAGATATGGCTTCCTATATAAATAGCCTTCGATTCCAGGTATTGACGGGCCAGCGCGCCTGCAAAAACCAGGGGCGCGGTCAGCCTGGCCGAGAAATGGCCTCCGCCCCTGAAATCATTGAACCCGCCATATCGGACATACCCGGTATAATCGGCATGGCCGGGCCTGGCCAGATGGCTGGTTCGCTCATAGTCCTGGGATCGGGTGTCAGTGTTCCGGATAAGGCCGCAAATGGGCGTGCCTGTGGTCCGTCCCTGGAACACACCGCTAAGGATCTCCACCTCATCGGCTTCCTTCCTCGGTGTGGAATAGGCTGAGGATTTGGGCCTTCTCCTGCCCATTTCCATGCCGATTTTCTCAACATCCACAGTTATCCCGGAAGGAAAACCGTCCACCACCACCCCGATACCGGGGCCGTGTGATTCGCCAAACAGCGATATTTTCAGCCGTTCACCCCATATGCTGCTCATCGAAACGACCTCCCAGCGACCTGAAATCATCCCAGAACTCGGGATAGGACTTGGAAACAGCTTCATAGCCGTTGATTTCCATGGGACCATCGCAGCAGGACGAGGCAATGGCCAGCGACATGACGATCCGGTGATCGTTCCAGCCATCCACCGTAGCACCGCGGAAACGCCCAACACCGTTTATGACCAGGCCATCCTCCATCTCTTCCACATGGCCGCCAATTTTGTTGATCTCGGAGCAAACCGCGCTGAGCCGATCCGATTCCTTGAGCCTTAAACGGCGGGCATTGCCGATCAGGCTTTTTCCTTCACACAGCGCGGCTGCCACGGCGACGGCCGGAACCAGGTCGGGGCACTGGGAGGCATCCACCTCGATGCCTTTCAGGGTCCCCGGTCTTACCAGGAGGGTGTCCTGTTCCCAACGGGTATCGGCCCCCATTGCGCGGACAAAATCCAGGATCACCCGGTCTCCCTGGAGGGAAGCCTTGCTTAAACCATCGATGGCCACTTCACCGCTTATGGCGCCCAGAACACAAAAGAACGCGGCCTGTGACCAGTCCCCTTCCACGGCCAGGGAACGCGCCTCTGCCTTCTGGCCGCCCCGTATGCGGAACAACCTGTAGTCTTCGGAATGTTCAACGCTAATGCCGAACTGATGCAGCGCGTCCAAGGTCATTTCCACATAGGGACGGGATTCCAGGGGCCCGGTGATCCGGATGGTGGAATCCCCCTCAAGGAACGGCAACGCCATCAGGAGCCCGGAGATGAACTGAGAGCTCACGTCGCCCCGGAGTTCATACTCACCGGGATTAAGCCTTCCTGAAAGCCTGATGGGCATCCTGCCGTTCTCATCCTCAAAACCGACGCCCTTGCCGGGCAGAATGCTTTTATAAACATCAAAGGGACGTTTTACAAGCCTGCCCCTTCCCGTCAGCGTGACAGGGTCCGCGCACAGCCTGCTGACGGGGATGATGAACCGGGCCGTGGTACCGGATTCCATGCAGTCGATTTCGGGCCGGCTCAACCGGATTTCCCCCGGAGCGGAGAGGAGGATCCGTTTTCTGTTGGCAAAACGCGGGCTGTCCTCAATGCTCACGCCGGCGCCCAAAGCCTGGCAGGCACCCAGGGTAGCCCGGATATCGTCGGACAGGACAATATTGTCGATGACGCTGGTCCCACGCGCCAGGAGGGCGCAAAGGATCAGACGATGGGCCATGCTCTTGGATGGCTGTATAAATATCCTTCCTGAAAGTTTCCTCGATTCAATTCTCAAGCTCGGCAAACAGGTATTCCTCCAATTCCTCGAAACTCCATCGGATTAAATCGCTCTCGCCTATTTCCCGCAGGTAGGCGATGCTGATAAACCCGGAGCGTGATTTTTTATCGATGAGGATGGCACGGAAAAGATCTTCCCTGCTGATCCCCGGCATGTCAACGGGAAGGTTGAAGGATTTCAGCAGGTTCATGAGCCGTTGACAGGTTCCCGGCTTTGTCAGGCCCAGCCTTTCGGTCATGCGGGTGATAACTGTCATGCCCACCGATACGGCTTCACCGTGGGTCAGACCGTTATAATTCTGGACCTTTTCAATGGCATGGCCTATGGTATGGCCAAAATTCAGGAGCTGCCTGACCCCGTTGTCGTTTTCGTCCTGTTCCACAACGGAGCCTTTGATCCTGCAGCTGATGGCGATGATCTCATCGAGATGCCCGCTAATGCTTTCGCGGCTTCCCAGGCTTTCAAGCCTTTGACATAAATCCTTGTCCCGTATCAGGCCGTGTTTGATGAGCTCCGCCATGCCGTCGGCAAACAGCCGGTCGCTGAGGGTATTCAAAAGGCCCGGATCGGTATAGACCGCATCGGGCTGGTAAAAAGCGCCGATCAGATTCTTTCCCTGCTGCATGTCGATGGCGACCTTGCCGCCGATGCTGCTGTCCACCATGGCCAAAAGGGACGTGGGAATCTGTATAAAGCCCAGCCCGCGCAGAAAGGTCGCAGCGGCAAGTCCGGCCATATCCCCGGTCACACCACCGCCAAGGGCCACCACATAATCGCTGCGGGTAAAATTGGCATTGGCAAGGGCCTGGTAGATCCTGTCCAGGGTTGCAAGATTCTTGTGCTGCTCGCCTGCAGGAAAAGTAACCGTGATGGTATCGAATCCCTGCTGCGTGAGTCCGTGGGCAAAACGCTCCCCATAAAGGGCGTATACCGTGTCGTCGCAAACCAGGGCCAGGCGCCTGCCGGTATACCGTTCCCGGAATACCACAGGCAGGCGGTCAAACAAACCGGTCTCTATCTCTATTTCATACGTCCTGGAAGGGGCATTCACCCTGACCTGAATCATAACTTCCTCCTCATGTTGCGCTGACGTCCGACTAGAACTCGGTCCGACGCCCTTCAAATTCGGCCAGTTCCCTCAGGCCGGGAACCAGTGCGGCGTAATTGTCGGGTGTCAGGGATTGCTCACCATCGCTCAGGGCACCCCTGGGATTGTTATGTACTTCAACGATCAGGCCATCGGCTCCCGCAACCACGGCTGCCTTGGACATGGAGGCCACCATCCAGGACTTTCCGGTGCCGTGGCTGGGATCCACGATGATGGGCAAATGGCTCAGTTTCTTAATGGCCGGTACAGCACTCAGGTCTAGGGTATTTCTGGTATAGGTTTCAAAAGTGCGGATGCCGCGCTCGCAGAGAATGACATTCTCATTGCCTTCGCTCATGATGTATTCCGCGGACATCAGCCATTCCTCAAGGGTCGCAGACAGGCCGCGCTTGAGCAGGATGGGCTTTTTGGTTCTTCCCAGTTCGCGCAGCAGGACAAAGTTCTGCATATTCCTGGCGCCCACCTGGATGATATCCACATCTTCAATAAAGCGATCGAGGACATCGGTGGACATGATTTCCGAAACGATGGGAAGACCGACTTCCTTTCCGGCTGTTTTCAGCATTTCCAGCCCTTCCAGGCCAAGTCCCTGGAAGCTGTACGGGGATGTGCGCGGTTTATAGGCTCCGCCTCTTAAGAAAGTGGCGCCTGCCTCCTTCAATGCCCGTGCAATATTGATTATCTGTTCCTCACTTTCCACCGAGCACGGACCTGAAATCAGCACGAAATGCCCTGCCCCAATCTTTTTGCCGCAGACGTCAATCACCGTATCCTCGGGCTTGAACATGCGGTTGGCCTTTTTGAAAGGTTCCCTGACCCTCAGGGTGTTGGCCACGATCTCATGGGAGGACAGGGCATATGGATTGATCCTGGAGACATCGCCGATAAGGCCGATGATGGTGGTTTCTTCACCGACCGAAACGTGCACCTTCAATCCCAGGTTTTCGATTTCCTTGATCAGTTCTCTTCTCTGCTCTTCTGTCGATCCGGGTTTCAATACCAGAATCATAGTCTCAACTCCTCTTGGGCATCAAAGGTTTGCCCGGGTAATATGTATCAAGATGGTTCATGCAGCAGGAGGCAATGCCTGCTACCTGAAAAATTCGTCATAAATGCAGACAATGGCCTTGTCCACGTCCGCCTCGGAGACGCCAAACATGATGCTGACCTCGGATGAACCCTGGTTGATCATCCTGATGTTGATGCCACTCTTGGCAAGGGCCTTTGTAATCCTTGCGGCAATACCCACCGTGTGCATCATGCCCTCGCCGACCACCATGACCAGCCCAAGGTCATACTCGATATTCACGCTGTCAACACGGAGATCCTTGGCGATCCTTTCCATGATGCGGCTCTTTTTCTCATCATCCATGTATTGTTTCCGGATGATGATGGAGATATCGTCTATTCCCGAAGGCATGTGCTCAAACGGCACAAACTCTTCCTCAAGGATTTGGAGCACCTTGCGGCCAAAACCGATCTCACGGTTCATCATATATTTATGGATATTGATGCTGCAGAAGCCTGTTCCGCCCGCAATGCCGGCCACAGGCGACATGGAAGCGTCCCTCATGGGGGTGATCAGCGTACCGGGGGCATCCGGATTATTGGTATTTCTGATGTTGACAGGTATACCTTTCTGGTATACGGGCTCCAGGGTATCCTCATGGAGCACCGTAAAGCCGGCATAGGCCAGCTCGCGCATCTCACGGTAGGTAAGAACCGAAATGGGCTTTGGGTTCTCGATGAGTTTGGGGCTTGCTGCAAAAACCGAATCCACGTCTGTAAAGTTCTCATAGACATCCACTTCCAGGGCTGCGGACAGAATGGAACCCGTGATGTCTGAACCGCCCCTGGGGAAGGTGACCACATCGCCGGACAGGGAATAGCCGAAAAAGCCCGGGAATATGACAATCCCCTTCATGTCTTTTATCTTTTTGAGGTTTTTGATGGACTGGGGAAGCACCCTGGCATTGCCATACTCGTCGCTGAGGAAAAGACCGGCGTCTTTGGGGTTCAGATACTGGGCCTGGTATCCGATGGATTTCAGATAGGCCGCCACCAGCCTTGCGGCGTTATCCTCGCCGGCTGCCTTCATCCGATCCATCAGTTTCTCCTCGGAATCGTATCCCATCTGGAGCCTTGTCCGGATGTTGTTCTCAATATCGATGACGATTTTGTCTCCAAGGCCGAGATCGGCTGCAATCTCGCGGAACCTGGAAATGATCTTTTCCAGGACTTCCTCATGATCCTCACTCTTCAGGAACCGGTTGGTGCATTCGATAAGCAAATCGGTGACCTTGGTATCGGAACCAAACCGCTTGCCCGGAGCTGAAACCACAACGACGCGCCTCTCCGGATCGGAGGTGATGATGGAACAGACCTTCCGAATCTGCTCCGCATTTGCCATGGATGTTCCACCAAACTTACAAACCTTCATGTAGCATACCTGTCCTTTCCTTTGCGGATTATCGGTTCCCGGCATCTTTCCCATGCGGGTAAGGCATGAAAAACCCATAAAAAAAGCTTGTTAAAAATATGGACGCCGGGAAGCGCAAGCAATGCCTGCATAATAAAAATATCACACGACAAACAGATTCATTCTGACTGTCGTGTACAGGATTCTTTCTGTTTCTTGGCATAATAAAAAAGATAAAGGGTCGCCCCTTTATCCATAGATTTTAATATCAAGCCCAATCTTTGTCAATCATCATATCCATGTTATCTCTATGGGAAACCCATTATCTACCGATAAGCCGGATGGTTTCCTTGGCGATGGCCAGCTCTTCATTGGTGGGTATGACCAGTGTGCGTACCTTGGCCCCCTCCGCGCTGATATCGATCTCGGCGCCCCTAATCTTGTTCTTTTCCGGATCAATTTTAATTCCCAGGAATTCCAGGTTGGAGCAGATCCGCTGGCGGATACCCGGGTTATTCTCCCCTATGCCCGCCGTGAACACGACGGCGTCCAAACCGCCCATGGCGCAGGCATATGCCCCGATATACTTCTTGACCTGGTATGCAAAGATCTGAAGAGCCAGCTCCGCACGCTCATTGCCCTTTTCAACGGCATCGTCCAGATCCCTGAAGTCGCTGGAAACGCCCGATATGCCATAAACACCCGACTTCTTGTTCATGATCTCATCCATCTGTTCAGTGGTGAGTTTTTCCTTGTTCATCAGGAAGGTCACGGCAGCAGGGTCTATGGTACCGCAACGGGTTCCCATAGCCAGTCCGTCCAGTGGTGTAAAGCCCATGGAAGTTTCCACGCTCTTACCGCAGTCTACGGCGGTGATGCTTGAGCCATTGCCGAGATGGCATGTAACGATCTTCAGCTGATCATAGGGTTTGTTCAGCAACACAGCGGCCCGCTCTGAAACATATTTGTGGGATGTGCCGTGGAAACCGTATTTACGCAGCTTGTACTTCTCATAGTATTCATAGGGCAACGCATAGATATAGGCCTTCTTTGGCATGGTCTGATGGAATGCCGTATCAAAAACGGCCACCTGGGGCACGCCCTTCATAATTTCAGTACAAGCCTTGATGCCTGTAACATTCGGCGGATTATGTAGAGGTGCCAGTTCCTCGCATTCCTCAATGGTTTTCAGAACCTCGTCGTTAATGACGACAGAACTGAAGAATTTTTCTCCCCCGTGCACAACGCGATGGCCCACCGCATTGATCTCGTCAAGGGATTTGATGACACCCACCTGCTCGTCGGTCAGAACGGCAATCAGCTGTTTGATGGCATCCAGATGGTTGCTCATGACGATTTCCTTCTCGATGGCCCTGCCATCATGGGTCTTATGCTTGATAACCGACCCGGAAAGGCCGATCCTGTCGCACAAACCTTTTGCCAGCACCTTTTCACCATTCATGTCGATGAGCTGGTACTTCAAGGATGAGCTGCCCGCGTTGATAACCAGAATATTCATGTCTCTCTATCCCCTTTATTTCTTTATGCTCTGCGCTTGAACGGCCGTAATGGCCACAACACCTACGATGTCTTCTGCCGAACAACCTCTGGACAGGTCGTTTACAGGCTTTGCAATACCCTGGGTAATAGGCCCGTAGGCTTCTGCCTTAGCCAGCCTCTGGGTGAGTTTATATGAAATATTGCCTGCATTCAGGTCAGGGAATATCAGAACATTGGCCTCACCCTTCAGCGGGCTGTTGGGCGCCTTGCTTTTGGCTACCTCAGGAATAATGGCAGCATCCACCTGAAGCTCGCCGTCTATCAGGCAATCAGGGGCTTTTTCCTTTGCAAGCCTGGTGGCTTCAATCACCTTTTCAGTCAATTCGCTTTTAGCGCTGCCATAACTGGAATAGGACAGCATGGCCACTTTGGGTTCGGCGCCTACCAGGGCCCTGAAGCTGTCAGCCGAGCATACGGCGATTTCGGCCAGTTCTTCGGCATTGGGATTTTCAACAAGCCCGCTGTCCGCATACAGGAACGTGCCATGGTGCCCGTATTCACAATCAGGCACACACATGATAAAAAATGCAGAAACCAGCTTTACTCCGGGAGCGGTTTTAAGGATCTGGAGGGCCGGTCTCAGGGTGTTGGCCGTTGAGTTGATGGCTCCTGCCACCATGCCGTCGGCCTCATCCTTCTTGACCATCATGACACCCCAGTAAAGCGGGTTTTTCATGGTTTCACGGGCTTTTTCAATGGTCATGCCCTTATTCTTTCTCATTTCATAGAAGGTATTGCAATAATCCTCGAACTTTTCTGATTTTTCGGGGTTGACTATGGTTGCTCCAGAAATATCTATTCCAACCGCAAGGGATTTTATCTCTTCCTCATCACCCACCAGCACAATGTTCGCAAATCCTTCCTTGAGGATGATCTCTGTGGCCTTGAGGGTACGAATATCGGTACTTTCCGGCAAGACAATCGTCTTTTTGTCAAGTTTCGCACGCTCGATGGTTCTCCTCAGAAAATCGCTCATAAAGAATAAACTCCTTTCGTGTTATCACACTTTAATATACCCTGGACACACAGAAAAATTATAATACAAATGTTTTTTGTATACAAGGAAAAACGGGAAAAAACTAATAATTATCACCTGATTATATGTATTTGATCACATGACCAGGTCATAATTATCTCAGATCCTGTAAAGGATGTGCCTGATCGGCATCAAGCGCCGAATACCGAGATTTTTTAGCAAGACTTTCCGTAATTTTTGCGATACGCTCCGGACAACCCCGAGCTCTTCCCCGGTTATCTCCTTGTTCCCGTACCTGGCTCGGCAGAAGATCTCTGAGGCGTCGGACATGGTATATGGGGTTAATGAATAGATGTTGTCAACGCGACGACCGAAATCCAGTACCGTTTCACCGGGTTGGAGAGCAAGACCTGAGCTTTCCAGCCATTTGATCATGGTCTGGTACAGGCGTATTACCTTTCTCTTGTCATCAAGGCTTAGGAAAATCAGGGTTTCGATGAGAACAGTCACCCGATCAATGATAAGCATGGCCAGGAGTAAAACGGCGATGGCCATGGGAAGGTACCTGGCATATGCTGCAAGAGGGTTGGCAGTTGTTTCTCTGCGGATTGCCGCAGGCTGATCAGAAGATGTCCTTCCGTACATTTGGGCGTACCTGTTCATCAGGACCTCCATGTCTTTTGGAGTTTCGCCGACCTTGCGGATATCATCCTCGGAAGGCAGGTATTGCATCACATCGGCATAGACGGGTGTGGGTTCAAAGGTGAGCCATCCGAATCCCTGAAAATATACCTCCACCCACGCGTGGGCGTTCCGTCCGGTGATGGTATAAACGTTATCCTGGTGTTTTGCGGGCATGACGAACCCTTCCACGTACCTTGCCGGGATCCCGGCCGCACGGAGCAAAACCACCATCGATGTGGCATAATAGGTGCAGTACCCCCTCCTGTCCTCGAACAGAAACCAATCCACGAAATCCCGTCCCTCGGGTACATTGCTTGGGCTTAACGTGTATTCATAATTGCTCTTCAGGTATTCCTCAATGGCGATGACCTTTTCATAGTCGTTGGCGCAAGGCGTTGTCAGGTCCCTCGCCAGGTTCAGGACACGTTCCGGCGTATCATCGCTGAGCTGGGTATATGCTTCTTCAATCTCCTTTGAGCGGGCCAAAAGAAATGTCAATGCCTCTATTTTTCTTTCCAGTTCTTCCAGGAGCGGGCTTTGAGCAGAAGCACCGCGGGCCAGAAGCACACGCCGATGCCTCACAACCTCGTCAAGCGCATCCTGATACAGGCTGTCATAACTGAATGCCAATGCTCTTTTCAGCATGGGAGCCCCATACATGGGCTGCAGGTAGTATACGGTATATTGTGAGCCCCTTGTCAGTTTTTCCGGGGCAATAGCGATACCATGACTATCCTGCTGTACATCCAGGTTCCCGCCCTCGCCGCTGGTGATGGGCAGAATGGTGAGAAGTGGAGCAAATACGGTTTTTGTTGACAGGCCTCGGGGACGCACTTCTATGGAATATGTAGGAAACAGGAATGGTTGTGCTTTCCCGGATGCGAGGTTTTGCAATAGCTCCTTATCGTTTTCCTCCGCTTCCGGAAACAACTTTTCGACCGGAATGTGAAGCCATCCTATCCGGTTTTCCAACAGCGTGTTTTCAATCTCTGTGATATCCTGCTGATCCCCGGTGCTTTGGTGCCACATATTGCTCTCATACCAGGAATATGCGGCTCCGCGCAGATAGGTCCGCTTGATCCCCTTAACATCCATCATGACGGTATTTTTCGGTCTTACCTGCCCGCCTAGCCTGTTGGCAAAGCCGCTGAATCCCGTTGCCGAAAGCGTGAAAAATTCCACATCGGTGCGACCGAACCTTTCCTCCAGGTACTGGTAAGCCTCGTATGCCTTCCGATCAAGCCAGGGCCACCGAATGGGGCGTTCGCTTTTTGGCAGGGAAATGACAATGAGAACCGGAAGAATAACGGCAGGCAGTGTAAACAGCATCAGCCTGCCCGCCGACATGCCTCCTGTGAGCAGGCCGTATCTGGCCTTCCGTTCATAAACCTGCCTGAAATAGGACAGGACAGTCAGGATCATTGTAAAGGCCAACAGGGTTTTGTTCTCCTTTCCCGTGAGGGACCAGATACCGATATGCATGGCAAGGACAAATCCGGTCAGAAGGAACATCCGGAAACAGCGGTTGAAAAGGTAATGCACCAGTACGGACAACAGAGCGGAAGCCAGGCTGACAAGCATGATGACGGATGCCGGCGGCTGTTCGGAAAGGATAAGCATCTGGCCGTAATAAACGCTTTCGAGCATCCTGGCCAGTGGGGTCACCTGATCGGCAAGAAAACCGCCATTTCCCGTCAAATAAAGCGCGACAGCCCCTGTGCACACGGCTCCGAAAACCATGCAGGAAGCAATCCGGCTGACCCTGAACAGGAGAAGCAGATTGATAACAAAATATACGGCTGTTGCGGTCAGAAGCAGCATGGCTGCGGGGATTTGACCACTGAACACGGACGAGGCAAGAAAAAGCATAACCAGTACATAGAGATATCCTATGAAATAGATGAACAACTTATCAAGCCTGCTTTTCATGTGCGTTCACCTTTTCCCTTTTCTTCTTCCATGGCCAGGCCATCACGGGTTCACTTTCCCACGCCTTTTCGGGCTCCTCCTGTTCTTCCGGTATCTCCACGACGCAGGGTGTCAGAAGATAACCCCTGATGTTGCTTTTCATCAGGAGGTCGGCCAGTTCGTTCTTTGCCTCTGCATCATCCTGGCTGATGCCCACAATATCCACATAATAGAGCTCGATATCGAAGCCTTTGTTTTTGATGCGGTGGGATGCTTCAATCATTTTTCCGTCAAGATTGACTGAAAAGACATAGATCAACCTGCAGTTCTGCTCCGTATCGGTAAAGTAATGATAAATGCTCTCGAAATCGTCATCTCCGGAAAACTTGACTTCGCTCAGAATCTGATACAGGCCTTCAAATTCATTGAGAGACGCGGCACGGAATGTATAGGGCCCTTCTTTGAAAAAGCAGAGCTTGACAGGGATATTTCGCCTCAAAAGAAAATAGATAGTCGATACCATTTCCTCGATGAGACAATCCTCCTTGATGAGGGTCTCCTCGTTGACGGGCCCTGATTTGTTCAGGTTCAGGAGCAGTATAATATCATTGTCCAGTTCATTGCGGGTATCTTTGACCATGGGTTTTGAGAGCTTGGATGTGAGTTTCCAGTGGATCTTTCTGAAACTGTCCCCATAGACGTATTCCCTGATATCCTTAATCTCATTGTGACCGGTTTCGTGGAGTCCGGCGGAAATCTCGCCTTCCGAAAGCCTTGCTGCTGATATGCTTTTGCTGTTCTGTTCCAGGATCCGCGGCTTAACCAGAATGCTCTTCTTTTCGAATGGATTCAACCTGATCTTGATTAAGCCAAGCAGATCCTGGATTTCAATATAGTTCACGCCGATATCATAGCGGCCTCTGAAATAAAGGGGCATCCTGTATTTGAACTCACGGCGGCTGAAGGGAGCCAGGGAAAGGTGTGCACTCCTGAGGTTTTTCAGAATGAACTGCCCCTCCAATTGCATATGGACGGTGATGTAGGGCATATAAAGAAACGAGGTATTCTGAAGGATCAAATGATAAGTGGCGCATTCTCCCTTAACGAAGGTTCTTTCGCCAACACGCTCGCTCATTCGGAAAAAGTAGCAGACAATAGCCATATGCAGGGCAGAAATAACAGGCAAAGCCAGCATCATGTATAGGAAAGTGTACGGGAATATGCCGCCGTAGAATAATGCATAGGCAAGGCTTGCAAACAGAAGCAGAAGATAGCGGGCGATATTGCGCTTTCTATACCTTGATTCCGGATCCTTCCTCTTGGCCATGGCGTGCCGTCCTCCGTTCCATGTTTTGGAATACCGTGATACTCCCCTTATACCCGCTATTTGACGCCAACCGGAATTTTCTGATGATTCACGATGTCAAGAATAATGCTTTCATCGGTAATGCGCCGGATTTTGGCTTCCTGCTTCAGGACGAGCCTGTGGCTGAGGACGGGTACGGCCAGATCCCTGATGTCTTCCGGAATCACATAATCCCTTCCGTCGTACAGTGCGGCAGCCTGTGAGGCTCTGAAAAGGCTGAGGGATGCTCTGGGACTGCATCCCAGCATGACATGCTCATGCCTTCTCGTGGCAGTGACCAGATCCACAATATACCCGGCAAGGCTTTGGTCCACCCTCACCTTTCTGACCTGTTGCCGGAGATCCAGCAATTCCTCCCTGGTAACCACAGGATCAAGATCGCTCAGCGGACTGGATTCCTGAAACCTGTACAGGATATCCATCTCCTCTGACCTGGAAGGATAACCTATGGCAATCTTCATCATGAACCTGTCCATCTGCGCTTCAGGCAAGGGATAGGTCCCCATGTATTCGACGGGGTTCTGGGTGGCGATCACCATGAAGGGATCGGGAACCGGATAGGTTTTTCCGTCCACCGTAACCTGCTTTTCCTCCATGACCTCCAGCATGCTGGCCTGGGTTTTGGGAGAGGTCCTGTTGATTTCATCCGCCAGGATAATATGGCTCATGATGCCACCGCTTCTGTACTCAAACTCCCCAGTCTTCTGGTTGAACACGGTGAATCCTGTAATATCCGAAGGCAGAATGTCGGGGGTGAACTGGATCCGGTTGAAGGACAGGCCAACCGTTTTTGCCATGGCATTGGCCATGGTTGTCTTACCTATGCCCGGTACGTCTTCAATGAGGACATGACCGGAAGCGGCAAGGGCTATTACCATCAACCTTGCGGATCCCTCCTTGCCCACAATTACCCGGGACATATTATCCACGATACGTTTCATGACCGTTTGATTCTCTTTCATGAGGATTCAGACACGCTCCTCTTTTCCTGAGCTACGGGCGGCAAGGAAAATCCACAATCTTCCCATTTCTCAATACCGGATCAACCGTAACACAGACAGGATATTTACTATAATTATAACATTAATTATAACATTAATTAGCATCATTTGGTTGTCCAGGTATCCATTTTTCAGGAGTATATAAAAACGGGCTGAAAAACCAGCCCGTCAGTCATGTGTCCTGTGCTATTCATATCTCAAAGCCTCTATGGGATCAAGCCTTGCGGCCTTCCTGGCGGGATAGATGCCGAAGAAAATACCCACCGCCGATGAGAACAGAATCGCGATGATCACCGTACCGGGTGAAATGTACGGTGAGATTCCGGCTATGGATCCGAGGCCATAGGCGCCTGCAATACCGAAAATCAGGCCAAGGATGCCTCCTATGCAGGAGATGATCACCGATTCGGTCAGGAACTGGAACAGGATGTGCCCGGTTCTGGCACCAATGGCCTTTCTGATGCCTATCTCACGGGTACGCTCGGTTACTGAAACCAGCATGATGTTCATGACCCCAACGCCGCCCACCAGCAGGGAGATGGCCGCCACCGCAGCAACAAAGGTCGTAAAGATCCCCAGCACGTTATTGATCTGATCCAGTTGCTTCATGAGGGGCTCGGCCTTGTAGATTTCCCTCCCGCGGTTACCGTGCCTGTTTTCCAGCAGTTTTACTGCCAGGTTTCCGGCGGATTCGATATTTTCCTTGCTGTCGGCTACGATGTACACCTGGGTTGTTGCCCCGTACATGCCAAAAAGCTGTTTGAGAGTGGTTGCAGGCATATAGATAATGGCAGGCAGATTGTCCTCATTGGTCATGTCCGAAAACATTTCGATCTGATTCTTTACCACTCCAATGACCGTAAAGCTTTTTTTCGCAAAATCAGATCCGATGTCGAGGGTCATGCCCACAACGTCTTCCATCTTAAACAGGCTCTTTGCCGCCGAGTTGCTGATGATGGCCACAGGCTTTCCTTCCTCATATTCCGCGTCATTGTAAAATCGCCCATATGCAAGCTCAATGTTGTCGACCTGGTAGAGATCGCTGGTACCGCCGATAATATAGGCTCTCTTGGATTTCAGGCGGGAATTAGCCTGACCCTGCACCTGGAAGACCGGCGTGGCATACCGGATATATGGAACCTTTTCCTTGAGCTGTTTCACATCCTCAAGGGTGATATAGTCGCTCAATTCGGCCTTGCTGCTATCCACAGTGATCAACACCGTATTGGCTCCGATTTTTTCAAACTCGCCGGTAATGGTGTGCTGGCCTCCCTGGCCCAGGGAGACCACAGCAATAACCGAGCTGATTCCGATGATGATGCCCAGCATGGTGAGGAACGAACGCATCTTGTTGGACCAGATGCTGGCAAGTGCCATCTTGACGTTTTCCATCAGATTCACATTCCCCACCCCCCTTATAGAACGGTACGGTTTTGGACCGGGTAGTCATCGATTATGCAGCCGTCCTTCATCCGTACGATTCTTTTGGCATAATTGGCCACGTCGGGCTCATGGGTCACCATGAGAACGGTTACGCCTTCATCATTCAGTTGCTGAATAATTCTCATGATCTCTACCGTCACCTTGGTATCCAGGTTCCCGGTGGGTTCATCCGCCAGGATGACCGATGGTTTGTTGACAATGGCACGGGCAATGGCCACCCTTTGCCTTTGACCGCCGGAGATCTCGCTTGGTCGATGCTTGATCCTTTCGGAAAGATCGACCCTGGCAAGCGCTTCAAGCGCTCTTGCCCGCCTTTCCCTGGCCGGTACCCCGGCATAGACCATGGGGAGTTCCACGTTTTCCAGTATGGTCATGCGCGGCAGCAGATTGAATGACTGAAAAACAAACCCGATCTCCTTGTTGCGGATATAGGCCAGTTCATTGCCGCTCAGCGTGGAAACATCCTTGCCGTTCAGGATGTATTTCCCTGAAGTTATGCTATCAAGGCAGCCAAGCAGGTTCATCAGGGTGGATTTCCCGCAGCCCGAGGGACCCATGACCGCCACGAACTCGCCCGGCTTCACATGCAGCGAAACCCCTTTAAGCGCAGTCAGCTGGATTTCCCCGTTCCTATAAACCTTGGTGACATTCTCAATGCGGATCATTGCTCTGCTCCTTCCACCACAACAGCCATACCGTCCTTAAGATCCATGGAAGGATTCAGGATGACCTTGTCTCCCTGCTTCAGGCCTTCCACGACCTCAATCTCCGATTCGGACTGAAGCCCAAGGCGAACAGGTGTAAGCTTTGCCGTTCCATTTTCCACCACAAAAACGGAAGTATTGTATGCCTTATCGTACTTGATGCATTCAACAGGGATTTTGAGCACATTCCTGACCTCGCCCACCAGGATATCTGCGTCCACATCAAAGCCTATCTTCAGCGCTGCATCCGGATTGACGATCTCTATCTCTGCCATGAGGGATGTTTCCTGGCCGGTCATGCCCGCTGCCATACTCCTTGTGGCGGCCGGGCTGATAAAGGATATCTTTCCCTCGTATGTTTTATCCGAGTATTCCAGGACAGCTCTCTGACCCAGCTGTATTTTGGCGGCATCATACTTGCCCAGCTGGATGACACCCTTCAGGCGGGTCATATCCTGTATCACAGCCACCGGCTGTGTCATGACAGGAGCGCCTTCCTCAGCGTTAAGCGCTGTCACCGTGCCATCCATGTCGGCAACAAGACCGTCCCTGACTTCATCAAGCCTGGCACGGGCAGAGTCCAGGCCGATTTTTGCCAGTGCCACCGAGTTGTCCATCAGCTTGATTTGCTCATCGGATACGGTTTTCAGGGCGTCACGCTTTTGGATCAACGCCTGCAGGGTGGCCAGATCCTGGGGATCCGAACTGCCATCCAGCCTGAGGATTTCTGCTTCCAGGTCAGCCATGTCCTCCTCGATCTGTTTTTTCTGGCTGATGAGTTCAGCCCGGTTGAGCAGGGCGTTTTCATACTGGATTTCAGCCTGCTCCACAGCTGCTATCAGATCGGTCAGATCATACTCCAGGATGATGTCACCCTTCTTAACCGTATCCCCTACTTCAACATAAACCTTTTTAACTTTTAATCCCGAGGCGCCATAGTAGTTTTTGACATCGCTGGATTCGATCATGGCGTTGGTGGAAAGCCAGGACTGGATATCTCCTGTCTCCGCTTCCTTCACCCTGACCATCGGAGCAACACTCTGGTTCCTGCTGCAGAAACTCAGAACCACAGCGATGGCGATAATGGCGATGACGGCAATGATAATGCTTTTTTTCTTCTTCATGTTGTTCTCCCTCATATGTATAGCATAGTCTGCCTGGCAGCTCAGTTTACATGCACAGCCTTGCCATAAATTTAATACAGCATCATTTGCCAGGATGTCTGATTGGAAGCTCAAATTCATTGGGAATCAGGCGCTAAGAGCGACAATACCGCCATGATGGCTGTCTCCTGATAACGTTGCTACCTGCACCGCATCAAGGCGCGGAGAGGTCATGTGTGCCAAATTGTGTGCCAGAAGCTAAAAAGGGTTTCAGGCTTAATACCTGAAACCCCTGGTGCGAAAGGCGGGATTTGAACCCGCACGTCCTTGCGGACACTAGAACCTGAATCTAGCGAGTCTGCCAATTCCACCACTTTCGCACGTTTCCAATTCGCTTCACTTGCCGGACCGAATCGGCAAAACTAAGTATACATGAAAATCTTCAAATGATCAAGAGTTAATTTTTTATTTTTTTCACACCCCCAGGGACAGAACCCGTCGGTGGGCAGCACACGCCTGCAGCGGACCAGCTTTCCGGCCCATGGTGCCGGATGTCCCCTCCGGGTTTGGTACCTGAGGGAGGCGTAACGCATGCCTACTCGATGAAAACGGCCGAATACCAGTTCTGGGGGTCTTCCTCATGCTTGAGGGTATCAATGGGAAGGCCAAACTGGCGGACTGTTTTGAACACATCGATCCCGACGCTGTGGAAGGCGGGTCTCGCCTTTCCGGGATTGGCACATCTTCCTCCCGAAAAACCGGCACATTTGGCACAGCAGGCGCAATCGCTCAGGGAAAACGCGAAGTAATACCCGTCCAGAAAGGCCATCCGTTCGATGGCGTAGGAAACCTCCTGGGATACCTTCTTATCGCCTGAATGGATGATGATGCCCCACTGATACTTTTTAAGCACCTTTTCGTATTCCCAGGGCATCAGGGAGCCCTTGCGGGACGGGCAGGTGAGGCCATATCCCCAGTCCGAACAGCCGAACATGCACTTGAGAATGGTCCTGGAATCAAACGCAATCTGATCAATGGTAAACGGCACCGCATGATCGGCTCCCATTTCCAATGCTGCCTTGCAATACTTGTCCTTCATACCGTTGTCTCTCCCCATTGCTTGATGCATTATATCGACGATTGTTTCATTATACACAACAGACTTCCTAAAAGGAAATCCGGGTTTTTACGCCCGGACTATTCAATCTCAAAGAAGATTTCGGTTATGGGCCTTACCAGCTGATGTGCCCAATCATCCTCCGTCAGTTCAAAGGACAAAAACATGAACACACTGAACAACAGGGTCAGGACCAGCACGATGGTTGGGATGATCTTGCCCTTCTTCACGATCAGCCTGAGGTTGAGGGTATAGATCAGCAGCAGGATGGTGATAACCGGCGTCAGGATTCTGAAGGTATCGATCGTCAGATTGTTCAGCGGATTATGGACGCTCTGATTGGGATATGTAAACCATGCGACAATCCATACGCCAATAAAGATAAGCATTCCGCCCCATAATATCGCAAAAAACCAGGGGAACCGCTTTTTCGGCTTTTGCTGCGGAGCCGCTGCCTGCAACAATTGCTGCGCATAATCCGGTTTATTCTCCTGAACGGGCTGAGCCGGCTGCTGGAAAACAGGCTGCGGCTGCTGAGGCTGAGCCGGACTCTGCCCATAGGTCTGCGCGACCGGTTCCGGCCCGGCGGAGGCTGTTTGCTGCTGCAGAGCCGCGGTTGTCGTTTCGTTTGCGTTGGGCTGCTGTTGAGGGATGAAGTCCGTTTCAACAGGCGGTTGCTGAACAACTGTTTGGGCGCTTGCCTCCGGAGCCTGATCCCCTGCCCCGGCAGAGGCCTCGGATACTTGAATATCCTCCGTTGGCGTCATTGCAGGTTCTTCCGGTGTCTGAACAACTCTTTCCGGCTCTTGAGCAATGGTTTCCTGTTTCTGGCCGCAATGGGGACAGAACAGTGCTGCAACAGGGATATTACTGCCGCATGAATGGCAAAACTTGGTATCTCCCATGAAATCGCCTCCAATACTTTCTGTTAGGTAGATTCTATCAAATTGTGGAAATACAATCAACAGCATTTTCCATGCGCTTTCGACCTTAAGGATCCCTTTCCTCCCCCATACCCATTCGTTGGTCTGCACGGGATTGACATGAATTGGTGTACCATGGTACGATTATTTCAAAATGAACAGGAAAGGAGAGCTTCCGATACCTGTACGGCACGGTGTCGGAACCAGGTGACGCGACGATGATTGGCTGATTTCGGATTGTGTTTGTTTTGATACTGCGCATGTTCCGGAATTGGCCTTTTATACGCTTTTTTCGCGATCACCAAGCCGTGTGAAATCATGGCTTTTTGGCTTGTACATGGCCTTCCGGAACTAGCTTTCGGGAGGTTGTTTTTATGTCATTGGTTCTTCAAGCCCATCAAATCAGCAAAAGCTACGGTGAGCAGCAATTGTTCAACTCCTTTTCCCTGAAGGTTTATTCGGGTGAACGCATAGGAATCACGGGTCCCAATGGAGCCGGCAAGTCCACATTGCTGAAAGTGCTTGCAGGTATTGAAAGTCCGGATGAAGGTTCTGTCCGCCTCTATACCTCATACTCCTTTCTCAGGCAGCAGGATGACGGCGTTCCGGAATCCATGGCATCATCCCTGCCGGTTGGACGGAATCAGCGGCTCATGGGCCTTCTGGACTGGGAACCTGACAGACAGCATGTGCATTTAAGCGGTGGCGAAAAGGCCAAACTGCGCTTCCTGCATGCCTTTGATCCGGACTGCGGCATCCTGTTTGCCGACGAGCCCACAAGCAATCTGGATATGGAATCGGCAGACATTGTCAAAAAGGAACTGAAAGCCTATAAAGGTACGCTGCTTCTGGTTTCCCACGACAGGGATCTGCTGGATGAGCTCTGCGATACCATCCTGGAGATCATGAACGGCGAAGTCCGGGTATTTTCGGGGAACTACACGCAATATGTCCGGCAGCGTGAAGCCGAATACCAAAGACAGGTTTTCGAGTATGAGTCCTATATCCGGGAACGCGAGCGTCTTAAGGAACGAATCCTGGAGCGAAAGGCCAACAGGCAGGCCATCAGGAAGGCGCCAAGCCGAATGGGAAACTCGGAAGCCCGTCTTCACAGGCGCAATTGGACCGCCATCCAGAAGAAGCTCAGCCAGAGCATTGATCAACTGGAAACCAGGCTGGAAAAGCTGGAGAAAAAGGAAAAACCGCGGGAGCTGCCCCAGGTGCTCATAAAGATTGAACCGCCCAGTAACCCCGTATCATCCAAAGCCGTCCGGGCCAGGAACCTGACCATCGGTTTTAATGTTCGAAAACTGATCACAAATGCGACTTTTGAGATTCCCACCGGGAAGCGAACGGCCCTGCTTGGAAAGAACGGCAGCGGCAAGACCACCCTGGCCAACCTGATCGCAGAAAGAGACAGCCGTCTGTCAATTGCCCCGGGCGTCGAGTTCGGCTTTTTCAAACAGGATTTCTCCATACTGGATGAAACGAGGAGCATCCTGGAGAACGTAATGGCCGAAAGCGAAAAGCCCGAACATGAGGTCAGGGGTGTCCTGGCAAGGCTTCTGATACCGGCCGGCCATGTCCATAAACCGGTAGCCCTCATCAGCGGCGGCGAGAAAGTGAAGGTCTCCATTGCCAGGCTGCTGGTTTCTAAAGCCAACTTCATCATCCTGGACGAACCCACCAACTACCTGGATGTCTTCTCACTGGAAGCCCTTGAAAGCGTCCTGAAGGATTACACCGGAACGCTGCTCCTGATCTCCCATGACAGGCAGTTTGTTGAAAACATCGCCCAACGGCTTCTCATCATTGAGGATAACCGGCTGAAAACCTTTGAAGGATCGCTGAAGGAATACGAGGAAAGCATCCGGGCAAAGGAGGAAAGAACCGTTTCGTCTTCAGGACTCGAGGAAACCATCAGGCAGATGAAACTGGCCGAACTGTCGGCCAAAATATCCGCTTGCAGCGATGAAAGCCAGAAGCAGGAACTGGAAGCACAATACCAGGCATTGCTGAAAAGGAGATAACAGGCCTATGCGGCAAGGGAGGCATATCATTGCCTCCCTTGCTGTTCCTATGCGCCATGATATTCTACGGTACGGATTTCAGGGTGATTTCGGTCAGTTCCGGCCGGTTGAACAACCGCATCTGGATTGCCGAATTGCCCAGTCCCCTGTTCACAATCATCTTGCCGGTTCCTTCCTCAAAAAGCCCGGCATCAAATTCTGGAAAGAATACATGTTCGGGTGACAAAAGCCCCCCCTTGAAAGGAATTCGGATAACCCCGCCATGCATATGCCCGACCAGAATGAGATCCGCCCCCCACGCCGTATATTCCCTGAAATAGGAAGGGTTGTGGACCAGAAGGAGGTTGAACCCTTCTCCGGCCCTTCCGACAGCCTCTTCTATGTATGGGGTCTTCAGCAGGAGGTTTTCGTCGGCATAGGGCTCATCCCGGCGCGAATAGTGATAAAGCGCCAGCGTCAGGCCGATGATGCGGATTTGATCCCCGTCCTTTTCCAGGATCTCCGTCTCGTTGTTCAGGATGCGCACACCGTACTCCCGAACCTTCCGGATGAAAGCATCGTAGCCATATTCCGATTCGCTCTCCAGCTCTTTCCACTCCGCGATCTGTTCGTGGTTCCCGAGGCACATGTATATGGGATACTGATCCCCCATGCTTTCGAGAAAGTCAAGGAATGCCTGACCGTCCTTTGCATGGGAACTGATCATGTCACCGGTACAAACCACGATATCCGGATTAAACTCCCGGATGCGCCTGGCAAGCGTACTGTTTTTATAGCCAAAGGCCATGCCGTGCATATCGCTGATATGGGCAATTTTATACCCGTCAAAGCCCTGGGGCAATTCCGCGTAGGAAAGGGTGTACCTGACGATTTGAAGGGTATAGTTCTGCCAATACCAGAACATGACCAGGAAGAGCAGGCCTATCAGGAAATACAGGCAGCCAAAAGGCCTCTTTTTTCTCATCATCTCACCTCTGAAGGTCAGTTCATCATCATAGCACAGGCAGGCATAAAAAACAACCATTTTCCGTGATGCTGCACACATTTTCCGGTATCCCTTTTCCTCTGCTTCGGTTATCGGTCTTTCTGTGTGGGCAACAAAAAGGACCGCCGATGAACCCGGCGGTCCCAAAAGTCCCGTATGCATTTATCTTGCTCCCTGATCGTAGGGGACGCCCGCTGCCTTGGGCGCCTGCGAATTCCTGGAGCTGAAAACCAATACCACCAGCGTCGCAATATAGGGAATCATTTTATAGACATATCCCGATACCTGGAGTTGGACGAGCCAGGGTATGGACGAATAGGTCGCGGATATGGTTTTCATAAACCCGAAAAAGAGCGCAGCCAGGGCAATCCGCCACGGATTCCATTGTCCGAAGATCAGAACTGCCAGCGCCAGGAATCCGTATCCCGCCACCGTAGCGTTGAAGTTGGTGGACGTGGTGACAACAAAGATCAATCCGCCAAGACCGCCCAACGCGCCGGAGATCATCACGCCCGCATAACGCATGCGATAGACGTTTACGCCCACCGAGTCAGCTGCCTGGGGATGCTCCCCGCAAGCCCGCAGCCTGAGCCCAAATTTCGTCTTATAGAGCAGGATGGCAGCGATGATCAGAATAGCCACGCCAATATAGGTAGTCAGGTAAACATTCTGGAAAAACATATCCCCAAGGATCGGAATATCTCCCAGGACGGGCACCTTTGCAATCCTGAACGTATTGGTGAACTGAATCTGCTGAACGCCGGAAGGTTGGATCATTCTGGCTGCAAATATGGATACAGCCGGTGCCATCAGGTTCAGCGCCGTTCCGCTGATGGTCTGGTCGGCTTTCATATTGATGGAGGCATAAGCGTGCAGCAGCGAAAAAACCGCCCCGGAGATCATGGCAATGAGGATAGCCAGGAGCAGCAAGGGCTGACCGGCCATGGTATCCTGCATGAAACTGATGAACAGGATGCTGCAGAAACCGCCCATGATCATGATGCCTTCAAGAGCGATGTTGATAACACCGCTTCGCTCGGAGAACATGCCTCCCAGCGCCACCACAAGAAGCGGGATGGTAAAAAACATGGTTTGCTGTATCAGGAAAAAGAGCGTGTTCATGTTCTCTCGCCTCCTTTTCTCAAGCGGAACCGCTGCAGAAGATTTCTCATGATCAGCGCGAAAGCCGCAAAGTAGATGACCGTCGCCGTGATGATATCGATGATCTCAGGGACAAATCCCGCCAATTGCATGTAGGATCCGCCCACGGTGATGTATGCGATGAACAGTCCTGCAAACAGGGTTCCGATGGGATGGGACATACCCAGGAGCGCTACAGAGATTCCCGTGAAACCCTCGGGAGCCAGGACATCTTCAACATTGATATATTTGCCGCTGCCGGCCAGATACAGGAGGCCGCCGCCAATTCCCGCCATGGCGCCCGAGATCACCATGGCCATGATAATGCTCCTTTTTTCGCTGATACCTGCATACCGGCTCGCAAACCTGTTGTAACCGCATGCCTTCAGCTCGAAACCGAAAGTGGTCTTGTTGAGCAGGATATAGGCAAAGATGCATATCAATACGGCAATGATGAAGCCGCCATTGATGCTTGAACCCGGAAACAGCTTGTCCAGGCCCAGTTTGGGAATGTTGGCTTCATTGGCAACCGGAAGGGAACGGTTGGTCAGCTGGTGGTAAACCGTGGATTTGACAATCCAGTTGACCAGGTACATGCCGATATAGTTGGTCATGATACAGGATATCACTTCATTAACATTGTTGTATGCCTTCAGAAGGCCTGGAATCAGGGCCCATACCGCACCGAACACCATGGCGGCAAGAAGTCCCACAACCCACTGGAATGATCCCAGGAACGTGCATTTGACGCCTACCAGAACGGCTCCCAAAGCTCCTACGATGAACTGCCCGGATGCGCCGATATTGAACAGGCTGGTCCGGAATGCAAAAGCAACCGACAACCCCGTCATGATGATGGGAGTGGCGTAATAGAGGACATTGCCCAAATCCTTCGCGCTGTTGATACCGCCCCCGATGATCCAGGCAAATCCTTCGAGAGCCCTGGCAGGATTGCTGATGAGAAGGATGATAAATCCAATCATGAGGCCCACCGCAATGGCAACAATCGAGGATATCGGCCCGGCAGCCCGGCTCAGATCCGGGATCCTGAACCCTGTCTTTTCCTTTCTGGTTTTCAAACCGCTTCACTCCTTTTTGAGCCGGCCATGTAGAGACCCAATTCCTTTTCGGTAACTTCTGAGGGCTTAACGTTCGCCACTATCTCGCCCTCATACATGACCAGTATCCTGTCAGCCAGATTCATGACCTCGGAAAGCTCGAAGGAAACTACCAAAACCGCCTTCCCGCTGTCCCTGGCCTTGACAATCTGCCCATGCATGTATTCAATGGCGCCGACATCCAGTCCCCTGGTAGGCTGGACAGCCAGCAGCAAATCAGGATTTCTGCTGATTTCGCGGGCAGCAATGGCCTTCTGCTGGTTTCCGCCGGACATGCTGCGAACCCTGGTTCTTGCCCCCTCGCTGCTCCGGATGTCAAACTGACTGATAAGCTTTTCGGCATAGGCCGTAATCTCTTTTTGCTTCAGGAATCCACGCGACTGGAAGCGCGGCTCGAAATACTCCATAAGAACAAGGTTTTCCGCCAGGTTGTAATCCAGGACCAGACCGTACTTATGCCTGTCTTCCGGGATATGGGACAAACCATGGGTGTTCCTGTAGCGGATGGACTTTTTGGTCACATCTTCGCCCTTCAGGATGATCTGGCCTTCATCGGCGGGGATCAGCCCCGTAATAGCCTGGACGAGTTCCGACTGCCCGTTGCCGTCGACACCGGCTATGCAGACGATCTCGCCCTCCCTGACCGTCAGGCTCAGGTTGTGCACCTTGTTCTTCCTGGACTTGGATTTATGGTCTCTGATGGTGAGGTTTCTCACTTCCAGCACCGGACGACCGGGCTCTTTTTCCTGCTTCTCAACCTTCAGGATGACTTTCCTTCCCACCATCATTTCCGACAGCTCTTCCACCGTCACATCGGCAACATTGACCGTACCGATGCATTTCCCCATGCGAAGAACCGTGCAGCGGTCGGCAACCCGCTTGATTTCTTCCAGTTTGTGTGTGATGAAGATAATGGATTTGCCCTCAGCGGCAAGCCCCTTCATGATATCCATCAGCTCATCGATTTCCTGGGGTGTAAGAACGGCCGTCGGCTCATCGAAGATGAGGATATCATTTTCCCTGTAAAGCATCTTGAGGATCTCCACCCTCTGCTGCATACCCACCGTAATTTCGGATATAAGGGCGTCGGGATCCACTTTAAGCCCGTACTTTTCCGACAGGGCCACCACTTTCTTCCTGGCTTCATCCATTTTCAGAAAACCGTTTTGCGTGGTTTCCACACCCAGGATGATGTTTTGCAGGACGGTAAAGTTATGGACCAGCATGAAATGCTGATGCACCATGCCGATTCCCAGCTCATTGGCCATTCTTGGGCCGCTGATATGGACTTCTTTTCCCCTGAGAAGAATACTGCCGCTATCGGGCTTGTACATGCCGAACAAGATACTCATGAGCGTGCTCTTGCCGGCACCGTTCTCTCCCAACAGGGCATGGATTTCTCCCTTTCTGACTTGAAGCGTGACATGGTCATTGGCCCGGATTCCCGGAAAATCCTTGACAATATCCCGCATCTCAATGATATATTCCAAGGCATTTCACCCCTTGATTCCTGTTCCTTTCATTATCCATCCAACAGCGAAACAGCGCCCTGCCATCCCTGCCCTGTTATGGATAATGGGTGTCAATCATCCAGTCATATTGTTTGCTGACAGCCTGAAAATTCATGCCTAAAAGATATTATTACAACGGAAGGTGCCTTTGAGGCACCTTCCCTATGCTTTTAAAAGACATTACCGCCGTTTTACGGTATAGATTCAATTAGTCAGCTACTTCAGTAACTGTGACATACTTCAGACCAAGATCCGCAATAGAGATGTCGGATGCGTTGTTGATCTTGTAAGTGCCGTCCTTGATGCCTTTATAGAGAGCATCATAGTCAGCCTTGGAGAAGGAACGCCACCTGGCGTTGTCCATAGCCAGACCTACGCCGTCATTGTTGACGTCGAGCACCCATGTCTTTCCGCCGTCCCACTTGTTGCCATAGTAGGCTTCAAGGGCCTGGTAAACGGAGTTACCCAGCATCTTCATGGCAGAAGAGATAACCGTATTGGATTCTGCATACTGGTCAACGTCCACGCCGATAACATACTTGCCGGTTGAAGCTTCGGCAGCAGCCATAACCGAGTTACCCACAGCGCCACCGCATGCGAAGATGACTTCGGTACCGGACTGATACCAGCCGGCAGCCCTGGCCTGGTTCTCGGGCGTAGCCGCAAAGTCACCGGAATAATTGTACATCACGGAGATGGAACCCTCAGGCAGGCCCATTTCCCTCGCGGCGGCCTCAGCACCCTGCAGGAAACCGTAGCCATAACGGATAACGGCGGGAACAGCCATACCGCCCTGGAATCCCAGCTTGGTGAAGCCATCCTTTACAGCGGCATAACCAGCCATGAATCCGGCCTGTTCCTCGGCGTAGAGGATGCAGAGGGTGTTGGCTTCGGTTTTGTAGGTAGCGTAGTCTTCGGTGTGGGGTTCACCGTCGAGGAGAACAAACTTGACATCGGGATAGCGTGTTTGTGCCATGTAAACGGGAACCTCAAAAAGGAAACCAGGTGTGACGATTACCTTGGCCCCGCCCTTGACCGCCAGGTCTATGGCTTCAAGGTAAGCCGCGTTGGTGGCTTCGCTGGGCTGGTAATACTGGTAGGTCTTGTTATGCTCTGTCGCATATTTCTTCAGGCCTTCCCAGGAGCCCTGGTTGAATGATTTGTCGTCGATGGTTCCCAGGTCGGTTACAAGCGCCAGTTCGAAACCGGAACCTTTGCCGCAACCTGCAAGCATGGTTAATGAAAGGGCCAATACCAGGCACAGTACTAGAAGTTTTTTCATAATATTCCTCCTCTGTTGGGCATTTAAAACCCTTTTTCACTTATAATAATATCTTTCTTGGGTATAAATTGCAACGGGGTTTTGCTGTCTCCGGCATACCCCCGGTTGCCTCAAGACCACGCATGTTCACAGGGTTTCAGCCGCTGCCTGTCTTTTGGGGGCAGGCAGCCGGCTCATTGCTCAAAAAGCCCCAGGGTATATTCGATCAGTGAGGCATCCCCCCACTGCCCATGCCCGGGTATCACGATCTCGATATCGTCATAACGGCTCATGATGTTGTAAAGCGAATCCATCCAGTCTTTTTCACCTGTATCTCCGGGCTTGCCAAGGGAACGGGCACCATATTCCTTCACGATGTTCCCCGCAAAAAGAAGATTGTACTTGTCTATCCAGACAATCGTGTTGCTCTCGGAATAACCCTTGCCCGGATAAAAAATTTCAAACTCCGTATCCCCGCATGTAATAAAAGCTTCATCACCTTGCAGCACCGTACCCGGTTCAAACAGGCTGAGTTCCTGGGCCTTCCGGGCCACCGTTTCCAGGCAGGTTATCCCGATCCCCTTTTCCATCAGGCGGCACATGCCACCGGCATGGCCGGGATCCGCATCGGTCACAATGGCCTCGACAAAATCGCAGTTAAATTGCTCCCGGGCCAGCGTTACAAGGCTGTCCACCTGCTTTCCCGTCCATGGCGCGTTGACCAGGACAAGCCCGTCGTCGGTGAGCACAACCAGGCCGTTAAGGGATGTCAGGGCGCCATGAATTTCATCATAGGAGGTATGAACCCAAACCGAATCGTTGATTTTGATCAGTTCCACAATATCGGTATATTCCTCTCCGTATTTCAGGAAAGATTCATCCGGTCTTTTTATTTCAGGTTTCGTGCTGCCCTCTGCCCGTTCCCCGCAGCCGGCTGCAAACAGCAGGAAAGCTATAGCCAGAAGGCTGCCCAATCGCTTAATGGTTTTCATATCGTCCTGCTCCTTTATCTTACCTGCTCCTTTCACGAATATTCATGCAGGTTTCTGGTTTATCGAAAGATCATGAATGATGGAGACCGGTTGTTCCATTTTGAGCCTGATAACAAGTATACACTATTCTGAAAAAAAAGATAGGTTCAGCACAAGGTTTTTGCAATGCACCCTGTTCGGGGAAGCGGTCATATAATGTGGTAAGGCAATTGAACGGGATTGGGATGACATGAACGGATTATCTGGCTCCGACATCAGTACCGGTTGGAAACCCGTTTCCCACGAGGATGAAAACGTCACCCCGCCGGAAGAAACCGCCCCGGGGCTACAGTCCGGGCCGGAAAAGCCCGAACAGGCCCCTGATAGCGGGGCGATAATGGAACAGACCCTGCCGGAAATCCTTAAAAGGCTTGACGAAATCCGGCAGGAAATCATCTCCCTCAGGCAACTGGTAACGGACATGGAATTCTGCGAGCCATCAAGAGATATGTTGCGGAGAAGAAGAAAATTGCGGAAGAGATACTTCTTCAAAAACGATTAGGCATTCAGGGAGAGATGGGGCATGACCGATGCGGTAAACTCCGTTTACGACTGGCAGAGAATAGAAATCTATACCAAGCAGATATTGGGTAAAAAGGCATTCCGGGATGTCTGCGTTTTCTGGCAGAACAGGCCCGGCGAACAGCCTGACCCAGTCATCAGGCATCCTGTCAGGCTCTATATCATCAACGACGGATCCTGTCCCGGCCCATCCCCTTCCGCCGGTTCTCCCGTAAAAAGCGTCAGGCTCTGCAAGCGTGCCGTTATGCCCGATTACCCCAAAAACACCATCACCGGGTCAAGGAAATCCAGGATCACGCACCGTTTTAGTCTGGTGCTCCTGGTAGAGTATGAGAATGGCGAGTTCAAGGTCATCACCCTTCCCCGCCAGCTGTCCGCCCCCGGTTTCAGCCGAGGGGGATCCGCCATGGTCTTCTCCGAACTCATCAGCCCGGGCACGGATAACACCGTTTCCCAAAACCGTAATGATGCCGGGCTATCTGAAAAACTGACACTTGTGGCTGAAGGCAATATCCTCACGGCCTTCGAATATGCGCTGACATTCCCGCTCAGCGTCTTCGAGCCGGAAATAAGCCCCATAGATCTGGAGAATCCGACGCTTCAGTCTATCATCCTTCTATCCAACCTCAGGTATGAAGCCGATGTGGTGGAACCATATATGGCGCCTGCCGGGGAAGGACAATTCGTGTGGACGACGGCCGTGGACTTCATCCTTTATGAGGACATCACCATCAAACTCGGCATTGAGCAGGATATCCTGGTTCAGGGACTTTCAGAAGGCTGAAACGGAAAGGTTCTATTTTTTCTTCTTTTTCCGGGCCATCTGCAGGGAAAGGGTTCCTGTGTTGCCACGTCACCATGCTTTTCTTCCCGGCATACCATAAGGTAGGACAACCTTTCGGAGGTGAATGCGATGAACGATTTGAAAGAACAGATCCTGGTTCTTCAGTTGCTGCTTCTGCAGCAGCAGATACTCCAGTTGGCCTTCATAAAAGGTCTCGTTCGGGATGAGCTTGTCCGGTTGTACTTCAAGGAACAGAACGAGCAGGATGCACAGAGCGAAGGCAACAACTGAATCTTACTCCTTTTGCCGCAGATCAGAACATGAAAACCTGCCCGTACCATTCCCGATCACCATCAGGCTGTGCGAAAATCCGTCATGACAAACCATGGCATCGGCTTTCCATAGCCTGATGGCTCAGGCGACGGTTCTTTGCCGTCTTCCTGCCCATCCGCTAATCTTTTCGGTTTTTGTCCAGGAGTACCAGGAGCTTGCTGATAATCTCCTCCCGTTCCCTCAACTGGGACTGAAGCTGGGCAATGGTCATGCGGCTTGAGCGTATGCGCTCCTCCAGGGATTGATTTTGCTCCCTCAGCTTTCGGTTTTCACCTGCCATATCGGGTATCATGCCTTCTCCGGAGGGATAGGGTGTCTTGTTTTGATTTCCGAACAACGCCCGCGTTTTTATCAGCCTTATCAGGTTCTCAAGGCAGGCCATCGCATCCTCAAACCCGATATTGTCAAAAACGGTCTGCCAGTTGATGCATTCAATGGGCCCGGGTTCTGGCTGTTCTTTTCCGCATGCATGGATATTGGCATAGTAGCCGAAGGTTGCAAGATATTCAATGGAAGCGCTGATGATCAAACGGATTCCGAAGCCATCCCCGGTGATCATGTATCGGTATGCCATGCCCCTGACCACCGGTGTGACATATAGCTGCTCCGCTTCCGAAGGCCTTGCGGCAAGCCCGCGGATATCGGGATGAAGCCGTTGATGGCAGGACAGTTTCCTGATATGCTGCAGCCTCGCTCCCGCGGCATCCTGGTACTCATAGGCCAGTTCCACGATAAAGTCGGCTTCCACAAGCAGCGCATCGGATGCAGGAACGTTTTTGAAATGCAGTTCATAGACATAACAGGACGTGATGTCCAGCACCCTTCCCTGTCTGCCTTCCATCAGGCGGACCTCTCCGTCATACAGGATTTCACGCTCTTTCTCCGCCCGGCCTGCGATGCTTGTGGTCAGGAACAATGGGCAGTACCCCCAAAGGAATGTCTTTTTTCATTATATTCGTGAAATCAGGCAAAAAGCATAGAGCCTGCCACCCCAAAACCCATCGAGCCTTCCCGTCGTTTCCCCAAAAGCAAAAACCCCTGAAAGCCATTTGCTTTCAGGGATATGGAGCTGGAGGACGGATTTGAACCCCCGACCTGCTGATTACAAGTCAGCTGCTCTACCTGCTGAGCTACTCCAGCAAAAATGGTGACCCCTAGGGGATTCGAACCCCTGTTGCCGCCGTGAGAGGGCGGAGTCTTGACCGCTTGACCAAGGGGCCACATCAACTGCCCGTGAACCGGACAATGACTATTTTACTGGCTGCGGGGTGAGTTGTCAAGCGTTTTGCTTTTTTATTTTATGGACTTAACGGGTATGCATGCCATATTCCCGCAAAAGCCTTCCGGCAACCGGCCGGGCCAATATTCCGGATCCTGCAGTACAGGAAAAGGCTCTGCATGCATGCAGAGCCTCCCAGTCATTCCTGAAACCCGTTTTGTGAAACCGAGCCATCAATAGGCTTCCAGATAGATATAGCCAAGGTTCCAGTCCTCTGTTTCGTCAGACCCTACCACGATGGCATCGTTTTCAAAGATGGGCGCATAGCCTTCTGCACCCACGATGACAGCGTATGAGCCGCCAACGGGAACATCAGGGCAGTAGAAGAAGCCATCCTCATCAGCTAAGCCATAGGTCAGAATCATGCTATCCTGTGCATTGAGGGAAAATTCCTGGTAGGTGATACCCTCTTTCAGAATGAGAAATACGGCGCCTTCAATCGGCTCAAAGGTATAGGCATCAACAATGTAACCGTAAATATCAATCACGCCGTCCGCGTATCCATTTTCATAGGGATCGTTGCGCCTGGGAAGCTCCGGTAATCCGCTCTGAGCATAGGCCTCTTCCAATACATCAATGGCCTGGTTGATTGGCTTCAGGTAGAACATGATATCGCTGTCGTAGCCAATCCGCTTGAGGGTGGGAACACCTATCATTTCACCCTTGCCGTTGATGGCCGTTCCGCCGCTGTTGCCATGGTTGACGATTGCATCGGTCTTAATCCAGTCAACCTCGTTGTCATAATCCATATCGACGAATCCGGACACCTTCCCCGCGGTAAAGGTAATGGTCTCGCCACCCACACCCGGATAACCGAGGATGTTGATCTCATCCCCGATGTTCAGGTCGTCAGAATTGCCAATTCTGGCCGGAATCAGTTTCAAATCCCCGGGGTATACCTTGTTGCCGTTGATATCCTCCACGATTTGCACCACGGCCAGGTCCAGCTCCATGTTGCCGCCCCGGTACTGGGCAAAATACTGGGGCTGTGATTGGACACGCACATCATCGGTCAGCGCAATGGCCACATATCCTTCACTGTTATAAAGACCATAGTCATCCCCAACACAATGGAAATTGGTCAGTATGTAACCCTGCTCATTCATAATGGTACCGGAACCCGTTCCGATGCAGATGAAATCATCGTCCAGGATGTAAAGACGCACGGTGGATTTAGCCAGTTTGTTCAGATCGATCACGTCATCAGTCTGTACCGGTTCCACAGTCTCAGAGGCATCATCTATTTTGACGGTCTGCCTGACGCTCTTTGAAGACCTGTTCCCGGCCTTGTCATATGCGACAACATAATATTCATATTGCTTACCGGGCGTGACATCATAATCGTCATATTCGGTATCATCCACGTAAGCCAGGATATCACCGTTGCGATAAAGCCTGTATTCATCTATGCCACTGTCATCGTAGGACTCGCTCCAGACCAGGGATACGCAGTTACTGCGGACTTCCTTTATAGTGAGCACCGGAGTAGATGGCGGCTTATTGTCCTCCTGGCCTCTCACCGAACAGGATGCAAACAGCAGGGCCATTGCCAGGGTTATGCATGCAAGCCATTTATATTTATTCGTCAGCTTCAACATAATACCACTCCTATTCAATACAGGTATGCCTGCCAACGGTTAGTTGCTGCCCAAAGACAGCGTTATCTTTTCAAGGTTATCCTTTTTGAGAATCCAGTCGTTATAGCTGGTGGAAACGGTAATCACATAAACCTGGTCCCCGCTTGCCGTGATGATATCCCGTGAATAGCCAATGCCGGGGGTCGGGCTTTTGGAACCCAAAACAGGCGACTTATTGTCAGAAATATAAATGTACTCTATGACATAGGTATCCAGACCATTGAACTGAAGCGGGTAGCTCTTGACGGCCTGATAGAACCGATATTCCCTGCCGGTTCTTATCGCCCAGGCAGCACCGATATCCTCCAGTTCCGGCGTCCCCTCATCGCCTCTCAGGCTGATAAGGGTATTCACCCCCACTTCCTTGACGCTGACAAAATTCTGTCCTCCGCCGGACATGAGATCGACGGCCATGAAAAGATAATCATCCCTTGTTGATTGCGTCCATGACGAAGGATAGGCTATCCGGATGCCACCGTTCAGGCTGACGGTTGCAGTCTGGATCGGAGCATTTTTAATGGCAAGCCCTGTGATCATGGCAGCTATCAGGAGAACCCATACCGGGAGCACTGACAGGAAGGCCTGCCGCTTGGTCATAGCGGTGCCTTCTTCCTTGCCCTTGGTCCTGAAGGTAAGGATCACCAGGATGCCAAAGATCACGACGGCCAGAAGAGCAGCCGGAATAATCCCCAGCATGTAGTTCATTCTGAAGCCGTCGCGTACCAAATCGTCGATCAGGATCCTGGAAAGCGCGTTCAGCGCTGTGGCAAGGACGACTGCGCCCGGCAGTCTGAACATATTGAACTTCCCGAATTTGTCCTGGCCGAGGAAATAGCAGCTCAGGCCGGTAAAGCTGGCATGCGCCAGGGACTCAATGACAACGATTGAGGAAATGGCAGTCAGGACACTGCCGCCGTTCCGGATGATCATGTCAAGATTGGTCATGGCGGCAAAGCCAAGCCCCAGCGCCGAACCGTAAATGATACCATCAATCTTTTCATCAAACTCTTTGCTGACATAGATGCTGTACCTGACCGACAGCAGCTTCATGGATTCCTGGATCAAGGCAACCAGAACAACCGAGAGTATGTAATCCGAAGCATTGGGCCCGGCCTGTGCTTCCGGCATAACAACGCTTATAACGGGAGCATAAAGGGCCTTTTGGACCAATGCGCCCAGGATCAGTGTTTTAAAGACAAAGCTTTTGGGCTCCGGATCAAGCCTGTCCTGCCTGTAAAACACGGTTAACCAGATAAGCGGCGGGACAAAGGCGATTAAAAGCGATATGAGGGTCCGAAGCGTGGAATGAATGGTCAGATCAAGCGTTCTCTCCACAATGTAAGAGAACAGAACAACCAGAAGCAAACCGACAATGGATACGGCAGTTGAAAGCCAAAGTCCGGGTCTGTTTCTTTGGCTTGGATTCATAGCGTTACCTCCATCCGCATGCAATTCTTACCACAGTCTAGCATAATCCAGGGATTATGTCTATGCGTTTCATTCCTGCCACATATTAGGGAAGTTGTAAAATAAAATGCCGTAATATATAGAAAACTCATGGTAATCCATTGTAAAATGTTTAATAACCAAAGAAAAACATTAGCAAAGGAG
>NZ_FQZP01000013.1 GCF_900142095.1 Thermoclostridium caenicola | reverse complement strand
GGTATTTTGTGTGCTAACTTAATTCTACCAAACGGTTACGTCCATGTCATTTTTATTGGACTTCTATGAATTTGCGAAAAATATTATACTTTATCGTGAGGTATATAGAATCAAAGATAATAAATGAAAAATATCATTAATAAATGAGTTAACTAGTTAATAAGCAATAAATATCTATCTTATTTCCTCAACCCCCTGTAAAAAAGGGGGTTATCTAATCTGGTAACTCAACTATTAATTTTCGCGACGGTTGATATGTTCCCGCAAACAACAAAAATAATGGTTTCCTGACATTGCCACATCCGGCAGATCGGACTCGAGAAAAGCTAAATGTCTGGAAACCCTTTATTTACAAGCTTTTCAGTTTTTTATTTCTCAACCTTTGACATCAATATCACGCACTCCACATGGCTTGAGCCGCTCGGATTGATGTCTTGGGCTTATTTTTTGAACCTTACGTTTACGGGAACATGTCAATGGGTTTTTCGGTCTTTTTTTCTGAAAACCGACGTTCAAGGAAACAAATCAATCTGTATATCATGGCTATACCATTCAATCTTATTAATTGTACTTACACAGCAGTAAATGCCGACCCTCTTTTCCCAGCTTGATGGTAATGGCAGTATTATGTATGTTCTTGAACTTTCAGACATAATATATTTCTTATTTGATAAATTGAATGGTTCCGTTATGATAAATAATCAGCAAAGTTAAATTCCCAAGGCTCTGCATATTTTTCAATCCACCCTTTATCTTTACCACCATTAGCTGAATACCCCGTTTCTAGTTTCCAATGTTCTCCGTCAGCATATTTAATTAACTTTATGTAATAATAAGGAGAAAGATATGGTGCAGACTCATTTTGAAAGACAATTCCAGCATCATTAAGCCTTGCAGCATAAACATAAATAACAGTACCATCGTTCTCATATTTGTAACAATCCGTCATGCGATAGTACTTTCCAAAGTAATCGGGGAGATAACTTGTGATCAACTCAACAGCACCTTCTAAAGTCATATCTTTCCCGGTAGAATCATACAAATTGATTTGAATCGTGCCAATATAGTCTTTATTTGTTGAGTGCTGGATTAGATACAGTATTGTTTTATCATCATGTATTGATTTGAGGTTTCTTTGCTTTTGTGCATGTTCACTTATTGTTGTAACCTCAATTCGGGAATCCCCAATATTTTTATAGAAATTAACAGCATCGGTATAATTATCATAAATTAAAGGATGATTAGGTAGAGTAAGTAATTCAATAATACTTTTATCAGTGACAGTAGGTTCATTCTCTTTTACATTCTCATTTTTGGGAACAGCAATCAAAATAACAATAAGCGAAATTATTGCCAAAACTACTGTAACACCGAGAATTTTAGCGACAGTCCAGAGGCAGCCATTTTTATTTAATTTTCTGATCTTTATTTTATTTATCATATTACGTACTTGATTACAAAGTTCAATTTCTTCTTGACTAATACCCCTTTCTAGTTCTGCGCGTTTTTCAAACAAATTACGTCCTTCATTATAAGCTTGTATACTGTAGTTAATAAATCCTGTTATGTAATTTAAAATAGCCGCATCTGTACCAATGTTTTTAGATGAACGGCCAGCTTTAATTACGAAACTAAAAGCATCGAGTATTTTTACTGCAGTTATTTTCTCTACGGCAAAATCAAAATTATCATCTTTTCCGATAAAAACAACACGCTTATTAGTAATAATGATATCACCATAATTGCAGTCCCTAACAGTTCCTCTTATTGGCTTTCCTCCATAGCCACCAGTTCGAAGGGAAACTCCTTTTGCAACACGCACACTTACACCGGCGGTTCTGCCTGTATAACCGGTTATCTGTGTTTTATCTTTAAACGTGTATGCTGGTGCTGCATATATAATGAATTCATCTGGTTGAGTGAAAAAACCAGAATAGTATATTTGCGGAAAACCAAACCCAAGCTCGTATGGAATAATATCCGCGTAAGGATTTATTCTGTGAGCAACTGCTATTTTCTTCAATTTTTCCTGTGTCAATTCAGTTGACATTTTAACCCTCCTTGTCATATTTCCTCTATTTGATAGGGAATTAGATTTCGGATTCTAGTTGCATGATAAATGACTCTTTTATTAATCAATCCCTTTATTCAATGCTGTTCATTATCTCTTTCATACTGTCAATTAAATAATCCGTTTCAGGATCTGATGCTTCGTTGTTTTCTAGTAAGCTGGTTATATAGGATTTAATAATATCTTTTGATTTTACAAAGCTGATGTTTCCAGGCAAATTGCTGAGTATCAATTGAGCGTCTATAAATGCGCCCATACTATTAATAACTTGATTCATTGATTTTTCTGCTTGTTCGATGTTCCCGTTTTTCATTGCTTCTTTTGCAGAAATACTAAGGCTACGGATGTCTTCTCCCCATATTGCATATCTTGATGGAGTTGCCTTGCAGTCTTCATCACATGAGTCAAAAATTGCTCTTTCTAGTCTGTCCATGCACATTCTTTCACTGTCGTGTTCTTTTACTCTTGTGATTACTACGGGAGCATTTCTGTTGTTAAAATTATAAAAGTTTATTACAGCCCGCATCAATGATTGTATTTGAGCCAATCTTTATCATCCCTTTCAGCTTAACAATAATAAAAATACCCTGTTCCGGTCTTTTATAGAAACCAGGCAGAGAACAGCAACACGTTTTTTAACTGTTTCATGCTACCACTCACTAGTTCACTTTTGCACCTTTGTCAATATAAATCGGTATCTTTAAAGTTTCTCCCGCTTTTATAAAGTTAGGTTCGGTAATGTTGTTAAGTTCCAGAACCTGTTTAGCATACCATTCATAATTCATTCTGTAATGTTCATTCATAAAGTACGGGTTGATAATATCAACCAGCGTATCTCCTGATTGAATGGTTACCTCACGTACCTCTTTAAGTTCCCATACATCGTCGGGACGGTTTGAAATATTTATACCGCTGGGTATGCCTACTTCATCAGGATCAAAGTATTCTTCGGGCGGTATTACCTTTTGCCCATTTTCAACGATATACCAAATGCCGGTAGTTTCATTAACATACCGTCCTGTCTGTTCGTCATAGGTATACCCTTCAAGTGGTTCAGGATTACTATCAGATATGATTTTTCCAGCAGCATCAATTATAAGTTTCCTACCATCCGGTAATATTTTTTCTCGTGTTTCTACCCCTCCACAGCCAGCAAGGATTATAATTACCAGTCCTATTACAAGTAGAACACTTATACGTTTCAACTATATCACCTCCAAGGCAAACTGCCGCAAAATATATCTTATTATGTAAAAATTGTTTAAACCCTCTTCTTGCATTCAGAATTAATAATACATTCGTTGCAATTAGGATTACTCGGCCTGCACCAGGTTCGCCCGATCTCCCAGCATGAAAAATCTATAATCCCAGGAAACTCAGGATTTAACTCTCTTGCCTTATAGATAATTGAATCTAAATCAGCGTTATTGTCAACCAAACCTGTCCGTCGCATTACTCTTAGAATATGCACATCTGGTGATATGTCAATTGAGTAATAATCAGAAAACGGGATCTTAAATTGTCTGGCAAGAATATTAGCCGCCATTGTGGCAATTTTTTTGCCGCTTCCTTTAAACTGCAAGAATTCATAAACCACTTTTGCGCTACTAGGGTTGTTGCTCCATATTCGCGAAGCATCCCCATTATACTTTACTTTAATATCCTGAACTGCAGAATAAAACACTTCTGCCATTGTATCGTTAAATCTATGCAAGACATTTCTATTAAAAATATTCTTGTACTCTTCAAGTGAAACGCTGGCTAAATCATCAATTTTAAAGCTTCCTATAATCTCCCTTATTCTAAAGGGAATTGACCACGCTCGCTCCGCTTTAATCTGCCTATCCATCAAGCAGGCTAAAACAAAAGCATGGGGCGTGTTTTCAATATCGTTAAGAAATTTATCTTGTTCTATGTCATTAACAAAAGGAATAAGATGTCTTTGTGAATCACTAAATCGTGCTTTTCCTATTGTTACAAGCAAATGTTCCGCCATATTATCACCTTTCCATAGCTTCTCCTCATGCTTAGCGCTATACTTTAATCTTTTAATTTGATACGGTTTCCCGGCAATGCTTCAAACATATCAGGGTAATGCCCGCACCTTGCCCTTATCTGTGTATATTCCGCCTTACTGCCATCCTTTTTTAAATACAGCCTACGCCTATATATCTCATCGGCAAGTTCAGCAGCATGCATCGTTTTGTTTTCTGCCTCTGATAAGACAATTTTCATAGCTTCATGAAGCGTAAAATTAGGCATTTCTTGCATGCCAATTCCTGTATCAGCTAAATTATTTTCATCGTATTTTAAGACTATATAAACCGGCTTATTATCTTTAAGCAGAACAACTTTTCCGTTTTTATCAACAACAGAGAATACATGGTCTATATTGGTTTTCAATGAATCAAAGGGAATTAAGCTATCTATTCTAATATCCATAATTCACCACCTCATTACAATTATACATGAAAAATATTTATTTGTCTATATATTTGTTTATACATTTGTATAAAAATAAAAACGCCGCCAATTAAGAAGGTTTCCTCCTCAACTGGCGGCAATCTTATTTTAATCCTATAGATTCACTTCTATTTCTAACCCAGACTTAAATTCAACCAATATCCTGTCATCATATACCGTTGCTTTTTCAACCAGTTTTCTGACCAGTTTATCATCAAACTCCGTAATATCACCGGTTTGCGTGTTAAGGAAGTCCGACATTTCAGCAATCCGATCCCTCTTATCTTGGCGAAGAGCGTTTCTTGAAAGTGTTTCTTGCCTTAAGTCCCGTAAGTGGTAAATCTCGTTGACAATATTATCGTATGCTTCCTTTGAATTTGCCTTTTGGATCAACTCGGTTTGGAGTTCTTCCAGCCTTTTATCAATATCTGCTGTACTCTCATCCAAATCCTCGCTTAATACGGTTTCAATATTCTTTTTCAGTATAGCCAGGAAAGAGTTTTTCCCGCTGACGGCTATATTGATAGCTTCTACAATCTTCTCTTTGAGAGTATCTTCAAGTATAGTGGAAGCGGTACAAAACAAACCGGTGTTTTCCAATCTGCTGACGCATCTCCATACGATTGATTTCTTTCCTCGGTTATTCCAATGAACCCTGCGGAATACTTCATGACACTTGCCGCAGAACACCATTTGGGATAAGGGATGATTATTGCTGTAGTTTCTCTTCTTTCCGTTCTTACTTATATGCACACATCTTCTGCGGACAAGCTCTTCCTGAACCTGCATATAAATTTCACGCGGGATTATGGGCTCATGGCTGTTTTCTACATAGTATTGAGGAACTATGCCGTTATTGGCCACCCTTTTCTTCGATAAAAAATCTACTGTATAGGTTTTCTGCAACAGCGCATCACCGATATATTTTTCATTCCTCAAAATCTTATTGATGGTGCTGGTATGCCATCTGTGATTGCCTGCACCTGTCAGAATTCCGTCAGCTTCCAGACCTCTTGCTATCTGTAGCATACTGGAACCTTCAAGATATTCTCTGTAAATGCGTTTGACGATCTCAGCTTCTTCAGGTACGATAACTAAATTGCCATCCTTATCCTTTGTATAGCCAAGAAACCGGTTGTGATTGATATGGATTTTTCCTTGCTGATATCGGTACTGAATACCCAGTTTTACATTCTGGCTTAACGATTGGCTTTCTTGCTGTGCCAAAGATGCCATAATGGTCAACAGGATTTCTCCTTTGGAATCCAATGTGTTTATATTTTCCTTTTCAAAGTAAACTGGAATATTTTTTTCTTTAAGCTGCCTTATGTACTTTAGGCAGTCCAGCGTATTTCTTGCAAAACGGCTGATAGATTTCGTAATTATCATATCGATTTTGCCCTGCATACATTCTTCTATCATCCGGTTAAACTCTTCACGCTTTTTCGTGTTGGTTCCAGTAATCCCTTCATCCGCAAATATGCCTGCTAACTCCCATTCGGGATTGCTTTTAATGTAGTTTGTGTAGTGCTCAATTTGCGCTTCATAACTGGTTGCCTGCTCTTCGCTGTCCGTAGAAACACGGCAATAGGCTGCCACCCGAAGCTTAGGCAATTCCTCGGCCTTTGCACTATTCCCAATTCGCTTACGAGCAGGAATTATCGTAACATTCCTGGTTGTCATCTAAAATCACCTCGCTCTTGATAAGACTATAAGCATACTCTGCCTGCTGAAATGGATCATCGTATAGATTATCTGGCATTGAAGCATGAAACCTAAAATTCAGGCATTTCTTTTCATTTCCTTTATGTTCATAAATCCTGCCAAGCGCCTCAGCTCGTCTGCGTCTTTCAAGTTGTGCTTTTTCGAATGTGTCCCTGCTGATAATTGGCGGATAAAATTTATCCTCAACATACCGTTTATCTGTCAGCATTCTTGCAATAGATGTATGGCAGCGCTTAATACCCGCGTTTTTGGCCGCTTCAGTTAAAGAAAGCCCGGAAAGATAAGCCCCAAACAGCTCCTTTATCTTAACCGCTTCCTTTTCGTTAACAACAGCCTTGCCGTTTTGAATGGTATATCCAAAAGGTATATGGCTCATCATTTCATCAACCTTTCCCTTAAGTTCAACCCGCATTTCATTTTGAAACCTATTTCCTCCTGTGAAAACACAATGATTTCTTCAATAAAGTTCTCAAATATATCGCTATCAAATGCATCAATCTGCTTTTCAGCCTTCGTTGCAAATTTAAAAAGCTTTTCAACCTCAAAGAGGATAGTCTGACTCCCATCGATTGTATGTTTTATGGCTTCTTTTTGTTCCTTTAATAAGGCCGCTTCTTTAAGCAGCTCATTTTTCTGTGTATTAAAAAGAGCGGGTTCCAGGTATCCCTTAGCCATAAGTCCCATGATTACCTGAACCCGTTCTGTATTTTCTTTGATTTTTATTTCCAGCTCTTGAATCTTCGCTATATTTTCTGAGTAATTTGTTTCCTTTAAACTTTGTAGCAATGGCCTTAGAATGAACTTATGTCCGAAAATAAGCTTATTCATCATAACAACAAAGGCCTGATGGATCCCATCCTCTCTGACAAATTTCATTGAACAAGCCGAAGCGTCTTTTATATGCTTTGTGCAGCACCAGGCAATGTATTTATGATTACCACTGCCATGAATTCGACGCTTAAAACTGCTGCCACATTCTGCGCATTTGATTTTCCCCGAGAAAGGGTAGCGGTTTTGATATTTACTGCTTCCCTTGATTACGCCTTTTTCTTTACCTCTTTGCTTCAATATTTCTTTGACGGCTTCAAATTCCTCATGGGATATAATGGCTTCATGATGATCTTTTATCATGTATTGATCTTTTTCCCCATGATTATAATGCCGCTTAAAATTCTCATCTGTATAGGTTTTTTGCAGAAGGACATCCCCAGTATATTTTTCATTGCTTAAAATGCCGCGGATAGTTGTCGCTGTCCAGTGTGAACCTCTCTTTGTTGGGATTTTATCCGAATTTAGCCCATCTGCAATTATCTGTGTGCCTTTACCGTCCAAAGCCTCGGAAAAAATCCGCTTTATGATTTCAGCCTGTTCTTTATTGATAAATAGCTTTCCATCCACATAATCGTAACCATAGGGAGGATACGAAATTTTGTATGTTCCGTTTTGGAACCTACGTCTGATAGACCACTTACTATTTTCTGCAATGGATAATGACTCGTTTTCTGCAAGACTGCTCAAAATTGTCAGCACCAATTCGCCTTCCATGCGCTGTGTGTTTATATTCTCTTTCTCGAAATAGATGAAAACACCGAGATCGGTAAGTTTTCTCACCATCTCAATACAGTCGGTTGTGTTTCTGGCAAATCTGCTGACCGACTTGGTTATAATAAAGTCAATTTTTTTGTTTTCGCAATCTGCAAGCAGTCTCAAAAGTCCAGTTCGGTTTTCCTTTTTTGTGCCTGATATGCCTTCATCATAATAAATCCCTGCAAATTCCCAATCAGGATTTGCTTTTATATAGGATTCATAATGGTCCTTTTGTGCTTCCAGGCTTGCCATTTGCTCATCACTGTCTGTTGAAACCCTGCAATAAGCCGCTACCCTCACCTTTGGCTTGAAAGCTTGGAGAGCATTGTTTCCATCAATCCTTGTTACCTTTCTCACTGTTTTCACCTCCTTTGGGCATGTGACATGTTACCTCTGTGTGCCGCTAATAGCAAGCTAATTAGGCCATAAGCTGTGCATACATCGGCGTGAAAGTTTTGCGGTTCAACTTGTCGATTTTGTTGAATTCTTCTTCTGAAATCAGTCCCGCCTTAAGCATCCTCTGCAGAATTTTGTACGCCCGCCAGTAATCAACCTCTCTTTGAATTTCCTCCTGTGATATCTTTGTATAGTTCGTTTCCTGCGGGTTATATGGTAAATGATTAGCCGCCTCTATCATTCAAGCACCTCCTATAAAAACTTGGGACAGCCGCGATTGGCTGTCCTTTATCGTTATTTAGGCAATTTCAGAACTTGTCCGGGGTAAATAGTATCCGTAGTCAGGCTATTCAGTTTCTTGATCTCCGGATATCTTGTTCCTCTACCGAGTTCTTTTTCCGCTATTCTCCATAAGGTGTCGCCTTTTTGCACTGTATAGGTTCTATTGCACTTGTTATCAGGAATGCTGTTTACAATTACAAGGTTTTCTTTTGCTACCCAAGTGTTTATGCCTGCAATCTCTTGACCGCCGGATTTCTTAACCTTTTTGCCAAGCAATACACATTCTTTGCCGCCTTTTATGACCGGCTTGCCTTTGTATAAAGTCTGTGTGACCCTGTGGTAATAGTCATTTTTGACCCACGTTGGAACTTCCACACTGCCGGGGTAGTAATTCTTTACACTGACCTTAAACTCCACCATATCTCCAATTCCAATATCAGTATTGATATCTGTACTGTTCTCCAGCGCTTTTTTTACTGCTTTACGGAAAGTGTCCATATTCTCCCCATGCTTGGGAAACCAGTGCATCACATCAGCATGGTTGCTGGCAATACCGAGCTTATATCCTTCGGAGTGGCAGATGATGTCATTCTCATTAAGACCGTACTTCTTGCAGAGCATAACGCAGAGTTCAACAGCATTCTGCCACGCTTTACGGAAATAATCTTCCTGCTTTGCTGCATCATAACCCACCATTACCGACCCGGATTTATACGAAAACCCAGCAGGCTCACAGATTTCAAAGCCAATATGGGTATTGTTGGCTGCTCCTCCCGCATGCCACCCGCGATGATCCCAAGGCAGGTATTGCCAAACCTCTTTATCGTCTACAAAAGCGTGAACACATACCTGCCTGTTTATTTCGCCGGCCTTGTAAGATTTGTTCCAACGGGAAAACCACTCAGCCGCCATTACACCCGGCACAGCTGTCGAATGTACCATGATTCCTTTAGGCGTGATTTTGCGGCCTGCTGTATAGCAATCGTTTCGCGTCATGTATTTAGTAAAAAGCTTCATTTCTTTTCATCCTCCTCATTTGAGCGGCCATGCAGTTGTTCCAATGCGTTCTTCAGCTTTTCAGGAATGGGCAGTCCTATATGTGCTGCATTCTCAAGAATTGAAACTCCTTCATTACTTAGGTAAAAGAAAATCACTGCTGTCCGAATTGCCCCGCCATTGCCGAGCACCTGGCTGTCGATTATGTGTCCCACACCTACAAGTACAAAAATAAGCACTTTCTTAAAGATGCCCTTGGCCCCGACTTCACTCGAAAGCTTTCTGTCTACAACGGCACACATCACTCCGGTCACATAGTCAATGGCTACAAAAGCGATGAGTGCATACAAAAATCCATCCAGCCCTCCAAGAAACCAGCCAAGAAATCCGCCAATAGCAGTAAAAACCGCCTGTATCCAGTTCCATACTGTTTTCATTGTCTTAACCCTCCGTTCAACTTGAGTTTTGCATATAAAAAAGCGCCCTGCCTTATAGCAAAGCGCTGAATAAATAAAACTATTAACCTATATTTGTTTCGGGAGTGCCTCCCACAGCCTCATATCCTCCTGTCCAAGCGACCAGATAGCTATACCTCGCAGTTTCCATCGATAAGCCGCTTCGTTTGCCCAGTAAACAAGGCTGTCCACATCCTGATAATACAGAATAGAAAAACCATCTGCATCTCCGAGGAAGAGACGGGATATCCAGATATTGATGTCTTTCGGTATAATCTTTACTTCATAGTCATTACCGCAGGAAAGCGTCAAAAGCTGCGAGTGGAAAAAATCATAGTCCATCGAAATGTCCTCATTGCGAGTTGCCGATTCCTCCACATCGCTATTTACTGAAAACACCTGAAATTCATCATCCCACGTGACACCAGTGCGAGCAAGCCTGCCAAAGCTGGTTATATTTCCATCCGGAAGTTCCACATCAAAACGCTCGTATGGTTCATATACCCATGCATCGCCCAGTCTCAGTAGCTCGCATACCGTCCGGTTGTCCGAGCAGTACCCTGCATAACCACTACCACCGTTTACATTCACTGTGAAACGCAGGGGTGAAGCTGCACCTGAATATACTCTTACCTTATTGCCGCGTTTTCGCATCTCTATAGTATACATATTCGGATTAGCACGAAGATCGGCATCTGCAGTTTTTGAGAAACTGGTGGAATAGCTACCAAGCAAGGAATTACCTTGATAAAGCTCGACTCTTTGCGTGTCATAATTTAAGCAGCAGAAAATATCCCCAAGGAACACCCCAGCCCGTCCACTGCTATTTTGAGGGAAAGCCAGCCTTGCCCGGATATGGATATCGGAAAACCCGTCGTATTTCCATGCAAGTTTGCCATATCCCTCGAGCTGGGAATATGGGCGACTTTCTGTGCTGTCTGGGTCTTGCCAAACATCCCATTCGCCGTCCAGCACAGTCCAATAGTTTTCGGGCAGGATGTTCCTGTCCCGAAAATCCTCATACCAAATAAGCGCCGAGTCGGGTTTTCTTCGCAACATTTCAAAGGTCAGTTTAAAACCTCGATCCGGCTCAACCATCACACCATTTACATCCTTGAACCGACGAGGAGAGAGCATAAAGCTGGCTTCACCGGCAAAGGGATACTCCGAAAATCCACTGCAAACCCTAAAACCGTAAAACTGTACTCCCGGCACACCACCGCTTATGCTGACAGCATGCGTTCCCTCTTGGAGAAATACACCTTTTGCAAGTGTCAACCAGCAAACTCTTCTCCAGTATGGCCACCATAAACGGTTCTCGCTGAAAGTCTTTGAGTCACCATCAAGGGAAACGATAATCGCATTTTTGTCCCAGTAAGGAAAGCAAAGCTGTACTGCAATATCGTAATATCCCGCTTCTGTTATCTCAAAACGGTACTCTGCTGACGCCTGGTCATCTCCAAGTGAGGCCATCTCATCAGTAATAATGACATTTCCTTCATATTCATCTGGAACTCCGTTCCTGTCAATATAAATGGTTCCGAACTCCGCTTTCTGCTCCTTGCCATAGCTTGTCAAATATCTTCGCCTGTTATAAACCCCTTTTAGCAGCGGATATTCCCAAGATACAGCATCCCATCCTTCCATATAGTCATATACATGAGGAAGAGCCCAAGGTACTTTGTTATAGTCATCCCAGTAAGCCACAATTGGAATAAACGGCTGGGGCGGTGCATCGCCTGTGAAATTGTAAACCCCAGTCATCCAGTATTTTGCCGCATAGTAGGTATTAGACACCCCTCGATAGGTTATTCCAAGGTTTTCAGGTGTATCATGAATCCTCCAGTTCCAGCCATAAGCAGGCAACCCCATGAATATCTTATCGGGTGACATAACGGAAACAGCATAATCATATATGCCCTCAAGCCAGTCACGAGGAGATACTGGGCCGGGAGCAGAGCCCGCCCATGCCATGCCATAGCTCATGATGGCGGCGGTATCGCAATAGTCGTTAAGATCGGCATAAACACACCAGTTTTCACCGCCCACCGAGCCTTGAACGCCGGTCATACCAGGCAGGCAGATGTTGACAAGCTTTGTTGCATCATAAGACTTAACTGTATTGTATATATCCCTAAATAAAGCATTCGCCGCATCCTTGTTTTCATAACCGCCGCCGCGTTCCAGGTCAATATCTACCCCAGCGCACCATGGGTACTTGTTCATGATTCGGATGATTTCAGTAAGAAACTTATCCTTTGCACCGTTTTCGTTGTTGCGAAGTGCAGTAAAAATATTGGCTATTCCATGATTCATAATAGTGAGCAGCCACTTAATATGAGGCCATTTCTGAATATACGGAAGCATGCTGCTGATGCTGGTACCGGTTTCAGTAATTGTGCCTGTTGCGTCAACCTCAAAAGTAAAAATGCCTACCGTATCAAAGCGGTCGCCGTAATTGGAAAGTGCCTGATACATCCGGGTATTTCCCATAAAGCTCCACACCATGCACCGCTTGCCTTTCAAGAAATCCCTCACAACCGATCACCGCCTTCCTGCATCTCCTGAAACTCAAAGAGCACTCGCGCCGATTTCCTCTCCTCCAGCTTCACCATATGTTTGCTATCCCATGCCGCAGAGTATTGATAAAACCCATCCTTACGAGTGGGACTTCCGTTTTTAATGCATTGGCGGGTGGAAGCCTTGAGCGCCAGCTCATCGCCTGCGTTAACCGGGTCAAGAAACTTTACCTTATGCGCGCCCATACCTTGGGACATTTCAATACTTCCTGCGGCCATATCCTGTATAGGATAGATATAGCAGTCAAGACCAACAGAAGTTTTACCCAGGTTGAATAAAATTACAGTCTCCGCTGTTCGCACCACACCGTTATAATGCCGGGGCGGAACTGGCTGCCCGTTTTCCTGCATTTTCGTTAGCATTTTGCTGGTGTGGACGGTATAGCCTGTCAACTGATCTCCATCCTGAAGCTGCAGGTCGGTGAAATAGATAATTCCGTTACAGTCGGAAATCTTGAGTGTCACAGTTACGCTCACCACATGATTATTGTTTTTTAATTGTATGGTTTCTGCAAACCTTGAAAACTTCATAGTTTTTTCCTCCAAAACCATTTGACAAACATAGGCATTAATGCTAAACTATAATTTGATTTTATATTTGGAGGCTAGTATACACCTATGTATGGTATTTTTCGTATTCGTAAATAAAAGTGCACAGAAAGAAAGATAGCTCATAGCAGCATCTTTGTTTTTGTGCACCTTTTTCGATTACGAAAAAACGAAAGAGGTGTATTTTTATGCCCCAAAATAGAAAAAAAGGGACAACTCCGCCCATTTGGGTATCTCAAAACTTTTTAACAAGTTACAAAATTATCAACAGAATTATTCGCAGAACAACCCTTAACAAAAAAGATCATGTTATTGAAATTGGTCCGGGAAAGGGTCATATAACAGGTTTCTTGATAAAAAGATGCCGGAAAGTTTCGGCAATTGAAATTGACGGCCGTTTATATAATAAATTGACAGCAAAATTCAAGGACGTCAAAAATATCCGTATATATCATCAGGACTTTTTGAAATGGAAACTTCCTAATTATGAAGATTATAAAGTTTTTTCAAATATCCCTTTTTGCTTCACTACGGATATTATGCGAAAATTGACGGAATGCAAAAACGCACCTTCTGAAGCATGGCTTACCATGGAAAAAGGCGCAGCCAAACGTTTTATGGGTGAGCCTTCAGAATCATTGCGTTCTCTGCTTATAAAGCCCAAGTTCGATTTAGATATTGCTTACTATTTCAGCAGGGAGGATTTCCATCCCAAACCAAGCGTTGATGCAGTACTTCTTCACCTTAAGAAAAAGAGCCAACCGGACATACCCGCAAACCAGTGGTTTGCCTATGAACAATTTGTTTCAAAGGCACTAAAATATGGATTCCGCAGTCTTTTTACAAGCAAGCAGTTATCTAGGGCATTCCGTCAGGCTGGTGTGCAAAATAAAAATATTACTCCTACAGAGATTCTTTATGTTCAGTGGCTCTGCCTTTTCCGATGCTACTGGGAGCATGTGTTAGGCAGAAAATAATTTTAGCGGCTCATTACCCGTCCAATGTCCACCGGATTTCGCATACATGCCCGATCCATCCAGTGGAAACCGAACCGCCCTGAAGCAATAAGTCTGTAAAGTACACTGTGCCGGTGCAGTCAGTGACGCACAGCCTGATGGTGATAGATTTGACTCTGCTGATACTTTTGGGAGAAATACTGTGTGCAATCTGATTGAAATATGCCATATCATCACCCTCAAATCAGGTCTATAAATCTTGTTTCTGTTGTACCGTCCTCGTATTCAATGACTATCTCAACACCAACTTGGCCGTTTTCGCCCTTTTCAAGGTTTTCGGAAGCAATCTGCGCTGAAAATGTATAGCTTTTACGTGTCGCTGGGTATACCGTCTGTGACAGACTCTTTGTCATACCAAGTACACCAACAGCCTTGAAGGAAGCAGTTCCCGAAACACCATTCTCAGTGTCTACTTCAAAACCGGAATTGACCCAGTAGGCAAAACCATCATCCGCTCTGGAATTGCGCAGATGGTTGAATGGCACCATATCTTTAATTTCCTGACGGTTTATCAACTCTGCTGAGGACAGCGCATCCGCTGCCTTGTCCCACTGTGCTGAAGAATCGCCGAGTTCCCGCAGTTTAGTTGAAAGCTCAATCACTGTTTTCCATGGCTCCTGCAAGTTATACTGCCTTCTCACAACACGAGTCTTTACCAAAAGGCCTAGTTCCTTATCGTCCACTGTAACAATATCACCCAGTTTCCATGCTTCGTGCTCATAACCGGTTAGCGCAGATAAATCCATTGCAGACAGTACATAAGAAACGCGAGGCTTCGAATATTCTGCAAGCCGCATTTTTGCATATTCCAGCATCTGATACGGATTTGTAAACGACGAACAATCAAGCGTCGACACCTTCACTTCACTGGAAAAAGTGTAATCTTCCACGTATTCCTTACCTCCATTAATTGAAGCGAAGGTCATTCCGTCCTTTCCATAAGCATAGAGCCTTGTCACTAATTCGCGTGTATCGACTACCCGCTGAATACTTTTCAGGTTCTTTCTATATGAAAAAAGCGCTCCGCTGTCGGTACCGCTAAAAGTCAAAAGGTGTACCTGGCGGTTGGCGCTGTCAAACACCAGATCGCCGCCATAAATATTCTGTACGGCTCGAAGGATGGATAAAGCATTTTTTTCTGCACACTGCCATGTCCGTTTCGTAGTGACAGTAACATTACCTACTGTCCAGCCTGTACCCAAAAGTGCATATTGCATCGGAACATCTGCAGTATCTGCATTGAATTCCCTAGGTTCTTTTTCCGCACTGAAAGACAGATCGTAAAACACCGCTTCAGCATATACTTGCGTAATAACACGCCCATCTTCACCTTTATTATCCGTTAAGGTACGGATCCGGTAAATGTCATTTACGATTTGCACTTGTTTTTCATTTTCCAGTGTGCTTCTTTTTGGATCATGGAACGGAAGCTTGAATTCCAGCGTATCCGCACCGTTCACCTCACCAGTGACAATGACATCAAAAGCATTTTCAAGAACAGCTTCCCATGCTCCGTTTTTGTCCAAAATCACAGGACGGGCAAAGCCTAATTTCTCATAGGGCGCTTTCGGTATATCATGAAGCTGTATTTCCAGAAGTTTTGGCGTCCTCAACGGATCGCTGCTGGTAAGGGTAACACGGAACCTTATATATTGCCGATTTGGCGATTGAAGTTCACCGCTGGTTCCCACAGCCTGCCATGCAGACCATTCTTCAAGATCATCGCTTGTGCTGGTCTCTACTAAAGACACTGACGTAACACCTGCAGTATATTCGCTTGTCACAGCTACACGACCGCTGCCCGATAATGCACATGGAACCGCCCTTGTATAAAGTACGCCACTTGCAGGATACTCGCCATCTGTTGCTTTAAGGGTGACTGCGCCAGGCTCTGCCAAAGCATCTACATCCGAAGCCGCATCCCCACCGTTTGCATGTAAAGACGACTTAAAATATAACAGCAAATCATCAGCTGTAAGCTGTGAGTCCGTTTCCAGAAACCAGTCGTCGAAGCCTCCGGCATAGTAGTAGGTATTTGCATGCATCCCCATAATAATGTCTGCTATACATTCCCGATTCAACTCTCCCGAAAAGGAACGCACAGGCGACACCCAGGTTGCCCCGTCGCTGCGATCGCATATGATGTTCTGTACCTTTTTGTTGCTTACTTCAATGATGGAGGCGATAAAATACCAGCCGCCGTTTTTCAAGGTAATGGTAGCTGTTTCACTCTGGTCGTAGATTAGTGTGCCGGAGGAGTTATACAACATAAGCCTAAGTCTCCCTTGATAAAGTGAAACATAAAAAATTGGCTGACCGGGTCCTTGGCGGGTATTGAATATGGGTATATATGTCTGGCCGACCGAATAGGTGGTAGGATTAATCCAACCTCCTACAACAATCTTTTCGCCCAGATTGCTAAAGAAACTCCCATCATTTTCTGCTATAAGATGGGTCTTTTCAGAAGTCGGATTAACAATATTTTGCCTAAAGTATCTTCCGAATCTTCCAGCAATAAGGTTTGCCGATGTCCCTGACCAGCCGGAGATGGTAAAATGTCTGCCATGTCCCGATGAGTCTATAAGCTGAAGATTTTCGTCTGGTGTTTTTTCATTAAATCGCCATAAAGCAGACGTCCTTGATGTTACAGGAAACTCACCGGTAAAATCCTCTTGGTTTGTCAGGATTGATTTTATCGCCATGTTATCACCTCCATCTGCTTTTTGCCTGTATTTTTAACTCAGTAAAGGTCGCGTTTTCTGCGGCAATCTCAATATGATTAACACCTTTCCTGAGAATTGGAAAATTCAGATCCTGCAGGCTGGGAAGACCATTTCTCAAGGTTCGGCCTGTTTCATCAATAACCTTAGCTGTTACCATGCCGGAGTCGACAATCAGAGTTTCACCTTCAGATAATGAACCAACAATTCTCAATTCCTCGCCGTTCGTAATAAGCGAAATATAGCTTGATGAGGACGTTGATATCAAACCCTTCAATAGATAAACCGGATTGGAATCCGCATTTCCTTTAACCCTCTCCAGCTCATGCAGACCTGTTTCAGAAAAAACAAATACCTCATCTTCCAACGCGTAAACATACGGGTCGGGACAAACAAACCGAAGTTCAAAGCTGCCCGCTGTCCGCAGTAATCGCTCACAGTCAACCGCTTCTGATAAGCGAGCCATGAAATATCGGTCGGGCAAATCATCTATAACAAGTTGTTTAAGCCCGTTTTCCGGATTTAACCATTCAGCAACATTATCAAGAACCGATACAAGATCGGCAAAACTGCGCTGGGGAAGCACACTACAGCTAATTATTATGTTTCGTTCTGATATGTCGCAGCCAAAATCTGCAATACCTGCTTTGCCCGGCACAGTTTCAAAGGAATTGCGCAGGGCAGGGGAGACCTGCCATTTGGTAAGTCTTGCTCGTATTTTCATACTTTGCGACGATATTCCATTGTAGATAAATCCCATATGCTTCCCTCCATTATGCTGTTATAAAACGTCCCTGCGCCCTTGAACCTGTCTGCATCAGGTTATATAACTCCTGTGAAATCCTACGTATGTCTTCTTCACCACGAACAATCATCTGCTGTACCACAACAAGCGGTCCAGAAGCTAAACCGCTAAATTCACCTCGTCCACTTACATTAATGTCAGGAGATATATTAAAATCTGTCGGCACTGCATTTTGCATATCGTCTGCCACTCTGGCCATAGCCTTGTCAAATCCCTCACCAATACCCAGTGCCATATTGCCGCCAATACCTTCAAAAACAGTGGACGGAGATCTGATTCCGAGGAAATTCTTTACTCCATCAACAACACCGGAAAAGAAACCGGAAACCTTATCCTTAATCCAGCTACCAAGGCTTTTAATACCTTCCCAGATGCCTTTTACAATGTTCTTACCAATCTCAACTACTGAAACAACCGCCTTGCCCAAACCTTCTATAATAGCCGCAACAATCTGAGGTAAAGACTTTACTAGTTCTGGAATGGCTTTCACAAGCCCGACAGCAAGCTGTACGATAAGCGTAATTCCTAATTCTATGATCTTCGGCATATTGTTCGTCACAAAGTCAATGATTGTTGTAATTATCCTCGGCAGTGCTTCAATTAGTTCTGGCAATGCATTTAAAAGTCCCTGCGCCAGTCCCTGAATCAATGTAAAAGCAGCTTCAAGGATTTTGTCCATATTACCAAGAAGCACCTCGGCAATTAGGAGAATGGCTTCGACAACAGCGGGTATCAGCTCCGGAAGCGCCTTCCCGATACCGGATGCCAGTGTCACAATCATTTGCACTGCTGCTTCCACCAGCGCGGGTAGGTTGTCGATAATCCCCTGCACCAGCGCCATGACAAGTTGAAAAGCGCCTTCTGTTATCTGCGGTAGCGCATCGATTAAAGCCTGCAACAGGGTCATGACAATCTGAACCGCCGCGTCGATAATGACTGGGAGGTTCTCCACTATTGCACCGCCGATGGATGTGACAATATCCAAGCCTACCTGAATGAGTTTCGGTAGGTTTTCCATCAGCATATTTACAAGGCTTCCCACCGTATTGCCGATGACCTCGCTTATCTTTGTCCAGTCGCCACCCGCTTCAGATAACCCACGAGTAAATTCCCCAAGAAGCGTAACTCCGTCGTCGGCCAATATCTGAAGCTGGGGAAGCAATACGGTACCCAGCATGTTCTTGGCTGCTGCGCTGCCTGCTTTGAGCCGCTGGATACTGTCATCAAATTTGCCGAGAGCATTCAGCGAATCTTCGCTCATAACCGCACCCATACGTTTTGCTTCCTCGGTCAGCTCCGCTATCCCTACCGAACCCTGCGCGATCAGGGGGTTTAGTTCTTGGGCCGATTTACCGAAAATTTGCATGGCCAGCGCGTCGCGCTCGGTTTCGTTTGACACCTTGCCAAGTGCGTCTATGGTTTCCCAATAGACTGTTTCGCTGTCACGCAGGTTGCCGCTGGCGTCGGTGACTGAAACGCCAAGCCTCCGGTAAGCGTCTGCGACCTCGCCGGTGCCTTTCCGAGCGGAAGACATGGATCTAACGTTCCTTGCCATGCTGCCCGTTAAAGTATCCAAGGAGACATCCACAAGCTCTGCAGCGTATTTATACGCCTGCAGGCTGTCGGTGGACATGCCGGTTACGGTTGAAGCGGTAAGGATTTCATCGGCATAGGCAGCCGAATTGACCGACATATCCACCAGCGCCTTGCCAGCACCAACCGCTGCTGTACCAATGGCTGCAAGCGCCGCTCCCATGGCCACACCGATACCTTTCAATACACCTCCCAGTTTTTCAAAGCGCCCGCCTGCATCGTCTGCCTGATCCGCGGCCTTTTTAATTTCTCTGCCAAATTCGTCCGCCTGTTTTTCCGCTTCGTCAAACTCTTTTCCCGCATTGTCCAGCGCTTTGTTGTTCGCTTCCAGCTCGCGCTCCATTTTGTTCAGCTCTGCTTTGGCGTTGTTAAGCTGTATCTGCCAGGACTGCGTCCGCTTGTCGGTCTCCCCGAAAGATGAGGCGGCATTGGCAAGGGCTTTCTCCAAAGTAGCTATTTTTTCTTTCTGCAATTCGATCTCTTTGTTAAGCACCTTGTTTCTTGCAGTAACAGCTTCAACTGACTTATCCTGCTTGTCGAACTGAGATACGACCAGGTTCATTTCGCTACCCAGTACCTTAAAACTTTGATTGATCTCACGAATGGCGTTTTTAAATTCCTTTTCGCCTTCAATCCCGATCTTCAGGCCAAAATTGTCTGCCACATAACCGCCTCCTTTCGAGTAAAAATTAAAAAATTATAAAAGGCTATTGTATTTCAATGCGGTTTGGCATATACTAATAGTAGGGAAAGTAGGGAATTTCCTGCTTTTCAAATCCTAAAAAGGAGGACTTAGCATGAACGTTCCCATAGTTGATAATGCAAAGGTAATGGCAAAAGGCCAGATCACGCTGCCAAAAGATATCCGCTCCAAACTTCGCCTTTCCACCGGAGACCGCGTCACCCTCATTTGCGAGGAAGACCGGGTTATTCTTATGAACTCCGCTGTCTACGCCATGAAAATGCTACAGAAAGAAATGGAGGGCGAAGCGGAAAAAGCCGGGATCCGCAATGATGACGATGTTATGGATCTGGTGAAGGACGTCCGCGCGGAGATTGAAGGTCTATGAGAGTGTTAATTGACACCAACATCCTGATCTCCGCTTCCTTGAGCTGCGAAGGAACGCCTTATCAGGCGTACATTAAAGCTGTAACACACCCCAACCACGGTATGGTTTGCGATCAAAACATCGATGAGCTTCGCCGGGTATACAACCGGAAATTCCCCCATAAGATCCAGGCGCTTGAACGCTTTTTGGCGATTGCGCTTACCGTTCTTGAAGTTGTTCCAACTCCCGCAGTTGACGTGTCGGATGAGGCGCTTGTCCGGGACGCATCCGACAGGCCAATACTCAGGGCGGCCATTGCGGCAAAAGCTGACGTGCTTGTAACCGGAGACAGGGATTTCCTTGAATCCGGCGTAACAAACCCAAAGATCGTAACAGCGGCAGAGTTTTTGCAAATGGAATAAAAGCAGCTTTTTAAAGCAGGGATTACAGCCACCCTGCTTTTTTGCTGCTTATATTCCATAAGGTATCACATCATCAATGGTCAGCATACGCTTCGGTTTGGACAGTCCTAAAAACTGCTTATGGCACTCCCATAAATCAAGCAGGTATCCAATAGGCATGAGCCATACTTCTTCCTCTGAACGATTAAGCTGGACAGTGCCGTAATATAAAAGCCGAGTGAACGATTCCTCATCGCTCACTCGGCCGGTGTGTTTTTTAAATCATCCTCACTTTCAACATTTCTTTTGGTGCCTTTGAACATCGCTTTCATGATAGCGTCTTTATATGCTGCCAGTTCCAAAGGAGATGTGAGAAGTTCCACTGTCTCTTCGGTAAGGAGTTCATGCTTATCCTGATGTTTGAGATTGTGTATCAGAATGCACTGGTTAGCCAGCAGTGTAATCAGCCATACCACTTCGTCAAGAGCCATCTCGAAGTTCTCGGTTTTCATCAGTTTCGTGCCGAGGTTTTCAAGACCGCCGTACCTTTTTGCAATCTCCTTTGTCGCTTTAGTGGTTAGAATAAGCTGATATTCTTCATCGCCGATTTTGATAATTGCGCTTCTGTCATTATCCTGCATTATTCGCTGCCTCCTCCCACAGCAAATACCGGCTCATAAACTTCCGTATACCAGCCGGTAATAGTTTCAGGCGATACACCGGGATCGTCTTCGCTGACCTCCGCCTTCCAAGGGTGCTTTCCCTGGCCATCTGGTTTGTTACGTCTCATGACTGTCCCTTCAATGGTGGGTGTCGAAAAGGTAATGCTGTCGCCCTTCGTCTGCAGATTTGTCGCCGGGATGCCGAATTTAACCCTGTAAAGCCAAAAATACCTGTACTTGCCGTTAGCTTTCTTGGCTCTAAAGCCGATTGCTACAGGCGCGCCACCATCCTCGCTGGTGGAAATCAGCACCTTATTGTCATCAAGGGTGGCTCCCGTCAAAACCTCAGCAGCGTCTACTCCGATATCTGCAACACCAAGAGTCAGTGTGCCGCTTTGAAATTCCTTGACCACTTCTGCCGCCCCGTCATCGGCATAAAGCGTCGCCTCTGCCAGCTCCACAGAAAGCTCTGCCGTAATAGCCTTAGCCAGCGGAACAGGCGTGGCGTATGTCTCTTCTCCGTTTTCATTCTCAGTTATTTTGGCATAATATAACCTGTCCAGTCCGATTGTGGCCATGTTTTTCATTCCTCCTTTACTTCATACTCTTTTGCCACATCAATGGCATAGTGGTGATAGACGGTATCGTCCTCATGGCCTATATACCGCCTGTCGGTAATGGTAAAGCCTGCTTGAAGCAATGTGTTCACTATTTCGTTTTTACGGGCAGTGTAGTTTCCCTTTATAAATAAAGACAACCTTACCTCCTGGGTTTCTACCTGAGGCCGGTTGTCTGCAAAAACTTCAAATGTATCTGTCATCGGAGTAATGACAAGGTACTCATCTGGCGGTACACCGCTAAATACCCCGGTTTCAATGGGTATGCCCAAAGCATCCAATAACGAGTTTAACTCTGACAATATGCTCATATACGACCCAGCTCCTGTTCCAGTCTTGACTTCATTGCTTCGATGCAGGACTTCCTTGTAGCCGATTTTGCAGGTTTCAAAAAGGGCCTTGGAGGCTGCCCGGACTTGCCATACTCAATAATATTGGCAATCTTCGCATTGCTTTCCCCATCCTTCCTTGGTTCAGTAAAGCCGATTTTTATGTTGTGGTTTCCATCCCTGTCCTGTTTGGCAGGAGAGAGTCCCAAAGCATTTACCAATTCACCGGTTGCTCTGGACGGATATTTAGTGCCGCTCCCGATAACTGACTGAAGATTGGACTTCACTTTTGAAAGAACCACTTCCCCGCCTGCTTCCAGCACCTTAGGTATGATTTCGTCTGTTCTTTCTCCAAGTCTGGATAACTTGAGCAAGAACTGTTCCGGCAATTTAACTTCCACCTTAGCCACGTTGCAGCCCCTCCTTTTATGCTTTGCTTGATTTCACTTTTTCCGCAAGCACCTCAATATACATTCCACGTCCTTTTACGTCCTCAACACTGATAATGTTGTACCTGCCATCGCTGCAAACGAGTACAAGATCTGTGGTAATTTCAAGGTTAGGTATCTTACGGAAGCGGAACAGGGCAGACGCCTGCGAAAACGCCGCCCTGTTTGCCCATTTTTCACTGCCATGCCTGTCTTCCTTGTATGCCCTTACCGAAGCAAGAATAACATCACCTTTTTCAGCAAAACCCTCACTATCCTTAACCGGCTTGACTGAGATGATGTCCACAAAGGTGTTCATTTTCCCAAAGCTCATATCGTCCTCACAAACTCCATATCATTCGTTTCCGCGCAAGCGCGAAAAGCTCATTCATTCCGTTGTTCGTCCTCTCCCCACAAAGTCGGATGACTTTGCGGGGGCCCCTATATCTTCCAATCCCGGTCAAGCCGCAGCAGCATATTCACCGTATTCCACACCTGCTGCCCGGCCTGCACGCTATCCCCGAAAAAACCGGCCGTCGAGCCATCCCTGCTTTCATAAAAATGGCTCGACAGCATAATGACAGCCTGCTCAGTAGTAGGCGGCATGGGGTTTTCGGCATAATATCCTTCCGGCTTTTTCTGGTAACTTTCCGCATAGGCCACTGCGGCTTTGATATACTCTTGTAAAAGTGCGTCATCTTCGCTGTGCTGCAATATGAGGTTTGCTTTAACCTTCTCCAATAGTTCCATGCCGCAGCACCTCCGTTTTCATTAAGCTGATTTCTGCTGCAGTATCTTGACTGCTTCAGACAGTACCAGCTTGCCATCTACACGCTGGGTTGCCATGAATCCAACTTGTCCGGTCGCAGCATACAACTCATTAAGCCGCTTAAAAACCCTGCCCTGACGGTCTGCCACCCAGTAATAAGAAAAATCGCCGAATACAATCGTTTTTGCTCCGGCGGCAATGGCTGGCATAAATGCAGAAGTTTTAACTGGACGATTGAGGATAGTATCCGGTGTTCCAGCAGTTACAGAAGGCTGCCAGAGATACTGACCGTTGTTGTCTTTGAGCTTCCTTATAGCTTTAATTGTCGAATCATTCATAATGAATACAGCGTTCCTGCGGTACGGAGACTTTAGGCTGTAGAACAAGTCCATGATCTCGTCAAGGGTAATGGCTGTTGCACTCGCCGCAGTTACTCCTATCTCGCCACCGCCGTTATCTGCCAAGATACCGGTTGGCTTGCCAGATCCGTCACCGATAAAAAATGCTTCCTCCTCTTTTGCTCCGATTCGGCGGGCGAATTCTTTGGCTATATACTGTTCAAGGTTAAATACACTATCGTTTAACAATTCCTCTGATACCTTGATCATAGTAGCCAGCTTATATGCGCCAATGGATACCTGTGCAAAGGAATCGTCGCTTTCGGGAATCTGGCCTTCCTCATCCACCCAGGATGCAGTACCCTTGCTTGCCACCACAGGAATTTTCTTGTCACCGCTGGACGTGGTAATAACATTGGCAATCTGCCTAAAGATATTCTCCTCCTCCAGTGCTTCCACAAGAGTACGCTCAAAGTCGTCGGGAACAAGATATCCTCCTTCGGTGTCCTCTCCAATCTGCAGCGCGTTGTGTACGTCATATTTGCGCCTGCCGCGCATCATGTTCCAGAAAGACTGCCTGTACTCATCGCTGGCACGTCCGGTTTTTTCATTGTTGCCAGATATGGAAGTGGGTTTGTCTGTAATAGGAATATTCAACGGTTTTGACAGTTCCAAATCTATGGCAGCCTGACGCTCAAGACGCTCTATTTCTTTGCCCAGCGCAATAACGTCGGCTTCCATTTTTTCATAAGTCGCGGTATCCTCCGGTGAAAGCAGTCCGTCGTTCCCGCGTTTGCTGTCGAGGAAAGCTTTAGCAGCTTCCCATACTTTAGCGCGTTTTTCACGCAGTTCCAGTATTTTGCTCATAATCAAATCCTCCTTAAGGTTTTAATAAAAAAAGCCGCTTTTCAAGCGACTCAATTGGTGTTCCTTTTGGTTTTTCTTTTGGTTTAAGCTTTTGCAGGATGGAATTTGTTACTGCCTGCCTACTGAAGATCATTCCTCCTGATACTTCAAATTCGGATGGGAATGATTCATCCTCCATAAACAAGATTCCATCGGCAAAGCCAAGTTCCACCGCTTTTCTTGCGTTAAACCAGCTTTCTGCATCCATTAGGTGCGATATTTTTGCCCTGGAAAGTCCGGTTTTCAGTTCATAAGCGTTGATGATGGATTCCTTTATTTCTTCCAGCATTGCAATAGCTTTCTCCATTTCTTCTGTATCACCGATGGCTATTGTCATAGGGTTGTGAATCATCATCATGCTGACTGGTGACATAAAGACGTCACCTCCGGCCATAGCTATGACCGAAGCGGCGCTGGCTGCAATACCGTCAATCTTTACCGTCACTTTGCCTTTGTAATCCATAAGCATGTTGTAAATTTGATTAGCTGCAAATATATCTCCGCCAGGGCTGTTGATCCAGATCGTTATATCACCCTCTCCGGACAACAGCTCTGATTTGAACTGTTTGGGAGTTACTTCGTCTCCCAGCCAGCTTTCTTCAGCTATTGGGCCGTCAATATATAATGTCCGGCTGCCATCATCGTTTTGTATCCAGTTCCAGAAGCGGCGAACCGGTTTTTGTTTTTGTGATTTGATCAACTTTTGATCCCTCCGTTTCAGCATTGTTTTTGCCTGCAAATGCACCTGCATCGGCAAGCCTGGTCATGTTACCGTTAACAAGATACAGATCTCCACCCAACTCCGCCGGCATCCGGTTCATGTCCTCAAGCTCGCGGATATCGTTAGCAGACATCCAGCCGTTCTGGCGAGCTACAGCATAACCATTCATGCGGCTTGCATAATCACCGCGCAGAAGGCCATCTACATTGAATTTGACAAAGTATGCCCGCTTCTCTGATGGTAAAAGCAGCGCTTTTTGGAGAGCCTGTTCCCAACGCACCACCCACGGGTCAAGCGTGTATTTAACAAATTCCAGAGATTGCTGTTCGATGTTTGAAAAGCTTGACTTTTCAAGATCTCCAACCATATGGGGAGGTACTCGGAATATCCGAGCAATTTCATTTATCTGGAACTTTCTTGTCTCTAAAAACTGTGCCTGTTCGGGTGGAATGCCGATTGGTTGAAACTTCATTCCCTCTTCCAGAACTGCAATGCGATGAGCATTGGCACTTCCTTGATAAACAGCGTTCCAGCTTTCCCGCACCTTTGCCGGATCCTTTAGTACACCGGGATGTTCCAGAACGCCACCCGGATTTGCTCCGTTGGCAAAAAAGGATGCACCATACTCCTCACAGGCAATAGCCATGCCTATGGCGTTCTTGGCCATAGCAATAGGGGAGTATCCGATCAGTCCGTCAAAACCGAGTCCCGGGATGTGAAGAACCTCATCACTTCGTAGGTATATAAGGCCTGCTTTTGGATTAACCCTACTCTCATCGCTGTCGCGCCGATAACTGTAAAACAGTTCTCCGTTTGGAGCCCTGTCTACCGTCATTTTGTTTGGCAAAAGTGGATAAAGCGCCAGCACTCGTCCGGAACCGTCCCTAATAATTTGAGCGTAAGCATTTCCCCATAAAAGAAGATGACTCATCAGTGTTTCTCGGAACACGAATGAAGTCATCTCAGGGTTTGGTTCATCATGGAGTAAATAATAGAGCGGGTGGGTCAACGCTTTTTCTTTGCCACCGTCTTCTTTATAGCGGTACACATGAAGCGGAAGCCCGGCAATTGCTTCCGCAAGTATCCTTACACAGGAATACACTGCCGTTGTCTGCATGGCCGTCCGCTCGTTGACAGCCTTGCCGCTGGATGTGCCGCCGAAGAAAAAGCTGTAAGCATTGCCGAACAGGCTGTTTTTCGGCTTGTCCCTTGCTTTGAACAAACGGGAAAATACACTCATATAATCAACAGCCCCCTTTCATCATAAATTGATCCGTTGCGTTCATCCCCGTCATGCCTTAACGCGCGGTCAAGCGCCATAATTAACGCTACCGCACCATCTATTCTCTCGGTGGATTTTTCTTTATCAGGCTTAATGTTTCCGGCGGGATCGGTTTTGACATAGATATTGTCCATCATCCACCGCAGTACTGGATTACCACCATGGGCGATGCGTTCTTCCAATGTCAGCTTCATCAACTCTTTTGTAGGCGGTGACATATCCTTGAAACCCTGACCAAACGGAACAACCGTAAAGCCTAAGGCTTCGAGGTTCTGCGTCATCTGCACCGCGCCCCAGCGGTCAAAGGCTATTTCCTTAATGTTATATTTCATTCCGAGTTCCTCAATAAAGGTTTCGATAAAGCCATAATGCACGACGTTACCCTCGGTGGTATATAAAAAGCCTTGCCTCTCCCAGACATCATAAGGCACATGATCTCTCCGCACACGCTGATCAATATTCTCCTCCGGTATCCAGAAAAAAGGTAGAATCTGATATTTGTCCGAATCATCCAGCGGCGGAAACACCAGTACAAATGCGGTAATATCGGTAGTAGATGACAGATCAAGCCCACCGTAACAGGTTCTGCCGCGCAATTTTTCTGCATCAACAGGAAACGCACACTTATCCCATTTATCCATTGGCATCCAGCGCACCGATTGTTTCACCCACTGATTTAAGCGGAGCTGACGGAATAAATTTTCCTCTGCAGGATTTTGCTTGGCATTTTCACAAGCCACCCTCAATTTTTCGATGTCGACTGTAATGCCCAGTGACGGGTTAACCTTTCTCCATACCTTTTCGCTTGTCCAGTCATCGGTATCGGCTGCGCTGTAGATAACAGGGTAGAAAGTCGGATCTATCTTACGCCCTTGAAGAATATCCTCAGCCTTTTGATGTACTTCCCAGCAGATGGAATTGCGGTCTGTGCCAGCAGTTGTGATCAGGAAAAACAGCGGTTGTTTTCTTGCATCGCCAGATCCGTGAAGCATTACATCATAAAGATCCCTGTTTGGCTGAGCATGAAGTTCGTCAAATACCACACCATGGACGTTTAGGCCATGTTTTGTATATGCCTCCGCTGAAAGCACCTGATAAAAACTGCCTAACGGTTTATAAACCAGCCGCTTCTGTGACAACATTGGTTTAATTCGAGATTTTAATGCCGGACACTGTTCCACCATATCTACTGCAACGTCGAAAACAATGGATGCCTGCTGACGATCAGACGCACATCCGTAAACCTCGCCGCCATGCTCGAAATCACCGCAGGTAAGATATAAAGCAATTGCCGCTGCAAGTTCGCTCTTACCCTGCTTTTTTGGAATTTCTATATAGGCAGTGTTAAACTGCCTGTATCCGTTAGGTTTCAAGATTCCGAATATATCCCGGACAATCTGTTCCTGCCAGTCAATTAATTCAAAAGGCATTCCATACCATTCACCCTTGGTATGCTTCAGGCAGTTTATAAAAGTAACAGCGGCGTCCGCCGCTTCCTTGTCATATCGAGAACCTTCCGCCATAAACTTGGTTGGTTTATATCGCTTTAACTTCCGCAGCTTTGCCGCCTCCTTTCCTAAAATTGAGCAAGAAAAAAGGAACCTCATGGATGAAGTTCCTCTCTTTAGTGGATTTCTATGAAACTTGTTACGTTATAACCGTTATCGTTTGCCTGTCAGGATAAACTCGGCATATTCTTTCTTGTGTTCATTAAGAAATACTACTAATTCATAAAACCCCATTTTATATGCCTCTTCCTGTACTCTTGGCAAGTCAAACATATTGCAGGCACCGCTGTCCCGTATGGCCATAATCTGCCGATAAATCTTATCAGTTATCAGATTCTCGTTACCCATGTCCTACACCTCTGACTTCTCTGCCGCTGAAATTGAATCTCTTACCGCTTTATTGAGAAACGAAATATCAAAACCCGCATCTATATAGCCCTGCCGAATCACCTCGTAATAGTAACGACTCGGTGCTCCCAAAGGTCTACCTTCATTCATGATATACACCATTGCGGACAACCACTGTCCTTTGAAACGCACCTTAACCGTTTCTTTCCTGTATAGATGCGGATAGCCTTCATAGCGGTCCAGCGCTTCCTCGTCATAAGGCGTGATTCTCCAGAGCAGTACCGGCACGCTTCCGCCTTTTTGCCTTTCTATCGTCGCCACCGCGCCTCCATTGCCGCCCCGGAATAACAGCCGGTAGCCTGTGAGTTTTGCACTCCCCAGCACTTTTGCCGTCGGGCAGCGGTATGCCATCTGCCTTAAGTTCAGATTGCTTCCGTATGCTAAATATATGGTTCCTTTTTCTTTGCTCATCGTATCATCCTCCTTGTATTTACCAAGGCAGGGGCGGAGATCCGCCCCTGCGCTTGTCTATCTATGCCGCCCGAAACCGCCATGCCGCGTTGCCGCCCAAGTGTTTGCAAAGGTGCTCCCGACAATTTTTGAACTCATCACCAATAAGTCCTATGCGGTTGAGATATGTCCGCATGGCAAACTTCTCGTTCTCGACCTGCGGCTTTTTGCTGGAAGCGCATTTTTGCGTCAGCGCCTGATGGTTGAGCGCCAAGGCAAGGACGATGTAGCTCCTTATTATCCCGGCGTGGAGTTCGCTGTTGAAGCCGCGAAGCTCGATCGTACCGTTGCCGTTGAAAAAGCTGTGCAGATTGAGAAAATAGTACCGACTTCCATGATATCGCTGGCTGCGGCTTTCGCTGTAACCCTCATACCAGATGCTCTCAATGGCCGCCATGGTCTTCGGCTTGCGGCGGTTTATCTTCTCCACCAGCGCCGCGTCCATCTTCTTGCAAAAACGCATCCTTTCCGGCTCAATCTGCAGCGCCTTGTAGAGCAGGTCGTTCTTGCTGGCAATGATGTTGATGAAGTTGCGGATGCTTCTTGGCGTGTGGTTTGCGCTGTCAAGATGGACATGAATTCCTGCACTGCTGTTGCTGAAGCCGCCCGCCTTGCGGAGCCTCCTGATCAGCTCCTGCAGGGTTTCAATGTCCTCCCGGTAGGTGAGTATGGGGCTTACCAGCTCCACGCTGTATTCCCGGCCCGCCTCCACAATCCGGCCGCGTTCCTTTTTCTGCGTCCGGATGCTCCCGTCGCTCATGAATTTCCAAACCCGTCCGTCCGGCGCGATAACTTTCTGCGTGTTGTAGTAGTCGCTGCCGCTTTCGACCCTCCCGCCCAAAAACTCCGCGGCGACCTTTGCCGCCTGCGCCCTTGTAATACCTGTAAATTCTACCTCGATCCCGAATCTCGTTTCAAGCATTGCGCCATTCTCCTCGCTTTCTCTGTGTTTTCTGCCCTTCGGCAGTGTACATTAGGCCATTGAAAACACAGGATAGCAAGGCAATTCTGCATGAGTTTCCGCAGGATTTTGAGCAATTTTTCGCGTCTTAATTTGTGTACATTTACAGCTTTCTGATCATGTCCGCGCCATAGGCCGCGCCGAGGGTTGAACCGCAGTCCCAATCCACAAAAATAGTCCCTATATCATCCACAAATGAAACAGTGCCTTGATCTCCCGGTTTCAGCGCGGCGTACGGATCATCCATGCGGATGAGCTCCACGCGCGTTCCGGGCGGATATTCCTCTCTCAGCCTTTGAACAGTTTCTTTTGAAGGAAAGCCTCCTGCGCTCATCTTTCAATCCTCTCCTCCCGGATAATATGCGGCGTATTTGGGATAATCCGTGTCGTCCGGCATCACCAGGACTCCGTCCGGCCGCCCGCGCCGCTGTACCAGCAGGCATTGCCATACCCCGTCTTCGTCAATGCGGCAGAGTTCCTTATTTTCCTCGATAAACCGGCGGCCGACGCACAGATCGGCAATAAAGTTCTCATAGTCAATCTTTGAAAGCCCGATAGTTTTCACAACCGCAAAAGGCTTTTCCTCCTTATGCGGATGCGGTTTTCTCAAATCCTCGATCGCAAACGGACGCCGCACAAAGAAGGCGGTGTTTTGAAAATCAGTCATCTCCATCCGCCGCCTTTGCTCTGCCTTTCCGGTACGCCCCGTTGCCGGACAGCCTTGAAAGCAGCACCTTGCGCTCAGTTCTGAATTCATCCCCGATAAACCCCAGCCTAAGCAGGAAGCAGCGGAAGGCATACTTTTCATTGTCCGCCGGTTTTTCGGCAGCCAGCACGCGCTTCTGTGTCTTTGCCTGTTCCGCCATCTGCCTTGCAAGCGTGATATATGTCTGCACCTCGTCGGCATTTAAAGTCGCATTCCAAAAAGGGAATGTGATTTCGCCGTTTTCAGCCGAAACTTCAATATTGCGCTTGACAGACAGCGCTTTCTTGAGCAGCGTTTCCTTGCTTGCCAGCAGGTTTTTAAGGTTTTCAAGGCTCGCCTCGCCAAAGCCGTGCAAAGCAAGCGCAATCGTCATGTTTTCCTCCGCTGACAGCCCGGCGATATTCATCGCGTCGATCACCGGCCTGACGCTTTTGATTTTGTCAAGGCCGATTTCCGGCGAATGCACCACGCTGTTCCTGTCAACCGTCCAGCCATCAGCTTCGTAGGTAAAGCCCGGCGCTCCGGCATAGCGCACCTGGCCTCCGAGGGCCTCGGCGATTATTGCGGCAATGACTTTCCTCTCCTGGCCGGCAACCTTCTGTGAAAAGCGGAAGCTGTTATTTCTCATTCCGTACACCTCCCTCCGGAAAAGCTGAAATTGCTCTGATGATCATAAAAAATCCCACCTTTCTTTATTGGCGGGGTACATTAACGCTCTGTTTTAAGGGGAAAGCAAGGACATTTTTAATCAATCTGTGTTTCCGCGTAAGGTATTTTTTCACTACCTGTTACCAAGAATACTGAATCTGCGCCAAATTGTGAAACATAGCGCTTTACAATCACATCGCAGTATTTCGAGTCAAGCTCCATCATAAAACAAACCCGCCCGGTCTGCTGTGCCGCAATCATTGTCGTACCAGAACCACCGAACAGGTCAAGAGTTAAATCTCCAATATGGGAACTATTGAGCATTGCCTTTGCTACAAGCGATACCGGCTTCATGGTAGGGTGCTCCTCCGATACTTTAGGACGGGGTATCTCCCAAACATCTGACTGTTTACGGTCTTTAAGCGGGCAAAGGCGTGTTCCTTCAAGCCAACCATACCAGATCGGCTCGTACTGGGTATGATAGTCCTTTCTTGATAGTACCAAGCTGTCTTTTTTCCATATAATTGTGCTCGACCAGTGATACCCTGCCTCCCGCATGACGTTCATCAAACTGCCCCATTCCTGAGCACTCATTACCACATAGGTCATGCATCCGGCTTCAGAAACCTCTTTCATGCATTTAAAAGCGCGCAATAAAAAAGCGCCGAATTCTTCGGTGCTCATATTGTCATTTAGAATTTGTCTTGGCTTCCAGCTTGGATGCCTGGTATCTGAACCGTAATCAACATTCCATGGTGGGTCGGTGAAAACAAATCTCGCCTTTTGTCCGTTCATCAGCTTTTGCACATCTGAAAGCATGGTGCTATCACCGCACATCAGACGGTGGCTGCCAAGTACCCATATGTCGCCCTTTTTGGTAACCGGAGTTTTAATCTCTGCAATTGCCTTTTCTGTATCGAAATTATCCTCTTTGACATTAGCGGCTGTTTTATCACGGAACAACTCATCAATTTCCGAAGCATCAAACCCGGTAAGAGAAACGTCAAAACCATCTTCATTTAAATCCATAAGCAGATCAGTCAAAAGCGGAATATCAAACTCGCCGCTGATTTTATTCAGTGCAACATTGAGTGCCTTTTCCCGCTGTTCATCCAAATCAACTACAACACAGTCGATCTCCTTGTACCCCAAAGCTGTAAGTACTTTATAACGCTGATGTCCGCCGACAATGTTCCCGGTGCGTTTATTCCATATGACCGGCTCTACATACCCAAACTCTTCAATAGACCGACGTAATTTTTCATATTCAGGGTCACCAGGCTTTAAATCTTTCCGCGGATTATATTTAGAAGGTTTTAGTTTTTCTGCTGGTATTTTCAGTATATCCATAAATCTTAACCCTCCAGTTTGACGGCTTTTTCACCGGTGAATTCCTCCCAGCGCTTAACAGCTAAATCACAGTAAACAGGGGATAACTCCATTGCGTAGCATTTGCGCTCGGTCTGTTCAGCCGCAATTATAGTGGTGCCGCTGCCTGAAAACGGCTCAAGCACAATGCCGCCTTTGTCGCTGTGCATTTTGATGCACCGCCATGGAAGCTCTACAGGGAACATTGCAGGATGCTCCTTGTTTGCCCGTACAGTGGTCATCTCCCATATCCCAGCATAGCCCCATTTCTTGCGTTCTTCCTTTGTAAGCCGTTTCACAAATTTATAACTGTGTCCCGCAAAGGCTGAAAGCCATACATATTCCTGATCGTTATATTCCTCAACTTCTCCTTTATTGCTGAAGGCTGAAATATACTCATACTGCTGAACCGGCTTGTTTGAAACAAGATGATAAGGTCCTACACCGAAATTTTGCCCTTGTTTCTTCCAAATGCGGATCCAGATAGGGCGGTAACCATTGTCCAAAAACATATTCACACTGTAAACACTGGTGGGTTCAATAAACTGAGAGCCGGTGGCATAGAGATCACCTAAGTTCCAGCAGACAATATCTGCATACCTGCACAGGTTTCTAATCACTGGGCGTACTGTCTCGAACCATGGCTCAATCCCGGCTTTTTCATATTCTTTGCCTACCCCATATGGAGGGGAAGTAACCGCCATTTGAGCATGCGCTCCGTCCATGAGCTTTGCGAAGTCAGCCTCGCTCGTGGAGTCGCCGCACATCAAACGATGATTCCCGAGAAGCCAGATATCGCCCCGCTTCGTTACCGGCTCGCGCTGCACGATTTCCTCGTGCGCCTTGTCTATGTCGAAGCTGTCCTGCACCGCTTCCTTGGAGTACCATCGGCTCAGCAGTTCGTCGATTTCAGATGCGTCAAAACCGGTAAGCGAAACATCAAATGCACCTGCGTCCAACTCAGCCATCAGTTCAGCCAGTTTATTCTCGTCCCACTCTCCCTGAATCTTATTAAGAGCAAGGTTAAGCGCTTTTTCCCTCTGCGGGTTAAGCTCCACTACGACGCAGTCGATTTCGGTCTGCCCCAAATCCAGCAGCACCTTCAGCCGCTGGTGGCCACCTACCACATTGCCGGTCTGACTGTTCCAAATGACCGGCTCGACATACCCAAACTCCTCGATGGAACGCTTAAGTTTTTCATATTCCTTATCGCCGGGCTTTAAGTCCTTGCGCGGATTATATGCCGCGGGATTCAAAAGCTCGGCTTTGATTTTCTGTATGTTCAAATCAGCCACCTCTTCTTGCCGTAAGCAGCCGCTCCATAGCGTCGTCGTGGGGCGTCGCGCCTTTATAATCCGACGCACAGTTTTCGCGCACTACTTGGTAAATCTGATACCACAGGTTGTTGGCCTGCTTCATGAAGCTTTGGCTCATGGCCACATAAGGCGAGGGAATGGCGTTGCCGGTGGTCGGATGCTTGGCAAGAAAGCCAAACTCGGTAATGCATTCCTCACACTGGATCCACCGCGCCACGCTCTGGGCATATTGCTCGATAAGCTGCGCAGGTATAAGATGATCACACCGGCGTTCCTTAAGCCACCGCCATGTTTTTTCGTATATTTCCACCGCCAGTGTTGTTTTTCCGTTCTTCTGCTTTGCGGCAAGATAATCCCTCGGCGGCGGCATGTTCTGTCCCTCCAGATCCGCAGTGTCCGTAAACTCCATTACCATAAGCTTGCGTCTGCCTGGATTTCCTTCCAAAATCTTATCCGCCAGAGGTTTTTTCTTCTGTCCCGCGCCAATACGCGCTCCGCCGCGGCTGGTACCGTCCTTTGCCATACACATCACCTCGATTCTATAAATAATGGCATTGTGTTTTTCACAAGTTCTCATGAATTAATGCGAAGAATCTGCCGGTTGATATTACATGAAGATAACTGGTAAAGCTTTTTCTATCAAAAACATAGTTAAGCTTATAAGTTTTCGGGATACTATGCAGCCTTTTTGTCGTCTAAAGCGTATATAGGGTGAAGGAGGTGGAGCGAATGGCATATAAGTCCTGCCGGCCAGAGGACTTTGAGGTGTTTGTAACAAAACATGAAAACAGGCTTTATCGCACTGCACTTGCTATTACAGGAAACGTATCCGATGCCGAGGACGTGGTGCAGGAGGCATTTTTGCGTGCTTACGAAAAGGCTCCCGAATTCGAATCGGAGGAGCATGAGAAGGCATGGCTTATCAGGGTAACAGTAAACCTCTGCAACAGCTGTCTGCGATCCCCTTGGCGAAAACGTACGGAACCGCTTCTTGATTCATATCCTGCTATGGATCTGAAGCAGCATGAATTGTTGGAGCGAATTCTGGCCTTACCGCCCAAATACCGCACTGTCATCCATTTGTTCTATTACGAAGGTTATTCCATTAAGGACATTTCCGGTCTGACCGGACAAAAGGAAGCTACTATCAGAAGCCATCTGACTCGTGCCCGGCAAAAGCTCAAATCTGTTTTAAAGGAGGACGATTATGAAAGCATATAACGAATACATGAATAAAATATCGGTTTCTGACACACTGCACCAGAAGCTCGTGTCTTGTGCTACTGATGCCAGACCTGTTCGCTGCCCGTTCACGGTTAAACGCTATGCCATAGCCTTTGCCTGTCTTGCCGTTATCTTATTGAGCGTTGTTACAATGCCTCAGCTACTACAACATAATGTGACACCGACGCCGTGGAATAACCCGTCTGTTTCGCAGCCCAGCGAAGATGCAGCCTCACCCGACACGTCAAGCAAATACACTCTGTATTTCAATAAAGCCGATTTTCGGGCCGCAGCCGATATCGCTATCCCGGGACATTTCTGGCAGGAACTGACTGATAAAGAGCTGAAGGCAGTTTTTCCCGGCCTGACAGAGACGCACAGTATTACGGCCACCGCTAATTTCCAAAGCGATGAAAGGGGAGCCTCCCTATTCAATATTGATGCCCACGCCGTATCTGCCACCGGACTCAAGACATATATCCAGCTAGCACCCGGCGAAGTCGTACTCGACTATAAGTTTGATGTCGAAGCAAGATCCTCAGACGTTCTTGGAACAGCGGTTACAGCGGGCTATTTTGAAACCAAACCAAACAGTAAGGGGCTAAGAAACGTCATTTATTTTGCATACTTCAAGCTTTCCGGTATAGCCTACTATGTTGAGCTTGGCGGAGCGGAGGCAGAAAAGGAAGCTCTTAAAGATGAAATCTCTGAGTTAATCGGTCTTCTGATTGAAGGAGGAGCAGCCGATCTCAGCGTACTCCATCCTGTCGTACCCGAGCTGCGCGAGGATCGGCTTAATCTGGATGAAGCTCACGCAGATGCCGATTTCGGTGCGTACCTACCAGCAACACTCCCAGAAGGGTTTGTTTTTCAGGACGCTTTGCGCTTTATCAATCAAGAGCGGAATGAACTAAATGTCCGTTGGGAAAAGGGCATGGGGTATATCGATTGGCGTGTTTCATATCTTGATGGTAACGACAAAGCGCGTATCACATCTGTTGCCGACAGGAAGAATTACGACCTTTCGCTCTATCCCATTCCCCGCGCCGACTCAGTACCCGACGATTTACGGGAGATTGTTGACAATCCAATCTTCCTTATAGACGAGCTGACGCTCGATGCAGTACGGGCAAGGACTTATGAGGTTTCGGATTCGGGTGATCAGCCAGATATTCGAATGAGATTCGGCGTATTGTACGGGAATGTTCTGGTGGAACTCAGTGTCAAAGGCGCTACGCCGGAAACTATGTTTGATATACTGCAACAGATTAAGAAATAACGTATATTTTTTAATGGGAGCGGTTTGTGGAAGCCGCTCCCATCCTTTTTATTCCGAGAATCTACTTGATAGTTTTAATCTGACCTGACACCTTTTAATTGCTACAGCCACATCGCTTGTATGTGCACCGCCTCTGTTTGTACCGTCCTTTGCCATACACATCACCTCGATTCATGTAAAAATAAACAGGGGATATACCCCGTTTGAAACTGCGATTTTTCGCGCGTGACCCCCCGCCCGTTGCACAAAACTGCTTCACCAGAGATTTTGACCCCCCCTTCGTCGCAGCGCCCTCCGCTCATCGCTTTCACGCAAGCGCGAAAGGCTTACCGCTTCAGGGCTGCTCCTCTCCCCAAAAAGTCAAACGACTTTTCGGGGACCCCATTATTTTCTTGCCCATCGCTCTCCTTCGCGGGCAGTAATCGATGAGTGGCATTGTTTGCACAGGCTCATAAGGTTACTGTCTGCATTGGTTCCGCCTTTGGATAAAGGGATAATATGATGTACCTCTTCGGCTGGTGTTAGCCTTCCGTACTTTTGACACTCCTCGCAAAGCGGATGCTCTGATATATATCTGTCCCTGATGCGTTTCCATCTCCGGTCATAGCGTTTTCTTGTTTGGGGATCTCGTTCATATTTGTTGTAATAAGCATCCATTTGCCTTTGATGCGTGTCGCAGTACCTTCCGTCCGTCAGCTCAGGACAGCCGGGAAAGGAGCAAGGCCTTTTTGGCTTTCTTGGCATCTGGCCACCTCCTTTTCGGGTATTAAAAAAGCCCTCACAGGTTCATCCCATGAAGGCTTATCCATAACTTTTCACAATACCATTATATTTGGTTTTTTACTGAATTTCATCTCATAAAAATCTCATCTGGAATACTAAACAGCACAATTGCTTTTCACCCATGGCATCCTGCCGTTATAATACTTATCGGAGATATACCGCTGCATATCGGGTGGTAAAGCTGCAAGCAAAAGATAAGCTTTTTTTCTGTCTTCCTCTAAATCTTGGGTGCTCTTATAGAATGAACATTTATCTTGCTGACACTTGCGTACAGTCAGTATATTGCAGCCATTCCTTCCGTTGCTGCCAAAGCATTTGTCAACCATCTTCCCTCACTCCTGTTTTATGGCATAAAAAAGCCCCGAAGGGCTTATGCGTTTTAATGACATTTTTTCATGATATCATTATATATGGGATACCTGTGTTTTACATCTCATAAAAATCTCATTTCTACTTCCCGTATAAAAGCAGTGCCAGATGATTAAGCGCCTTGTCTTTCCTGCGGTACACCTGTGCTCTTTCAAGAAACAGCTTCTCTCCGATGTTTGCTACAGCTTCTGTCTTGCTCACATCATTAACAAAAAATTCTGTCAGTATAAACTGTTCTTCCTCCGACAGGGCTTCCCAAGCAGGCTTGAACCACTCCATATATTCCAATGCCCGCCTGTAACGTTCTTTCAACACATCAATCTCGTCAAGGCAAGCAGCAAGGCGTTCTTCGCCGCTTTTGGGATTGTGTTTGCCCGGAACTCCGGTAATCTTTGCACTATGAGGGCTTGTCATACGGGTTTCAACTTCATATATATCCTCATCACTGTGCTCGATAATGTACTGCATGCTGCTGTAATCTTTCAAAGCTTCAACAGCAGCCGCTTTTTTATCTAAATACTGCCATGCAATCAGCATATCGCACCTCCAAAAAATCAAGATAAAAAACCTTGATCTTTGAAGCAGTGTGCTTTTTTTCGTTGCTTTGCAGTGCTTGTTTCCTTGTTCGTTATATCTTCGTTCTTTGCAGAAGGCCATGCTTTTCCAGAATAACCTTCACCTCATCTACCGAATGGACAACCGCCGCCACTCCTCCGGCATTGAGGATTTTTTTGATGGTTGCTTCCTGCAGTTTTGTTGTCTTTCCCGATGGGGTTTTTACTTCAAAAGCTATAAACCGCCCATTTACACAGGCAATAATGTCTGGTATTCCTGCTGTCCCGTACATACCGCCATGTTCCTTCCAACAGAAACACCCCGGTACTGTCTTTAAGTACCGCAGGATTTTAGTCACAATACTCTTTTCAGACATAACCGCTTATCCTCCAAAAATGTTACCTTTTCCCCTCTTGTTACCCCGGTATTTCTAAAAAGGTAACTTCTCAAACCCGCTTTACAAGCGCATTTGCGGATTTTGTTACCTTGTTACCTCTTTTTTGGGGTAGGTATAGACACAAATATTTATATTTTTTTATTTTTTATTTTTCAAAAAATAATTTCATCTCTCGCGCGTATATATAAAGTTGAGGTAACAAAGGTAACATAGGTAACAAGTGGCTATTCATCAGCGTTTCGGGTGTTACCTTTTTGTTACCTTGTTACCTTTTTTGAGGTTAAAGAGGCTCAATATCTGTGATCTCAAAGCCGCTCACATCGCATCGCTCTTTCAATATCGAAAAATCAAGAGCCCACGCTTTCTTAGTTTCGTTCCCGAAACGCATCGTTTTATTGCTCTCCAGAAAAAAGTCACTTTGCCTCAATTGCTTCAGAAACTGGTTATACGGAAGACATTCACCTGTGATTGCATAATCGCGTCTGTACTTGGTATAGCGGTCATATACATCACAGAAACGAATCCCGATAACATTGCCTCCTTTATCAAAAGTGTAGTCTTGATTCGGAGCCAGTTTCATCCGGGCCATGATTTCCAGCGTCTGTTCTACAATAGTCTTGTTGTTGCTGCCGCCATCCAGCAAGTATTCCTGCACACCGTTTTGAAGATATCGAATACACGCCCCTTTGTTAATGGGAAACACTTCAGACCATGTAACATTAAGGAATTCACACAGTTTGTTTACTAGGCTCAATCCGGCATAGCAACAGGCGAGATTATTGACGATACGGGATGGAAACTCATCAGATATCTCTGACTTTGCTTCCTCATACCATTTCTCCGCATCCACGGGCGATACTCTGAGCGCTATATCCAGCAGGCTCCGACCGAAGCTGCCCAGCAGATCCGCTTTTGCACACAACTTATAAAATGCTTGCCTGTGGCTGGCCGGTTTTAAGTCCTTCTTGCTGAAAAGCAATTCAATGCTTCTTTCCCTGATAGCCGCTTCATCCGGCGATTCCTCACCAGCTACAATAATAGGTGCCAACAGTTCATAAGTAACAGCACTTTGATCCGCCCGGCCGCGGACACCTTCGTGCCCGTCATATGCATCACGAAGATGGTTGTATAAGGCATTAAGCTTTAATTTGTCTATCTTTGAAGGTTTGAACTCATCCATCAGCTGTGGTATCAGATTTGATGATGCAGATTCCTTCATCAATGTAAATGCAGTAACCTGTGTAGCCGCGCGAATTTTACTGCATGAAAATACCGGCAGAATAACCCGCTCCAATGTATTACTCTTTCCGCTGCCCTGTTCTCCGACAAGCAATAAGTGTGGAAACTTAATGCCTGTTTTTTTAAGATGCGGTTTAATAAAGCATCCGGCTACCCATGCCATCACTGACACCGTTTTTATAGGTTCGTTATAGCTGAGGATCCACTCTCCAAGCATGACAAGCTGTTCCTTTGTCAATGGTTCAAAGGTAAGGATATCGGTTGTTATGCTTTTATACTTATCAAGCTGCACAATATCTTCAACAATTTTACCTCCCGCTTCAATGGCGCCGTCCGTTGAAACATAGACCATCCGTCCGCCATGCTCATAAATTCCAAGAGCCTTGACCCCTGTCTTCCGTACCCATTCCATTTCGGATATATAACCCTTCAGCAGTTCCAAATCCCCTTCAGAGCCAAAATAGCCTAAGGATATTGTCCGGCGGTTCAAGATATTTTTAAATTTTTGGATGTTATTGAAGTCGGTGGTCATAAAGGTCTGACGGTATATTTCATCGCGGGTTGTAACAAGATCGGCGGTCATCTGCGTTTCGTCTTCCGATACAATCATCTCCACCGGCTGGATGATAAAGTTTGTTATAGGATACACGCTTTCGCCTTTAGTGCGGTAATACCTGCCCTCATATTCAAAGATAGCTGACTCGCTCTCGCGACTGTATACGTTCTCTGTGGTTTCGATGGCCTTATCCAGTGTTTCCTGTCCATAGGTTGCACCGCTTGCATGATGTACCGTATCCCATTTTTCCCGGAACAACCCGGATTTTCTGAACAGCCTGTCCATCTGCTCTTTGTTTTTACCCGACCAGAAAGCCAGCATACAGCAAAGGGCAAGGTCAGCTTCGGACTGGCTGGGATAGGCCGCTTCCTGCCATTTTCCTTCCCATAGCAGGTTAAATTCCTTATGGTTTTCGGCTGTCCGGGCTTTCTCCAGGATTTCCTCATCCGTAAGCGGTTCTAGCTTTGTATTCTTGCGGTTTTTCTTACTTTTCCCGCTCCGCTTCTTACTTTTGATATAGTTATCATGTATCCAGGCCAGTGCCCCGTTATCTTCAGTAATGTAATCAGGAGTCCCTGGCAGTCGCTCGCCAGTCATTGTGAAGTACCTGCTGTGAGCATACATTTCAACGCCGGTTTTTGTGTTTTTATTGCCTTTGGCAGGCATCTCCCCTTTATAGAAGATATGAAGCCCGGTTCCTGAAGGACTGATTTCCGTATAGGACGGAAACCGCTCAAGGATAGCCTTGGCGGTATCGTTTAATTCCCCAGTATTTTTGTCGCGGCAGTGATCGATGTCAACTCCTACTAAGCCTCCTCCTTTTGCGAACACAAAACCCAATCCGGTATAGAGGTATTGTTCTTTCGCCGCAATCGCATCGTCAAGGGTCGACCAGTCGTTTGGGTTAGTGCTTGAGGCCTTTCTGCCGGTTAAGGGATTATAAGGGATTTTACTGTCTTTTCCGTCTTTTGTGTTTGGTTCCAGACGCCAGCAGATCCATTGCTTCCGGTCAGCCAGTTCTTGAGGGAATGAGATGCTCACTGACACCGCACCTCCTCGCATCGTTCATTAAAATACCGGATCGGAATGCTGCGCTGCTTTGCCTTCTCAATTTCAATGGACATTCCTTTAGTAATCTTTCTGCCAAACACCCACACTTCAGAACACTTTGACATCAGCACCATGCCAAAAAACAAGCCCAGATCCCGCATTTGTTCGTCATCGTCGTCCATAAACTGCGGAAACAAGAGGTGCGGAGCAATAGGTATGCAATTCCTGCTCACTGCAAAGCGGCAGTACCCCTGAGCCTTACGGATATTACGTTCTATATCTCCAGCATATGGGCTGCAGATAAATACCATCGGTCTGTAAGGCGCTTTCCTGGCCTCTCGCTCAATCCTAAGCAATGCTTCATAAGGTGTGGGGTCGTAATATCCTTCCGCGTTAAACTTGCTGATACTCATGGTATTACCCCCTGCCTATGCGCTTTTTTGTTCACGTTCGATTACAGGCAATATACCTTTCTTGTTTTTAAGAAGGTCATAGATAAATAGCCTTCCTTTTTGTGTCCAATATGTGTGCATTACGCTTCTTTCTGCATTAATAGCATGAGTCTTGGACTGCGTGTATCCTTGATCGGCGTACTCCTGATATAAAAGCCAGCAGTTTCCCATTTTGTACTGTACTCCAAGCTCATGAAGCAGCTTATTGAAAGCGCGGCCAGACATTCCGTAATCCTTGGCAATCTTGCTGATCGGCACAAGGCTTTTATTTTGCAATATGAGATCATAATAGCTCGCTTTGGGCTTCAACTCACTGATAATCTGTTTATTCTTTGCATTCTCTATTTCTAAAGCTTTCCGTCTGTCGCGTTCTGCCTTCAGTTCAGAGAAAATCCTGATACCATACTCCGGATTAGAAATCATCTCTTCGATAACTTTATCTGTAGCATAAACTCCATATTTTCTGATCGTGGGCAGCACTTCATCAAAGACCCATCTTTCAAAGCGTTCAGCAGCAGGAAGTTTGCTACGTATAATGAGACGATATAGATTTCCCTCTGTAATATAAGTCCGTTCAACATGCTGTTCAGTCGAGACACCATATTGATTTGTAGTTAAGGTGACCCCGTCGTGTTTCACGACCCCGTCTGGTTTGCAATGGCGTTGTATCGCATCACGAGGGTTACTATATCCTAGCATCCTTGCACAATCCGTTGCAGGAAAGTATTCCTTTCCATCAATAACGAGTACTTTAAGTTCTCCAAATTCTGTATTCTTAAAAACCTGTAAGTTATTCATAACATCAATCCTCCATTTCTTTCATTTCTCCAAAATTTCTCCCTACCGAAGCCTCTGCCACAATAGGTACATCAAATTCAGGGAAGGGTTGTGTTTCCATACACTCTTTTATAAAAACAACTGCTTCGTCCGCCTTGTCTTCCGGTAATTCAAAAACCAGCTCGTCATGTATCTGCAGTATAGGTTTCAGCCAGAGCCTTTCGGGAAGTCCACTGATGATGCGCCCACAGGCAAGCTTTAGAATATCTGCCGCTGTACCTTGAATAGGTGTATTTAATGCGCACCGCTCGGCAAACGACTTCTTGCCCCAATCTGATGACCGAATTCCCAGCAGGTATCTTCGCCTGCCCAGCCATGTTTCTGTATAGCAGCTTACAGCAGCCCGCTTTTTTACCTCATCCTGCCATTTGGCAAGACCGGGGTATCCGGATTTCAAGTTTTGAATGATGGTCTCACATTCGGACAAAGTTGGGTTCAGCCCAGCTTTAAATTTAAGTGTTCTCTGTAAGCCAGTAGGAAACAGGCCATAGAACACACCGAAATTGCAGTTCTTTGCAATGGTCCTACGCTCTTTATAATGTGGAGCATTTTTGTCTGCTGCCTCCTCAAAAGGAATGCGGTAAATAACAGAAGTGGTCTGAGCATGGATATCACCGCCAGTACGATAGGTTTCCAGCATACGTTTGTCCCTGCAATAAAACGCTCCGACGCGCAGTTCTATCTGTGAAAAGTCAAGGGATAAAAGAACCTTTCCGGCTGGCGAAATGATAAATTTCCGTACGCCTATTGGGTCATTGTCTTTCTGCGGACAATTCTGCATATTCGGGTTTCTTGACGCAAATCTGCCTGTCTCTGTCCCCAATGGTATAAGGTCCGGATGAATCCTGCCGGTATCCTCATCAATAAATCGAAGATACCCGTCTATATAGGTGGATTTGAGTTTTCCCCACTTGCGGTATTCCTGCACCAGTTCAAATAAGCGAGCAAGTTCAGGCCTGTTGGATTCACACCATCCTTTTAATAGGATCATGGTTTCATCATCGGCAGCTTCCTGATGTTTTGCGGTCGTTTTCATGACCGGAAGACCGAGATCCACAAAAAGATATTTTTTAAATGCTGAAGTTGAAGCATTTGCCCCAATCTCTACATTGCCGATAATTCCGGTAATCTCTTTTCTGATACTGACAATCTTTTCTGCGGCTTCCGCTTGTTTCTTCAGCATGGCTGACTTATCCACCAATATGCCGTTATACTTCATTATCCCGACATATACTGATGTAGGCGATTCTACCTCTTCCACAATAGTTCTGTGTTTGGGTAAAAATCTATCAAACCACTGATTGAAAACATGATACAAGCGAAGAGTGTAGTCGCTGTCAGCACAAGCGTAGCGGACAGTCTTCTCATCCTGAGGGTTCAATTCATCGAAAAACCGACCTTCAGTAACCGTTGAGAATTCTGTCATTTCTGCTTTGCAGAGTGCAGGTGCAAGCGTTTTTAATCCGCTGTCAGCAAGACTTCTGAACTCCCACTTGCTTTTTAATGTAAGTTGTGATGCTGCAATCGTGTCATAGCAAGGCTTTTGAAGGACGATACCTCTTGCGTAAAGGAACATAGACTCAAAAGCCAGATTATGAGCAACTTTTATTACATCTTTTGATTCGAATAGTAATTTCAGATAATCCCATATTGCCGCCTGGTTCTCTGCATTTCGCCCGCTACGATGTTTAAGTGGAACATATATAGCAGTCCCTTCTGATACTGAAAAACTGATCCCTGTAATATCTGCTTTATGAGCATCCAGAGCTGCACTTTTATCGTTCCTCCATTTATCGCGGGGTGACGTTTCAAAGTCGAAAGCAAATAGGACAGTGTTTTTCAGATACTCTTGTATTTCAGACAGCATATAAACACATTTGTATCCCATGCGGTTCTCCTTTCCGCCCTATCGGAGATAGAAGTTACTCTCCGATAGGGCCTTTGATCACTTAAGCGGCTCAGTAATTTCACCTGATTCAGGGTCTACATTTATTACCTCTTCACCGGCAGGTTCAGTGTCATGGCCGACTCGGGTACTGAATGCTTTGACCTGCTCGGAAAGCTTGGATATCAACGCATATTCGTCAGCGGTCAGATTCCGATCTACAGCAAACTGAGCCTGTGAATAGGTGATACCGCTTGAATTGGTCGCCTTTTTCAATGAAAAGCGGGTAACTACGCTGTTCGATTTTTTACCTTTAGAAAGCAGCCTTTTGATGTAGCGGGAAAACTCTTTCAACGATCCTGTTGGCAATGAGAGTATCAACGGGAAAATCTCCCCTTCACGCAGTACATATATCCTGCGGCGGTTCTTGCAAGCTTTGCTGCCGTTTTCCCCCGAACCGAACTGATTATATGGGCATTTGGCACAGCTTCCCCCGGGGTCTCCTTCGCCGGTTATACCATCAAAGCTTCCGCAATCCGGTGGGTTACTGCCTCCGGTATACTTGTCCTTGTAGTATGCATAAAGTGGATGATGATAAAGAATTACCGCTGAGAATTCTTTGACAGTATCAGGTTCTCCGGGATTTTCCCCGGGTACTTCGAATACTGTGCTGCCTGCGGACGGGATTTTTATGCGTTCAAAAGTCATGTCAAGACCGTCAAGTTCTGATGCCATTGCCTCGTCAAGATTGAAATCAGCGAGCTGAAGAAAACCTGTATTTTCGTTAATAGTTACGAGTTCATTGTTTTTCATGCTTTTATACCTCCGTAAATATGAATTTGAAATGTAATCTATATCATTGTTCTTTGAAACTTTGATCTTAGAACCGTTATTCCTTGAGCATTGCGCAATGAAACTATTTACCTTGCCGCTTTTCGCATAGTTACTGTTGTCTTTTCGAAGACATTCACAAGGCCTTTCAACCAGTCGGGAATCTCGTCTCCATTCTCGGCAATCTGTTCTTTAACAAATGCTGACAGAGAATTTGCATTGACTGTTTCATAGATGAGTTCTCCAAAGCCTTTACTGCGTAGTGCGTCAAACAGTTCCTCCTTCATGCCTGCGGCAGCACTGGCTCTTGTTGTCGTTGAAAGGCAGAACATTGTTCCTGCTCTTGTGAAGTTTTGCGTCTCACTGCTGATCATCAGCTCAGACAGACGGTATTCGACCTCGTCAATCTCCGCATTTATGCTTTTCAGTTCCTCTTCAACAGCCTTCTTTGCCTCGCGCAGCTCCTTCAGACGGTCAGCAAGTTCAAACATCGCATTATCGCTCATAGCTTTCACCTCCCTCTGGGGCAAAAGGATTTGCTCCTTTGCGGTAGTCGTCTATCAGCATTTTTGCAAGATCTGCCTTATTGCGTAGAGCAGTCAGGATTTTTGAATCCACAGTACCCTTGGCAATAAGGTAGATATATGTGCAGCCATTCTTCTGTCCAACTCTATGGATGCGGGCCTTTGTCTGCTCGAAATTCGACATGGAATAATCAAGGGAGTAAAATACCATTGTGCTTGCAGCGGTCAGCGTAATACCGAGTCCAGCGGTTGCAATCTGGCCTACAAACACCATGCAGTCGGGATCACATTGAAACCGGTTTACTTGCCCTTGGCGATCCTTAGTCGCACCATAAATACATGCATAGCCGATGTTCTTTTTCTCCAACAACCTGCATATAGCATGAATTTCAGGGATAAACCTTGCTATGACAACCAGCTTATGTCCTTCTTGAATACTGCTTTCAAGGATATCCTCAAGAGCTTTCAACTTGGCATCACTGACTTGCTCGATTTTCCCACCGTCATCGCTTCCGATGAAGCCGCCGGTTAATTGCGAAAGACGAAGCAAGCGTGTCAGTATGTTTGTAGCTGTTACTTCTCCAGCTGCCAGCTCAGTATAGCTTTGTTTGACAAGCTCTTTATATTTCTTTAAAGTGACAGGCTCAAGCTCAATATGGCGAATAATATCGGTGGTTTCCGGCAAATCCAGGCACTCCGCTTTGGTCGCCCGGAATGCAATGCTGTGAATCCTTTTCATCAAATCCTGTTCCATTGATTTTTTCAGCACTGGCGTATGGTTGCCATAGCCAACCATATCGAAGTATCTATTGCGGAACGCATAGAAGCTTTGGCCAAAGACGGCGGGACTCAAGAATTTGTACTGGCTGAACACGTCGATGGCCTTGTTGGTAATGACCGTCCCTGTGAGCAGCAGCCTGTACCGCGCCCTTGCGCCCAGCCGGTGCATGGCCTTGGACGCCGCAATGTTATGGGTTTTGATCTTGTGGCCTTCGTCCGCGATGAGCAGGTCGGGATTCCATGCGGCAAGTTCCTTTTCCAGACGCCATGCCGATTCATAATTGATCACCGCGACTTGCAGGGGAGAGCCGCGCATGTGCCGCAGGGTATCGATCTTCTTTGCGGTGCTGCCTTCAAGAACCGCAAGGCTGTAATCGAAATCCGCGAATTTCTCGAACTCTTCCCGCCAAACACCAAGGATGGAGAGCGGGGCCACCACCAGAATCCTGTGGATTTTGCCAGTCTGATACAAAGCGCCGGCGACCGCAATGCTGGTTATGGTCTTTCCGGTGCCCATTTCCATGAGCAGAGCCGCGCCGGAAGATGCCATCCCGCTCGCCGGAATCAGGCCGAACTTGCCGCATACGAAATTGAAAGCGTCGATCTGATGCTTATACGGCGCGGCTTTAATCGGCATGGGCAGAAGCGGCTTCGGCTGTTCCATCCGTTTTGTCCCTCCCTTCGTCAGGCGGCTTTTCAAGCGTCGCCAGCTTTTTTGCCAGCCGTTTTGACACTATGCTGATGGCGGTCAGGATGCCTACCAGTTCTTCCGTCGTTTCCTCGCTCTGCGTCAAAGCGGCGTTCACGCTTTTTCTCATGTCTCTCACCTCCGTTTCGGGGCAATTAAAAACCCCCTCACAATCCAAAGGAAAGTTTGGGGGTGGTTGATAACCTTAAGTCATCAATTTTTTTAATTTTTCCAGTATGCGGTTACGGCGCTTATGTATGGCCGGTTGGGATACACCTATTTCACGAGCTATTTCGCGTTCCGACTTATCGTTAAAGAACAGCTCGTCAATCAGAACCCGCTCCTCCTCGGTCAGTTCCGAAAGCGCCTTGGACAGCATGTCTAATAACAGCTTGTCCTCGACGATCTCGTCAACCAGCGCCTGCCCGGAAGGAATCTCAAACCCCGCGTCCGCAAACGCTTCGAGCGAGAGCTCCTTTTCCGCGCGAACCTGCCTGCGCTTGCGCTCTCTCCAAGCAGGGCGCTTGAAGGCATAATATACTTCCTTGCTTACCGGAATTTGCCTGCCGTTTATTTCAATAAAATACTCCTTGTCCATCCATTTCCACCTCCTTTCCCGAAAACTCATGGGAAAGGAGGCGGGGAGGGCTGCGGCATCTCTGTAAAACAGCGCAAAGACAAAAGCGGCCGAGTTTACTGAAATCCGTAAACTCGGCCGCAAAAACTATTCTATCAAGCAGTGCCCTGCCTAAGGGTCGTCATCTCTTTTTGCGCTGTATTGTCTTTTTATACGGGGATGGAATCTTTTCCGGCGTATAGCTTTTGCCTTATGTATATTGGCAGAGAACCGCTTGATATTGCATGAAGTACATATCATACAATATCAACCTCTTAAGCTCCAACCTACACGGCAGCACCCGCCATACGCTCAGCTATTATTTAAGTCCGGCAGGTGTTGTCATGCCGAATTTTTCTTGTTTGCGCTTATGGATATTGCTTCATTTTTCCCTTGCGAAATATGGTACAATGTAGATTCCGCCTTTCTTTTTTTAAGATTAACGTTTGTTAACTATGTTTGTTTTATAATTTCTGTTCTGATTTTATTGTCGCGGCGACAAGCCGAATCAAGACAACAATTGAAACTTGGCGGTCTGATTTGGCATGTCCATGTGCATGAAAAGAGGCTTGAGTTTCTCCTATGCTTAAATAGCTGCACCGCCCTGCTCAATAATCCGGCACCTTTGCGCAACGTTGCCTCAGATTATAGATTTCATCAAGCCAATAAGTTGTTTGTCGGTTTCCTCATAACGTTCACGGCTTTTTTCTTCATCAACTTTGTCTTCAGTCTTGACAACATCTGCTTCTGCTTCAATGGCAATACCGACTCTGTTTTCCAAGTATATCAACTTCCTAACATGAGGTACCTTTGCATTTACATTGGTTGATGGATAAAAATCATCTATATGGATTTGTCCGTTTGGCTTGGTTACATTTTGGACTTGTTCCAGTTCTTCTGTGTTGAAATAATCTACTAAGAAATAAAAGACGCTGAAGCGGTTTTGAAATTCCAACGTATCTTTGTTGTAGTAATAATAGTCTGTACGGAATGCCATGACTTCACCAGTTGCGTCGTCCACCAAAACGCTTTGTGTTGTCGTATAATCCCCTTTGGGAAGAACAGGTGAAATAATAGATATATGCAGAACTGATTCTATACTATCTTTATTAAATTGTTGGTTATCCCAATGTGAACCGACACCCGGGTTTTTCTTTACAAACTGAAGCCAATTTTGAAAAAAATAGCTTGCCGGTACGTTTGCTTCATATGGTTGCCTAATAATCTGCGATATATCTATGTTATGATAAACTGCACTGTTTTGTCCTGTATTATCAAGATTAGTAGAAGAGGGAGCCTGAACGCTCGGCTGGTCTAATCCTTTTTCACTTGGGAGAATATTATTGTTATTGATATATGGCTGAACACCTATAAAAGCAATAACAACCACCACCACACATGCGGCAATGGAAACATATTTCCTGTTCAATCTAAAATTGAAAAAAGTAATTTTTGATTTCTCCCTAATTTTTTCTATTGTTTGAACTTCCAGCCGCGGTGGAACCTCAACGTCATCCAATCCTTTATGAAGTGCTTTTTCAATCGAGGTATTCATAATCCGACCATCCTTTCTCAGTTAATATTTTTTTGAGATAATTTTTTGCTCTATGCAATCTTGAGTTTACGGCAGGCTCTGTTAGTTTAAGTATTCTCGCAATTTCTTTTGATGTGTAGCCGTAATAGTATTTAAGCAATATTACGTCTTTATAATCCAAAGGTAATGTAGTTATAATATGATAAAGCTCATCATATTCATCATATTTTGCAGCATCAACGCAATCGTTGCAGTCGAGAATGCTTTCGTCTGTACTATTCCTTAACGAACGGCTTTTTAGAAAATCTTTACACGTATTAATGGCAATTCTTGTCAGCCATGTTTTAAACTCGGATTTGCCACGAAATGTAGAGCGTTTCCTTATTAGTTTAATAAAGACTTCCTGAAAGGCATCTTCCGCGTCCTGACTATTGCGTAGATAATAACGGCATATTCTTAAAACATCTTTTCCATAAGTCTTAACTAAACATTCAATATCATCAAAATCATTCGCCATTAACCTGCTCCCCGATCGGCTGCGTTCCAATAAACGCTCTCCAATTCTACTAAAATATCCCTATTTTATATTAGACGATAACAAAATCGTTTTTCATTCGCAATAAGGCATAAAAATCACCGCAACCCAAATTAAGGATTGCGGTGATTTTTTTACTATAAAACATTTTTCTGTAGAATAAATTACTCTGATATCTTTAGTCTTTGCAGAATCTCCTTGTCTTTAGTCGCAGTTGAGGTTCCAACCGCTAAAACATCACCTGTTGTCGCATCTATCTCTATATTGACATAAGACGCTTTGATTGGGTCAGCACCTGGACGTACCCTTGTAAACGTAAATTCCCCGGTCAATGTTACAAGATATACTTCGCGGTCATTAGCTACAGAGTATGAGGGGCTGAACACGCCTTCTTCAATAAGCAAACCGTGTGTGGTCATAATTGAGTCTATAATGCTGGGTGATAATTCTCCACGAGCTTTAGCAACATCAACAGAAACCTTTTCTATTTCAGTCGAAGACAAGTATGGTCCACCCGATTTGCCTGGCAAGTTCTTTGGCATTTTGTATTCGGATTCAGAAGAAGCGTTCAACGGTAAAGGAACATTTGACACTTTTTCTCCCATGGCTAATGCACTAAAAGCAAGTAAAGCTATTATAATGATTGACAGAGCAGATACTACCATCCATTTGTTTGGCCGTTTAATCATTATCACCACCTCCTAATTTTTATAGGTTTTCCCTAGTTTATATGTTCCAGTGTCTCGCCATTCCCAAACAAAAGGTGAATCATCATACTCGCTTATGCTTCCGGCATCTTTCCAATATTTCCATGTGCCGGCTTTTAAGACTTGCATATACTCTGGATAAGTTGTTGTAAGTGTATTTTGAGAACTTGTTACTTCTGCGCCCACATCAACCGCTAAAGTTCCTGCTGACTGAGTTGACGTACCAACTTTTGTGTAGTCAATATAAGCTCCCCAAGTATTATATGCATCGTATTGTACCTGGTAGTGGTGCAAAGAACCTGTTGAGCCGGGTGTAACTGATGTAACTTTATACTCGTTATACGTTGGTGTGTACTCTGCCCAATACATTGTCCAAATGCTGTCGTCACCTTTCCAGCCTTTAGTTAGGCCAACTTCCACCCATCGGTATTGTTGGTTTTGAGTCGTCACCCATATAACCTGAGAGGTAAAACCTCCATCAACAGTTGTATATTGTGTTGGAGTTTTCCATTGCGCATATCCTCCAAGGAAATTTTCATTAGCGCTTGGAGCATCAACAGTTGCAATGGCGTATAAATTTTGCGCTAAGGCTGGTTCAGCATTCCACCCTACTAAAAATAGGATCGCGATAAGTAGTACAAGTAATTTAGGGGTCTTTGATCTGCCAATAATCCTGTCGAACCGCACAGCTAATCACCATCCTTTTCATCATTCTCGCAATCTAAATAACGGACTAATATTCATAAGCCCAATGAAGTCATCTCCTCTGATTTTTGTTCTCATTAATAAAACAATAGTTATTCAGGCACGTTATTTGATGCTATAAGAGAACGTTTCAAGCACTTCACCACTATTAGCGTCAATTACAACATTTTGATCTGCATACACTGTACCGCCGGCCATCCCTTGTTTCTGTAACGTGACGCCATGATATGTCACAATCCAAACGGGGTAATCCTTTAATGCAATATTAGATTCAGGCAATACAGGCGTTTCTGTATCTGTGAATTTTGCTAATACGGCAGTAATTGATTCTGCTTTCGTGCTAATTTGTTTGCCGACGCTCTCATTTGCTTTCTTAATTGCAGCAGTCTTATCCAATTTTACCGCTTCAGTCAGCGCCTTAACCTCAAAGCCATGATTCTGAAAGTTTGTATTCTCCGTTAATATATTTAAAGAATCACTGCTTGAGGATGCGGAATCGGGCAAGGTTGTAGTTTCAGAGGTAGCCGGAACTGATGGCTCTGGAACATTGTTGTTATTTGTACTTGCGAAAGCCCCGGCAGCCAAACTCACTGTGAATACTGATAATACAGTAATAGCCGCAGCGAGTGCAATAATTTTTTTCATGAAATTTCACTCCTTTTTTTGTTAATAGCGCAATATTGTTGTTATATTAAAACAATGGTATCATCCCCTTTAAAAAAGTCTTTGTTGTCTCTATTGTATTTGACGATTAGAAAACCATTTTTCTTTCCGTAATTTTAAAAAAATAAATTAATATTATTTAAAGTCTGAGTAAAGCGATGCGTTTCAGGCCTTTTCATTGAGTTTTAAATTGATGTATTTATTCCCGCGAAACACATCAAACCATTTCAAACCTCGTCTTTTCCGTCTACACAACCCCTCCCGCCGGAAGCCGCCCCGAAAGGCTGTGGATGTGTTTCCACAAATAATCACACACATAAAAATACAGGGTTTCCCGGCATCTCCGCCGCCAAAAAGCACATTTTCGGCAGATGGCAAATCACCTGAAAGCCCTGTATTCAGGCCGTTTTTCAGGCGCTTATTTGTTTTTTACATTTGTCATCAATGTCACGCACTCAACATGAAATGTACGAAGGAACTGGACGATAACAGTCCGACAAAGAATGATTTGAAAGATCCTAAGACCATAGCCATGCTGGTGAAGGACGGAAGGTAC
>NZ_FQZP01000012.1 GCF_900142095.1 Thermoclostridium caenicola | reverse complement strand
GGATATTATGTAGATACAGCGGGGAAAAATGCAAAGAAAATACAAGAATACATCAGGAATCAGTTGCAAGAGGATATAGCAGCCGACCAAATATCACTTAAGGAATATATAGACCCGTTTACGGGTGAGCCAGTAAACAAACACAAAAGATAAACCCTTTAGTGTTAGTGAGTAAAAAACGTGCGATTGGCAAACTCATTCAGTACATCTTGAGATGTTGCTGGTAACAGCCCCTTATAGGGGCAGAACAAACCGCCGGCTGAGCCGGCGGTTCTGATTCGACCCTCGCTTACGCTCCGGTCTCCTGCGACGCCGAAAGTTCAAGCCCCTTTGTCCATACAAAAAAGTGAAGGGTTTTCCCTTCACTTGGTGCGGACAAAGGGACTTGAACCCCCACGGTTTCCCGCCAGATCCTAAATCTGGTGCGTCTGCCAATTCCGCCATGTCCGCATGATTTGATGCAAATAATATGATAAGGTCAATATGAGGTTTTGTCAACTTAATGCATCAACCATTTCCTCCTTCCTGGAATCGATTGAATTTATCACCTCACAGATAAGCATATGGGGAGCGACACTCACCTTTTTCTTTTACACCTATGATGAACCTATTTCAATCCGTGCTCCCCGCAAGGGAGCGGCGGGATTACCCCGACCTGGACCAGCCCATCCAGGATATTTCAATCCACGCTCCCCATACGGGGAGCGACTCCCACGTCATGTCTGCCTGTTTGACCTGCGTTTTATTTCAATCCACGCTCCCCATACGGGGAGCGACGCTCACGGGCAATCTCAGCTTCAACAAGGGCACATTTCAATCCACGCTCCCCATACGGGGAGCGACGGAATTCAAGGCTTCAATGGACAATATCCAGCAAATTTCAATCCACGCTCCCCATACGGGGAGCGACGCAGGAGCTTGAGGTATACAATGAGGCCCTTGATATTTCAATCCACGCTCCCCATACGGGGAGCGACCATAGGTGCACGCGTAGAGCTTGCTGGGGAAAGGATTTCAATCCACGCTCCCCATACGGGGAGCGACATCCCAGAATGGCGGTCAGCAGGTTGGACGAGGATATTTCAATCCACGCTCCCCATACGGGGAGCGACGAGCCACCATCATTTACAGTTAATTTACCGGGGGATTTCACTCCACGCTCCCCATACGGGGAGCGACCGTTGTTGCGAAATCTCAGTTATCATCTCTGGCGATTTCAATCCACGCTCCCCATACGGGGAGCGACGTTTTGGCGCGTAAAAAATCGTGTAATGAAATGATTTCAATCCACGCTCCCCATACGGGGAGCGACGGTGTTCATCTGCATTATGTTAGGCTTTACATAATTTCAATCCACGCTCCCCATACGGGGAGCGACTTGTAAGCATATGCTTTTTATTTCCCGCGAAAAAAGATTTCAATCCACGCTCCCCATACGGGGAGCGACCCTGCTTGGTTTCACCAGTTGCGTATAATAATTATTTCAATCCACGCTCCCCATACGGGGAGCGACATCTCCTGGACCCGGCGCATGTCGTTGGCTCGGAGATTTCAATCCACGCTCCCCATACGGGGAGCGACGTGATAGGGCATCCTTCTAGCCCTTCAACCTTAAATTTCAATCCACGCTCCCCATACGGGGAGCGACCCTTCTCAAATTTTAATTTTTAAACTCCTCCGAAATTTCAATCCACGCTCCCCATACGGGGAGCGACCAGGTTCAGGGTGGACAAACGGAGACCGAGGATTATTTCAATCCACGCTCCCCATACGGGGAGCGACATCCCAGAATGGCGGTCAGCAGGTTGGACGAGGATATTTCAATCCACGCTCCCCATACGGGGAGCGACAAACACCATGCGATCAAGACCGCCGAGGACCGCAATTTCAATCCACGCTCCCCATACGGGGAGCGACTTCCAGTATATTTTAATTGATGTTGTACTGCCGGGATTTCAATCCACGCTCCCCATACGGGGAGCGACGAAGCAGTTCTTTATATAGTTCTTTGTCCAAAGGTATTTCAATCCACGCTCCCCATACGGGGAGCGACCGTCATCAATCCTGTATAAAAGCGGCAGCCAGCATTTCAATCCACGCTCCCCATACGGGGAGCGACGCGTCCACGCTCCGTAACCTACGCCGTTTTTGTAAATTTCAATCCACGCTCCCCATACGGGGAGCGACGTCCACGCTCCGTAACCTACGCCGTTTTTGTAAATTTCAATCCACGCTCCCCATACGGGGAGCGACGTCGAGAAAATGAGCCATCCAAACTATATTCTGATTTCAATCCACGCTCCCCATACGGGGAGCGACTTTATATCAAAACATGGTTTGTGCGAGCGTTGCGATTTCAATCCACGCTCCCCATACGGGGAGCGACATAATGCCGCGCTGCCTCTCGGACGCGGTCAGGAATGATTTCAATCCACGCTCCCCATACGGGGAGCGACGGGACTTGAACCCCCGACCTACGGCTCCGAATGCATTTCAATCCACGCTCCCCATACGGGGAGCGACGGGCCCTGACGGTTACTTCTGCGGCCAGGTCGATATTTCAATCCACGCTCCCCATACGGGGAGCGACTCCTCTTCAATCTTAGTCATGCGGCCCCCAATGGTAATTTCAATCCACGCTCCCCATACGGGGAGCGACAACAAATATGGGCACGCCAGCATTTTTGCATTGTAATTTCAATCCACGCTCCCCATACGGGGAGCGACGCGGAAAAGCAGGCGTTATTCCGCTCGCTGATAGATTTCAATCCACGCTCCCCATACGGGGAGCGACTAAAACGGCTTGTCCGGATTTGCTGCCTCTCTTAATTTCAATCCACGCTCCCCATACGGGGAGCGACTGTGAATGGGCTGACATGGGAGCAGATAGAAGAAATTTCAATCCACGCTCCCCATACGGGGAGCGACCCGCCCCGCTCCGCACAGCGGGGCTTCAATCAGGTGATTTCAATCCACGCTCCCCATACGGGGAGCGACTGCGGTCATGTTTACTCATTATACATTTTACCACAATTTCAATCCACGCTCCCCATACGGGGAGCGACAAAAAGAGATGTTAAAACTTAAGCGGTTATTTAAATTTCAATCCACGCTCCCCATACGGGGAGCGACCCCTGCAGTGGTAAGCCCTATAATAGTTGGAGTATTTCAATCCACGCTCCCCATACGGGGAGCGACAAAAACCTGATAGGGTGGTGATTATGACGGAGAATTTCAATCCACGCTCCCCATACGGGGAGCGACGAAACTCGGTTTCTGTGGTTTAGCGGTGCTGACCGTATTTCAATCCACGCTCCCCATACGGGGAGCGACTTCCTGCACGAGTGCGTCATTGTGCCGTCTGCTTATTTCAATCCACGCTCCCCATACGGGGAGCGACCGGATCGCTTTGCACCACTGCGCCGTTTGCGAGAGCATTTCAATCCACGCTCCCCATACGGGGAGCGACTCAATGTATGGTGGATTTGTATTCTCCCTGGAATATTTCAATCCACGCTCCCCATACGGGGAGCGACGCTTTCGTTAGGCTCTGCAAACTGTACCTTGGTCATTTCAATCCACGCTCCCCATACGGGGAGCGACCATGAATTCGTTTATCTTTGCCATACCGGCAAATTTCAATCCACGCTCCCCATACGGGGAGCGACACCGTAGACGCCGTTCTGTATCGTCATGCGGTAGATTTCAATCCACGCTCCCCATACGGGGAGCGACGCCTGCCTCTATAAGCGGGTTCAGCTCACGAGCAATTTCAATCCACGCTCCCCATACGGGGAGCGACTTGTCGCCGGCGTATTCAAGCGCAGCCCAAAAAGTATTTCAATCCACGCTCCCCATACGGGGAGCGACCAACAATCCAACGTCCCGAATACGGGGCAGGGTGATTTCAATCCACGCTCCCCATACGGGGAGCGACCGCAAGGTTTAGATATAAGGCTAATGACAGACAAGTGATTTCAATCCACGCTCCCCATACGGGGAGCGACCCGGGATATTCAGGCCAAGGCCGCCGACCCCAGATTTCAATCCACGCTCCCCATACGGGGAGCGACGGGCAATATTTCATTGGTGGTAAAGTATGTAGGTATTTCAATCCACGCTCCCCATACGGGGAGCGACGCAACTTCGTCTTTCTCGTGGATGGAGCATAGAAATTTCAATCCACGCTCCCCATACGGGGAGCGACAGCACCAGGACCATTGCAAGGCAATCAAGGACATCATATTTCAATCCACGCTCCCCATACGGGGAGCGACTGACAAGCTCTCCGAGCGTACCGGTATCAACCGGATTTCAATCCACGCTCCCCATACGGGGAGCGACTCATAAACGTTGTTCCTGAGGTTTCCTTCTACAAATTTCAATCCACGCTCCCCATACGGGGAGCGACGCTCACCGCAAAAAAGGTGCAGTCCATGCTCTTATTTCAATCCACGCTCCCCATACGGGGAGCGACTCTCAGCAACGTAAGCAGAGAAAAGCCATAGTGGATTTCAATCCACGCTCCCCATACGGGGAGCGACTATGGTTCGCTGTGACAAATTTCCATGTAATATGATTTCAATCCACGCTCCCCATACGGGGAGCGACAAAGACAATAGCGCTTGTTGAGATGATACAGCGTTGATTTCAATCCACGCTCCCCATACGGGGAGCGACCGTATATGCAACAACAAAGAGCAATGTCATCAATTATTTCAATCCACGCTCCCCATACGGGGAGCGACCCTGCGTTAAAGGCAGAGTTCGAGGAATACCTTGAGATTTCAATCCACGCTCCCCATACGGGGAGCGACGAAATAAGATTGGAAAACCATTGACCTATGCTAATTTCAATCCACGCTCCCCATACGGGGAGCGACTCATACAATATAAGATTTATCAGCGCATTCATTATTTCAATCCACGCTCCCCATACGGGGAGCGACTGCTACCATATAATGCCTATATTCGTTGACAAATATTTCAATCCACGCTCCCCATACGGGGAGCGACGCTGTCATTTCGGCTCTCGTAGGCAAGGGTGGCATTTCAATCCACGCTCCCCATACGGGGAGCGACGCCTGCGTCCTTAAGGAGTATTTGTATGATTCCATAATTTCAATCCACGCTCCCCATACGGGGAGCGACGGTTATATTGTGCGTCATTGTGCGTACAATTACATTTCAATCCACGCTCCCCATACGGGGAGCGACCGTTGGTAATGTTGATGGGTCTGATAGTTTCGTATTTCAATCCACGCTCCCCATACGGGGAGCGACGAAAGAATCTATGTCAGAATTGAACCTTCAACAAAAATTTCAATCCACGCTCCCCATACGGGGAGCGACAGCATACTATTTTTCAATAGGTCGCGGCCCTCCTATTTCAATCCACGCTCCCCATACGGGGAGCGACATTTGACCGGTGTAGATCTTACAGCTGTACTTGATATTTCAATCCACGCTCCCCATACGGGGAGCGACGGCACTTTGCCTTTTAACTTGTAACCCTTAACCCGATTTCAATCCACGCTCCCCATACGGGGAGCGACCATATTTTTAGGTAGTTTATGGGTGATAGTTAAATTTCAATCCACGCTCCCCATACGGGGAGCGACGACGACATCGGCAAAACTGTGTTTTTGACAAAAGAAATTTCAATCCACGCTCCCCATACGGGGAGCGACATATTTGTTTACTGTAAGAGCGGATAACTTTATTATTTCAATCCACGCTCCCCATACGGGGAGCGACAATACACCAATTTACATATTGTTTTGTGGTTTTATATTTCAATCCACGCTCCCCATACGGGGAGCGACACGCTTATAAAAGTTTGGTACTACAATGGTGAGTGATTTCAATCCACGCTCCCCATACGGGGAGCGACCAAACTTTACGCACCCCTAAGCGTGCGTTTGATATTTCAATCCACGCTCCCCATACGGGGAGCGACAAGTGCCATAGATATGTTATCCTATATCCAAATATTTCAATCCACGCTCCCCATACGGGGAGCGACTAAACAGGACGCAAAATACTTTAAGTCGAGAGCTATTTCAATCCACGCTCCCCATACGGGGAGCGACCGGGCTAAGGGGTACAGGCTCAAAGGTAAAGTGCCATTTCAATCCACGCTCCCCATACGGGGAGCGACAGGGCAACGTATCATTGGTTGCTAAGTTTGTAGGTATTTCAATCCACGCTCCCCATACGGGGAGCGACTCCCCCTGAGATTGCATATTCCTTCGGCGAGATGATTTCAATCCACGCTCCCCATACGGGGAGCGACAGTGTTCGTCCCGTTCTTTTCCACTTGCGAGAGCATTTCAATCCACGCTCCCCATACGGGGAGCGACAGACAACACAAAGTCACCGCTTGGTTGCCTGATGATTTCAATCCACGCTCCCCATACGGGGAGCGACTTTAGCCATACTTATCATGCCGGACATATATAGCATTTCAATCCACGCTCCCCATACGGGGAGCGACTCTGCAGCACCATTTATATTTCATACCTGGAGAGAAATTTCAATCCACGCTCCCCATACGGGGAGCGACGTTAATCCGCTTGCTGGTTTTGCATTTGCTATTGATATTTCAATCCACGCTCCCCATACGGGGAGCGACTGCGAGAGGAAGCAAAAAGGTTTGGGATTTCGTTATTTCAATCCACGCTCCCCATACGGGGAGCGACCCGGGCTGGATGCTTTATCAAATCAGCTCAAAAATATTTCAATCCACGCTCCCCATACGGGGAGCGACGGATTTGCAGGAGTTACTGCGTCCATCAACATCGATTTCAATCCACGCTCCCCATACGGGGAGCGACACGTACATTAATCACCTTACCAGTAACCAAACAATTTCAATCCACGCTCCCCATACGGGGAGCGACGTTCATGGGCTATGCCCCCCTGAGCGTCCGCTTGATATTTCAATCCACGCTCCCCATACGGGGAGCGACGAGTATGACGCATAAGGATACATATTTGACCTATATTTCAATCCACGCTCCCCATACGGGGAGCGACGGCCGGTGTGTTCAAACGTAGCCCCAAATCCGAATTTCAATCCACGCTCCCCATACGGGGAGCGACATATTTGGCGGTGGCAGGTTGGTTGTCAGCACAAATATTTCAATCCACGCTCCCCATACGGGGAGCGACATTAAAAAAAAATTTGCAGAGCAGCCCCAAAATAATTTCAATCCACGCTCCCCATACGGGGAGCGACAGCAAAAATAGACAAAAAATAAATATGTATTTGTATAGGCGGCACAAAATTTCTTTAAATCTGGCACCAAAATATTCCTTTTTCAAGGTACTAATGGTAATATTATAACATTTAATTGTTATAACCCTGGTGCGAATCATCCAGGATTTTTATGTAAGCATACCATTCGCACTTTAAAGAATAAGATCACCTTCAATGTCAAAACTTTTCTTAACGCCGAAATGTTCCACTCTACCTTTATAATTATTTCCGAGATAATAGAACCTCAAGCTATCCTTTTCCTCATCAATTATCTTTAGGAGTATTTCTTTTACTTGCCTGCATTTTGCCTCATCCATAACGCATTCAAATACAGAATTTTGGACTCTCTGCCCATAATTTACACATTGCTTTGCTACTTTTCTTAAACGCTTTTTTCCACTCTCTGTTTCTGTATTAACATCATAAGTTATTAATACCAACATACTATCACCTATTTCCATAAGAATGGAGGATATTGGTCAATATCTCCTCGGATATATCTGGCGAGTAGCAAGGCCTGTACATGTGGTACAATTCCCCACTCAACTTTTTCCTGTAAAAAAGGATGTGTTATAACCTCTTTCTTTTTTGCTTGCCAATTGGATAAAACTATTTTCCTGGTTTCATCATTCATGATTACAGCTCCATTCTCTTTAACTGAAAATCCATTTGGCGAAACTATTTTTTTATTAACAAGTGATAGAACAAATCTATCTGCAAAGACAGAGCGTAATTCCTCCATAAGATCCAAGGCTAGAGACATTCTACCTGGTCTATCTTTATGCAAAAAACCTACATATGGATCTAGCCCAACAGTTTGCAATGCAGACGCACATTCATTGGCAAGCAGTGTGTATGAGAATGAGAGTAGAGCATTCAAATTATCCAATGGAGGTCGCTTATTACGATTCTTAAAATAAAAATCTTCTTTCTGCTGAAGAACTAAATCATCAAAAACAGAAAAATATATACTAGATGCTTCTCCCTCTATTCCTCTGAGTTGTTGTGTATCTGTACACAATTTTACTTTTAAGATAGCATCCTTAAGAAAGGCCGATTTTCTTTTGAGTTTTTCTACATCCAGCCGTAAAGCATGATCACGAAGAGCCCTTTCTATAACCCATCGAGAATTAAAAATCTTGCCGATAATCATGTTTTTTGCAATTACTGTACACATTTTTTCGTCATCTGAGATTCTATATTGTGTTTTACGCAACACGACATTTCCTGTTTCTGACCCGACAATACGAGCTAAAAAACGACCGCTAGAAGACAAAAAACATAAAGAAATATCCCTGCTAGCACAGGCTCCCATAAGTGCAGGGCTTGCTCCTATGTACCCAAATGTAACAATCCCCTGAATATTGTGTAAAGGTATTCTCCCCACTTCTTCGTTGCTTTCCAGAACAACAACATTTTCTCCATCCAGGGCAAGGTATTTATTTGGGGATGTAACATAGAGAGTATTTAATAATTTCTTCACTTTCAATCCTCATCTATCATCTTAGTTATATACTTTTCAACTGTGCTGAACCGTCCGAGTGCTGGAACACATAGATCTTTCAAGGAACATAGATTGCATTTTTTCGTTTGCTTTACTTTTGGTGTGTATTGCCGATTGTAACACATATGCATCTGCTCAGTTATTTCTCTTACCTTGCTTCTATACTCTGAAGTTATTACTATTTTCTGCCTATGCCTGATTTCGCCATAGAAGAGATATCCTATTTCAACCTTACAACATAACATTTCTTCAATGCACATTGCTTGCGCTGTTAATTGTAGGATATCAATATCAGATTCCTTTGGTTTTCCGCGCTTATACTCTATGGGGTATGGCATGTATTTTCCCTCTCTTCCAAACAACTCAACGCCTGCGATGTCTTTGTGGAATTCGACAACATCACAGACACCATTTATTCCCAGAGATGCAGAAAATACAGGCATACCCCTGGTAATCAATATGTCTCCTCTTTTTTCAAATGCTTGTCCCTCGTGAGCATTCTTATGGAGCAATTCGCCTTCTACAGTTCTCAGATTATCTTGCCATTGCTTTTCAATATGTATTAATGCCCACTGCCTTGGACAAAAGGCATAATGCTGTATTCCTGCTAAATTTAGATATTCTTCTTCACTATACACCTTCATATTCTTCAACACTTAGGTTAGCCAAAGGATTTAATTTTATTTCATAATCATTAATTGACGATGGTGTTTCTACACCTTGCTTTCTTGTTATTACAACAGAATTATGAACTTTGGCTGAAGAATATTGACCAAGTTTATTATTATGCCTAAACCAGAATAGTTTTACTACCTCCATACTTCCTTCTGGACGCGCAGAACTGGAATCATTGACAAACAGTGTACGAATAGCCTCTTTTATTTTTTCTGCATCATCCTCTGTAAACCCGGTCAACTCTGCAAGTTGAACATTAATGCTGCCTCTTAGAACATATACTCCAAAATCAACACGGTGTTTCATACCCATTGTATCAGACGATTTTTTTGAATTGTCGTTCGATTCATTATTCACGCTTTTTGTAATCTGAATGCTGGTAATATCAATGGGATCAACACTAAAGGCGGGATGTATAGAGACAGGCCCTCTGATACCAACAGATACCCCATCTCCACTTTCATCTTTTTCTTCTTTTTTACTCTTAAAAGCAAACACTTGCCCAAAGCTACGCACATCCAACCAGCTTTCACAAGCAATTCGCTTAAACTCATCCCTATTTTTTGCTTTTTCTGCTTTTACGAGTAATTCATTAGCCAAAGCACGTTCACGTAATGACTGATATCCGTCCACGTTCTTGTCATCTGATTGAACGAATATTTTCTCCCCCATATCCAAAAGCCGATTCCTTATCTTCCTCTTAATACATACATCCGAAATCTCACCCAAACCGGTATAAGTTGTTCTGGGTAAATTACCGTTCAATGGATCCCCATTTGGGTTAGCGTTCTTAACTGAAATAATAGCAACAAAATCAATTTTGTTTTGAAGTACACTCATTTTTTATCCCCTCCTGATTTTATTCTCCTAAACTCATTTTTTTGTGCATCAAACCCTAAGATCATTCTTCCATCCAGATTTTTTAACTCAGCAAACTTATCCGGTGGTATTTTTGCTGATATCTCTTCTTTTATCCTGCAGTACATTGCCGCTTTGCTTCCTAAACGTCTGATATAAGGAACAAGCTTGTCATTAATAATTCTCCAGGTTTTGCAGGGTTCAACAGCAAATTTCGTGAAATACCTTATGGCGTTCGTTTCTCTATCCTCGTTCTGAAGCCATAACGCATGCCTCTCAATTTCATCTGCAACAGCCAATAGTCGTCCACAGTTGTAAACAATATCCATGCTATCATTATCTACATTCACGTTCCATACCTCCTTAGAATTGGTTTTTTCAAATCTGTGTCTTTTATAGACAGAACATGTTATGGTCACAACTTTGCGCCAGTTATAATTCTCTTTATAGTTTTGGGGACAGATTGCTTTTCTGACCAAAGCATGGACAATATCAACCGGAATATGGGCATGATCTACAATACAGGGTAATAATCTTTCCACAGTAGCACCAATCAATTTGCTCTCAGCCCTTATCACTCTATTCTGTTCAGTTCCAAATGCAACCTTTGCAATGTCGTCAAGAGCAGGTGCACCGATAAATTCTATTAACTTATTATTGTGTTTCTTGTATGTGTGAATCCAAGAGCACTCCTCATGCCAGGCTTTGATATTGTCAAATAGTTCATTTCCCTGCGTACCATGAAACTCGCGATAAAATGTTATGGATAATCTGCCTTGAGTAGCAGAATCCAATCCGATTAACGCCAAATCTGTATGACTATCAATGCTAGCCTTGTAACCAGAGATTGCTCTGTTAAATCTTCGAGCTATTTCTTCCTTCGTATATATCATCGGTTCATTAGAGTTTAATTCATCTTCATATAGAAAAGCCTCATCAAATGTGTCTCCTGTAAGGGATGGCACTTTTTGAGCTTTTGTTCCCCATAGTAAAAACACCTTATCGCCAAAGCTTTTGCCTTGTTTCGCTATTAACCACTTAAGGGCATTGTGCGCCTTTTGTGATACCTCATAGCCCACTTGCACAGCTTCTTCAGCCGATCTGAAACGACCCCTGTATGTAAATCCGGATTCATCGTTTGCAGATATAATTTTTGCCTGATCAGCAGGATGCCTTATTTTTTTAGGATGATTATTTGAGCATGGCACCATTTCTCCTGTTATATAGCACAATTGCCGTTCTTTTTGCTTACTGAGATAATAATCTATATAGTCCTGACATACCTTTGGATCATCCCAAAGGTTGACAATATTATCGAACCCGGCAACTCCAAATCTAACAAATGCATCACTTTGATTTTGCTTACTAGCCAGTGTTTTGAAGATTGGAGGTTTTTCGTCTTTATTTCCAGTCCATTTATCTATCAGCTTATTGTTATTATCACATACCAGAATACCTTCTCTAATCAGGTCATGAACTAGACATCCTTTTTTCAAATAATTATAAACTGCACATACCTTTTTATTGGAATAAGCCGAACTACACCATTCCTCTAATTGCTCCATATACTTTTTATGAAACTCGGAACCTTTATTCCCCCCAAAATGCGAATAATCACCGGCTACATATTGAAGCTTATCATGTAGTGGATGAGAAACAGGATTCTTCCCTGAGCGACTAGCAGATGCCTCAGAGCATGGAATAAGTGTCTCCTTGTCATTAAACAACACCCTACTACTTACATAATTGCCATCTGAATCAACAATAATTTCAATATCAGCATTCTGTGTTGTATGCGCAATTGGCAATGGTCCATTCGTTCCTTTTTCAAACACATTGTTATACGTCTCATTCAACATGACAAGCCAACTCATTTATTAATCCCCCCTTTGCCCACAAGCATCATCTAGAAACTCAGAGACATCGATTATCGTAAAGTTCCTACCATTAATGAATTTTTTAGGTGTCATCTTAGAAATAACTCTTTCTTTTGGACACTCTTCCGGTCTACAAAAGTTGATGACACCATTAACCATTTTGGGGTACCAGAACTTTACGGTCATTTCATGGCTGGACTGTTCATCGGGATATACAATGGAGTGATATTGAAGACCAAAATCCATTTCACCCATGTTATCATAATATCCTTCTCCCTCATCAAATTCACATGGTTCGACATACGCTTGACATTCACGTGCTCCTAAGAAAATATCGCGCCTTCCACCTCGTTCAATGCATCTTTTGGCTATACAATAATGCTTGTTTTCATTTCGATCTTCAGCGAGATCAGGTCTGTTCATGTTGAACTCAAAATGTGCCTTGACATGATATTCAACATCACTTAAATAAGTATAATAGGATAGATCATTCCCTCCACCAGGTTTAAGTGTACGTACCGCTTTCGACTCAGTTTTTATTGGTTTCATAATGCGTACACTATCTATGTACCAGATAATTGTAGGTTTGAAATATATACTTTCCGTTATGCCCTTAAGAGCCTGATATGTTGGTAAAGTAAGACTCATCTTTTCAGCTCCGATTTTCGTAACCGGATCAGTAAATAATGCATATTTACCATAAACCTTATATGTTATCTGATTTCTCATATATATCCCTTTCTTTAAAATAGAAATTATATGCATCATTTTATTTACAATAATAGAACAACTGGTTTATTATGTCAACTAGAAAACGAGATTATTGTATGGTATAATTATTTCGTCATCCTAGGATGTGGATTGAAATTTTAAAATGGAGATTATGAATTGCCGCTTGTATATTTCTTATGATACATACAGGCGGCTATTCATATAAGAGTAGTTCCATATTGCTTTCTTCTATAACACCTAATTTGCTATGATAAAATCCATCTTTCAGGATTAATACTCCATCAATTGGAGAATTGACAAAAGCTCTTTTTTCTTCCAATAGCCTGAATTGACTTTCGAAAATGTTTACGGCGTACTGCTGCAACTCTTTCAGACATTCTAACTTTTCAGAAAGTGATTTACTTCCCAATAAATCAGTTATTATTCGTCTTCCCTCACCATATGGTACTAAAACAGTTCTTGTGTTATCATCAATTACCCTAAAATTATCAGCAGCAGTTCTGAACATATGAAGAAGCTGAAAAGGATATTGCTTTCCCGTCAAGTCCTCGTATGCCATTTCCTTTTGCTTTTGACCTGATAATATGCTGTACAGTTTTTCGTTTATTTCTTTACAATAATAATCCATTTGAGTGCTTATTTCTGAATCTGAATAATAGTATTTGTAATATTGAAGGATTGCAGCCGGGGATAATAAATCATTATCAAACTTTTCGGGATTGTTACTATATTCGTGTAGTATTGTACGGGTATGCTTTTGTCCAAGTTCTATTTCTTTCAAATTCTTAAGCACTTCATCCCTGACATTTATTATGTAGGTCTCTTTTATTTCCCCCTCTCCATGCCTATTTCCTCTACCTGATGCCTGCGCTACAGAATCAAGTCCGGCCAAACTTCTAATTACGGTTTCAAAACTAATATCTACACCAGCTTCTATTAGCTGTGTACTAATACAAATAATATGTTCATTAGATTTCAGCTTATCCTTGATTTCACTAATCACCTTTTTTCTATGAGCAGGACATAGATTTGTACTTAAATAATAGATATTGATATTACCTTCATTACGTTCTTCTGCAACTTTATATATTTTCTCTGCTGCTTTTTTAGTATTTAATATTACTAATACACTGTTATAGCGAGCTTTCAGATTATAAACAAAGTCTACTACCGTATCTACTGTGTATCCCCCCTCAATAAGTCGAGGGATAACGTTCATCCTTTTAAATTCAGTAAAAAGTTTTGAAGGGGTCGAAATAATATTGGGACTATCAGAAATCATAATTGGTCTGACAACCTCCGATAAATTAGGTTGTGTAGCAGAAGACAAAACAATAGTGCAATGACATATTTTATTAAGATAATTGATTGTATCGTTAAATAATGAAATACATTTAATTGGTAATGCTTGAATCTCATCGAATATCAATATTGAATTATCTAATTGATGGAATCTTCGTATTGAGACAGTTCCAGATTCAAAAAAAGTATTTAAAAACTGAACCATGGTTGTGAAAATAATAGGACAATCCCAACGCTGAACCAATAGCTTATATTTTTCATGTTCTGTTTGTATTACATTGCAATGATGCTCTAAGAGATTATCAGCACAATTAAGTACATTCCTGACCTCACTTGCATTTTGCTCAATAATAGTAGTAAATGGAAGAACATAAATTATCTTTTTCATGCCGTGCTTTATTGCATGTTTTAAAGCAAACCTTAAGCTAGAAAAAGTTTTACCACCTCCAGTTGGTACAGTGAGCAAATAAATACCTCTTTCTCTTTGTGCAAAATCCGCACATTCGTCAGAAACTTTAAGTCTTAACTTTTTAATTCTTTCTTCTAAAATAGTGTTCGTCGGTTTTGCCTTTAACTCATTAATTTTATCCTCAAGTCGCATTAGATAATTTTTCCAGAGATCACTTGTATCCAAGCACGGTAATTCCTCTATTCCCTCCATGAATAAATAAGTATCCAATCTGTCACAATCTATTACAATGCTATATAGATGTTTTATCAATAAATGAAGCGTAAACGAAACAGATAATCTCTCTGTTTTTACTTTTCTCATAATATTGTTCAACTCATTACATGCTTCTGAGAAAAGGCTATCTATATCTTTTTCACTGCAGACAATATCAAAAAAACGATTAATACATGTATAATATTGTGTATCAAGATTTTCTGGTTTGAGACGATTAAGCAGAGGAACTTGACAATCCATAGTTATAAAATCATTAAGCCCACCATGATGATAGCTAATAACCATAGCTAATATTTCAGATAAGATTTTCTCTGAAACACTGCATGAATCATGAAATTTATTAAAGATATAAAGGGCTCCTATTTTACCGTGATCTATTTTACTTAGAGGTTCTTCCTGATTATCTTGCATGGGGGTATTCATTTTTGATCGAATATAGTCTTGAAATTCATCGCTAAACTTCCCCATATCATGCAGGACACCTGCTAGCCTGGCAATTTTGCCAATGCCTATTCTAGAACCATACTCATCACATTTTGCAGCAACATCTAAGAGATGAACGCTCAATTCATGAATAGCCTTATCAGTTTCTCTGAAGTGTGCTATATATTGCATACAATAACACCAACTATCCTTCACTGATACAGTAGAACTATCTTTTTATACTATTTACCACTCTTGCGGAGTAAATAACTTGATTTTCTATTTATTACCGGATCAATATCGTTATACCGAGGCCGATTGCCTGGGTGTCAACCATTAATTTTGGTCCAAATTGGACGCTCTCGGTAGGCTGAGCGGCAACAGGTATTGCACTGTCCGTTCAATTATCGAGAGTGAAACCAACTAAACTATACATAGGAAAACTATTTTTCAAACTGAGACACATACCTTGAACCGATTGGCATTAAATCGGGAGGTATGGCATTGCATTGCGCACACTATTTGATGAGATTGCCACGCTCCGTTTCACCCCACTCGCAATGACACGGACATATAGCCCGCGCTTTATGATTATGTAAGTAAGAGTATTACTCCGCTTCAGATGTCGGCATGTAAAGAAAGTAATATTGAATGATAAAGCAAACGGCGGGGAAAGCTTCCCCGCCATAAATAACCATATAACTGCCACTAATCCAAAAAACTATTTCTATATTTACGCTGAGCAATTAATAAAGCCGTTCTCAATCATGCGAATTATTCTCAAACACATCCAGGCTTATCACATCCAGCTCTGCGGGCTTTTTGCCCATCTGGAGGCAGCGCAGGACGGCGTAGGCCGTATCAATACTGGTGAGGCACGGGATGGAGCGCTCAACGGCCTTTCTTCTGATCTGGAAGCCGTCTCTTTCGGAGTTTCTGCCCCTGGTGGGCGTGTTGATCACCATCTTGATTTCGCCGGACTCCATCAGGTCAATCAGGTTGGGCGAACCCTCGTTGATCTTCCTCACCGCGTTGGTGGCAATGGCGTGCCTGTTCAGGTAGTTGGCGGTTTTGCCCGTGGCATACAGCTTGTAGCCCAGCCGCTCAAAGCCGTCGGCCAGGTCCACCAGTTCCGGCTTGTCGGTATCGCGCACCGTAAACAGGATACCGCTTCCGGGTTCCGGGAACTTCATGCCTGCCGCCACCAGGCCCTTCAGGGTGGCCTCGTGGACGTTCTTGGCAATCCCCAAAACCTCGCCGGTGGATTTCATCTCAGGGCCAAGGCTGGTGTCCACGTCATGCAGCTTCTCGAAGGAGAAGACCGGCACCTTTACGGCCACATATTCCGATGCCTTGTAGAGCCCGGTGCCATAGGGGAAGTCGGACAGCTTCTTGCCCATCATGATCTGTGTGGCCATCCTGACCATGGGGATACCCGTCACCTTGCTGATGTAAGGCACGGTACGGCTGGACCTGGGGTTAACCTCTATGACATAGACCTGGTCGTTGAACAACACGAACTGGATATTGACCATGCCCACCACATTGAGCGCCCTGGCCAGCTTTTCGGTGTATTCGATGATGGTGTTCCTGGTCTTGAAGGACAGGCTCTGGGGCGGATACATGGATATGGAGTCGCCGGAATGGACGCCTGCCCGCTCCAGGTGTTCCATGATACCCGGAATCAGGATATCCTTGCCGTCGCAGATGGCATCCACCTCGATTTCCTTGCCCATCATGTACTTGTCGATCAGGATGGGATGTTCCTGCTCCTCGCGGCAGATGATCTCCATGAACTCGGTCACGTCATTGTCGTTGTAGGCAATCTCCATGCCCTTTCCGCCAAGGACGTAGGAAGGACGGACCAGCACGGGATAGCCCAGCTTGTTGGCAGCCTCCAGCGCTTCTTCAAGTGTGAAGACCGTGAAGCCCTTCGGCCTTGGAATACCAAGTCTTTCAAGGAGTTCATCAAAGCGCTCCCTGTCCTCGGCCGCATCCACATCCTCCGCCTTGGTGCCGAAGATATGGACGCCTTCGTTGGCAAGGGGATTGGTGAGCTTGATGGCCGTCTGCCCGCCAAACTGGGCGATAACGCCGTCGGGCTGCTCATGGTCGATGATCTCCATAACGTCTTCAGGTGTCAGAGGCTCGAAATAGAGCCTATCCGATGTATCGAAGTCGGTGCTGACGGTTTCCGGGTTGTTGTTGATGATGATGGTTTCATAGCCCAGTTCCTTCAGGCCCCATACCGAATGAACCGAACAGTAGTCAAATTCGATACCCTGCCCGATTCTTATGGGACCAGAGCCCAGCACTACGACCTTCTTGTTCCTGGTAGGAATCGATTCGGTGATCTTGTCGTAGGTGGAATAGTAGTAAGGCGTCTGGGCTTCAAACTCGGCCGCGCAGGTATCCACCATCTTGAAGGCAGGCCTGATGCCGGCCTTATGCCTTCTCTTCCGGATGTCCTTGCTAGTGGCCTTCACGTATTTGGCGATGACGTCATCGGGGAAGCCCATCTTCTTGGCATCCAGGAGCACCTCGTCGGTCAGGGTATCCATGGTAAGCGTCTTCAGCTTCTCTTCCATGGCCACGATATTCCTGAACTTGCTCAGGAACCATCTGTCGATCTTGGTAACTTCAAAGATCTCGTCCAGGCTGAACCCTCTCCTGAGGCATTCGGCAACCACCAGCAGGCGGTTGTCATCCACATTCTTAAGCTTTTCGCGCAAAGCGTCGTCATCCATATCCTTGCACAGGGGTGTCTCCAGCGTGCGGATGCCCAGCTCCAGGGAGCGGATGGCCTTCATCAGCGCCGCCTCGAAGGAGTTGCTGATGGCCATGACCTCGCCGGTGGCCTTCATCTGGGTACCCAGGGTCCTCTTGGCCTTCACGAACTTGTCGAAGGGCCACTTGGGAATCTTCACCACCACATAGTCCAGCGTGGGCTCAAAGCAGGCGTAGGTCTTGCCCGTCACCGCATTCTTGATCTCGTCCAGGCTGTATCCGATGGCAATCTTGGTAGCTACCTTGGCTATCGGATAGCCTGTTGCCTTGGAAGCCAAAGCAGACGAGCGGCTGACGCGTGGGTTGACCTCGATGACGGCATACTCGTAACTGTCCGGATGGAGCGCAAACTGGATGTTGCAGCCACCCTCAATACCCAGCGCAGATATGATCTTCAGGGATGCCGAGCGGAGCATCTGATACTCCCTCTGGGACAGGGTCTGGGAAGGCGCCACCACGATGCTGTCGCCCGTATGTACGCCAACCGGATCGATGTTCTCCATGTTACAAACCGTGATGACATTGCCCTTGCCGTCACGGATCACTTCATACTCGATTTCCTTCCAGCCCGCAACGCACTTCTCGATGAGCACCTGGTGCACCCTGGAAAGGCGCAGACCGTTGGCGCCGATCTCCTTCAGTTCTTCCGGATCGTGGGCTATGCCGCCGCCGGTTCCGCCCAGGGTATAGGCCGGGCGTACCACAACGGGATAGCCGATGCTTTCAGCAAACGCCAGGGCATCCTCGAGGTTGTAGACGATCTTACTCGGTATGCAGGGCTCGCCGATGCGCAGCATGGTGTTCTTGAACTCTTCCCTGTCCTCGGCCATCTTGATGGCTTCAACGGCTGTGCCAAGGAGCTTGACGCCCATTTCGTCCAGGAATCCGGACTCCGCCAGCTCCATGGCCAGGTTCAGGCCCGTCTGACCGCCCAGCGTGGGCAGGATGCTGTCAGGTCTCTCCTTGCGGATTATGTTCTTAACAACATCCACCGTGAGAGGTTCTATATATACCTTGCTGGCGATTTCCGTATCGGTCATGATGGTGGCCGGGTTGCTGTTGACCAGGATGGTCTCTATCCCTTCCTCCTTAAGGGCCCGGCAGGCCTGGGTTCCCGCATAGTCGAACTCCGCCGCCTGGCCGATGATAATGGGCCCCGACCCGATAACAAGTACGCGTTTTACATCTTGTCTTCTAGGCATTTATGAACCTCCCTTGTGTGCTTCCATGGTTTTTATGAAATTGTCGAACAGATAGCGGTTATCTTCGGGACCCGGCGATGCCTCCGGATGGAACTGGACCGTGAAGGTGGGCGTGTCCAGGTAACGGATGCCCTCAACCGTTCCGTCGTTCATGTTGATATGGCTGATCTCGGCTATTGATGGATCCAGGCTCTCAGCCACAACCACATAGCCATGGTTCTGGGATGTGATATAGGTTCTGCCCTGCTTCAGATCTTTTACCGGATGGTTGCATCCCCTGTGCCCGTACTTCAGCTTGGTGGTCTCGCCGCCATGGGCCAGCGCCGTCAGCTGGTGCCCCAGGCAAACGCCGAATATGGGCTTCTTCCCCAGAAGTTGTTTGATCACCTGGATCTGGAACTCGCAGTCCTTGGGATCTCCCGGTCCGTTGGACAGCACGATGCCGTCGGGATTGACGGACAGAACCTCTTCGGCCGTGGCCGTTGCCGGGAAGATGGTCACATCACAGTTCCGTTCAATCAGGGAGTGAACGATGTTGGCCTTGGTGCCATAATCCATCAGGGCCACCTTCAACCCGGTACCCTCAATATGTATGGGTTCCTTGATGGTCACCTCATCAACGGGTTTTACGATGGTATACTCATGGATGGCGGCCTTCCAGTCATCCGGGTTAAAGTTCGGATCGGTGGATATGACACTGTTCATGGTTCCTTTCTCACGCAGGATCCTGGTGAGGGCCCGTGTGTCAATGCCCTGCAGCCCGACGATGTTATGCTCCACCAGGAAATCATTGAGAGTCCGTTTTGAGCGCCAGTTGCTGGGCTCGTCACAAAGCTCCCGGACGATAAAGCCCTTGACCCAGGGCTTCCTGGACTCATTATCATCGTCATTGATTCCGTAATTTCCGATGAGAGGGTAGGTCATGGTCACGATTTGCCCCGCATAGGACGGATCGGTCAGAATTTCCTGATAACCGGTCATACCGGTATTGAATACAATCTCGCCCACGCTGGAGCCCGTCGCTCCGATGGCCTTTCCCTCGAACAGTGTTCCGTCATCAAGCAGCAAAAACGCTTTCATACTGACCTTCTTTCCCTTAAATTTTATTGATTTATCGTCATCCGACGCACACAGGGATTCCTTCCCGCTTCCACCGCGCCGGGATAAACCTTATCCTTATTCGTCAATCGACCGTCACTATTTTTGAGCATATGGGGATGCTTACAGCGCCGAGAGGATGTCATCCCGCATGCGTATGGCCTCCGCGCGTGCCGCTTCCGCAAATTCCTCATGGGTAAACTGGCCTTTCCAGCGTTCCAGCTTGTATGCGCACATGAGGCTCCGTGAAGCATTCACGATGGCGCCAAGGCCGTTCTTGTCGAAGGCGTGCGCCACATCCTGCGCCGTACCGCCCTGGGCCCCGTAACCGGGAACCAGTATCCATGCGTTCGGCATCCTCTTCCTCAGTTCCTTCAGTTGCTCGGGATAGGTGGCTCCCACCACGGCGCCAATCGACGAATAGCCATTCTCGCCGATGAGGGGTTCACCCCATTCCCGCACCAGGTCGGCCATCATTTCGTAAACCCTTCGCCCATCCTCCAGCTTCATGTCCTGGAGCTGGCCCGAGGACGGATTGGAGGTCTTTACCAGGACGAAGATGCCCTTGTTTTCATTCATGCAATCCCCGATGAAGGGTTTGATGCCGTCTATACCCAGGTAAGCGTTAACCGTGAGGGCATCGGCATTGAACGCCCGGCAGGCTTTTCCGAAGATATCGGTCTTGCCCAGGAAGGCCATGGAATAGGCCTCAGCCGTAGGCCCGATATCGTTGCGCTTGCCGTCGGCGATCACGATGAGCCCCTTCTGGCGGCCGTAGGCAATGGTCTCCTCAAGGGCCCACAAGCCTTCTATGCCATACATCTCATAATAGGCCACCTGGGGTTTGATAGCCGGAATGATATCGCAGGTAGCGTCGATGAGCCTTTTATTGAACTCCAGAATGCTCCTTGCGGCAGCCTGGAAGGCGTTATCCACCTGCTGCCTGCATTTTTCCTTAATGGATTCCGGAATGTATTCCAGCTTGGGGTCAAGCCCCAGCACTGATGGGTTGTTCTTCTCCTTAATGGCCTTTCCCAGCCTGTCTGAAAAGTTCATGCCTCCCGTCTCTCTCCTTCTGCGTTTGTTCTTCAGACCTTCCTGCGTTTAGTCAAACGGATATGTTCAAAGTTATTCATCTTTATACACTTCTATTTATCATTATACACTATCTTTCCGCCAACGAAAGTATATTTTACTCTTCCACAAACCCTGAAGCCGCCGAATGGCGTATTTTTGCTCTTGCATAAAAATTCATCAGGATCTATTATATATTCCTCGTTAAGATTTACCAAGACCAAATCCGCATCGGCACCTGTCCGGATATCTCCCTTGTTTATCTTCAGGATCTCTGCAGGTTTTGCAGACATCTTGTCAACCAGTTGATTCATTGTCAGGATACCCGGTTTCACCAGGTAGGTCAGCGCAAGGGGCAGCGCCGTTTCAAAACCGACGATACCATTTGGCGCAAGCTCAAACTCCACGTTTTTCTCGTCAAAATGGTGGGGCGCATGATCGGTGGCGATGATGTCGATGGTGCCATCCCTCAACCCCTCGATCACCGCGTCAACGTCCTCCTGGGTTCTTAAGGGCGGATTCATCTTGGCGTTTGTGTTATAGCCCTCGCAGGCCTTTTCGGTGAGCGTGAAGTAATGGGGACATGTTTCGGCGGTCACGCGGACGCCCCTCTTTTTGGCCTGGCGGATCATCTCCACGGATCCCCTGGTGGAGACATGGGCGATGTGCACGGGCATTCCCGTGTACTCGGACAGGATGATCTCCCTGGAAACCATCACATCCTCGGCAGCCGATGGTATTCCGTGAAGACCAAGCCTAGTACAGGTTTCCCCCTCGTTCATGCTCCCGCCTTCGGCAAGGTTGAGATCCTCGCAGTGGGAGATGACGGTAAGGCCAAACCCGTTGGCATAAATCAGGGCCTTTTTCATGACCGAGGCCTGCATGACGGGCCTTCCGTCATCGGACACGGCAACGATACCGGCCTCCTTCATGCTGCCCATCTCGGAAAGCTCATTCCCTTCAAGGCCCTTGGTGATGGCCCCGATGGGATAGATATTGACCACACCCTCGCGGCTGGCTTTATCCATAATGGTCCTTACGATGCTTTCGTTATCGATAACCGGATTGGTGTTGGGCATGCAGGCAATGGAGGTGAAACCTCCCTTGGCGGCACTCATGGAGCCGGTCCGGATATCTTCCTTGTATTCATAGCCCGGATCCCGTAAATGGCAGTGGGCATCCACCAGTCCTGGAAGCACAGCAAGACCGGTTGCATCAATCACCAGATCGGCCGCTTCGTTAATGCCTTCCCCAATCCGGCTGATCCTTCCGTTCTCTATCAGGATGTCCCTGTTGGTTTCGGTTTTATCCCTGGTGATGATGGTTCCATGCTTTATCAAGATTTTCAATGCTCTTCCCTCCCCGCCAAAAGATACAGCAGCGCCATGCGCACGGCCACGCCGTTGGTGACCTGTTCATTGATTTTGGACTGGTCCGAATCGATGAGGAGGGAGGTCATCTCCACACCCCGGTTGACGGGCCCCGGGTGCATCACCAGGACATCCTTTTTCGCGGCAGCGAGGTGATGCACATCCAGCCCAAAGAAACGGGCATATTCTTCAGTGGAAGGTATCAGAGCTTTCTTCAGCCTCTCCTTCTGTATGCGAAGTCCCATGATCACATCCGCATCAGAAATGGCCTCCTCCAGGCTTGAGCAGATCTGGCATCCCATGTTCTCTATTCCTATGGGCAGAAGCGTTGCCGGTGCGAAAACGCGCACCTTTGCTCCCATCTTGCCCAGTCCGATGATATTGCTCCTGGCTACCCGGCTGTGCATGATGTCCCCGATAATGGCCACCGTCAGCCCTTCGAGCCCGCCTTTTGCCTCCTGCATGGTAAACATGTCCAGCAAGGCCTGCGTGGGATGCTCGTGCATCCCGTCTCCGGCGTTGATCACCGAAGCGTTTATATGCTTTGCCAGAAGATGCGGAGCTCCCGGCTGGGAATGGCGAATCACCACGATATCGCTCCCCATCACGTCCAGGGTTTTACCGGTGTCGATGAGGGTTTCACCCTTGGCTACGCTGCTGGTGGATACCGAAACATTTACCGCATGGGCGCCCATGTATTTGGCTGCCAACTCAAAGGAAACACGGGTCCGCGTGCTGTTTTCGTAGAAAAGTGTTATCACGCTCCGACCCTGAAGGTAGTTGACGCGTTTCATATTGCTTTGAACGATTTTCTTCATGTCTTTGGCCATATCCAGGATGAGGTTAATCTCATCCGGCTCCAGGTGCTCAAGACCCAGAAGATCCTTTGAGCGAAGCTTCATAGTTCTTTCCGCCTTTCCTTCCTGTTTGTACGCTAATAGCCGTATGTGTAAAAAAATAGTAAGACCGTGGTCTTACTATTGTTAACAAAGCCTTATTTTTTTAAATAACAATCCCGAAAGAGAAAAGATACCTCCCCCGCTTTCCTGCGCGGGCATATATGGTCCAATCAGTTTACTGCACCCAATATACACCATACCTTTTCTCCTTCGCTCCAAATGTCTCAAATATGATAACACAGATATTACGGATTGTCTACAAAAAAATCCAATTTTTTATTTCTCAAACACCTCTATGCCATATGCTGGCTTTTTCAGCAGGGTATCGGCCTTTCCCTCGATCTCTGGTTTGAAGACGCGCTCGACCCATTCTTCCCGCGGTACCTCTTCCACTGCGATGGAGATGGACGTTTCCGCAACACCGATGGATTCCATGACAGCCTGTGTAATCATTCTGGAAAGCTTATCCTTCTGCTCCGGGGTTCTTCCCGGGAACATCTTGATCACCACATGGGGCATGGCACATAACCTCCTTTTTATTTTTCATAAGCATATACCAATAACCGGGCCTGGATCAAGCGTAGTTTGTTGGCAGCCCATCGTGTCATTGCGAGGAGCACAGCGACGAAGCAATCCCAATCACTTTCATGGCGGCTTGCGAACCATAAGCTGATTGCCGCGCATCGCTTTCGAGGTGCGCGCAATGACAGTTATGCTGTGGCGTTGTGGGTTGTCGGGATTGCCGCGCTTCACTCCGTTCCGCTCGCAATGACAGGGGTGTGGCGGTGAGGGTATGATGATACTGCGAACTGCACCCTCAACGCTGCGCCCGCAATGACAAAATAGGGTATCCGCAAAGGCTTAAGGCGTAAGGCCTACGGGGATTGGCAAGTATTGCGATTGATAGGGCTGAAGTTTCCCTGTACAATGAATATATCCATAAATATAATATCATGGGTTTAGAATGTGGGGTCCAAAATGAACGAACAAAGAAAATCAAAGAAGTTTCAGTCATACATCAATAGCATCAATAATAGGCTCACTTCCATGAACAAGGGAAGCAAAACCCTCCTGAGGATTGCTTCCATCGCGCTGCTGGCGGGAATCCTGTTTGCCGCATTTCTTCTGGTCTCTACTCAGGCCGGGTTAAAGCTTTTTGAGAACCAGCTGCAGATGGTGGAATGGGTCATCATTTATATTTTCAGGGTATGGGGTCTGTTAGTCTGCGGCGCCTTGATCCTGGACTATCTGAAAGGTGGCCAGGATTCATAAACTGCGCTTCTGCTCCCGGTTCTGTCTCAATGGACCCCACGATCGGCCGACACCCACCGGCGGCTTAACAACATAATGCAAAGGACGGTACGACCTCTCTCCAGGATGGTCCGCACCGTCCTTTTTTTATTTGATCTCAACGTTGTTTAAATTGGGAACGATCTCGATCCAGGTCTGTCCCTTGTTAAGAACCAGCGGCTCCCCGGATTCAAGGGTCAGCACCGTCTGGGCATCCCGCGCTTTCTTGGACCAGGTGAGCTTCACGGCTTTTCCGCCTGTTATGTACCATCCTTCCCCCGTTCCGATATCATTCAGGTTGATCCGGCCGTACTTGTCATTGGGGATGGGCGGCGATGCCATCTTGAGAATGATGATGTTGCGCACGCTCACCTGCTCACCAGTATTGCGCTCCATATGGGGTTTGCCCATACGAATCCGCTTGTACAGCTTTGTCACCGGATCATAGCTATAGCCGCAGTTGCTGCCGGAAGATGCGAATTTGATGCTGATCTCTTCGGCAGTCTGCCCGCCCTCCGGAATGGTCATTTGATCATGGTATTTGAAAGGGAATATCTTCTTGGGCGTTGTGGCATACTTGAGCCGTTCTGCTTCCTTCAGCACCCGTTCCCTGGACGTGTAGGAGTCCTGCCAGTTCTTCGGGTCGTTGGTGATGTCCCAGAAGGCGTTTCCATGGACCAGTCCATCGATGTTGTTGATGCCCAGCTTTTTGATATCGGCCTTGGCGTAGTCGCTTCCGCCAAAATGGGTATAGATGGCATCATACTCCATGGCAAAATCCAGGAAGTAGTGTCGCGAACTCCTCACCGGCCCGATCATGTCGGGCATGGTATCCCAGAAGATGGCCATAAAGCGGGTGATCCCGCCTTCGGTTAGGATTTCATAGACAATCTGAGCCTGGGAAATACCTCCCTGGGGAAGCACCTTGTCACCCTGGTTGTCTATCATGACCGCCACCGGCCGCACGTTGGGATCCGGAACCACAAAGCCAGAATTATCGTCCGGCGGAGGCGTCTCCGTCGGCTCAGGCGTTGGAGACGGCTCCACCACAACGATATCCGGTGTTTCGGCTGCCGGCGTTTCTTCAGCGCCGACTTGAGCCTGACGGTCTCCGCATGAATACAGGAAAAGAAGCGCCAGCATCATTACGGCCAGCAGCGCACGTTTTCCCAGCATAACCTGGTACACCTCATTTTCTTCTTTTGTAGAAATCCAGGAATCACTGAGGATTACTCGTTATCCTCGTCCTCTTCATCCTCGTAATCGTCGTCTTCGTATTCCTCAATCTGCTCCTGGAAGGCTTCGAAGGCCCGTTCCAGCTCATCGTCATCCTCTACCGGAACCAGGTATTCCTCGTCGCCGTCCTTTTCGATTTTCATGATGATGACCTCGGCTTCGCAGTCATCGCATTCCTCGCATTCGTGTTCGTCAACGGGAAGCAGAACCACATATTCATTGTCGTCTACCAGGACTGTATCCAGGTATTCGGCCTTTATGGTATCCCCGTCTTCACCTGTCAGTTCGATGATTTCGTTTTCGTAATCCATAGTAAATTCTCCCTTCGGTTTAATGTCTGGAATACAGCGTATTCCGTTATTTTTGTATTGAATCCAGATAACTTTGCAGAATGAAGGCAGCTGCCATCTGATCAATCCGCCCCTTCTGCTTTTTTGTATTGATACCCATGTCGCGCATGGCACGCTGGGCCATCACGGTTGTGAGCCGCTCATCCCATGGCTTGATCTCCACTTCGGGTAACCGTTCCCTGAGGCGTTCCATAAATTCTCTTGTTCTCTCCTCACGAAATCCCGAAGAACCATCCATGTTTTTCGGCAAACCAACCACAATCAGGGGGCACTGATATTGCCCGGCCAGTTCGCAGATCCTGTCAAGCGGCTTTTGTACATCACCCCGCCATTGAATGGTTTCAAGCATCTGAGCGGTCCACCCCATTGGGTCACTCACAGCGACGCCGATTCTGGCATCACCATAGTCGATACATAATATGCGCATAATTGACTCCATTTATGTTTTTAATGTGCAACATGGGCCGAACCGAAACAGGTACTCAACGCATCGCTTTTCCAGGCATGATCTCCTTTCGGAAATCAGCCCGGAAAAGAATGGAAGGGATACTTTCCTCGATCATAAACCATAGCCTGTCAAAATGCAATGACTTTCGCATCACAGAAATTCTATCATGCTGTCTTCCCACATCTCAGGCGCTTCATAACCGAGGAGGTTAACGGCTGTGGCGGCGATATTGGCCAGTCCGAACTCGCCTTCCTTCAGCCTGTATTTCCCCTGGTTCTTCGGATCGAAGATGATAAAGGGTACCTTGTTCAGGGTATGGCTGGTCTTGGCCTTAACCCTGCCGTCCTTGTCCACCTTGGGCTTTCCGGACTTATCCAGCTCATACATCTCGTCCGCATTGCCGTGGTCGGCCGTGATGATGGCCACGCCTTCAAGCTTCTCAATAACCGGCAGGATCCTGCCCAGGCAGAGATCCACCGTTTCCACGGCAATCTTTGCGGCATGGAAACTTCCGGTATGGCCAACCATATCGCCATTGGCGAAATTGCATCTGGCAAAGGTGTATTTGCCTGTTTCCAACTCTTCGATCAGCCTGTCGGTAATCTCGGCCGCCTTCATCCAGGGCCTCTGCTCGAAGGGCACGATATCGGAAGGAATCTCGATATAGGTTTCCAGTTCCTCGCTGAACTTGCCGCTGTTGTTTCCGTTCCAGAAATAGGTCACATGGCCGAACTTCTGGGTTTCGGAGATGGCCAGCTGGGTCACGCCCGTTTTTGCCAGGTATTCGCCCATGGTGTTCTTGATGGCAGGCGGATTGACCAGGAATCGTCTGGGAATGTGGAGGTCTCCGTCATATTCCAACATGCCGGCATAGGTCACCCTGGGATAGCGCACACGGTCAAACTTGTCGAAGTTTTCTTCCTCAAAGGCGCGGCTGATCTCAATGGCCCTGTCGCCGCGGAAGTTGAAGAAGATCACGCTGTCCCCGTCTTCAATGGTGCCAACCGGTTTTCCGTCCTCGGCAATGACAAAGGCCGGCAGATCCTGGTCGATAGCGCCCGTCTCCTTGCGGAGGGTTTCAATGGCTTCCTGGGCGCTGGAGAAGTACCTGCCTTCGCCCAGCACATGGGTCTTCCAACCGCGCTCCACCATGTCCCAGTTGGCTTCGTAACGATCCATGGTGATGAACATGCGACCGCCGCCGCTGGCGATGCGCACATCGAAGGAATCGCTTCTCAGGCTGCTTAAGAATTCCTCGAAGGGAATCACGTATTCCAGCGCGGAGGTTTCGCCCACGTCGCGGCCATCCAGAAGGATGTGCACGCGCACCCTCCTGACGCCTTCCTGGGCCGCCCGCTTGATCATGGCCTTCAGGTGGTCAATGTGGGAATGGACGTTACCGTCGCTGAACAGGCCGATGAAATGGAGCGTGGAGTTGTTCTTCAGGCAGTTGTCGCGGATCTCGATCCAACCCTTGCCCTGGAACATGTTCCCGCTTTCAATGGCCTCGGTAACCAGTTTTGCGCCCTGGGAAAAGACCTGGCCTGCACCGATCGCGTTATGGCCGACCTCGGAATTACCCATGTCCGCATCGCTGGGAAGTCCCACTGCGGTACCGTGAGCTTTGAGCAATGTATGCGGGCATGTCCTGAGCAGTTTGTCCAGGTTGGGCGTATAACCGGCTGCAACCGCGTTGCCTTCGGTCACATTGGTGATGCCGATTCCATCCATCACAACGATCAGCAAAGGTCCCTTGCTTTTCTCATAACCGTTCTTTTTGAGCATATCTTCATTACCTGTCCTTCCTCTAGTTTGGGTAATTATTTTCCATCTATCGATGATCCCGGATGAACATGCCGGCTGATTCATTCCGGCCGTTCATCCCCGGATATCTCTAGTATCGGTCTTTTTATATCATATCATGATGTCCGGCACAATCCCGAACAGGAATTTTGTGCCCGGCATAATGCTGTTTTTTAAACAACGACGTATGGATTGCAGGTGTAATAACGAGGACGGTTCCTTGCGGGAACCGTCCCCGTTGTCTGCTCTGTTTTCAGCCATCAGCCTGCCTTAACGATTTTCTCAAACTCGTCCAGCTTCAGGCTTGCGCCGCCAACCAGGCCGCCGTCGATATTGGGCATGGCAAACAGTTCAGCCGCATTGGAAGCCTTCACGCTTCCGCCGTAAAGGATGCGGGTCTTCTCGGCCACATCATTGCCGTAAAGCTCTGCGATGAGCTGGCGGATGATGGCGCATACCTCTTCGGCCTGCTCATTGGTGGCTGTCTTACCGGTTCCGATGGCCCAGATGGGTTCATAGGCGATAACCAGCCTGGAAACTTCCTCGGCGGACAGGCCAAGGAGGGCAATCTTGATCTGATACCTGACATGCTCGGCGGTTACGCCCTGCTCTCTCTGGGTAAGGGACTCGCCGCAGCATATGATGGGGATCATACCAGCGTCCAGGATGGCCCTTGCCTTCTTGTTGACCATCTCGTCGGTTTCACCGAAATATTCGCGCCGCTCGGAATGGCCGATGATGACATAGTCCACATTGAGTTCCTTCAGCATGGCGCAGGAAACTTCGCCGGTATAGGCGCCGTTTGCCTCCCAGTGCACATTCTGTGCGGCCACCTTGATGTTTGAGCCCTTTGCGGCCTCGACCACAGCGGGAATGCAAACAAAGGGGACACCTACAACAACCTCGGACTTGGCATCGGCAACCAGACCCTTCAGACCCTCAACAAAAGCCTTGGCCTCGGAGGGGGTCTTGTTCATTTTCCAGTTGCCTGCTGCCATAATTCTACGTTCTGCCATCTGTATTTCATCCTTTCATGCGTTTTACTTTTTCTCGTTCAGTACGGCAATGCCGGGAAGCTCCTTGCCTTCAAGGAATTCGAGGGAAGCGCCGCCACCGGTGGAGATGTGGGTGATCTTGTCGGCAAAGCCCATCTGCTCAACGGCTGCAGCAGAGTCACCGCCGCCAACGATGGTCACAGCGCTGGATGCAGCCAGGGCTTCGGCGATCTTCCTGGTACCAACGGCAAACTTCTCCATTTCGAAAACGCCAACGGGGCCGTTCCATACAACGGTCTTGGCGCTCTTGATGGCCTCGGAGAACAGTTCGACGGACTTGGGACCGATATCCAGACCCATCCAGCCATCGGGTATCTTGTCGGATTCGACAATCTGGGTTTCGGTGTTGGGATCGAATTCCTTACCGACAACATTGTCTATGGGCAGCAGCAGCTTGACACCCTTCTTTTCTGCCTTGTCCAGAAGGTTGGCAGCCAGTTCCACCTTATCCTCTTCATACTTGGAGTTGCCGACAGAGTAGCCCTTGGCCTTGAAGAAGGTGTAGGCCATGCTTCCGCCGATGATGAGGGTATCCACTTTTTCCAGGAGGCTCTCGATAACACCGATCTTGTCGGAAACCTTCGCACCGCCCAGGATGGCGACAAAGGGCCTGTCCGGATTCTCAAGGGCCTTGCCCATGATCTCAAGTTCCTTCTTGATCAGGAAACCGCTTACGGCAGGCAGGTAATCAGCCAGGCCAGCCGTGGACGCATGAGCCCTGTGGGCGGTACCGAACGCGTCGTTCACATAGATATCGGCCATGGAAGCCAGTTCCTTCGCAAAGGCCGGATCGTTCTTGGTTTCTTCCTTGTGGAAGCGGACATTTTCCAGCATGAGGATTTCGCCCGGCTTCAGGGCAGCTGCCTTGGCCTTGGCATCTTCACCGATGACATCGGCTGCAAGAATAACTTCCTTGCCCAGAAGCTCGCCCAAACGCTTGGCAGCCGGCTTCATGCTGTACTTGGGTTCGGGACCTTCCTTGGGTCTTCCCAGGTGGGATACCAGGATCAGGCTCGCACCCTGATCGATGATGTGGCGGATGGTGGGAAGCGCAGCCCTGATGCGCTTATCGTCGGTGATATTTCCTTCCGCATCCAGGGGAACGTTGAAGTCTACGCGAGCGATTACTTTTTTGCCTTTCAGGTCAATATCGGCTACTGTCATCTTATTCATCATACTCATACAAACAACTCCTTTTGAAGTTAGAATACTGTGTACACTTTGGCATACGGCCTTAATTATTCTACCTTATTCTGTGAATATTTTTCAATATAAATCCATAAATTATTGTTAAAAAAAACACAATATTTCTCTTGGCTGATCAAGGCCGTTTTGGGCCATGAAAATCATCTCCAGAAGCTGGCTACCTGCTTTTTGATTCCCAGAACATTGTTCATGCCGTACTGCTCGATGATCCTTTCCCCTTCCGCACTCTTGAGGTACACCAGCTCGCCCCTGCTGACCCAGCGGTTCCAGTGCTTTTTGAAGATTTCTGCCTTTTCCTTGTTCACGCCCAAAACATCGGGCACAGGATGCCATGCGGCAACCAGGGCCTGCCCGGGCTTAAGGCCGGCGTTGATGGCCGCCAGATCTCCGCGGCTGTCGGGTACCGCCGTTTCATACCTGGGAACCGCATAGCGCTGGTTCATGATGGGGCTTAACAGTTCATCGAAGGATTTGGCAAACAGGGCCGATTCCTCGGAAGACGCATCCAGGAAAACGCGTACGGAACCGTCTTCCCGTCCGGAGATGTTCAGGTGCTTTTCCAGGAGCATCCTGTTAATCAAACCCGCATCCTTCAAGGCATGGAACAGGCAGAGACCGAACCGTCTGGCTAGTTCCAGGCTGTCCATGCACAGGACATGCTTTCGGCTGTATTCCGCAGCTTTGTTCATACCCTTGATCGACGAGCGTATGAACAGGGCGGAAGCCGCTCCCAGGCCAATGGCAACCGGTATGCTCACTCCGGCCGCGGCTATGGCAGCCAGCAAGGCCAGCGCACCGGCTCCTCCCTTGAACTTGTTGGCCGCGGCTTTTCCCCTGAGGTTCGCCGTATGGAGGGTGAACACCCCGGTATCACAGGGCACAGCGGATCGCTCCATGGAAAACTCCACGCTGTCCTGTTCGATATTGGCAAACTTTTCACCGATCCGCCACTTGTCATACTGGCTTTCCCGCTCCGCGGCCCGGGCCATCATCTTTTCATTGAACCGGTTGATGGCATCAAGGTTCATGTCCGTCATGAAGGCCAGGGACGGATCGATATGGGCCACCCCCTTCTGGATGCGTCCGTCCTCGCAGATGCTGTAAAACTGCCGATGCTTTTTATGGAGCCTTTTCAAATCGTTGATACCCTTCTCCAGCCCGGGTGCATAGGCCACCACATCCCAGTTGTTGGCAAGCTTTCTGGGATAGTTCTCATCCTTGCGGATACTTCTTCCGCGGAGCTGGTTGACCGAGGCATAGGTTGACGCGCAGCACAGGTCGATCAGGGTGTTGAGGCTGATCGCATCCCAGCCTTCTCCCAGAAGCCCTCTGGTCCCCACGATGCACCTGGTGATGCCCTTCTCCAGAAGGCTTGTGGTGAACAGTATGGCCGACTTGGTGTTCCAGTCCCTGCCGCTGCCCTCAATCTCATAGAGCCTTCCGCCGTATACCGGTTTCATGGTCAGGTTGATGTCATAGCCGTGTTCATTGGCCCATTCCTTAAAATGCGCCAGATAGGTTTCAGCGATGTCATCATCGCACAGAAGGCTCTTGCCGGTCACCATCACAGGATTCAGCGTATCCAGTTCCTCGTCGGTTACCAGTTCCTTGATGACGCTGATGGCACCGCCGCATTCCTCATCCAGCACGTTATCCAGCTTTGCAAGGGAAAGGGCGTTGGAGTATTCGAAATCGGTGACCACGGCTACCCTGAGCCTGTCCCCCATTAACCGCATTTCGTGCCGGAGGATGTCCTTCACGGCCTGAAGCTTGCTCCTGCTGTAGGACAAGACACGGTCGATGGGCGAAATATATGTACGAATACCTTTTTCGGTGAGAATGAAACCCAGGGTATACAGGGCATCGCGGATGGTATCGTACAGGGCCTGGTGTGCTTCCTCTCCGCTGATCTTCAGGCGGTTGAGGGCATAGTCCTCGATGAGCATGGCCCACTCCTCAATGGTCAGATCCCCTGCCATCTCACTGGTCAGGGTGATGTCGGCAGGGATCCTGACACCGGCTTTTATCAGGTACTTGACGCCGGCCGTTGAAAAATCCGGACGGGCTGCAAACAGCTTGCGCCATTCCCTTTGCGTTCCGTCCGCCAGTCTGCGTTCGATAATCCGGGACTTCATCCATTGGCAAAAATCGCTGTCCGGAGATTTGAACTGCTCGACGAGGCTGTGGAATTTCTGGTGACAGTTGCTCAAGTACGCCATTTCCTGCTGTCCGGGGATGCAGAAATAGGTCATGTCCTGGTAAGGCGCCAGCATCCCGTCCTTGACAACAGCCGGGGTGGGTATTTCAAAATCTATGGGACCAAGCAGATTGGTATAATTCTGGAGGATTTCAGTCCTTTCGTCCACGGGCGGGGTCGCCGTAAGGCCGATGATGTTTTCAATCCCCATCCATTCAAGGATGTTTTTCATGACCACCGCCCAATAGGTCTGAAGATGGTGGCACTCGTCAAAGATAACGGTCTTGACCCCGTAATTCCGAAGCTTTGTCAGAAGCTCCCTGGTTCTGGGATGTAGCACGCTGATGAGGCTGTCCTTGTCACCGGAACGCGCAGCCTGGCTGTCCAGGAGCTTACCGTTACGGATTCCCTTGGTATATTTGGACAGTTCTTTTTTATATTGGGCAGGGTTGGAGGTTTTCATGGCGGCAATCCTGGCCCTGGCCTCTTCCTGCTCTATGTGCTGGGCCTGGCTGATATCGTTGGCCCAGAATCCTTCCGCCAGATCGATGATGGTCTCGGCCGCATCTTCAGAAATACTCAGGATCTGGTAGGTCAATACATTGATAAACCTGGGCTGGTCCGACTGGGAAGTCACGATCTCTCCCGGATGAACTCCGCTGTTCTCAGGGATGAAAAGCTCCACCTTTTTTACCCACTGACCCTGTATGGCCGTGTTGGGACAGACGATCAGAGAAGGTTTCTTAAGCCGTACGGCCAGCTCAATCCCGATGATGGTCTTTCCTGAGCCGGGCGGAGCGACCACATGGAGCCTTAAGGGCTGCCCCGGTTCCTTCTTCCGGATTTCCTGTTCGAACCTGTCCAGAATCATCTTCTGATGAGTCCTGAAGGGATATCTGAATTTCAGAAAAGGCTCGTATGCCGCTGTACCTGCCATCTTCCCCATCCCCTAATCCTTTATAGTCGCATGGATGTAAGCCAGAGGGCTTAATGTCACAATATGGAACAACAACATTATACGGCTTACGGGATTTTGGGGCAAGAAGAATATGGCTTTAAGGTGCTCAGCCATCATTGACAGGAGCCGAACCCGCCATGACCTGTTTGGGCTGGTTTGCGCTTCCGTCGCTGTTCATGAATCGGCCGAAGGTTTTGTTGAACAGGGTGGGCAGGACCACAAGGGCTGCCAGCATGAAGGAGCCGATAATGGTAGGCCGGACACCGGCGAAATGGGCCACGATTCCGCTGAGTGCCATGGCCAGCGGAGAAAGTCCTTCATAAATGGTGGCCTGGATACCGAATACCTTACCGCGGTTTTCCTTGGAAACAGTGATTTGCATGACGGTCTGGGTGATAACGCTGATGAAACTGTTGCATATCCCGGCAAAGAAGCCCAGGACCATGATAACCCCAAAACTTTTCGTGAAGCCGGCGATGAGCATGCACACAATCAGCCCGTAAGTGGCAAGCTTATAGAATGAAAAGCGCTTTGCAGGCTTTATCCTGTAAAAGGACAGGATCAACATCCCCAATATGGCGCCCAGCATCAGCGATGCCATGGTGTAACCATACCGTTCCACGCCAAAACCTTCGGTATACTTGAACAGGGGCTGGAGCAGCGTGACCCCCATGGTCACAAAAAAGTTGATGAACATGCCGGTTCCCAGGAGAATCTTGATTCCCTGGATGCTCCATGCGTACTTAAAACCGTCAGTCATATCGTGCAGGATGTTCCTGATTGTCGTCTCACGCTTCACATGAGGTATTCGGATAAAAACCTCCGATATGGCCGAATAGATAAAGCATATGCCGTTAATGACAAAGAATACCGGACCTGAAACGATGGCGTAGAGGACGCCGCCGAACGCATTTCCCACCAGGGATGAGGCGGTCTGGGATATACCCCTTGCAGAATTGGCCCGCGACAGATTGTCCTTGTGGACGATCTCGGGTACGGATGCATTGATGGCCGGGGTGAAAAAGGCCCCGAAAAAGCTGATAAGCAGGGCAAAGGGATAGATGAGCCAGAACGGGAATTTCTTCGTCAGGATCAAGGCTCCCATACCCACAAAAAGGATTCCTCTCAGAAGATCCGAAAAAACAATCAGCAGCCGCTTGTTCGATCTGTCGGCAAAAGCGCCTGCGAAGGGTCCGAACAATACCCTGGGCAGCGTAAAGCATGCCAGGATAATGCCCATGATGGCCGTTGAATTGGTTATATCCAGCACCCAGAATCCGAGAATCACGGTGAATGCGGCCTGTCCAAGATCGGAAACCAGCTGTCCCTGCCACAACAGCGTAAAATCCCGGTTCCAGAGTTTTCTTGCATTTGGCTTTTGTGTCATTTCTTAACCTCGCGTTCCAATAAAATATTTGCTCCGATGTCACATTCTGCAGCATCTTCCGCCTTTTCATGCGCTTGGGTCAGTTTATGGCAAACATGACTGATATTCTATTACAACGGGTCGCATATTTCAACCTGTGGTCCGGGAGGCTTCTTATGACAGCCATTGATATAATATAACATGTTTTCCGGCGATTTATTGCATGCCGGTAATGCTTAAACTTTTCTATCTGTAACATACACATCCGTGTAGAAAATGTCTGAAAATGGATTTTTCTTTTGTGCTAATCCGCACCGACCGTGGATATGCTTTATTGGATGCCTGTGGCAGGAGAAGCAATGGCACAGAAGCACAAAGTCTCCGCACTGAGGATTGCAGGAACCTATATCGGCACGATTGTGGGAGCAGGATTTGCCTCGGGCCAGGAGGTTCTCCAATTCTTTGTCTTTTTTGGGAATGCCGGTTTGTCCGGGCTCGTCGTGGTGACCGCCCTCTTCATCCTTATTGGCTATATGATCATGGATCTGGGAAGGCACATCCAGGCACAATCCCATCTGGATATCGTCCGGGCTTCATCGGGAAAGCTGCTTGGAACCTTTTCAGACCTGCTCATCTCCTTTTTCCTGTTTGGCACGCTATCGGCCATGTTTGCCGGCTCCAGTGCCCTCATGTCACAGCAGTTCGGCCTCCATCCCCTTCTGGGAGGTTTCCTGATGGCAGGATTGACCATTCTGACGGTCCTTTCGGGATTCAACGGCATTGTCAACGCCATCAGCCTGGTGGTACCCTTTCTCCTCCTGGCAGCTTTGGGCATCAGCATTGTCTCCCTGTCCATGGCACCGGACAAAACACCAGTAAAAAATGCGGCGCCCAATATTGGCTTTCTCAGAAACTGGCTATGGTCGGCCATCCTCTATACATCCTATAACACCGTCACTTCCTATGGCATACTCGGACCGCTCGGAGCACGGGCAAAGGATCGGAAGGCCATTGTCACCGGCGCTGTCCTGGGTGGGCTGGGTCTCGGGCTCGGCGCCTGCGCGCTTTTTTTGGCGCTCAGGCACCATTTTGCCGCCAGTGCCTTCCTGGAAGTACCCATGCTCCATATCGCCGGGAAGGTGTCCCCGTTTGCCCAAATCCTCTATGGCATCGTGCTCCTGGCCGAGATATACACCACCGCCGTGGGCAATCTCTATAGCTTTTCAGCACGCCTGGCCCAATCCGGATGCTCGGATTCACGGTTTGTCATCATCACCAGCGCCCTGTGCGCTTTCCTGTTCAGCCTCCTGGGCTTCTCAAACCTGGTCAAATACTTCTATCCCGCTGTGGGATACGCGGGAATCATCATCCTGACAAGTCTTGTTCTCAACAGAAAGAATCCAAAAGGGTATTGACAAAGTCATTTTTTTCTGCATACTATACATTAAACTCATCATATCGGGATGCGATGAGAGGGAAAAGTAGGCGACTTATGACTTACAGGGAGAAACCATCATGGACTGAGAGTGGTTTCAAGTATCATAACCGCTGAAGTTCTCCCTTGAGCACACGCGCTGAATGTCCGGCAGGATTAGTAGGCAAGTGCGGAAAGCTCACCGTTACAAGGGCAGGATATCGGATGAATCAATCCCGTATCCGGCAATGAGTGCATCACGTTTTAGCGTGGTGAATTTGGGTGGTACCGCGAAAGCTATAGCCTTCGTCCCATACGTTGGGGCGAAGGCTTTTTGATTTCGTCAAAAACCGCCCGGAAACGGAAAAGCCCTGTCCGCCCGGACTTGCGCAGGACCAAAACAGGAGGGTTGTTATGATCATCGTATTGAAACAAGGTGCAGATGAAGCAAAAGTTGATGCGCTGAAAAAATGGATCGAGAATCAGGGTCTCGTGGTCTCTCCCATCTACGGCAGCGAAAAGACCGTACTGGGTCTTGTCGGAGACACCTCGGGTCTATCGGCTGATGAGCTGTCCATGCATGAGGTTGTGGAGAAAGTCCTGAAGGTCCAGGAACCTTTCAAGAAGGCCAACCGCAAGTTCCACCCCGAAAACACCGTCATCAAGGTAGGCAATGTCCTGGTCGGCGGTAAGGACCTGGTGGTCATCGCAGGTCCCTGCTCGGTGGAAAGCGAGGACCAGATCATTCAGGTTGCCCTGCAGGTCAAGAAGGCCGGCGCATCCATGCTCAGGGGCGGCGCTTTCAAGCCCAGAACCTCCCCCTATTCCTTCCAGGGTCTTCGGGCTGAAGGGCTCGTGCTGCTGAAACGGGCAGGCGAAGCGGCAGGTCTTCCCATCGTTTCGGAGATCACCAATCCCAACTACATCGAGCTTTTTGAGCAGTATGTGGACCTGATCCAGGTTGGTGCAAGGAACATGCAGAACTTCGAACTGCTCAAGGAACTGGGGCGTCTGAAAAAGCCCATCCTGCTCAAGCGTGGGTTCTCAAACACTCTTGAAGAGATGCTCATGGCCTGCGAGTATATCATGAGCGAGGGTAACCAGAACGTAATCCTCTGTGAACGTGGCATCCGGACTTTTGAAACCTATACCAGGAACACGCTGGACCTAAGCGCGGTTCCCGCTCTCAAGCGGATGAGCCATCTGCCCGTCCTGGTGGATCCCAGCCACGGTTGTGGCCTGTCCTGGATGGTTGAGCCCTTGTCCAAGGCGGCCGTGGCGGTGGGTGCCGACGGACTCGTCATCGAAGTGCACAACAATCCCATGGCGGCGCTTTCGGACGGTCCTCAGTCCATCACGCCCGACGAATTCGCCTATATCATGCCCAAGCTCAGGGAGTATGCCCGCCTTGAAGGCAGGGACATCCCGCTGGGCCATACGGTGGCCTATGCCGGTACCCCTGGCTCCTTTTCCTTCGAAGCTGCCGAAAAGCTCTTCCCTACCTCCGCCATGGTGGGCCTCGAGCGCTTTGAGGATGTCTGTGAGGCCGTAGCCCTCCGGAAAGCGGACGCAGGCGTCCTGCCTGTTGAAAACACGTTGGCCGGGAAGGTCACAGAGGTTCTGGAACTGATTGAACAGTTCAATCTGGAAGTTACCGATCGTCTGAAGCTGAAAGTCCGGCAGAACCTGGTGGCACCAAAAGGCACCGAACTGAAGAGCATCAGGAAGATCTATTCCAAGGACAAGGCGCTGGAGCAGTGCAAGGAATTCCTGAAAACCCTTCCGGAATGCCGCATCATCCAATGCTCCACCACGTCGGCTGCCGCCCAGGCTGTGCGGGCCCTGGACGACAAATGCTCGGCCGCCATTGCCAGCACTACCGCCGCACGGCTCAACAGGCTGGAGATCCTGGTTGCCGATATCCAGGACTGCGACGAAAACTACACTGAGTTTGTTGTGGTCAAGGCAAAGAACAACGGGAAATGAGCTCCGCATCATTGTTCTGACCCCCATGGCATGAACGACTTTCCCGATCATAACGCAACCATAGAGTAACCCCGGCGTCACAAATGCGCCGGGGTTTATGTTTATGGTGGAGCCAGTCCGACATAGACAATTGAAAAAGGCCTCTGCTTTCGCAGAGGCAATCGGTCTGACCGGGCCTGGAGCATCAGGGAGAGTATTGATGTGAAGGCTATGAAGGACCGCGGCACGCACATATAACTTTCCGCTGGCGGGTATTCCTGTGTCTCTCCTCAATGTTCCTTGTCGAATGCCGTTTGTCAGATGCAAACATATCATGAACAGGAGTGACAAGGCTTTTATTTTATTACCTTGATGCCGGGGACATGCCCCTACTTTATCTTTATGCAGCCGGACAACTTTTTGATACAGGTTATCCTGTTTCTTGAATCTGGTAATTGTCTATGGTATGATGGCTTTGTAAACGCGGTTTCTCTCGCTCTATCTAAGACTTACATAACAATCGGAGGTGCTCCCCATGGTGAAGGAGATTGTGTCCAGAAAGGTAGCAATCACTCCTGCGGATCTGACGAAGAGCCTGTTTCCAAATCAGGTTTCGTCGCAAGATGTAATTGATGCCGTATTCAGTGACAGTTCCTATAAGGGGGTAATTGCGGTTTCAGGTTTAAAATTCAAGGCCCCTGCTGTCATTGAAATTCTTAAAAAACAGGATGCTGCTGAGTATCTCAATCAACTGGTTGAGAAGGGATATTCGGTGCTGATTCAATTGAAACCCGATGGCATAAGCCTTTATCAGGCCATGGGGAATGAGATCTCGGAAGCCGTTTTGCCCCAGAACCTGCAGCAGACGCTGTATGAAACCCTGAAAGATGCGGACAAATGGGCCGGTTACCTGAATGAAGAGGGCGAGCATGTGATCGATCTGCGCTCTCCCGCACCGGGCCCGCATTTCTATGTGAATCTCCTGATGGGCAACCGTGTCGGCTTTCCCAGTGCCCTTCAGACAACCCCCAAGAGCGTGGTAGACCGGTTTGGCGGCGGCAGCTTCAGGTCCCATGCCGCTTCCCAGGTTCTTGCCACCCGTTGGGATATGCGCCAGGAAGAAAACGGTTTCCCCGCCAACAGGCAATTCTACCTGGCGGAGAACAACCAGAAGATCTTCTATTCGGCCGAACCAGCCCATCCCAATATCCTTGAGGCAAAGTGCATCCATTCCCGAAACCATACCAGGATTATTTATAAAACCAAATGCGGCCTTGAGATCCGCCGTCTCATCTTCATCCTTCCCCAGTACAATGGGCTTCCCCTGGCAACCGAGGTCCAGAGGATAGAAATCGTCAACCATTCGGGCAGGGACAGAAATCTCCGCCTGGTGTATACGGGCATGTTCGGCAACTTCAACCCCATGGGACAATGGGAGGACGTGCTCTACACCAATGTCATCATGCAGGGAAGGGTACTCCGGAACGAGGACGGCTCCATCATAGCAATCGGCCCGGATTATTACCCGCCCTATACCCATTCGGATCAGCGTTACCATGTGATGATGGTCCGTAACGGCAACTCCATATCCTATCCCACGGAGTTCTGCACCGACTACAACGAGTTTGTAGGCGTCGGAAGCCTGAATGATCCCCAGGGCCTGATGCGCCTCTCCAACAGGCTGCATCGCAAAGGTCCCGGTTTCTTTGCCGTGGCAGCTACCGTATCCCTGGGCAAGGGTGAAACCCGGGTGGTCGACAACTTCACCGGCATGGTATCCGACAAGACCAATCCGGAATACAATTACCATGATACCTATGTCAGCGAGATCAAAGCGCTGTGCGATACCTTCTCAGCACCCGGCGCCCTGGAAGAAGCCTTTGATAAGAACATGAAGTTCCTGGATGAATACAGCAGCTTCATCCAGCTTCAATCCTCCAATGAGTTGATGAACACCTATTTCAACAAGAATCTTCCCTTCCAGGTGCTGTACCAGACCTTTGTTTCCCGCTCCTTCTGCCAGACCCAGAAGGGATACAGGGAAATCGGGTTCCGGGAGATCCAGGATATCTTCGCCTCCATGTACTACTTTGTAGCCATGGGCCTCTCGGACTTTGTGAAGCAGCTCCTGAAAGAATGGTGCAGCATGGTCTTCGAGTTCGGCTATGCCTACCATAACTTCTTCTGGGTGGGCAAGGAGCCGGGCAAATGGTCCGATGACGCCCTCTGGTTCATCCAGGCGGTCTACCGCTATATCAATCTGACGGGTGACATTGGTTTCCTGGATGAGACCTGCACTATCGCGGGCACCGATGGTAAAGTGCGGCCCATCTACGAGACCATCAAGGCCATCATCCATTATTCCCTGCGTATATCCATCGGTAAGCACGGGCTTCCGCTCATTGACCGGGCCGACTGGAACGACACACTCCAGGTGGATCCCGACGCCATCGACGGCATTACCAAGGAAAAGCTCTATAAGGAGCAGATCGCAAAGAGCGGCAATCCCGACGAACCTTTCAAGAGCGACTTCTCGGAAAGCGTCATGAACGCATTCCTTTTGAAGCTGGCCCTGGACGAGGCAGCCATTCTTGCCGGGGTTAAGGGCGATGCAGAGACCAAGTCCTATTTTGAGAACTCCAGCCAGGAACTCGCCGGCAAGATCCAGACCCATGCCTGGAAGGAGAACTATTTCGCCCGCGTATTGATCAACCGTTACCCCGACGGGAAATACACGTATCTGGGAGCCAAGGGTGATGGCTTCTCCATCGATCCCAACATTGACGGCGTGTACTTCCTGAACTCTTTCAGCTGGTCCATACTCAGCGATACGGCCACCGATGAACAGATAGGCCTCATGCTGGATGTGGTGGACAAGACCCTCAAAACGCCCTATGGTCTGAAGCTGGTCTCCCCCTCCGACCTGGGTCCCATCACCAACATCAGCGCCACCGACCATTACTTCCCCGGAGACCGGGAGAACGGCGGCGTGTTCAAGCATGCCTGCATGATGGCCACCAGCGCCATGTTCAAAGCCGCAAAGCGGGTTAAGGACCCCGCACTGGCCCAAAGGCTTGCCGAGGAAGCCTGGTGGATGATCGACATCACCGTTCCCTTCAGGACCATGAAGAGTCCCTTTGAAATCTGCGGCAATCCCAGGTTCTGCACCCAGTACAACAACAGCGAGACCGGTGAGAACATCGGTCCCATGCTCAGCGGTACCTCAACCTGGCTCATCCTGACCCTGATGAGCGCCTTCGGTATTGAATACACCAGCCAGGGCATCCTGTTTGAACCCATTCTGAGGCCTGAGGAGGAAGAGCTGCGCTATACCCTGAACACGGGAAGGGCACGCTACCATGTGGCCATCAGGAAGGGCACGGGGTTCAAGCGGATTTCCGGTTCTTCCGTCATAGAGTTTGACGGTCAGAAGCTTCCGTCCAACATGGTTCCGCTCATGACAGACGGAAAGGATCATACCGTTTCCATTATCCTGTAACAACAACTAAGGGGCAGGAAGTCTCCACTCCTTGCCCCTTTTTTTGTCCATTTTATTTATTTTTTCCAAACGTTCTTGAACCATAACCTGTATGCAGACCTACTGCAAGGGTGATCGTTTTGCTAAACTTTGAGGCCAAATCTTCCACGACATCAAGAATCCTGCTGCCAATCCCTTTGCGCGCGAAGCAAGTTCCTTCAGATGCTCTATGTTGTCCATATGAGCAACATCAAGCAGAAGCTCGAGCTCAGGGACACAAGAAAACATGATTCTCAATTCCTCTGGTGAAGTGAATATCGGATCGAGCCTGCTGTTATTTTCAACAAACACTGTTATGCCGCAAGGTTTAAGCTCCCTCACAACTTTCTGCATGATATCCGCCAGTTTATAGATGCTCTTATCGGTGATAGGTTCACTTCTGCATATTGGGTGGATAATCAGCTGATCATGTCCAAGTTTATTTAAAAGTTCCTTCAATATCATGATGTGATTCGGTATTTCATTGATATCCAACAAAGCATGGATTATCGCCGGAAACCCTTCATCCACAATCACCGGGAGCAGTTCCTCTATCGGCTTTTGGTTTAACCCCCTGTTGTCGTACCATATCTGCATAAAGCTGAAGCCGTTATCTTTGGCAAACTGGACTTCATGCTTATAGTCATTGAAATACCTTGCAAGGCACCCAAAACGAATCATGCAATCACCCTTGCTTTTCTTGTACCATATTTTTGGTATTCTTGAAAGACTTTTAAAGATAAACTACCGTTTTAATCCTGGCATCCTTCATCAGTCGGATAAGCCTTGGCTTGATCGTCCGATTCGGTGACATAATTGGCGTTCGGGCAAATATCATTTATATGAAAAGGAAGGGTTTGTACGAAGGTGATATTTTGCTGGTCGTTGTCAGGAAAAGAACACTTCTTCGATATACCGCCGCTGTACTTGCGCTCGTCCTGGTCACCGTCATCGTGATCAACCTCACAACGGGCCCGGCTTCACTCTATGCATTCAACGAAGAGACTGAGAAGCGCTATATCAAATGGGTGGATTTCACCGTCCCCTACTCTGTGCTCAAGGAAACCCTGAACCTGGATATCAAGTCCTATGGAAAAGAGGTCAAACTGAACTGGATTGAACTCCTGGCCTACCTGGCCGCAAAATATGGCGGCAATTTCAAGCGGTACAAGAAGTCCGATTTGGAGAATGTGGTCAAGAAACTGAACGAAGGCCAGACCATGGAACAGATAGCGGGGAACATGAAATATTACGACTACTACCTGGAAGCCTATACCGCCGTCTTAGGCGGCTTTGTCGGCGAGTTCGAGATCGAGGTGGATGATCCTGATAATCCCGGCCAGAAGAAATTCGTTAAAAAGTATGGCCTAAAAGCCTTTTCCCCAATTGCGAAGGGGTATAGCTACGGTCATTATGATGATTTTGGTGACAGCCGCTCCTACGGCTACAAGAGAAAGCATCTTGGCAACGATTTGCTGGGGTCCGTGGGCACGCCCATTATCGCCGTGGAAACGGGCAGGATCGAGGTGATGGGCTGGAATCAGTACGGCGGCTGGCGCATCGGGATCAGGAGCCTCGACGGCAAAAGGTATTATTATTACGCTCACCTGAGGAAAAACCACCCCTTCAACAACAGCCTGGCAGAGGGCGATATCGTCACCGCAGGCGATGTGATCGGCTACATGGGTATGACCGGATACAGCAGGAAAGAAAACGTCAACAATATCAAAACGCCGCATCTCCATTTCGGCATGCAGCTTATCTTCGATGAAAGCCAGAAGGACGGCGTTAACCAGATTTGGATTGACGTCTACAATATCGTGAAGCTTCTTCATTCTAACCGCTCCGCGGTGAGGAAGGATCCGGAGCTCAATGATTACTTCAGGGTATACAAAATGATCGATCCCGTGGTTCCGGACTGAGCGCAGCATGAGGGCCCGAAGGTCCATATCAAATTCCCCTCCGGGCTTTTCCGCATCCGTCACCTTTTCCCTCTGCCGAAATATGATGTTATCAGGCATTATGAGGAACAAGAGGGAATTGCTTTGCTGTCAGGTCAAGAGTTTGTCAGAGTTTCCCTGGAAACCAACCTGTTCTTCCAGAGGATCATGAAAGAACATCTCTTCTTTTTCGAGATCAGCCTGCCACCGGTTGAAAGCCTTCTCATCCAGGAGGCCAACGCGCTGAAAAGGGGTTTTGAACAGCTTCTGGGACATTCGGTCTACTATGCCACCGGTATTGTGTCGGAACAGGCCGTCAAGTCCAACATCTTGGTCACCCCCTACACCCTGCGGGCAGAAGAGATGAGCGTGATGCTGACCGGCGCAAGCCTCAGCACCGAAATTACCAAGGCCGAGTATAGCCTGGGCAATACAGCCAGATCCTATCAACCGGAATGGCCGGAAAATATCATGGATGAGATCAACCGAAGATCCTATAACCTGCTGAAAGAGGTCATCGCTTTCCAGAAAAAGCTTTTTGAACTGAGGCTGGAATGCAGGAGCTTCATGTTCGTGTATTCGGCACTGCTGCATCACGTGGATCATGAAGCCGAATACTACATGAAGATACTTGAATCCCTGATGCAACGAAAGCTTCCCGGGAAAAACCTGTGCGATGAGCTCAACCTTTGGAACCACATCATGGAAGAGCATGCCCAGTTCATTGACGGTATGCTGGACCCCACGGAAGAAAAACTGAAGGAAACCGCCCGGGCAACTGCAAACACATTCGACCGGCTGAGTAAGGGATGCACTGCTGCAACGGCAAGGCAAATCCTCCAGAACAGCATCACAGCCACCGAAGGAATCAGCGCATTTAAAAAAGCTGCCACAGAAGGATTGCTGCAATGCAGGATTCGGTCCGTCATCCCTCCCCTGTTGGCCGATCATGTCTGGCGTGAGTCAAACTATTACCTGCAGTTGCTGGACAGTCTGAAGCAGTCTTAAAGCCGTCCCTTTCCCTGGGTTCAGTTGGAAGACTTCCCGAAGCATCGCTTTCGGCGAAGGTCTTTTTTTACAGGCCTTACATGAAACTCCCGGTTATTCTGAAATAGCCGGGAGCCTTTTGATCGTTTTTCCGCCTGATGGCTGCCTTATCTTCCCTGGAACTGCTGGAGTGCCCGATACAGGGATTTATAACCCGGCCTGATGGCCAGATCCATCAGGTAGGCCGATCGGGTCGCTCCGGGTTTTCTGTGCCTGTTCAATATGCTGATGATCGCCGGAATGGTCCGTATGCCTATGCCATGTCCCCAATGATAGCCGTTGAGAAGTTGAATGGTGTTTTCCCCCTGCCATTCCATGGTCTCGGGATTCACATCAGGGTTTTTGACATAGCGGCAATCACCGGGAAGATAGTCGGGAAGGCTTTCGAAGGAACGCATTCCCAGATCCTTGTCAAGATACTTCCAGTTCATCAGATAGATATCAGAAAAGAGCCTGTTGAAAAGTCTTTCAGGCAGTACTTCGGTTAATGCCAGGTAGAATACGATAACGATGGCCGTGGAGCACTCGGTACCATAGAGATGGCTGTTGGTATAAAAGTCCCTGATGGCCGCATAGGGACTGACATCCGATCGGACCAAAAAGCCGCCTTCGTTCGTTCTTGTCCAATAATCCGGGTTGCACCTTGATTCCTTGAATACCTCGAAACCAAACCGGGTGGCATTTAGCCGCTCTGCCGCCCGCACAATCTTTTCCCTCAGCTCAAGTTCGAACTCCAGTTCCTTAACCGATGAGTAATCGTATGTATGCCTGCTGTTGAACAAAGTGTCAAGTACCTGTTGTTTTACACCCCCAGGCCTGTACCGCCCGATATCGGACGTATCCGGAATCCGCACGCCGCCTATCCGTATCATGAACCTCCCTCCCTTTCGGTGTCGAATCTTAGTTCATGATATGATTCGGACAGGCGTCGGGTTCATGGTTGTCTCATTTGGCTATGGCCATACGCCTTGATACAGGCAGGCTCCGGCTGTATCATTCCGAACCTTCATCCCACGAGACGGTATGTCCCGCCTGTCTGAGCGCGAGAACTGCCTGCTTAAGATCCCGGCTTCTGACCAGGATATAGTCTGTATCATAGGTGGATATGGCAAAGAGACTGATGCCGTTTTGGGCCAGCAAAGAGCTGATTTCTGCCAGAATCCCTATCAGGGAAAAATCCAGGGTTCCTTCCACACCGATAGCACGAAAATGGCTTTCGCAAGGCCATGCTTTTCCTATCATACTGCAACCAACTGCCCGTTTCAATCCCTTTGCAGCGCTGCAGCCCGTTATGATGGCGGAGGGATGCCCTAAGGACTTCTAAATGCGGGCTGTGTAACTGAAACGCCTGCTGTCCACCACGTTCAATGCCTGGCATTGCGGGCACTTGACCAGGGTCCTGTTCCTGTATCGCAAGCCATCCAGCCAGATGTGCCCGCATTTGCCGCATTTCACATGGGCTGTAAAATTATCCGAAAACCCCATTGCAGCCATTTTCAATCCCAGCGGAGAAGGAGGCGTCTTGATCTGTCCCCGGCATTGTGCCAGCTCAAGGGAGCGTTGAAAAGGGAGAAGCCTTTCCAGGTAAATCCCTTCGGAATCCACGCACCAGTTGCCCTCAGGCGTTTCAACAATGATATGGGCATCTGAACCGGAAAGACTTTTTTTGCTGAGAAATTCTTTAGCCAAAACAGCCGATGGTGCCTTATACACTTCATATGTACCATTGGGAAGAATCCTCATCTCGCAGCATATCACCTTTTCTTCAGGCGTCCCCGGTTCAGAAACCGTTTTTGCTGCCATATCATTCATTCCGACCACCTCAATAAAACGCTTCAGTGGAGCAGGTCATTGCCCAAAGGCTGTCACCCCTATCATTGTATGCCCCATGTCCTCCACGCATTATTGTTAACCGCTATTATTTCCTGTTCCCGTCGCATTGAAATATCTCAATATCCCGTTAACCATGCCCAGGACCAGTTTGTCCTGGTAGCTTTCGGAGTTGAGAAGCCTGTCCTCCTCCGGATTGGTCATAAATCCCATTTCGATCAGGGTACAGGGAACCTTGCAGTAGTTGAAGGACGCCTGGTCATTCCGCTCGTATAGTCCCCTGTTTTTGGCCCCGGTGGCCTTAACCACCTCTTCCAGCAGAAATTCAGACAAAGTCAGGCTTTTTTCAAGCATGTCGTTGTCATCGATATACCGGCTGCCGGGATAAAGTACCGATATCCCCCTGGCCTCCGGAATATCCGATCCATCGCAATGGATGCGGATAAAGGCATCCGCTTTGGCTGCATTGGCGATTTCAGCCCGCTCGATGTTGCCTACCGGCTCATCGTCCCTTTCACGGGTCAGGATGACACGGGCTCCCAGTTCCTCCAGGGCCGTGCGCAGCTTTTTTGAAACCCTGAGCGCCACCGCGTATTCATAAACGCCGGTTTCCACGCCCCTTGTACCGATGGAATAATCCCAGACGGTTCTGGATTCTCCCGGCGCGACAGGCACCTTTTTGATAATCATGACTGACTGGTGACCGGGATCGACGCAGATGACCTTACCGGACAAAGGCTTGTCAGTCTTCCCCTTGTCATCGGCTTTCTCTGCGGCAAGGATCTTGCCGGTGTCAGTGGACCCGTCGTCTTTTAAAGCCTCCCCCCTGTCGACTGTATGCTCATCAACGGGGGTTGTCCTTGTCTCCCTTGGTTCATTGGGTACGGGGGAGTCCTTGGCAGCTTTAACCCTGAGCGGTGTCGGAATAGCTTCCGGCGTTGCAAGCCCATACGGGCTGCCGGTTTCTCCTTCCGGATCCTTTCCGCTTCCGGCCAACGGGTTGGGAAGCACGGATCCCAGCATCATCATGAACACAAGAAAAAGGATGGCGCCTGCTTTTTTCAAACCCATTCCTGCCTTTTCTGTCACACAGGTTGAGAATTGGCCGCACAGTCTTCATTCGGCCCAAACGTATTCTCTCCGAAGGAACCGGGGTTTATGAGAAGCTTTTGATGCAGACCGGCATGATTTGTATCATCCCGGAGCGAACTGATATAATAAAGGATGGATTCATCCTATATAAATAGGTATAGTTTTGGAAAGCCGGGGTGTTGTTATGGGCGAAATCATCAAAGCCTATATGGTACCGCATCCGCCTATCATTGTCCCTGAGGTGGGAAAAGGGCAGGAAACGCCCGCAAGTGCCACCATAAACGCTTACAGGAACATCGCCAGGCAGATCCGGGATCTGGCTCCCGACCTCATTATCATGACCACTCCCCATGGCACGGTTTATGCGGACTATATCCATATCTCGCCTGATTCGGTCTTGAAGGGAGATTTCAGGGCCTTCGGCGCATCGGGCGTTAAACTATCCTTTCAAAATGATATCCAGTTATTGGAGAAAATCATCCGGAAGGCAGAGGCAGCCGGGATCGAGGCGGGCACCCTGGGTCAGACCGAATCCTTCCTGGATCATGGCGCCCTTGTCCCCCTCTATTTCATTGCCAGCGAATATCAGCGGTTTAAGCTCATCCGGATCTCCATTGCCGATTTACCGGCCCTGGATCTGTATAAATTCGGCCAATGCATTGCTGATGCTGTTGCTGAGTCGGACCGGCGCGTCGTCTTCGTCGCCAGCGGTGACCTGTCCCACAGACTGAAGGACGACGGCCCGTATGGTTATGATCCCCACGGCCCCGAATTCGACAGGCTTCTGGTGGAAACCGTCCGGCAAGCCGACTTTGAGAAACTCCTGAACATGGATGAGAAGCTCTGCAGCCGGGCCGGTGAATGCGGCCTCAGATCCTTCATCATGATGGCAGGAGCCCTCAACGGCCTGGGCATTTCCACAACCGTGCATTCCTATGAAGGTCCCTTCGGTGTCGGATATATGGTAGCCGAGGTGAACATCGGACAGCCCAACCCTGAACGGGATCTTATCGGAAGTTATGAGCACGCCCGTTCCCTGAAGCTGAAGGAAATCAGGGATAATGAAGACCCCTATGTGGCGCTGGCCAGGCTTACCCTGGAAACCTACATCCGCACAGGCAAACGCATCTCTGTGCCGGGCGGACTGCCCCGCGAAATGCTGGAAGAACGGGCAGGCGTTTTCGTTTCCCTGAAAAAACACGGGCAGCTCAGGGGCTGCATCGGAACCATAGCGCCCACCTGTTCCTGTGTTGCAGAGGAAATCATCCAGAACGCCATCAGTGCCGGAACCGAGGATCCCAGGTTCATGCCGGTCCGGGAAAGCGAACTGGACGATATGGTTTACAGCGTGGATGTCCTCGGAAAACCTGAACCCATCAAGGATACAAGCGAATTGGATGTGATCCGTTACGGCGTTATCGTCACTTCCGGCTTCAGGCGCGGATTGCTCCTTCCCAACCTGGAAGGCGTGGATACCGTTGAGCAGCAGGTTGAGATCGCCATGCAAAAGGCCGGTATCCGGAAAGGGGAACCCTATACCCTCGAACGCTTTGAAGTGGTCCGGCATAAATAAACTTCCCTCAACCTCACGGAGGCCCTATGGCAGTCGGAACAAGCCATCCCGCACTATATTATGAAAAGCTTGATAATGCCATGGTTCGCTGCCGCCTGTGCCCACATGGCTGCGAGATCCGGCCCGGGCATACCGGGATCTGCGGCGTCAGGCAAAACGATGGTGGAACCCTTATCGCGTCAAGCTACGGCCAAATCACGGCCCTGGCGCTCGATCCCATCGAGAAAAAACCTCTGGCCAGGTTCCATCCCGGCTCATATATTCTTTCGGCGGGAAGCTACGGCTGCAATTTCCGGTGCCGTTTTTGCCAGAATCATACCATTTCCATGGGAAGCGCGGTGGACGATGACCGGGAAGCTTTCCATGACCGGTGGCCAGAATCGATCCATGTTTTGCCGGAAGTTCTGGTGGACAAAGCCCTGGAGCTTGTTCCTGAAGGCAATATCGGTATTGCATACACCTACAACGAGCCCCTGATCGGCTATGAATATGTTTATGACTGCAGCAGGCTGGCCCATGAAAAAGGCCTGAAAAACGTCGTGGTGACCAACGGATACATCTGCCGGGAGCCTCTGCAGGAACTTCTTCCCTTCATCGATGCCTTCAACATCGATCTGAAGAGCTTCCGCGACGCGTTTTACAGAAAGTTATGCGGAGGTCTGTCCGGGCATGTAAAACATACGATTGAAATGGCGGCCTCATGCTGCCATGTGGAGGTGACAACGCTCATCATACCGGGCCTCAACGACAGCGAGGATGAGATGGAAGAGCTTGCTTCCTGGCTGGCCTCGGTGAGCCCCGATATCCCCCTCCACCTGTCACGCTTTTTCCCAAGGTTCAAAATGCTGGACAGGCCGCCCACACCGCCTGAAAAAATATATTCCCTGGTCGATATCGCCAGGGAACATCTGAAATATGTCTATACGGGGAATCTCTAATCTTTATGAGCCGGTCATACCGGGTTCTTTGGCAAAGCTCAGGTTATTGTGCCACTGACTCCATAAGAACCCTGGACATGTTTTCGATGCAGCCCACCGATGAAGCGACCTGCTGCATGGAAGCCAGCTGCTCTTCGGTAGCAGCCGCTATTTCCTGCAGTTCGTCAAGGTTCTTATTGCTGAGATCCCTTACGCCTTCCACGATACTTACCACCTTACTGCTGTCTGAGGCCGCATCCCTGGTGGCCTGTCCGACTTCCTGAATCTTGAAATGCATTTTTTTGCCCGACTCGGATAACATACCGAATGTGCTCCCCGCATCACGAATCAGGGATAATCCGTTCTGTACCAGTTCCGAGCAGACTTCCATAACGCCTGAAGCCTTTTCCGTATCTCCCGTGATCTGATCAATCAGAACCGCGATATCCTTGGCCGCTTTCTGGGACTGCTCCGCCAGTGTTCGAATCTCGGCGGCAACCACCGCAAATCCCTTACCTTGCTCTCCGGCACGGGCCGATTCAATGGAAGCGTTCAGCGCAAGCAAATTGGTTTGCTGTGAAATGCCGGTAATGGTCTGGACAAACCGGCTGATCTCTTCTGATTTCTCCACCAGCCGGGCAATCGTTTCCTGGCTCTCCTTTGTCGCCTTTGCGATTGAATCCATTTCCTGCATCACCTGACGCAGCACAGCGCCGCTTTTTTCATTGTAGGTCCTGACTTCCTGGGATATGGCGGCTATTTCATTCCCTTCGTCGGCAATACGGCTGATGTTCCGGGATATCCGCGAAACCATTTCGATAGCATCGTTCATATACTGGACAGTGCTTTTTGAGGCTGAGGAGATTCTCTGCGTATTCCCGGCTATCTGCTCATTGGCCTGTGTGGTATTCTCAATGACAACCGACAACTGTTCGACCGACTCCACCAGGGAGTTGGACACGTCCTTTGCTTTTTGGGTCATGTCGAGAGTTTTCCTCAGAAGCTCAGCCTGTTCTTCTGCACCCATAACATTTTCAAGCATTTTGAAGGTCCGTGTGGCCAGGAAAACAAAAATCAGAGAAATGATCAGAAATTCGATGGTTCTCGGAATGATCCCCGAAACGATCAGCCTGCTGATTGTGGGAAAGTTGCCGTCCGGAACACCAATGTAAAAGCTCAATATCTGACCGATTGACAGGAGGATAAGAGTCAATGCAACGGTATAGGAACAAAGGCGCTTTGAGAAATACAGACTGGCAATTGCCACAGGATAGCTGTATAAAAGGATTACATTATGGGACAGTATGCTGAAAACCATAAATACCGCCATAACGGCTGATGTAACAATGGCATACTTGACCCAACCGTCCTGCCTTTTGAGAATGAGAACAATGAACCAAGGTATCAGCAGAAAAAGTGTTGAAAGGCCAAGGGCCAGAACCATGGTCTCCAGGGAAATAACAAACATGCCGAACAGCTTTATTTAACAAGAGAAACAGAATAACAAAAATGACCGAGGCAAGCATGACCTTTGCAGCGAACCGGTTGGCCTCGATTTCATTCCGGACAAGCATCCCGTTTTGCTTCATTTCAACTCCCCCTGCAACACCCAAATCAATTAACTATAATCACCATTTACCATATTCTCGCACTCTTAAACAATTTTTTCTCCGGTTCTTTCAATCGGTTACAGGTTTTCTCTGATAACCATCCAAGCCTCTGTCAGTTTATCCAGATGATAACTGGCATTGGCCGGGCTGGTGGAAGGAAGGATGGTACAGGGAATGCCGGTTCGGGGATACGCCAGCTTCCGGTAGAGGTTGCCCGCCGTCTTGCCGTTTGCGTAGACGGCACATATCCGGGCGTTTTCCAGAATCGGGCTGAAATCATTGGCCACAGGTTCCCTGATGGAACTGTCTTTTGAGAGTTCAATCCGGCAGCTTGCCAGGACATCCCACAGGGCGATGCCATGGCTCAAAAGGAGTTCCTTTTTCTCCTGGATGGTCTCCGGCAGACGGGTTTCGAGAACAGCTGAAAGTACCTTCCAGAACCGGTTCTGCGGATGCCCGTAATAGAATTGGTTCTGCCGTGATGCCACAGAGGGTATGGTGCCCAGTATGAGGATCCTTGAGTTTTTATCGAAAATGGGCGGAAAGGGATGAACCAGTAATTCTTCCTTCGGCATGAGTCCTCCTTATGAAGCCATATGCTGTTGTATAAGATCTTTCGTTTCATGCATTCCTATACACTATCGGTTCTCTATTATACCAAAGCAATCAGCACATGGTCACGCTTCAAAGGAAAGACATCGTTTTTGTCAACGCCGGAATTAATTTGACCCACCAGAGCCAGAAAAAAATTGACCCACCTTTGTGCCTTGTGTCGAATAGATTCCGGTTTTTAGTTTATCTTTCAAGCGGTAGCTGTTTCCGCGAATATTGATGACAT